>NZ_JBDTTH010000178.1:0-3141 GCF_039930745.1 Polaromonas sp. | reverse complement strand
CATGGAGCGCGGCGAGTTCATCGCGCGCGGCCAGGGCAAGGACATGGAAGCCAACAAGGTGCGGCAGCTGGTGGCAATCTAGACTGTCCGTCACCCGCTTTAGTCAAAGCCCGGTTCATCCGGGCTTTTGTGTGTCTGCAAGCGTGACGACGTTTGTACCCCTGCCGCGAACGTAGAATCGCAGCGGTCGCTGAAGCGGTTAGCGCCGGGGAGTCCACTGCTCCGAAGCGCAACCAGCCGGCAAAAACAATCACAAAAAAAGGTGCATGCCGATGGCTTTGCTGGCGTTGGACAACTGGCTTATTCAGACGAAAACTCACGTGGGGCTGTCGGGGTTTCGCCGCTTTCTGGTGGAGTTCGGTTATTTCGGTCTGAAGGAGGCGAGGGCCTGCCTGTTTGCCGGGCTGTTCTTTGCGGCGGTGTTTCTTGTGCCGCGGGCCGGTGTGGCGGGTGTTCCGCGCTATGACCTGTTGCTCCTGATTGCGCTGCTCATCCAAGGCTGGATGGTGCTGGCCAAGCTGGAAACGTTGGATGAGCTCAAGGCCATCTGCCTCTTTCACCTGGTGGGGTTTGCGCTGGAGGTTTTCAAGACGTCAGGATCCATCCAGTCCTGGAGTTACCCGGACTTTGCCTATACCAAGCTGTTTGGCGTGCCGCTGTTTTCGGGCTTTATGTATGCGGCGGTCGGCAGCTACATCATCCAGGCGTGGCGATTGTTTGACCTGCGCATCCGGCATCACCCGCCTTACTGGATGGCCGCGGTGATTGCACTGTTGATCTACGGAAATTTTTTCACGCACCATTTCTGGGGCGACTACCGCTGGTACATCGCGGCCTGCCTGGCCGGCTTGTATGCCAGGTCCTCGGTGACCTTCCGGCCCTATGACCGGGACCGGAGCATGCCCTTGCTGCTGGCCTTTTTGTTGATCGGGTTCTTTATCTGGGTGGCTGAAAACATCAGCACGTTTTTCAGCCTCTGGCACTATCCCAACCAGCTCGGTGGCTGGTCTGCCGTGCATGTCGGCAAATGGAGCGCCTGGTCGCTGCTGGTGGTCATGACCTTCACCATCGTGGCCAACCTCAAGCATGTGAAGGAACGCATCCATGTACCGGACTGAGCCCACCGTTCCCCGCGTGAGGCTGCGGTTTGATGCCGAGGCGGCGCTGTGGGCTGTCCTGATTTTTATCATCGAAGTGCTGATCGCGACCGTGTGGTCGCACCACCGCTGGCTGCGAGGGTTTGTCGGCGACGTGCTGGCGGTTGTGTGGGTGTACTTTGTGCTCAAGACCGTGATAAAGGCCAACCCCCGTGGCCTGGCACTGGTGGCGTTTGCGGTGGGTTGCCTGGTCGAGCTTGCCCAGTATGTCGCGGCCGTCAATGCCTGGCACGTTCAGAACCGGGTGCTGAAAATTGTGCTGGGCTCGGTGGCCGACTGGATGGATGTTCTGGCGTATGCCGTTGGGTTCCTGCTGGTCTTGGCGCTGGAATTCCTGCTGGCCCGGTGTCGGCCGTTGCCCGCTACCGGCAAGCCGGTCACTTCAGGCGAAAAATGATTTCCTTCATGCGCTGAAGCTTGGGGGCCACCATCGGCACCGTCAGCATGGTGCTGGCAATGGCCATCAGCAGCAGGGCGGTAAAGGTTTCGTGCGTGATGATTTTTTTGTCGAGCAGGATGTTGACAAAGATGATCATGATCAACCCTTTGGTCTGAAGCAGCCAGCCAATGATGGAGCTCTCGCCGGGGGCCCACTTCAGCATCTTGCCGGCGATGTGCATTCCGGCCAGCTTGCCGGCCACCGACACCACGAGCAAAGCGGCCGCGGCTATAAATACGGCTTCGCCGCCTACCGACCAGTTGGTGCGCAGCCCCGCGCTCAGGAAAAACACCGGCATCATCACCAGCAACACGTGGTGCCGCAGCAGGTCCATGTGTTCCTGGTCGAACCAATCGCTGTCCATGATGGCGCCTGCCAGAAAAGCGCCCACGATGTAGTCCAGGCCGGCCCATTCCGCGCCGAAAGCACTGACGATGAGGCAGATCAACGCGGCGTACCAGCGGTCACGCTCGGGCAGCCACACCATGAGTTTGCGGAAGGCCGGGCTCAGGACCGCAAATACCGCCAGGAAGCCGACCTGCGTGCCGACCCGCTCCCAGTCCAGCAGGATCAGCGCCAGCACCCCCCAGATTGCGATGTCGTCGAGGCTGGCGTAGCGCAACATGCGCTGGCCGAGGGGCTCGCGCAAGATGACTAGCTTGTCCATCAGCAAAATCAGGACGGGGAGGGCGGTGACGGCGCAGGCCATCCCCACGCCCAGCACGAATTGCCAGCGCATGCCCTGGGCGCCTAGCCAGCCTTCCTGCATCAGCATGCACGCGGCCACCCCGCAGCCGAAAATGAGAGGTGTGCCGAGCGCCAGGCTGGCCGTGATGCCGCTTTCGCGCCGGTGGGTCCAGGTTTTTTTCAGGTCCAGTTCAATGCCGGCGATCCACACAAACACCATCACGGCCCACCAGGCAATGCCGTTTAGCGACTGCACGACCGGTGCGCTGAAGACGAAGGCGTAATAGTCGGGGTAGACCTTGCCCAGGATTCCCGGGCCGAGCAGGATGCCGGTGATGATCTGCACCACCACCAGCGGGGCGTAGTAGTCGGTCTTGAAAACCCGCCAGATCAGGTAGGGAACCGTGAAGATGATCGCCATGGCGATCAAATAGGTTTCAGTAGTGGTCATTGCCGCGCGCATGCTTCCCTCTGTTTTTAGTGCTCCGGCCTGGCCGGTCATCAAGCGCCGAATGGTAGACCATTGAAGGAGCGGCGGCTGGGCAGGCGGGATTCGGTCGGTTACCATGTCATCGGCTGGCCCCATTGCCAGCCACGTCGCTCGGACGGTTCCGGGCGCTTACGTGAAAGTTTCTATGTCCGCCTCTTCTTCAGGCAAGCGCCGCTTTGCGCGCATTGACCGCCTTCCTCCCTACGTTTTCAACATCACGGCCGAGCTGAAACTTGCGGCGCGCCGGCGCGGCGAGGACGTCATCGACATGAGCATGGGCAACCCCGATGGGGCCACGCCGGCACACATCGTCGCCAAGCTCACCGAGGTCGCGCAGCGGCCCGACACCCATGGTTATTCGGCCAGCA
>NZ_JBDTTH010000177.1:0-3207 GCF_039930745.1 Polaromonas sp. | reverse complement strand
ATTTCGCATGCTATTGCGAATAATGCCTGGCTCATTGGCAGTACCGCGGCCATGACGGGCCCGCTGGGCGGCTTCGGTGTTGAGAATCAAAAAGGTGTCAAGGCGGCTCTGGAGCAGATCAATTCCAAAGGTGGCGTGCACGACCGCCCCATCCATATGGAAGTGCTGGACGACGCCTACGTGCCGACACGCAGTGTGGAGAACATCAAGGTACTCGCAGCCAATCCACAGGTGATTGGCCTGATGGCTTGCCTCGGTACAGCCAACAACGCGGCCATCACACCGCTGATCGAATCCGCCGGGCTGGTCCACCTCGCGCCCCTGACCGGCGCCAGCAGCCTTCGCAAGAATGGCCTGCGCCATGTGTTTCACATCCGGGCCAGCTACAGCGATGAAATCCAGCGTCTGGTGCAAAACGTAGCTTCCATGGGCATCAAGAACCTGGCCGTGGTCTACACCGACAACCCCTATGGCAAGGAAGTGTCGGAAGAGACCATGACGCTGCTCAAGGCCGCGGGGGTGTCGGTTCTGGGCTCGTCCGCACTGGCGGTGGACGGCAAGAATCTCGACGCCGTGGTCGCCCAGATCGTGGGCATGAATCCATCCGCCGTGGTGCTCGGCACCGCCGGTGGTTCCACCACCGGGCTGGTGGCAGCCTTGCGCAAGGCCTCACCAAGCATGCCGATTGCCGGCATCAGCCCGACTTTCACCCAGGAAGGCATTGCCAAGCTGGGCAGCAGCGCCCGCGGGGTCGCCATCACCATGGTGTTTCCCGAGCCCAACCGATCCAAGCACCAGCTCGTCCGCGAATACCAGGCCGCGATGCGCGCCACCGGCCTGGAGCGCTTTACCACCGGCAGCCTGGAAGGCTATATCGACATGCGTGTCATGGCCGAAGCGCTTCAGCGCGCCGGAAAAGGCGCCGACCGGGAGAAGCTGCGCCAGGCCATCGCCGGGATTCGCAATTTCGACCTCGGTGGTTTTCAGATCGATTACAGCAACACGACGGCTCGTGTCGCCTCGAAGTTTGTGGACCTGGGCATCATGTCCGGCGACGGCCGGGTCCTCTCCTGAGCCCTGCCATGGCCGCCTCCAGCGTGCTTGCGAACCAGGCCCGGCCCCGGCCAGCGCTGCCCCCTACGCGCCAGCGCGCGGCGCCAAGCCGCAGGCCGAGGATTTTTCCGGCGCCATCCAGCGACCCCGTCCTGGCAGCTGTCGACGTCCTTGACGAACTCGTCGCGGCGATTGTCAGGAAGCATCACGGCAAAGTCCCCTCCGGTTTTTTCGACTGGGTCGCCGACGAGATGACGCCGTACCTGGAAGCGCGGGTGCTGGTCAGCCAGGACAGCAGGGGCCGTCTCGTCGGCTCGCCGCAGCGGGCTACCAGAGACTGGGTGACGGAAGTCTGCCAGCGGCGCCTTGAACAGAAAATGCTCGGCGCCGCCTCTTTGCCGGTTTGCGATATCCCACCGGGTGCCGGCAAATCACGCTGATGCCACCGGCCTCTTGAAGCGTTCGATCAGGGCGCGGTAGGCGCAGATGGCCTTTTCCGCCGAACTCGGATCATCCAGGACCCGGTATTCGTAGAGCACCCCAACCACCAGGCAGTGAATCTCAAAGAGCAGCGCCGAGGCATCCGCATCATCCCGGAACTGGCCCTTCTCCATGCCTTGCTGGATCGTGTATTCCATCGCGCTGCGCCAGGCCCGCACGTTGGTGAGAATGGTTCCACGCAGGCTCTGCGCTGCCGGTTCATTGGAAAATGCCGTGACCTCAAAAAGCGTCACGTTGTTGCCGCTGCTGCTGCAGATTTTATGGATCCAGCGTTCAACCATGGCATTGAGCCTGTCGATACCGCGAGGTTGTTCCATCGCCGGAAAAAAGATCTCTCCGAGAAAGCGCTTGGTGTACTCCTCCACCAGCGCGGTACGCAGTGCTTCGATGGAGCCGATGCGTGAAAAAACGCCACTGTTGGACAGCTGAAGTTTTTCGGCCAGGCTGGGAACCGTGACTGCGCCAAAGCCGTGACTGATGGCCATCTCCAGGCCAGCTTCGATGATGGCACTGCGCGTCAGTTCGCTTTTTTTTGTTTTGGCTTCCATGGGTGCATTTTATGGGGCAGCGGCGGGAAAGTCCCTGCCGGGACGTTGAAATCAACCCTCCCCCAGGCTACATCAACGGCCGCAGTTCCCTCGCCGCATCGAACAGCAACGGCAGCAAGTCGCGCTGCATCACCTGCGCCGAAAGCCGCTGCGGCGACGCCACCACATTCAGCGCTGCCACCGTCTTGCCCTGCATGTTGCGCAGCGGCACCGCCAGCGCATGCACGCCAAGCTCATGCTCTTCCGCCGCCAGGCAGAAGTCGTCCGAGCGCACCTGCTCAATGACCGCCCGGAACTGCTTGATGTCGATGATGGTGCGCGTGGTCAGGCGCGGCAATGTACGGGCCTTGAGCCATTGCGCCAGCGCGGTTTTGGGCTTGGCTGCCAGCAGCACCCGCCCGGTGGACGTGGCATGGGCCGGCAGCCGCGCGCCCAAGTGCAAGCCGTAGGCCAATATGCGCACAGCACCGTCCGCACCACTTTTCCACTCATATCCGCTGCGCCCAATGACCACCACCTCGTCGCCGTCCAGCACGCCGGCTGAAAATGACTCCTGGGTCTGCGCCGCCAGGCGGTTCAGCGTCGGCTGTACCGCGCGCGGCAAACGCGCCGACGCCAGGTAGCTGCCCGAAAAGCGCAACACCTTGGGTGCCAGCCAGTAATAGCTGCCGTCGGTTTCCAAATAACCCAGGTGCGCCAATGTCAACAGGTGACGGCGCGCGGCGGCACGTGTGATGCCGGCGCGCTCGGCCGCCAGCGTGGCATTCAGGCGCTGGCGCTGCGTATCAAAACTCTCCAGCACCGCCATGCCTTTGGCCATGCCTTCAATCAGGTCGGCTTTGGCGATCGGCTTGCCGGTCTGCAGGATGCCATTCGTTGGCGCGGAAGGGGTCGGCTGGCTGCTCATTGCGCGATCATCGCACAAATGGCGTGGAGATCGCGCACCGCGCGCCTGGCCATCTGGCAGTCGCCAAGTGCGGCGAATACGCTAGCTATTCCGTAAAAACGAAGTGGAGACAGACATGCGTACCCAGGTAGCCATCATTGGTGCAGGCCCCTCCGGCCTGCTGCTTGGCCAGTTGCTGCACAAGGCCGGCATCGACGC
>NZ_JBDTTH010000176.1:0-3311 GCF_039930745.1 Polaromonas sp. | reverse complement strand
TGGAGCGCCTCCAGCGACTGAAATGCTCCTGTTTTAATAGCTGGTAGCGCCCGCCAGATAAGGGCTGGAGACCTATTTGTCTTATAAACCGGCGCCTGCCCGCATGCGCCTGCCTTGCGACCACCAGACCAGCAGCGCCAGCGCCAGCGCCGGCAGGTAGAACCAGTGGGCGGTCGGCCTGTCCGTCGGCACCTTGATGGCGCTGACGTCCCAGCCCTGCTCCACCCCCGCCTTGGCGGCACGCGACCCAAACTTGGCCTGCCCGATCTGCAAGGTATCGCCCAGCGGAACCAGTTGCAAACCGGCCTCGGCCAGGCGCTTGCGGCCCTCGGGCCCCTTGTCACCGAGCTGCACTGCCACGGTCTTGACGATCTCGCGGCCTTCAAGCGTGGTGCCGCGCGTGACCATCACCACGCGGCCGCCGCTGTCGACATTGCGCGCGATCTCGAACACCTCTGCCGGTCGGGCGTCACGGTATTCCGGCGTAATCTGGTCCATGAAAAAATCCGGACGGAACAGCAGGATCACCGCGACCAGCAGTGCCAGGGTTTCCCACAGACGGTTCTTGATGCGAAACCAGTTCATGGTGACCGCGGCAAAAAGCAGCGTGGCCAGGATGCTGGCCGAGATCACGCTGAAAAATGAAAACGCACCGCCCACGTCGATCAGCAGCAACTGCGGATTGAAGATCCAGATGAAGGGCAGGATCACGGTGCGCAGGGCGTAGATCGATCCCTGGATGCCGGTTTCAATCGCGTCCTCGCCGGAAATGGCGGCCGCCGCGAAGGTGGCCAGTCCCACCGGGGGCGTGATGTCCCCCATGATCCCGTAATAAAAGACAAACAGGTGCACCGCGATCAGCGGAATCACCAGGCCCGATTGCGCGCCCAGATCCACCACCACGGGCGCCATCAGCGTGGCCACCAGTACGTAGTTGGCGGTGGTCGGCACGCCCAGCCCCAGCACCAGGCACGAAAACGCAATGAACAGCAGCATCAGCATGACATTGCCCTGCGACACGAATTCAACGAACTCCGTCATGCGCAGCCCCAGGCCCGTCAGCGTGATGCCGCCGACGATGATGCCGGCCGTCGCCGTGGCCACGCCGATGCCAATCATGTTGCGGGAACCATCGTGAAAACCATCGACCACGGACCGCCAGCCTTCGTGCCAGGCATCCGGCGTGCGGGTGCGGCGCAGGGCATCGATCAGCGGCCGCTGGGTCATCATCAGCACCACCAGGATGGTCACGGCCCAGAAAGCGGCCAGGGCGGGCGACATTTCTTCCACCATCAGGCACCAGATCAGGGTTCCGATGGGAATCAGGAAATGCAGGCCGGCGCGCACGGTCGGCCAGGTGTCCAGCGCCTTCGGGTTGTCGATGTCAATGTCCTGCGCCAGATCCGGGCTGCGCGCGGCCTGGTGCAGGCATACGCCGTACAGCGCTGCCACCGCCAGCGCGATGACATACGGTGCGGCGCCACCCAGCATGGCTTTGATGCCTTCGAACAGGTAATACAGCGCGCCGATCACGATGATGCTGCCGGAGATACCCAGCGCGTTGCGCAGCACCCGGTCGCGCCACGGCTTGGGTTCGCGCCGGATGAGCGGCTGCATGTGCATCTTGAGCGCTTCCAGATGGACGATGTAGAACAGGCCGAGATAGGACAGGATGGCCGGCAGGAAGGCGTGGCGCACGATGTCTGTGTAGGGAATGCCCACGTACTCCACCATCAGAAAAGCCGCAGCGCCCATGACGGGCGGCATGATTTGCCCGTCCACCGAAGACATGGTTTCAATGGCCCCGGCCTTGACGCCGCCATAACCGGATTTCTTCATCAGCGGAATGGTGAAAATGCCGCCTGAGACCACGTTGGACACCGACGAACCCGAGATCATGCCGTTGAGCGCCGACGACACCACCGCGACCTTGGCCGGGCCGCCGCGCAGGTGCCCCAGCGCTGCAAAACTCACCTGCATCATGTAATTGCCGCCGCCCGCGCGGTCCAGCAAGGCGCCGAACAGCACATACACAAAAATGGTGCCGGCGGACACGCCCAGCGCGATGCCGTACACCCCCTCGGTGGTCAGCCACATGTGTGACATCAGGCGATTCAGCGAGGCCCCGCGGTGCGACAGCACCTCGGGCAACCACGGGCCGAGCATGCTGTAAGCCACAAAAATGACGGCCAGGGCAGCCATCGGCCAGCCCACCGCGCGACGCGTCGCTTCCAGCAGCAACACCATGCCGGCGCAGGCCACCACGATGTCCATGGTCGTCGGCTGGCCAGGTCGAGTGGCAATCTGCGCGTAGAACAACATGATGTAGGCACCGGCGAAAGCGGCCACCAGCGCCATCACCCAGTCCAGCACCGGCACCCGGTCACGCGGCGAACGTTTGAAGGCGGGCCAGGCGAGAAAGGCGAGAAACAGCGCAAATGCCAGATGGATAGCGCGCGCCTCCGTGTCGTTGAGGATGCCAAAGCCCAGCGCAAACGGCAGCGGCGAGGCGTACCAGTACTGGAACAGCGCCCAGACCAGCGCCACCGAAAAAATGATTCCCGCTGTCAGGCCTGTCGGCTTGCGCCCACCGGTATCTACATCGGCCACCAGTTGCTGTAGCGCTTCAGGCGCTTTTTCGATATCGGTTGCCATCGCGATCCTTCAGGAACACAACATGTCGTTGCACGTATCTCTCAAAAAAAAAGGCGAAGTCCGCTTCGCCCTGTGTGGTCGGCCAGCCGCTGCCGGAACAGCGCACTGCTGGCCAGACAGCCGGATTACTTGATCCAGCCTTTTTCCTTGTAGTAACGCGCGGCACCTTCATGCAGTGGCGCGCTCAGGCCGTCCTTGACCATGTTTTCGGGCTTCAGGTTGGCCAGCGCGGGGTGCAGCTTCTTGAATTCGTCGAAGTTGTCGAACAGCGCCTTGGTCACCTGGTAGACCGTCTCGGGCGAAGTCTTGCTTGACGTCACCACGGTTGCCAGCACGCCGTAGGTCTGGGTAGGCTGCGGGTTGTTCGGGTACAGGCCGCCCGGGATGGTGACCTTGGCGTAGTAGGGCTTCTCGGCCACCAGTTTGTCAATCACCGGGCCGGTCAGCGAAACCAGCTTGGCGCCGCAGGTGGTTGTCGGATCCTGGATGTTGGCCGAGGGATGCCCCACGCCGTAGAAGAAGCCATCGATCTTGCCGTCGCACAGCGCCGGGCCGTGTTCGTCAGCCTTGAGCTCGGAGGCCAGGGAGAAATCGCCGAGCTTCCAGCCCATCGCCACCAGCAGCTCTTCCATGGAGGAGCGCGTGCCGGAACCGGG
>NZ_JBDTTH010000175.1:0-3542 GCF_039930745.1 Polaromonas sp. | reverse complement strand
TTGGCGACGCAAAAGAAAAGTGAGTTGCCGCCGGGCAACCCCCGGCTTGCTGGCACACCCGCAGCCTGATCAACGCGTGACGACTAACCCCGCCCCACAAACGGCATTTTCGTCGCCATGATGGTCATGAACTGAACATTGGTGGACAGCGGCAAAGCGGCCATGTGTACCACTGCATCAGCCACATGGTTCACATCCATCAGCGGCTCGATCGCAATTTCGCCATTGGCCTGCATCACACCCTTGGCCATGCGCGCGGCCATCTCGGTCTGGGCGTTGCCGATGTCGATCTGGCTGCAGGCAATGTCGTACTTGCGGCAATCCAGGGAGATCGATTTGGTGAGCCCGGTGATCGCATGTTTGGTCGCGGTGTAGGGCGCCGAGTTGGGGCGCGGTGCGTGCGCCGAGATGGAACCGTTGTTGATGATGCGCCCGCCCTGCGGCGACTGCGCTTTCATCAGACGGATTGCCTGCTGCGCGCAGAGGAAGGAGCCAGTCAGGTTGATGTTGACGACGTTTTGCCACTGCTCGAAAGTCAGCTCTTCCATGGGCACGGCCGGCGCGCCCACCCCGGCGTTGTTGAACAGCAGATCCAGCCGGCCAAAGGCGGCGTGTACCTTGTCGAAGGCGGCACGCACGGCCTCGGGCTGGCTGACATCGCAAGGCACCGCCAGCGCGCCTTCACCGCCCGACGCCTTGGCCACTTCGTCCAGCGCCTCGACGCGCCGGCCGACCAGGGCCACGCGATAACCCTCGCGCAGCAGCGCCAGTGCCACTGCCTTGCCTATGCCGGAACCCGCGCCGGTAACGAGTGCGACCTTGCCGTTCGATGTCATGGTGTGCCTTTGTCTCTTGATGTGAATGAAATGGCGGCTCGCCAGCGCATGGCTCCGCACCCTGCGAATTGTGCCCGAGCTGCACCGGCCGCGCTGGTGCCGCACGGGCACCGCATCTCAACTACTTTAGGTTTCAACTATTTTGAAAACCTGTTGGAAATAACCGACACCATGGGTTTTACAGCGGTGCTACCTTTGTGGCATGAGTTCCAGCGCCCCTCCTCCCCGCACGGCCCACGGTGCGGCCAGGCCTCTGAAACTATGGGATATTTCACCCGCCGTGGACGAGCACGCTGCCGTTTTCCCGGGCGATGCCGCCTACTCGCAGAAGCTGCACTTTGCGCTGGCGCCCGGCTGCCCGGTCAACGTCAACACCCTCACCTTCTCGCCGCACACCGGTGCACATGCCGACGCACCCATGCACTACGCCAATGGCGCGCCGGCCATCGGGCTCGTGGATTTGCTGCCTTACCTGGGAACCTGCCGCGTCATCCATTGCCTGGACTGCGGCCCGCTAGTGCAGCCAGAACACATCGCCCACGCGCTGGAAAACTTGCCGCCCCGCGTGCTGCTGCGCACTTCACCCGTAGCCAGCCAGTCCTGGGCATCATTTACGGCCATAGCCCCCGCCACGCTTGCGCTGTTAGCTAGCAAAAACATAGCGTTGGTCGGCATCGACACACCCAGCGTGGATCCCGCTACCAGCCAGGACCTGCCCAGCCACCATCTGCTGCTCAAGCATGACCTCCGGGTGCTGGAAAACCTGGTGCTCGACGATGTGCCTGCCGGCGACTATGAATTGATCGCCCTGCCTCTGAAACTGACCCGGGCCGACGCCTCGCCCGTTCGCGCAGTACTGCGCGAGCTTCCTGATGCCAACGCCATTGTGAGAAATCCATGACCACCTTGACCGACTGCCGCGCGCTCGACGCCAGCGATTCCCTGCGCCCCCTGCGCGACCAATTTGTGCTGCCCGAAGGCGTGATCTACCTCGACGGCAATTCCCTGGGCGTCTTGCCGAAGAGTGCAGCACCCCGCATCGCCGATGTCATCACCCGCGAGTGGGGCCAGGACCTGATCCGCTCCTGGAACAGCGCCGGCTGGTTCCACATGCCGCAGCGTCTGGGCAACAAGATTGCAACACTGGTAGGCGCCGGCCCCGGCGAAGTGGTGGCCACCGACAGCACCTCCGTGAACCTCTACAAGGTGCTGAGTGCCGCGCTGAACATGGCCGCCGAAGACGCGCCATCCAGAAAAACCGTCATCAGCGAACGCAGCAACTTTCCGACCGACCTGTACATTGCCGAGAGCCTGTGCCGCGAGCGCGGCTACACGCTGCAACTGGTCGAGCCCGACGAAATCAACGCCGCCTTGACGCAAGAGGTGGCCGTGCTGATGCTGACCCACGTCAACTACCGCACCGGCGCCATGCACGACATGGCGGCGCTGACGCAAGCAGCCCATGCGGCGGGGGTTCTGGCGGTGTGGGACCTGGCGCACAGCGCGGGTGCTGTGCCCGTGGATCTGCAGGGCGCCAACGCCGACTTTGCTGTGGGCTGCGGCTACAAATACCTCAACGGTGGTCCAGGCGCGCCGGCTTTTGTCTGGGTGCACCCGCGGCATACCGACCGTTTCCGGCAACCACTTTCAGGCTGGTGGGGGCATGCCGCACCCTTCGAATTCACGCCCGGCTACAGCCCCGCACCCGGTATCACACGCTACCTGTGCGGCACCCAGCCCATGCTCAGCCTGGCCGCGCTGGAATGCGGGCTCGACGTCTTCGGCGCCGCCGCCTCCCTGGGCGGCATGGCCGCGCTGCGCAGCAAATCGCTGGCACTGACTGACCTGTTTATCGCTCTCGTGGAAGAACGATGTGCCGGCCATGGCCTGGGCCTTGCCACACCGCGCGAGCACACACAACGCGGTTCACAGGTTTGTCTGACGCGGAGCCTTGGCCCCCACGCTCCGCCGCTTCGCGGGTCGCTGCCCCCCGAGGGGGCCGTCACCGACTTGGGGCGGCCCGGCGACGGTGACTCAGGCGCCTACGCCATCGCGCAGGCGCTGATTGCGCGCGGCGTGATTGGCGACTTCCGCGCCGGTGATGGCGCAGGCCATCCAGACATTCTGCGCTTCGGTTTCACCCCGCTGTACATCGGCTTTGAAGACGTCTGGCACGCCGTCGAGCACCTGAAACAGGTGCTGGAGACCGGTGAATGGCAAAACGCTGAGTTCAACCAGAAACACGTGGTGACCTGATCATGACCACCCCCGAAAAAATCGTCATCGACGAAAAAGCCCAGCTCGATTTCAGCCGCGACATGAGTTACGGCGACTACCTGCAACTCGACGCCATTCTCGGCGCCCAAAAGCCGCTCTCGCCTGCGCACGATGAGCTGCTGTTCATCGTGCAGCACCAGACCAGCGAGCTCTGGATGAAACTGATGCTGCACGAACTGCGCGCAGCCATTGCCAATGTGGCGAGCGACGAACTCGGCGCCGCCTTCAAGATGCTGGCCCGCGTCAGCAAGATCATGGAGCAGCTGGTACACGCCTGGGATGTGCTGGCCACCATGACGCCGCCCGAGTACAGCGCCATACGGCCCTACCTGTCCAACTCCAGCGGTTTCCAGAGCGCGCAATACCGCTGTATCGAATTCGCACTGGGCAACAAAAACGCCGCCATGCTCAAGCCCCACGCGCACCGCC
>NZ_JBDTTH010000174.1:0-3716 GCF_039930745.1 Polaromonas sp. | reverse complement strand
ACTGGGCCGAGCGGCGCAACCTGCCCTACGCCGGCTACACCGACCTGGCGCAAAAACCCGAGGTCTATCAGCTGATCAATGAGTGTGTCGAGAAAGTCAACGCCGATCTGAGCGCCGACGCTCTCCTGGCCGGCTCGCAGATCAGCCGCTTCCTGGTGCTGCACAAGGAGCTTGATGCCGACGACGGCGAACTGACCCGGACCAACAAGGTGCGCCGCGGCTTCATTGCAGACAAATACCAGCCCCTCGTTGACGCGCTGTACAGCGGCAAAGCCGAGCAGTTCATTGAGACCGTCGTCAAGTTTGAAGACGGACGCAGCGGTAGCGTGAGCGCCACGCTGAAGATCAGCGATGCACAGACCTTTGCACCGGTGAAGGCAGCAGCATGAAAAAGATCGGCGACGTCATCCTCGACGTCAACAACATCTCCCTGAGCTTCGGTGGCGTCAAGGCCCTGGCGGACATTTCCTTCAATGTGAAAGAGCACGAAATCCGCGCCATCATCGGCCCCAATGGCGCCGGCAAAAGCTCCATGCTCAACTGCATCAACGGTGTGTATTTGCCGCAGCAGGGCTCCATCACCTTCCGCGGCCAGACCTTCAAACACATGAACAGCCACCAGGTGGCCGTCATGGGTGTGGCGCGCACCTTCCAGAACCTGGCGCTGTTCAAGGGCATGAGCGTGCTCGACAACATCATGGCCGGGCGCAACCTGAAGATCAAAAGCAACCTGCTGATGCAGGCTCTTCGCATCGGCCCGGCAGAACGGGAAGAGTTCAGGCACCGCGAAGCAGTAGAAAAAATCATCGACTTCCTGGAGATCCAGGCTTACCGCAAGACACCGGTCGGACAGCTGCCCTACGGCCTGCAAAAACGCGTGGACCTGGGGCGTGCGCTGGCGATGGAGCCGCAGGTTCTGCTGCTTGACGAACCCATGGCCGGCATGAACGTCGAGGAAAAGCAGGACATGTGCCGCTTCGTGCTCGATGTCAATGACGAGTTCGGCACCACCGTGGTTCTGATCGAACACGACATGGGCGTGGTCATGGATATTTCTGACCGCGTCGTGGTGCTCGACTACGGCAAAAAAATTGGCGATGGCACACCCGACGAAGTCCGCAACAACCCGGACGTGATCAGCGCCTACCTCGGAACGAGTCATTAATGAATATGACACACCCATGTTGCGGACTCGCTTCGCGTAGCCGCCTCTCCCCTTGCAGGGGACGCCGCTTGCAGCCCGGCAAAGCCGGTTCTGCGGCCGCTGCTGGAAATTGGAGCATCTGATGGCATTCTTCCTTGAGACCTTGTTGGGCGGCCTGATGGCCGGCATGTTGTATTCGCTGGTCGCACTGGGTTTTGTGCTGATCTTCAAGGCCTCGGGCGTATTCAATTTCGCGCAGGGTTCGATGGTGCTGTTTGCCGCACTCGCGATGGCCCGCTTCTCGCAATGGATCCCCGAGTGGACCGGCATTGACAGCCCCATCCTCGCCAACATCGCCGCCTTCGTGATTGCCGCCGTGATCATGTTCGCCGTGGCCTGGTTCATAGAGCGCCTGGTTCTGCGGCATCTGGTCAACCAGGAAGGCGCCACCTTGCTGATGGCCACCCTCGGCATTGCCTACTTCATGGAAGGCTTGGGCCAGACGATCTTCGGCAGCAACATCTACAAGATCGACATCGGCATGCCGAAAGACCCGGTCTTCGTGCTGGACTCGGTATTTCCGGGCGGCATCCTGATCAACAAGGAAGACCTGTACGCCGCGCTGATCGCTGCCGTGCTGGTCGCCGCGCTGAGCGTCTTTTTCCAGAAAACCGCCACCGGCCGGGCTCTGCGCGCGGTGGCCGACGACCACCAGGCCGCGCAATCCATAGGCATTCCGCTGAACCGGATCTGGGTCATCGTCTGGTGCGTGGCCGGCGTGGTGGCACTGGTGGCCGGCATGATCTGGGGCAGCAAGCTTGGCGTGCAGTTTTCACTGGCCACCGTGGCTTTGCGGGCCTTGCCTGTGGTGATCCTGGGCGGCCTGACCTCGGTGCCAGGCGCCATCATTGGCGGCCTGATCATCGGTGTCGGCGAAAAACTCTCCGAGGTCTACCTCGGCCCGTTCGTGGGGGGCGGCATCGAGATCTGGTTTGCCTACGTGCTGGCCCTGGGCTTCCTGCTGTTCCGGCCCCAAGGCCTGTTCGGTGAAAAAATAATCGATAGAGTATGAGCCCCCACGCTTGTCACTTCGTGTACTGCGCTGCCCCCCAGGGGGGCGCTGCGCCTGCGGGCCGGCAGAGCCGGACCCGCGGCTCATGCTGGACGGGAAACGCTCTTCCGCAGCACTTCTTCCATCGCGAATCAAGGGTGTCGCACTGATATGTTTTACAGAGAAAACGGCCAATTCAAAACGAGCTACCGGGCGGATCAGCAGATCTTTCCGATCCTGCAGGACCGCATTGCCATCGCGCTGCTGCTGGCGGTGGCTTTCGTCGCTGTTCCCATGCTGGCCAGCGACTACCTGTTTCGCGCCATTTTGATTCCGTTCGTGATCATGTCGCTGGCCGCGCTGGGTGTGAACATCCTGGTGGGCTACTGCGGTCAGATCTCGCTGGGCTCCGGTGCATTCATGGCGGTCGGCGCCTACGGTGCTTACAACTTCTTTGTCCGTATCCCCGGCATGCCGCTGGTTCCGGCGCTGATCCTGGGCGGCCTGTGCGCAACTTTCTTCGGCATCCTGTTTGGCTTGCCCAGCCTGCGCGTCAAGGGGCTGTACCTGGCCGTGGCCACGCTGGCTGCGCAATTCTTCAGCGACTGGATGTTCCTGCGCATCAAGTGGTTCACGCTGGACACGCCCTCGGGTTCCGTGTCGGTGTCCAATCTGCAGGTGTTTGGTTTTCCCATCGAGAGTTCGGTGAGCCGTTACATGCTGTGCCTCAGCATTCTGGCCGTCATGGCCCTGCTGGCCAAGAACCTGGTCCGTAGCGCGATAGGCCGCGAATGGATGGCCATCCGCGACATGGATGTGGCTGCCGCCGTCATCGGTATCCGGCCCATGTACGCCAAGCTCAGCGCCTTCGCCGTCAGCTCCTTCATCATCGGTGTGGCCGGCGGGCTGTGGGCCTTTGTCTACCTTGGTGCCTGGGAACCTGCAGCGTTTTCGGTGGACCAGTCCTTCCGCCTGCTGTTCATGGTCATCATCGGCGGCCTGGGCTCCATCATGGGCAGCTTCTTCGGCGCGGCCTTTATTGTGGTGCTGCCCATCGCGCTGAACCAGTTCCTGCCGGTGTTTGCCGGCCTGTTCGGCATCGAGATTTCCACCGCCGGCGTGTCGCACGCCGAGCTGATGATTTTTGGCGGCCTGATCGTCTGGTTCCTGATCGTCGAGCCGCACGGGCTGGCCAAACTCTGGTCGGTTGGCAAGCAGAAGATGCGGCTCTGGCCGTTCCCGCACTAGAAATATGACCCCTACGCTTGTCACTTCGTGTACTGCGCTGCCCCCCGAGGGGGCCGCTGCGCCTGCGGGCCGGCAAAGCCGGACCCGCGGCCCCTGCTTGAAAAGAGAAGAGCCCCCACGCTTGTCACTTCGTTCGCCGCGCTGCCTCCCGAGGGAGCGCATCGCTCGGTCGAGATGCTCGAAATACCGATGCGCTGTGGGTCGTCAGGTCGTTTACTGAGGTGCTTGGTTTGTTAGGTGTGTTTTACATTTTTAGGAGACAACAATGAAGGT
>NZ_JBDTTH010000173.1:0-3787 GCF_039930745.1 Polaromonas sp. | reverse complement strand
GAACACGCGTTCAAGTTCAACGACGCCGTGCTGCGCCACCTGACCGTGGTCAAGAAGAAGGCTGAAACCGGTCCGTCCCTCATGATGCGCAACGTCGAGAGGGAAGAAGCCCGCAAGGCCCAGCAGCAGGAGTATGCGGCGTCGTAAGACGCCACCATGCTGTTGAACGACGCACTGCTGCGCAAAACACCTGCAGTGAACCGTGTTGAATTGACCGCTTGTATCGCCGAGGCCAGTCCTCTTCGTTACACGCCCGCTGGAATCCCCGCTGCCAACTTCGTTCTCGAACACGAGTCGGAAATGGTGGAGGCAGGTTCCACCCGGCAGATCAAGTTGACAATGAAGGCGGTGGCTTTTGGTGCCCTGGCAGAACAAACCGGCCAGATCTCCTTAGGCAAACCTTTCAGGTTCACCGGTTTTCTGGTCAATGCGCGAGGCAGCAAAAGTGTCGTGTTTCATATCCAAGCTTTTCAACCAGTTTCTGAACAAGTACTGAACCCTATTTAAGGAGTCCATCATGCCCGGACCAAAACGTTTCAACAAAGACAAGCGCCCCAAGCGCAATACCCAATCCCTGCTGTTCAAGCGCAAGCGTTTTTGCCGCTTCACAGCCGCTGGCGTTGAAGAAATCGACTACAAAGACATCGACACCCTGCGCGATTTCGTTGCCGAAAACGGAAAAATCATCCCCGCACGCCTGACCGGCACGCGCGCGATTTTCCAGCGCCAGATCAACACCGCCGTCAAGCGCGCTCGCTTCCTCGCGATGCTGCCTTACAGCGACCAGCACCGCAGCCTGTAAGGAACACGATCATGCAAATTATTCTGCTCGACAAAGTCGTGAACCTGGGCAACCTGGGTGAAGTCGTCAAGGTCAAGGACGGTTACGCACGCAACTTCCTGATCCCCTCCGGCCGCGCCCGCCGCGCAACCGCTGTGGCGATCAAGGAGTTTGAAGTCAAACGTGCCGAACTTGAAAAAGCTGCTGCTGCCAAGCTGGCCGAATCACAAGCCCAGGGTGCAAAGCTCAGCGGAACCACCGTCAAGCTCACGCAAAAAGCCGGCGTTGACGGCCGTCTGTTTGGCTCTGTGACCAATCACGACATTTCCGCTGAACTGACCAAGCTGGGCTTCGCAGTCGCCAAGGGCCAGGTGCGCATGCCCAACGGTCCTTTGAAGACTGTTGGCGACCATCCCGTGACCGTTGCACTGCACACCGACGTGGCCGTGGACATCACCGTCACGGTGTACGGCGAATCCGCTTAAGCAGAGCCTCGCGGTTCCCGAAAAAGCCGCTCGCTGAGCGGCTTTTTTCTTGGCTCCCTGAGTCGGCGCGGTTGTGCACATCTCCAGTGCCGATTTACACCGTATTTCCCATACTTATTCACAACTTTGTCCACCGCGTTTTAGCTGTGGCGGCGTACTATTTAGCACTTTTCCAGGAAACCCATGTCCGCTGTACTTTCCACTGTTGACGACGCCCGCTACAGCCCCGACCGGCAGATCGCGCAACTGCGCATTCCCCCGCACTCGATCGAGGGTGAGTCCAGCGTGCTGGGCGGTTTGCTGCTGGACAACGGCGCCTGGGATCGCGTCGGCGACCTGCTGGTGGACGAGGATTTCTACCGCTACGAACACAAGCTGATCTATGCTGCCGTGGGCGCGCTGATCAATGCCACCAAACCGGCCGACGTGATCACCGTGTACGAACACCTGCAAAACCAGGGCAAGGCCGAAGAGGTTGGTGGCCTGGCGTACCTGAATTCGCTCGCCCAGTACGTGCCCAGCGCCGGCAACATTCGCCGCTATGCCGAGATCGTGCGCGAGCGTTCCATCCTGCGCAAGCTGGTGGCCGCCAGCGACGAGATTGCCACCCAGGCCTTCAACCCCCAGGGTAAGGCCGTGGCCATGATCCTGGACGAGGCCGAGCAGAAAATCTTCAAAATCGGCGAGCAGGGCTCGCGCATGAAGCAGGGCTTCCAGAGCATGGACACGCTGGTGGTTAGCCTGCTGGACCGCGTGACCGAAATGTCGGAAAACCCGAACGACGTCACCGGCGTGCCCACCGGCTTTTACGACCTCGACAAGATGACCTCGGGTTTCCAGGCCGGCGACCTGGTGATTCTTGCGGCGCGGCCGTCCATGGGGAAAGCCCAGCCGCTGGATGCAAAAATCCGAACCCTCAGCGGGTGGAAGTTGATGGGCGATCTCGAAGTGGGTGATGCGCTCGCCTCCGTGGATGGTCAGGCGTCTATGGTGACGGGACTCTTTCCACAGGGTATTAAGCAAACTTACACGGTAACTTTTTCGGATGGGCGCTCGACGCAATGTTGCGGCGAGCATCTGTGGAGAGTCATGTACCGGGATTGGTCTGAACCACGTATTGTCTCCACTGATCGGCTGCGAGAGATGCTGACGAAGGTTCGCTATCGGGCGCGCTTATGGATTGACACGGTGTCTGGCGACTTTGGCAGCGTAGAGCCTTTACCTATTGAACCGCGGGTTCTGGGGAGCCTTCTGGGTGACGGTGGCTTGACCGGAACGGGGAGCGTCAGGTTTTCAACCGGGTCCGAGCAGACGCTTCAAACGATGCGCGACCGCCTGCCTGAAGGTATGGAGACTGTTCACGCTGGTAATTACGACCACCGCCTGGTGCAAGTCCATCGTGGTCGTGTGAAGGGTGTGCAAGGTGTGGTTGCCAACCCGTTGCGCGTGGCGCTGGAGGCACTGGGCTTGTCTGGACTGCCCAGCGATCAGAAGTTCATCCCTGAGATGTACTTGAATGCTAGCAAGCAGGCGCGTCTGGATCTGCTGCGCGGCCTTATCGACACCGATGGATGGGTAGAAAAATGGGGCAGCATACGCTTGTCTACCGCTAGCAAACGTTTGGCCTCAGATGTGGCCTTGCTGATTCGCTCGCTGGGTGGCTGGTGTTCAATTTCGCAGAAGCAGCCGCACTTCGTCAATACCGCCGGAATGCGGATGCAGGGTTTGCCTGCTTATGTTTGTCATATCTCACACTCGGATCCCAAATCCTTGATGCTGCTTACGGAGAAAAAGGCGCGTGTACCGCAGCAGTGGATTCGCCAAAAGAGGCTAACAGTCGCCTCAGTTGAAGCGGGGAATGCAGTAGCGTGCCAATGCATTTCAGTCAGCCACCCCAGCCATCTTTACGTCACCGATGACTACATCGTTACGCACAATACGGCCCTCGCCATCAACATTGCCGAACACGTGGCGCTCAACGAAGGCCTGCCGGTGGCCGTGTTCTCCATGGAGATGGGCGCCTCCCAATTGGCGGTGCGTATCGTCGGCTCCATCGGCCGCATCGACCAGACCCATCTGCGCACCGGCGCGCTGACCGACGAAGAGTGGCCGCGCCTGACTGAAGCCATCGAGAAGCTGCGCAACATCTCCCTGCACATCGACGAAACCCCGGGCCTGACCGTCAGCGAACTGCGCGCCAATGCTCGGCGCCTGGCGCGCCAGTGCGGCAAGCTGGGCTTGATCGTGGTTGACTATTTGCAGCTCATGAGCGTGTCCTCCAGCATGAGCGAAGAAAACCGCGCCACCGCCGTCGGTGAAATATCGCGCGGCTTGAAGATGCTGGCCAAGGAGCTGCAGTGCCCGGTGATTGCCCTGTCACAGCTGAGCCGCGGCGTCGAGTCCCGTACCGACAAGCGCCCCATGATGAGCGATCTGCGCGAGTCCGGCGCCATCGAGCAGGACGCCGACATCATCATGTTCATCTACCGCGACGAGTACTACACCAAAGACGCCTGCAAGG
>NZ_JBDTTH010000172.1:0-3921 GCF_039930745.1 Polaromonas sp. | reverse complement strand
GACGATGCGGTGCTGCTGATCTTCAAGAACGGCTACACCTCGGCCACCGGCACGCAGGACATCATTTCGACACCAAGTGACGACGCCAAGTTCAACGCGACCGACAAGCTGCAAAGCCTGACGCAGACCAACACCACGATCGAAAAAACCCTGCAGGGCCTGGGCATCCAGTGGCTGCGCACGGTGCACACCTACCATGTGGAGGAGATGCGCCAGACGCTCAACGAAGCCTTCACCACCGACTTTAACGGGCTCAAGGTCATCATTGCCGAGGGCGAATGCCAGCTGGAGCGCCAGCGCCGCATCAAGCCCTGGCTGGCCGGCCTGCTCAAAAAAGGCAAACGCGTGGTGCGCGTGAAATACGGCGTGGATGAAGATGTCTGCAACGGCGACCATGCCTGCATCCGCCTCTCTGGCTGCCCGACACTCACATTGAAAGACAACCCCGACCCGCTCAAGGTGGACCCGGTGGCCACCGTGATCGACGGCTGCGTCGGCTGCGGCCTGTGCGGCGCCAATGCGCATGCGGCAACGCTCTGCCCCTCGTTTTACCGCGCCGAAGTCATCCAGAACCCCAAATGGCACGAGCGGCTGCTGGGCAGCGTGCGTGGCGCCTTCGTACGGGCACTGCAAACATCATGAACATGAATCAACAAAAACCCATCACGCTGTTGATCTGCGCGCTTGGCGGCGAAGGCGGCGGCGTGCTGACCGAGTGGCTGGTCGACATCGCGCTGGCCAGCGGCTACGCGGCGCAAAGCACCTCGATCCCCGGCGTCGCCCAGCGCACCGGCGCCACCACCTATTACCTGGAAGTTTTTCCGGTGCCGCTGGCTGAACTAGGCGGCAGGCGCCCGGTGTTCAGCCTGAACCCGGTGCCCGGCGCCCTCGATGGCGTGATCTCCTCCGAGCTGCTGGAAACTGCACGCCAGGTCGGCAACGGCATGGCTTCGCCGCAGCGCACCCTGGTGATCACCTCCACGAGCCGCACCCTGACCACCGCCGAGCGCGTGGTGCCCGGCGACGGGCGCACTGACCCTGCGCCACTGCTGCAGGCCATAGGCGCACAAAGCCGCACCACCCAGGTCTTCGACATGGGACAGATGGCCAAAGACTGCGGCACCGTCGTCAGCGCCGTGATGCTGGGCGCGATCGCCGGCAGCGGCCTGTTGCCCTTTGTGCGCCAGGCGTATGAAGACGCGATTCGCCAGGGCGGCAAAGGGGCCGATGCCAGCCTGCGCGGCTTCGATTGCGCGTTTGCCCAGGTGTCCGCCCAGCAGGCGCAGACCGCCCTGGTGTCCGGATTGCTATCAAATGATGAGCGCCCCACCCCCGCCGTTCGGGGGCTGGAGGTCGATTTGGTCAAAATTTTCCCGCCTGCCGTGCACGAGATGCTGGCGCTGGGCCATGCGCGCATGCTGGAGTACCAGGACCGCGACTACGCCGACCTGTATGTGCAGCGCCTGCAGCGGGTGCTGAGGGCCGAGCAGCTTGCCGACCCCGCTGCCGCACAGGCTTACGCCACCACACGCGAGATGGCGCGCTGGCTGGCACTGTGGATGGCTTTCGACGACATCGTGCGCGTGGCCGACCTGAAAAGCAGCGCCAGCCGCTGGCAGCGTGTGCACGGCGAAGTCAAGGCCGGCGCCGATGATTTGCTGCAGGTCTACGACCACTTCAAGCCGGGCGCAGCAGAGTTTGCCGCGCTGCTGCCGGCCAGCCTGGCCGCGCGCGTGACACGCTGGGACCGCAAGCGGGTGGCGAGCGGCAAGGCGCCCTGGGCCCTGCCGCTCAAGGTGGGCACACATTCGGTCTTCGGCATGCTCTCGTTGCGCCTGCTGGCCAGCCTGAAGTGGCTGCGCGTGCGCGGTAGCCGCTACGCCACCGAACAGACGCTGATCACGCAGTGGCTGGACGGCGTGGTGCGCGGCACGCAGACCGATTGGCAACTCGGCCACGAGATCGCGCTGTGCGGCCGCCTGATCAAGGGGTATGGCAGCACCAACGAGCGCGGCAAGGACAACCTGATGCATGTGCTGGAGCACCTGGCCACCGGCGCATCCTTCGCATCGAACGAGTCACGCGCCACCGCGATTGCCCAGGCACGCGAGGCCGCGCTGGCGGATGAAGCCGGCAAGGCGCTGGACCAGACCCTGGTGCAGCACGGTGCACCGGCACGGCCGGTCAAGGCCCAGCCCATACGCTGGATGCAGAACCCGCACCGCAAGCCGCGCGCCAGGCCATCCTGATCCACATCACGCGCACCCAGACCATCAACCCAAAAAAAGGAGACAAACCATGAAAACCACCTTCCACCCGCAGCGCCGCGCCCTGCTTGCGCTGGCCCTTGCCGCGGGCGCCATGCTGCCTGCCGCCCACGCCCAGACCGCCCCCTGGCCGACCAAGCCGGTCAAAGTCATCGTCAACTTCCCGCCCGGCGGCGCGGCCGACCAGCTGGCACGCGCCGTTGGCGTGCCGCTGGCCGAAGTCCTGGGCCAGCCCGTGGTGGTGGAAAACCGCGGCGGCGCCAATGGCAACATTGGCGGCGAAGCCGTAGCGAAGGCGCCAGCCGACGGCTACACCCTGCTCATGAGTTCGGGCGGCATGGTCTCTGTCAACCCGCACCTGTACACCAAAATGGCTTTTGACCCCGCCAAGGACCTGGTGCCCGTGGCGGCTGCCGCGCGCGTCCTGGTGTTCCTGGAGGTCAAGCCAACCCTGCCCGTCAACAACATCAAGGAGTTCCTGGCCTACATGAAGGCCCACCCCGGCAAGCTGTCCTTCGGCTCGCCCGGCAATGGCAGCTCGCCGCACCTGGCGGCCGAGATGCTGAAGGGCCAGACCGGCGCCTTTGCCGTGCACGTGCCTTATCGCGGCGCGGCGCCCGCCATGCAGGACCTGCTGGGCGGCCAGCTCGACTTCATGTTCGACCCCGGCATCGGCCTGCAGCATGTCAGAGCCGGCAAACTCAAGCTGCTGGCCGTAGGCAGCGCCAAGCGCTCGCCATTGTTCCCCGACGTGCCCACACTGGACGAAGCCGGCCTGAAAAACTTTGACGCCGACACCTGGTTCGGCTTTTATGCACCGGCCGGCACGCCACCCGCCGTGGTGAGCCGCCTGAACAGCGAGATCAACAAGATCCTCGGATCACAGGCCGTGAAAGACCGCATTCTGGCCCTGGGCGGCGTGCCCGCGCCGATGTCGCCGGCCGACTTCAACATGCGCGCATCGATTGACGGCACGCGTTTTGGGGCGCTGATCAAGGCGCGGAACATTAAAGGTGATTAAAGGCCCCCACGGTTGCTCACTGCGTGTAGCGCCCTGCCCCCCGAGGGGGCCGCTGCGCCTACGGCCCGGCTAAGCCGGTTCCGTGGCCCCAGCTTGAACAAGAAAGGCGTCCCGTGCCTTACGTGACACCGGTGCCTTGACGACATAATTCAGCCATGAGCAAACAGATCACCCACACCATACGCGTTGAATTCGGCGATTGCGACCCGGCGCGTATTGTGTGGTTCCCCAATTTCTTCCGCTGGATAGACGCCGCCTCGCGGAATTTCTTTGTGCAGTGCGGCGTGCCGTCCTGGCAGGAAACCGAACAAACCATGGGCGTGATCGGCACGCCACTGGTGGACACGCATTCACGTTTTCTGCGCACCGCGACTTACGGTGACATGCTGGACATCCAGGTGACGATTCCGGAATGGCGCGAGAAAAGTTTTGTGCAGCGTTACCGCATCATGCGCGGCAGCGAAGCCATCATGGAATGCGATGAAGTGCGCATCTTCGCCGGCCGCCGCACCGACAACCCGGAAGCCATCCGCGCGCTGCCGATTCCGTCTGAGATTCGCAGTCTCTGCGAATAGCAAGGGCGGATTCAAGTACGAAGTGCATCGTTCAGAAATAGGGTGGGCCAAGAGCAAA
>NZ_JBDTTH010000171.1:0-3980 GCF_039930745.1 Polaromonas sp. | reverse complement strand
TGGTCTAGAACTGCACTCATCTTGGCTTCCTTTGGTGGCTTGTGCCTGTAGCTTTGTCTTTACGGCAGGCCCGGAGGGCCTTGTCGGCTGTACTTGAAATCTGTGGGAGTAGTCGGCTGTGGACGGCCTGGCTTATTTCCGAGCTGCCATCACTTCAGAAGGCTGGACGAGCTGGCCGGTCTGGTTGGACCAGTTGTTCTTGGTATAGGTGGCCACCGCTGCCAGGTCGGTGTCGCTCAGCGCTTTCCAGGAAGGCATTGCACCGCCGGCTGCGCCGTTCAGCAGAATCTGGATCTGCTTGCCGTGATCTTTGTCCGCCACGATAGCAGAGCCGTCCAGCGGCTTGATTGGGCCGGCACCCTTGCCGTTGGCCTGGTGGCAGGCAGCGCAATTGGCTGCGTAGACTTTTTCGCCGCGCGCTTTCAGCTCGGGCAAGGCCCAGACCTTGGAAGGATCATCGGCCTTGGCGGCGGCTTCCTTGACCTTGACGCCAACCCATTTGCTGTAGTCCTCTGCGGAGAGAACCTTTACATGGATAGGCATGTAGGCGTGTTCCTTGCCGCACAGCTCGGCACACTGGCCGTAGTAGTCGCCGATTTTTTCGGGACGGAACCAGGTGTCGCGCACGAAACCGGGAATGGCATCCTGCTTGATGCCGAAAGCCGGCACCATGAAGGCATGGATCACGTCGCTGGCCGTGGTGATGATGCGAATCTTGCGGTCGACAGGCACCACCAGCGGATTGTCCACCTTGAGCAGGTAATCGTCCGGGGCTTCACCCTTGGCCGGGCCGCCATTGTTGGACATTTCCCGGTGGGTGCTGTCCAGGGTCGAGACAAATGCGATGCCTTCGCCCTCGCCCTTGATGTAGTCATAGCCCCACTTCCACTGCAAGCCGGTAGCCTTGATGGTCAGGTCGGCGCCGGTGGTGTCCTTGGAGGCCACCAACACCTTGGTGGCCGGCAGGGCCATCAGGATCACGATGACGAAGGGAACAATGGTCCAGATGATCTCAACCGTGGCGGACTCGTGAAAATTGGCCGATTTGTGGCCCACGGACTTGCGGTGCTTCCAGATGGAATAAAACATCACACCGAACACCGCCAGAAAAATGATCAGGCAGATGATCATCATGAACCAGTGCAGCCAGTGCTGCTCTTCGGCAATTTTGGTGACAGCCGGGTGCAGATTCAGCTGGTTGACGGCCGGGCCGCCGGGCAGGTCATTGACCGCGTAGGCTGCGGTACTCATCCAGGCGGCCAGCGAGGCCATAAAGGCAGCCAGCTTGCGATTCGCTTGCAGGGCCAGGGATGTCAAAACTGCGCCTGCTTGCTTCATGCCTGACCCTATTGTTGTGCGTACGTTCATCGTGATCACTATTAATGCCTCAATTACCGACTGATTAAGCGGCTGATTATAAAGTCAGCCCCGACGACGCCCGGGTGCCCCCCGACCCGGTACCCCGCCATCCGCGCGACTCAAGCGTCGCGCAAAGCGTGCCGGAGCTCCCGCGCCAGCGCCGGCCGCAACTCCGGACGCACGTGCCGCCCTACCCTGACCGATCGGCCCTGGCCCGATACCTCGATCAGCGAGCCGTCGCCGCTTCTGGGTTCGACACGCACCCACTCGCGGTTGAACTCTGCCCGCTCAAGACGCCCCGCGCTCTCCAGTTCCACCACCAGGCGTTCCCCCTGTAGGACGATGCGTTCGCCGTCCGTGGCATGCCGGGCATAGACCCAGAATGCAGCGCCCACCGCCAGGAGTTCCAGCCACGTAAAAATCATCACCATTTTTGCGCCCTGTGCCCAGAAGAAACCCGCGATGCCCAGAGACACCAGGCACAGCGAGACGTATAACCACAGCAGCTGGGCCGGCGTCACCGAACAGTTGCGCTTAAGCAGCCACTGCACAGCCTGCTGGCCCTGACCGCCCTGGCCTGCTGTTGTGAAACGGAACGCGGGGTTGGTGTGCGACACGAAGCAGCGCCCAAAAAATTGCCGCCGGTCATACGCTTTCGGCGGCTTGTTGCGCGGGAACATACCCAAAATTCGACTTTGGATTGTAGCCGGGTTTACCCCGTGTAGAGCCATGCCGAGTAGCCCCCCGGCGCGCCCTGCGGGCCTCAGGAGCCGCCGCGCGACCCCTGCAGCATGGCGCGCATGTCCTGGACCGACACCGCGCTTTGCGCACTGACCCTGATTTTCGGCGGCGCCTTGAGCGCATGGCCGTAAATGACCTCGAAGGTCAGCGTGAACCGCCCGTCTGCCTGACGCGGCAGATGTTGCGTCAGCGCCTGCAGCAGCCGCGCCCGCCACATCCGTCCGCGCAAGGCGGGGAAGCGCCCTGGATGAAAATTGCGGCCCAGCTCGCGCAGCTCCTGCAGCATGCGCTGCGGTGTTTCGTAGGTCAGCGTGATGCGCTCCATGTCCATCACCGGTTCGGAAAAACCGGTTTGCACCAGCATGTCGCCCCAGTCATGCATGTCGGTCAGTTCATGGCCGGCCGGCGGCCAGCCCAGCGCCTGGTAAACCGCGCGCAGTTCGCGCGCGCTGTCGGGGCCGAGACAGGAGAACATCAGGAAACCGCCGACATGAAGCGCCTCGTGCCAGCGCGCCAGCAGGGCTTGCGGATCGGCTGCCTCGTGCAGCGCCATGTTGGCCCAGAGCATGTCCACACTGGCAGCGGGCGGTGCTTCAACATGCAGAGCCGGCGCGCGCCAGCGCTTTGGGTTCCACCAGGGCATTGCTATCTTATCGATAGCTACTTGCGCATACTGCTTCTGGGCTTCAGCCACAAAACACGTTGCATTTGAATATTTTTCGGCAAGCTGGCGATGCGCCTGCAAGCCCCCGCGTACGGCGCCCCAGTGGGCCCAGGCCTGCGGCTGGAGCTTGATCCACTGCAACCGGTCCTGCATGCGTTGCGCCACTTCCTCATGCAGCCAGGGCGATGCCGCTGGCGCCACGCGCTGCCAGCGGGCAACAGCGATCGGATCCAGGGTCGGCGGGCGGTCGTTGGGCATGAAGAGTGAAGAAGGAGAGCGCCGAGTATATTGACATGATGTCGCTGCGCCTGCTCCACCCGGCCTCTTTCGTGCTGCAAAACCTGGCCAGCCAGTGCGCGGTATGCCACAGCTGGCCGGCACGCCGTCTCTGCGCCCCGTGCGTCGCGCGCTTTGCCCAGCCCCTGGCGCGCTGCCGCACGTGTGCGCTGAGTCTGTCCACCGGCCTGGACCAATGCGCCGCCTGCGTCCGCCAGCCACCACCGCTGCATGCCTGTTTCGCCGCCGTCACCTATGCCTACCCCTGGTCGGATCTGGTGGCAGACTACAAATTCGGCCATGACCCGGCCTGGGCCTCACTGTTTGCAAGCCTGCTGATGCAGACGCCAGGCGTCGCCGCAAGCCTGGCTGCCCTGCAAGCAAATGACTGGCTGCTGCCTCTGCCGCTGTCGGCTGAGCGGCTGCAGACCCGTGGTTTCAACCAGTCTTGGGAACTGGTGAAGGCGCTGGGCCGCCAAAGCGGCACATTGGCCGCGGCCGACCCCCGGCTGCTGCTGCGCATCAGGAATACACCGCCCCAGTCCCAGCTCAAGCGCGAAGCGCGGCTCCAGAATGTCAGAGTCGCATTTGTGGTGGAGCCTCTGCGCGTGCCCGAGCTGAAAGGCCGCCGTGTGCTGCTGGTCGACGATGTGATGACCAGCGGTGCCTCGCTGTTTTCCGCCGCGCAGGCCTTGCTGGATGCAGGCGCCGCACAGGTAACCGGTGTCGTGTTCGCGCGGACTGAATAAAGCCCCCACGGTTGCTCACTGCGTGTAGCGCCCTGCCCCCCGAGGGGGCCGCTGCGCCTGCGGCCCGGCAGAGCCGGACCCGCGGCCCCTGCTTGAAAAAAGAGAAGCGCCCCCACGCTTGTCACTTCGTGTACTGCGCTGCCCCCCGAGGGGGCGCTGCGCCTGCGGACTGGCGAAGCCAGATCCGCGGC
>NZ_JBDTTH010000170.1:0-4003 GCF_039930745.1 Polaromonas sp. | reverse complement strand
CTGCTGCGTCCTCTGCTGCGTCCTCTGCTGCGTCCTCTGCTGCGTCCTCTGCTGCGTCCTCTGCTGCATCCTCTGCTGCATCCTCTGCTGCGTCTGCTGCTGCGTCTGCTGCTGAACCCGTTGCACTGCCTGCGCTAGCCGCATCACCCGTACCCGAAGCCGCAGCGGGGGCGTGGGTTGAAGTGGTGCAGCGTGAGGCAGGAAAAGAAGTGCACATCCGTTTCGGTGAAGGCGCAGGCGCACGCAGCTGGCGCGTGCGTGGCCTGGAGAAAAACCTCTCCCCCGACGTGCTCAAGGTCAACGTACGCATAGCCATCGCCAGCGCAGACGGTGGCGCGTTTCATGTCGACACGCTCGACCTGTACAACGCCAAGCAGCGCGGCCACTTTGCTGGACAGGCCGCAGCCGAGACCGGCGTGGACGAGCGCCACCTCAAAGCCGATCTGGGCCGCGTGCTGATGGCGCTGGAGAGCGTGCAGGACGAAGCCATTGCCGAAGTGCTGCAGCCCACACCCACCGAGAAGATGAGCGAAGCCGAGCAATCGGACGCCATGGCCTTGCTCAAGACGCCCGATCTGCCGGCGCGCATCCTGGCCGACTTTGAAGCGGCCGGTGTGGTGGGCGAAGCGACCAACAAGCTGGTGGGCTACCTGGCTGCAGTCAGTCGCAAACTCGACCGCCCCTTAGCTGTCGTCATTCAATCGAGCAGCGCTGCAGGCAAGAGCAGCTTGATGGACGCCATCTTGAGTTTCGTTCCCGAAGAAGAGCGCGTGCAGTACAGCGCCATGACCGGGCAGAGTTTGTTCTACATGGGCCAGACCAATTTGAAGCACAAGATATTGGCGATAGCCGAAGAAGAAGGCGCGCACCGCGCCAGCTACGCCTTGAAGCTCTTGCAGTCCGAGGGTGAACTCACCATTGCATCGACTGGCACCGATCCCGCCACCGGCAACCTCATCACGCAAGAATACAAAGTCGAAGGGCCGATGAGCCTGTTTATGACCACCACCGCGATTGACATTGACGAAGAGTTGATGAACCGGTGTTTGGTGCTATCGGTCGATGAAGCCAGAGAGCAAACAAGAGCCATCCACAAACTGCAGCGCGAGCGCCGCACCTTAGCCGGCCTGACCAAGAAGCATGAAAAAACCGCCATCCTCACCGTGCACCGCAACGCCCAACGCCTGCTGCGCCCGCTGGCGGTGGTCAACCCGTGGGCCGATCAACTCACCTTCTTGGACGACCGCACAAGAACCCGGCGCGATCATGAGAAGTACCTGACCTTGATAGACACCATTGCGCTGTTGCACCAGCACCAGCGGCAAATCAAGAGCGCCAGCGTGGCCGACAAAACTATTGAATACATCGAAGCCAGCCTGGCTGATATCGAGCTGGCCAACCGCATTGCGCATGAAGTGCTGGGCACAAGTCTCGATGAGCTGCCACCGCAGACCCGGCGCGTGCTGGCCAGCGTGCACATATTGGTGCAAGACAAGGAAAAAGCGCAGGGCTTGCCTCAGCGCGATATTCGCTTTAGCCGCTCGGAGGTGCGCAGCGCAGCGGCGCTCTCGGACACACAGGCGCGCATTCACCTGGAGCGTCTGGCCGCGCTCGAATACGTGCTGGTGCATAGAGGCCAGCGGGGGCAGAGCTATGAGTACGAGCTGCTGCACGATGGCGCTGCCAGGGCTGGCGCGCACCTGTCAGGCCTGATCGACACAGCACAACTTGCATCTACGAATTCAAGTTCGCGGGGGCAAGTGGGGCAGTTTGCGGCCCCATCGCGCCCTCAAAACGGTGCCAACGCGGGGGATGTGCGGACCACTGAAACCACTGGCAGCTCGCATGAAATAAGGCGCGCAGCTGAAATGCAGGATGAAGCGCCCGATACACGCGCCACCCCCACGCTGCAAGCACGCGCGTCCTACCCGCAGGTCAGCCTTCAATCCTTAGCCGCCTGAGTTCGCGTCCATGCGTAAAGGCCAGCTCCTCAAAACCCGCAAACGCGCCGCCGTCAAACCGCAAGGCCCGGCCCACACACAAGACGACCCGCTAGCGCACAAGCTGCTGCTGCGCTATATGGAAGAACACTTCGAGTGGATGACCGTCACTGGCTACAGCCTAGACACTGTGCGTGCGCGCCGTCAGGCCATCCGCAAATTCATCAGCTGGATTGACGAGCGCGGCATCGATGATGTACGCCAAATCACCCGGCCGATGATCGAGCGCTACCAGCGCCATTTGTTCTACTACCGCAAAGCCAACGGCCAGCCCTTGAGTATCGGCATGCAACTGCAATACCTGGCCGCCATCAAACTCTGGTTCAAGTGGTTGACTAAAGCCCACCACATCCTGGCCAACCCAGCGGCTGACCTGGAACTACCGCGCCAACCCAAACGCCTGCCCGGGCGCATCTTGAATGCGGCCGAGGTCGAGGCCGTCTTAGCCGAAGCCGACCCCAGCACCACCCAAGGCCTGCGCGACCGCGCCTTGCTGGAGTTGCTGTATGCCACCGGCCTGCGCCGCAGTGAAGCTGCCAGCCTGGGCGTGTACGACCCCGACCTGCTGCGTGGTGTGCTGTGGGTCAGGCACGGTAAGGGCGGCAAACAACGCGTCGTGCCTTTGGGCACACGCGCCATTGCTTGGCTGGAAAAGTACCTCACCGAGGCGAGAGGCGAACTGCTGGCCGCAGACACACAAGCCCTGTTCGTCTCCGACTACGGCCAGCCCATGCGTGCCGATCAGATCGCCGACAAAGTGAGGCGCTACATGCAGTTCGCTGGCATTCACAAAGGCGGTGCCACGCATCTGCTGCGCCATGCCTGCGCGACCCACATGTTAGAGGGCGGCGCAGACATTCGATTCATTCAAGCGATGCTGGGCCACACCAGTTTGGAGACGACAGAGATTTACACGCACGTGAGTATCGACAAATTGATTGAGGTGCATCGGGCCACGCATCCGAGTCGATTGGAGCGCAAGGGACACGATCAGGCGGCAAGTGTTCAAGCGGTGGCTGACGATGCGGCCACGATGCTGTTGGAAGCGTTGACGGTGGCTGACGACGATGATGGCGGCGATGAGGTGTGAGGATGCGCGCCGTTGGTAATTCAACCTTAGCCGCTTCTGCCGGCGTCCCGAGAAGTCAAAGCTAGGCGCTGCGCGCAAAGCTGGGAAGACAAGCAAGACCTGGCATCGAGCCAGGCCGTGCTTGGCAGGTGCTGCGGGGTTAGTTGCGTTGCAACTAAACATAACGGGCTATCGTCAGCAAGTGGCGCAGTCGCTACGCTAAAGCTTCGCTTGGTGCGCCACCGCTTCGCGCCCTGCGGGTTGCGCACGACCCCCGTTATGTCTTGCGCCCACTTCGCACCTGCGGCGTGCGGCCTGTTGCTCACTGCGTGTAGCCACAAGCCGCACGCCTGACAGCCATGGTCAGTGCGGTCACGGCTTTGCCGTCACCGCAAGCGTTCTGGCCAGGCGCTTCGCGCAGTCTCACGTGTTGGCCCCCGCCCACCCTGTGGGCCTGGCGCTGGCGCGCACAGGCCGCGCCGGTGTGGCCCGTCCACCCCCCGAGGGGGTTCCCTCCACCCCGGCGCTTTGCGTCTTTGTTTAGCTCTGTGTTTGCTGGTGGCATTGCTCGCGCAGCCAAGACCGAACAGCCATGCACGGCGCTGCGCGCCGTGCATCGAGCAGCTAAAGAAGAAATGCTATTGCTATGCATTTAGTAGCTGCTTGCGCACGTTCTACCTGGGCTACAGGCAGATTTGATGCATGAACACCAAGGAAAGGCCCTTGCGGGTGCCCTGGCGCGCACTTGTTCATGCGCGTTTAGTTGGAGCGTTTAGTTAGGCCTGTGCTCGCATGCGCGTAAGGCAGAATGTGCCTCTAGGAAAAATTCTCACCAACCCATGCAAGTGACTCGACGAAAACGCTGCCAAACCCGCACCAGGCCTAGGAAAAAAGCCTGCGCTTACGGTGCGCGCGTGTCGGAGGCAACAATCTT
>NZ_JBDTTH010000169.1:0-4179 GCF_039930745.1 Polaromonas sp. | reverse complement strand
AATCAGGAGCACATTGAGCCCGAATTCAAAGGGCTGACCGAGGTTTTGGGCAGTGCCCTGGCACAGATTGAAGATGCTGTGCATTCGCTGCACGGCTATGCGCGGCATGCCGAGCTGGAGCCGCAGCGCCTCGCCGAGCTGGACGAGCGCCTTTCGCTCTGGGTCAGCCTGGCACGGCGCTACAAACGCACGCCGGCAGAGCTGCCGGAGTTGCTGGCTGGCTGGCGCAGCGAGCTGCACAAACTCGATGCCGCGGCCGACCTTGTGGGCCTGGAAAAGACCGAGCAGGTGGCCAAGGCCGCCTATATCGACGCAGCCCGCGCCGTCTCCAAAGCCCGAACCAAAGCGGCGCCCCTGCTGGCCAAAGCCATCACCGAAGCGATGCAGGGCCTGGGCATGCAGGGCGGCAAATTTGAAGTAGCGCTGGGCAAGCTGGAGCAGCCTGCCCAGCACGGGCTTGAGCAAGCGGAATTCCTGGTAGCCGGCCACAGCGGCAGCACGCCGCGGCCGGTCGGCAAGGTAGCTTCCGGCGGCGAGCTGTCGCGCATTGCGCTGGCCATTGCGGTCACCACCAGCCAGCTTGGACAGGCGCAGACCCTGATTTTTGATGAGGTGGACTCGGGCGTGGGCGGCGCCGTTGCAGAAACCGTGGGCCGCCTGATGAAGCAGCTCGGCAAGGACCGCCAGGTCATGGCCGTCACCCACCTGCCCCAGGTTGCCGCCTGCGCCGACCAGCACCTGATGGTGGCCAAACGCAGCGACAAGGGACAGACCGTCAGCACGGTTGAGCCAGTTCACGGCGAGCAACGCGTTGCCGAAGTGGCCCGCATGCTGGGCGGCGAAAAGCTCTCCGGCACCACGCTGGCCCACGCCAAGGAAATGCTGGGGCAATGAACGCCGGCCCGGACCCCACGCCCAACCTGGACATGGTGCTGATCACCGGCATGTCCGGTTCGGGGAAATCCGTCGCGCTACACGCGCTGGAGGACGCAGGCTACTACTGCGTGGACAACCTGCCGCCGGAACTGCTCCTGCCCTTTGTCGCACTGGAAAAGCAGCATGGCGCCAGCAAGGTGGCCATCGCAATGGATGTGCGCAGCGCCACGTCCTTGCCCCTGGTGCCGCTGCAGCTCGCGCAGATGCAGGAGCAAGGCGTGGCCGTGCAATCCATCTTTCTTGACGCCAGCACCGACACGCTGGTGCGGCGTTATTCGGAAACACGGCGCTTGCACCCGCTGTCGCGGCGCGACGATTCCGACCAGCACCGCGCGCTGGTCGATGCAATTGACGAAGAGCGCGAACTGCTTGGCGACATGCGCGAATACGCCCATGTCATTGATACCAGCATGATCCGCGCATCCCAGTTGCAAGGTTATGTGAAGGCCCTGATTTCCTCACCCGTCACCCAGCTGACGCTGGTGTTTGAATCGTTTGCCTTCAAACGCGGCGTACCGGTCGATGCCGACTACGTGTTTGACGTGCGCATGCTGCCCAACCCGCATTACGAGCCTGAACTGCGCCACCTGACCGGCAAGGACGAAACCGTGGTGAACTACCTGCAGGGCCACGCCGAGGTTGGCGACATGTTCCGCCACATTGAGCAGTTCCTGGCCCACTGGCTGCAGGCGCTGGCCCGTGACCACCGCAGCTATGTGACCGTGGCCATCGGCTGCACCGGCGGCCAGCATCGCTCGGTTTACCTGGTCGAGCAACTGGCGCGGGCCTTCAGCCCGCACTGGGTCACGCTCAAGCGCCACCGGGAACTCGACGCCGCCCTGTAGCAGGAGCATTGAATCACTATAGTTTTGATAGCTGCTTGCGCCCGCCAGCAAAGGGCTAAAGGCCTTTTTTGCTAAAGAAATGGTCTTTTTCAGCTCTGCCGCTGCTGCAGCAGCTTTCTGACCGGTGCGGGCAATCCCAGCCCTTCCCAGGCATCCCGCGCAAACCAAGCGCCGGCACCCGGCAAAGCGGCAGTTTTGGCCTCGCGGGGCGACAAGGTCAGCACCATGGGCGACAGACGCAAGTCTTTATGCGTCAGCACATGCACAAAGGGCTGGATCGCTACCAGGCGTCCTTGCCAGGGCAAGGGCAGGGCCGCCAGCAAATCCTCTTCGCTGTCGAATACCGGAAAACAATACAGCCCACCCCAGATACCGGGCACAGCACGGCGCTCCAGCCACACGGAACCATCGCGCTTTTCCGCCCACAGCAGGGACAGCGATTGCGCGCTGCGCTTGAGCTTTCGGGTCTTGACCGGGTAGTTTTCCGGCGTGCCGCCTGCCCTGCCTTGGCACATAGCCTGCACCGGACACAGCAGGCAGGAGGGCTGGCGCGTCGTGCAGATCGTCGCGCCCAGGTCCATCACCCCCTGTGTGTAGCGTGGCATGTTGTCCACCAGCTTGCGGCTTGGCAACAGCGTGGTGGCGATTTCCCACAACAGGCGTTCCTGGGCGCTGGACGCCAGGTCACCTGAAAACGCCGTGACCCGTGTCAAGACCCGTTTGACATTGCCGTCAAGGATGGCCACTCGTTCGGAAAAACAGAAAGAGGCAATCGCCGCCGCCGTCGAGGGGCCAATGCCCGGCAGTGACTGCAGCAGCTCTGCATTTTTCGGAAACTTCCCGCCGTGCAAACGTACAACGTCTTGTGCGCAGCGGTGCAGGTTGCGCGCGCGGCTGTAGTAGCCCAGCCCGCTCCACAGGCCCAGCACATCGTCCAGCGGCGCAGCCGCAAGATCTGTCACCGCGGGAAAGCGCTGCAAAAACCGCGTGTAGTAGTCCAGTACGGTGGCCACCTGGGTTTGCTGCAGCATGATTTCGGACAGCCAGACACGGTAGGGATCGCGCGTGTTCTGCCAGGGCAGGCTATGGCGGCCATGGCTTTTTTGCCAGCGCACGATGTGGGCAGAAAAGTCCCCGTCCAATGCCGCGGTGTACGAAGCCGGTCCGGCTTCTTCAAGGTGCCGCGAGGGCACGCCGGCGCCAGCCATCCGCGCCCTCAGGCGGCCTGGGTCAGCGCCGCGGCAGGAGAAGCAGGGGCGGGCTCGTGCGGGCTGGCCGGCGCATTGACCAGCTGGTCCGTGAGTTCATCAAGCTTGCCGTCCAGCTCGGTGAGCGCCTGCTCTTGGGCATCGATTTCCGAGATGCGTTCGTCCAGGCCCGTTGCGGCATGCTGGATGCGTTCGATGGCTTCAATGCGCCGGCCGAAGTTGCGCCTGCGCTCCTTCAGCTGGGCATCCAGCTGCGAAGCAGCCGACTTGTTCCACAGCTCGACTTCGCCCAGTGCGGTCTCATACACCACGCGCAGCCGCGTGGCCAGGGCGCGCACCAGCCGCTCGGAAAATTCCGGCTGCGCCAGCTTGAGGATGTTGGCCACGCCCAGGTATTGCAGATGGCTGCGCTCGATCTGCTCGAGGTCCACCATGAAGCGGTCCATCTGGGGCTCTTTGGGGGCCTGCAGGGAAAAACCGAATTCGGAATTGAGTTGCTTGAAGGACCCGCTGAGCATGTTCTGTATTTCGGCGCTGGTCGTTCTGGCTTTTTGCAGGCCTTCGCGCAGACGTGCAAAAGTCTGGCCATACGCTTTTTTGACGCCCAGCTTGATGCCGGGCTGCTTGAGCGCCTCGGTCAGCTCGGCCAGCTCCGTCTTGAGCGTGGGAGTTCCCAGCAGATGAAACACTTCCCTGAGCAGTTTCAGGTGGATGGAGCGCACGGCCTGTATCTTGGCGCCGCTGGTGTTGAACTCGCCATGCTCCTGCTCGATGCGCGAGCGCATGTGTTTGATGACGGAGTCGTTCTTTCCGCGCAGGCCGCGCAGCTCGATCATCTGCTCGGCCAGGTCGCGGCGACGGATGTGGATGACACGTCCGGCCTCGGCGCGCAGCTCGACAATGCCTGCTGCCACCGCAGAGCGCAGTATCTTTTGCCGCTGCCCCATCACGCCCTGGGCCAGCGCCAGCTCCAGGCCCGGCAGGCAACTGGCTTTGAGCAGCTTGTCGTCGCCGGTGACCTTGGCCACCAGGCCTTTTTGGGCCGAAACTGGAATCACCTGCGCCATCGGCAAACCGAGGATTTCCGCAGAGGTGGCGCGCTGCCGGTCAATCTGAGCCTGAATTTGCGCGGGCGAGCTCAGGGCATCCCACAAGGTGTCGATCTTGTTGAGCACCACCAGGCGGGCGTC
>NZ_JBDTTH010000168.1:0-4450 GCF_039930745.1 Polaromonas sp. | reverse complement strand
GCGGGCGGCCCCCTCGGGGGGCAGGGAGCTACACGAAGTGAGCGACCGTGGGGGCCTATCCCACCCAGCATGAGCCGCGGGACTGGCTTTGCCAGACCGCAGGCGGGCGGCCCCCTCGGGGGGCAGGGAGCTACACGCAGTGAGCGACCGTGGGGGCTCTATCAATTGCGGAAGATGAAATACACCGCGCCCACCATGCACAGCGCAGCCCACAGGTAATCGAGCTTGAGCGGCTCATTGAGGTAAAAAACGGCAAAAGGCACAAACACCGTCAGCGTGATGATCTCCTGCATGATCTTAAGCTGGCCCACGCTGTACAGCGTGAAACCAATGCGGTTGCCCGGGACCTGCAGCAGGTACTCGAAAAGCGCGATGCCCCAGCTGATCAGTGCCGCGATGTACCAGGGCGAGGTGGCCAGGTTTTTCAGGTGGCCATACCAGGCGAAGGTCATGAAAACATTTGACAGCAGCAGCAAGCCAATGGTTTGCGCAGAGACGGGAAAGGATTGCAGAAATTGCATGAAAACTCCGTGCGGAATCGTTTCGGTTCAACCCAGCCAGGGCAGCAGCGTCAACACCAGCGTCAGGCTCACCAGTGCCAGGGCCGTTGACACCACCACGCTGGCCGTGACCAGGTCTTCGGCCACCTGGTAGCGCTGAGAAAACAGGAAAACATTGGCGCCAATCGGTAGCGCCGCGGCCACCACCATCACGGTCATTGGCAGCCCGCCCACACCGAGCACGCGGCATAACAGGACCACCAGCAAGGGATGGGCCAGGTTCTTGATGCCGGCCAGCGCCAGTGCCGGACGCCAATGCGTGCCCACCGGCGTGTTCGCCAGCGTCACACCCACCAGCACCAGCGCAAGCGGACCAAAAGCCAGGCCCAGCATCTCCAGCGGCTTGTCGATCACGCCGGGGATCACCCAGCCGGTTTGCGCAAACAGCAGGCCGGCCATGATGGGCAGCGGCACGGGATGCAGCAGGGAATTCTTCAGGGCCATCAGCACGGTGGCCAGCGCCTGGCCCGGCGCGGCAACCACGCCGGGAGTACCCTGCTTCTGCTCATGCGCAACGGCGAGCTCCAGCACCACGGTGGCACTGGTCAGCAGCACCAGCGCATGCACCGACACCAGCGTGAGCAGCGTCACCAGCCCGGCCGGCCCGTACATCAGGCCCACCAGGGCGATGCCGATCATGACCGTGTTCGAAAAGGTGTTGGCCAGTGCCAGCACCGCGGCGCGGCGGTTAAAGCCCTGCACCAGCAGCGTTCCGGCAAACAGGATGACGACCGCAATGAAATACGCCGCCACCGGCTTGAAGTCGAGCTGCTCGATGTCCACCCTGCTCATGGTGCGAAACAGAAGCGCCGGCGTGAGCAGCAGAAACACCAGGCTTGCAAGGTCTTTTGTGGCTCCAGCCCTTATCCAGCCTGCACGACCAGCTATAAAACCGATAGCAATCAAAAGCACCACCGGAAGCAGGGCTGCAAAAACGGGCGAATTCATCCGGCGATCTTAGCCGCCGGCGCAAGGCCATAACAACTCATTCCATTTCTAAATCATTCGTGAACGCGAAGGCGAAGCGACGACAGTACAGACGTACGGCTAGCGAAGCCGACAAAGTGCACGGATGATTTAGAAATGGAATCAGGCCCGGGCAATCCAGCGCTGGTGGGCAGCAAGTTTTTCGACGTCGCGCCAGGCGTGGCACTGTCCGGCCATTTTTGGCCAGATGCGCAGCAGCAGCTCGCATTCGGCCAGGGTGTCGGCGGCAGCCTGATGCCGCGGCGCACAAACAATGCCGAAGTGCGCCAGCCATTCGTCGAGAGCGCGCGCCTTCACCTTCTCGTGGGTCACCGCGCACAGCTGCTCAATGTCCACCCAGCGGTTCGGCAGCGCCTTGCCCAGGTGTTCCAGCACATGCCGGCCAATCATGGCCTGGTCGAAAGGGGCGTGAAAGGCCAGCAGCGGCGAATGGCCAACGAAGTGCTCAAACGCGCGCAAGGCCTCTTCGGGCGGCATCCCTTCACGCTGGCGCTGCAGCCCGATGCCGTGCAGCAGGATGTTGTCCCTGCTTGACCCCACCGAGGTTTGGCGCAGCACCACCTCAAAGCTGTCGCCCGGCATGATGCTCAGGCGCTTGCCCGCCCAGTCCACCTGCACGGCAATGGCGGCAATCGCCAGCAGCTGGTCGCGTCGCGGGTCCAGCCCGCTGGTTTCCACATCAAGCACCACCCAGCGCCCGTCGTCCACGTCCGCCAGCGCGGCCAGGGGCCGGCGCAACCAGTCCCTCCAGCTCATCGTTCGTAGTCCAGTTGCAGGCGCTGCTGCAGCGAACGCGCCACACGAAAGGTCTCGCGCAGGATGCGCCTGTCGATGTCGTTGAGGCGGTCCACTTTCAGGTGGTTGGGCTGGTGCGGCGGCGCAGCGCCTTCAAGCTGCACGCGCAGGCGCAGCGTCTGCAAAAACTCGAAGCCACTGACCCAGGCCTGGTATTCCCCCGCGGCCAGCCCCAGCAGTGGCCCGACGGCCTCCAGTCGCTCGCGGGTGTTGGTGGCTGTCACGCCGCAGCTGAGCGAATAGATGCGCGCCACGTCGACAAAAATCGCTGCCCCCTGAAGCTTGAGGTCGATCATGCCGCCATCGTCCACAGCAATGCTGCCGGTCCAGTTCAGCGGCGGGCTGTGCAGCAATGCATTGAGCGCCAGCTGCTTGATGAAACGCGGCGCACGCCGCGCGGCCTCGCTCACTTCCCGGCGCAGGCTGTCGGCCATTCGATCGTCACCGGCTAAGGTCCGGAAGTCGAAATAAATGCTCGCACTGAGCAGGTCTTCAGGCGCGCCATGTTCTACCCAGTGCGCAAAGCGCTCGCGCCACTGGCGCAGCGTCAGGCAGCAGGCCGGCTCGCCGGCCATTACCCCGCCCTTGCACAGGGGGTAGCCGCATTCGTCCAGCGCCACATTCACATCGCGGGCAAAACGCAAGGCGGCCTCACGCTGCGCCGGCGTGGTGTCGTCTGGCAGGATCAAGGCGTTGTCCTGGTCGGTCGCGATGGTCTGCTCGCTGCGGCCCTCCGAGCCCAGCGCCAGCCAGCACATGCGGCTCAGGTCCAGCCCGTGAGCCTGCGCCTTGATCTCCAGCAGGCGCAAAGTCAGCACATCGTTGAGGTGGCTGATCAGCGCGGTGAGCTGGCGCGCATGCACACCCTGGCCCAGCAAGGTGTGCGCAAAACGCCGGATGTCTTGCGCCACCATCTTGAGTGTGTCCACATCGGCGGCAGAGCGTATCGAGGTGCTGACCTGCTTGAGGCTCAGGCGCTGCATGGCAAACAGGTCACGCTCCGACACCATGCCCACCGCCACGCCGCCGCGCGTGACCGGCACATGGCGGATGCCGTGTTTGCTCATCAGCAAGGCTGCGTCCAGCGCCGTGTGCTCGTGCGTCAGCGTCAGCACCGGCTGCACCATGACCTGTGAAATCGGTGTGTCCAGCGGCAGCGCCGGCAGCGTGACCCGGCCCAAAATGTCATACCGCGTGAGGATGCCCAGCGGCTGGCCGCCTTCGTCGGTGACCAGCATGGAACCTATGCGCAGCTGGTGCATTTGCCCGAGCACCTCGCGCAATGGTGTGTCGGACCGGCAGCTCACCGGCGCCTGGCTGGCCACATCGCCCAGCGGTGTTTCCAGCGACTGCTCGGCCAGCGCCTGCGAGGCATAGGCCACCTGCAGGGCGCGCCGCGAGAGGTCCAGGAACTTGAGGGTGCGCCGATTCAGAAAATCGGCAAACGGCGGGCTCAGCACGGCCAGCGCGTGCATGGAAGCCAGCGGCAACGCCAGCACAAAGGTGTCTTCCACCGCGCGGTAGGTCGCGGTAACGGCGCGCTGCGCCAGCGCGGCGCTGACGGGAAAAAGTTCACCGGGCTCGTAATGGAAAGCCCCGCCCGACAGCTCGGCCAGGCCACGCTCGCCAATCACCGCGCCTTGGCGTATGAAAAACAGTTCCTTGACCGGCCCGCTGTCGGGCTTGATCAGCACCTCTTCAGGCGCAAAGTAGTTCTGGTGCGAATGGCTCAGGAAGAAATCCACCTCGCTGGCCTGCATTTGCGCAAACGGCGGATGCCGCATCAGTTCCTGGCGCAAGTTGGCAAGCAGGCTGCTGGAGGGACTCAAATCGGCGCTGAGCGAGGAAAGAGGCTGGGCTGCATCCGTCACGGGCGTCTCCTGATGTTTGCAAAGCATTATCCGGGAAGGACTTGCTTCTGAACTGATTCAGCGCAAACAGGGTCACCGATGGTTGCCCGGTCCCAAACCCTCCGTTCATTCAACCGGTTGGTCATTCCAGACGGGATCAGGGAGCCATGTTTGTTGACTACGTGCGTTGTTCTGGCTGTTGTGGTTTGCCAGCAAGCCGGGGGTTGCCCGGCGGCAACTCACTTTTCTTTTGCGTCG
>NZ_JBDTTH010000167.1:0-4614 GCF_039930745.1 Polaromonas sp. | reverse complement strand
CTGCACAGTTGACTCCGACACGCGCGCACCGTAAGCACAGGCATTTTTCCTAAGCCTGGTGCGGAGTTGGCAGCGTTTTCGCCTGGTCACTTGCATGGGTTGGTGAGAATTTTTCCTAGAGGCACATTCTGCCTCACACGCATGCGGGCACAGGCCCGCTAAACGCCCTGAGTAAACGCGCATGCGCAGAGGAGCGCGAGCGCACCTGCAAAGGTCTTTCATTAGTGTTTATGCATCAAATCGGCCTGTAGCCCAGGTAGAACGTGCGCCAGCAACTACTAAATGCATAGCAACTGCTTTTGCTGCTTTCTTCTTTAGCTGCTTGATGCACGGCGCGCAGCGCCGTGCATGGCTGTTTGGTCTTGGCTGCTAAGGCCGTGGAGCAAGCAATGCGACCAGCAAACACACGAGCCTAAACGCCGGGGTGGAGGGAACCCCCTCGGGGGGTGGACGGGCCACACCGGCGTGGGCCCAGTGAGCGCAGCGAACGGCCCCAACGGGTGGGCGGGGGCCAACACCACTGACAGCGCGAAGCGCCTGACTAGAACACTCTGCGGTGACGGCGCAGCCGTGACCGCACTGAGCATGGATGTCCGGCGCACGGCGTGCGCTACACCGCGTGAGCGCTGGCCGTGCGCGCAGATGCGAAGTGGGCGCAAGACATAACGGGGGTCGTGCGCAACCCGCAAGGGCGCGAAGCGGTGGCGCACCAAGCGAAGCTTTAGCGTAGCGACTGCGCCACTTGCGCACGACAGCCCGTTATGTTTAGTTGCAACGCAACTAACCCCGCAGCACCTGCCAAGCACGGCCTGGCTCGATGCCAGGTCTTGCTTGTCTTCCCCACTCTGCGCGCAGCGCCTAGCTTTGACTTGCCTCGCACGCCGGCAGAATCGCGCCAACAGCTAAGAAGCGATCACTATTATTTTTATAGCTACTCGCGCACGTTCTATGCGGGCTACAGGCCTTTTTTTCTCTCATTACTTCTCATTTCTCTCTCATTCCTGCTCGTTTTCATGGGCCAATGCTTCTAGCAGGATCGCTGCTGCGTCATCGCTTGGCGCTTGAGGATCTGGCTTGGGCACACGCTCTAATCGGGCCGGATGCGTCAGCGCATGCACGGCCTTGAGCTTGTCGATGGCTACGTGGGTGTAGATCTGCGTGGTGGTCAGCTCTGAGTGGCCCAGCAGTGCTTGAATGAACCGAATGTCGGCACCACCGTCGAGCATGTGGGTAGCGCAGGCATGGCGCAGTGCGTGACACGAACCGCTGGCAAACCCCGCCGCCTGCATGTACCTGCGCGCCAGGGCCGAGAGCTGGTGCGGCTCAAAGGGCTGCGCCCAGTCATTGAGGAACAGCACCAGCGTGTCACCCGATAGCAACTCGGGGCGCACCTCTAGCAAGTAACGCTGCACCCAGGCACAGGCTCTTTCTCCCAAGGGCACGAAGCGGTCTTTGGCGCCTTTGCCGAGTCTGACCATCAGCGTGCCGCGCTCGGTATCGACTTCGGTGATCTTGAGGTGAGCCAGTTCGCTGCGCCGGATGCCGCTGGAGTACAAGGTCTCCAGAATGGCGCGGTCGCGCAATCCAGCCAAGGTGGCGGTGTCGGGCTGATTGAGGACCTGGCTGACCTGCGCCACGCTGAGCAGATGCTGGGGCAAACGGTGCGGGGCCTTCGGTAAATCCAGATCAGCCGCCGGGTTGGTCAGGATGTGGCCTTCACGGGTGAGCCACTTGAAGAAGGCCACCACGGGAGTTAGCCGGTTGACCTGGGAGGACCAGGCCAAGGGCTTGCCGTCTTTCTTGCGCAAGAGATACAGGTGTCGCTGGTAGCGCTGCAGGATGGGGCGGGTGACTTCTGCGGGCGAGCGTATGCCGCGCTCGTCGGCCCAGGCAACGAAGTGCTCCAGCGCCCATTGGCGCATGCTGGCGGTGTTGGCCGACAGGCCCATGACGGTTGTCCATTCGCAGAAGCTGTGCTTGTAGCCGTGCAGCGGGTTGGCGTGCGAGGGCTTGGGTGGGCCGGATTTGCGTGGGGTGATGCGGTGGGCTCGCAGCATGGCGGGCTTTCTCAAGCGGCTAAAGAATGAAGGTAGGACGCGCGTGCAGGTATGACGTGCTGCGTTGTGGTGGTGGGGGTGGCGCGTGATTCCATACTTTCATCGGGCAATTGAGCGCCCACCTTTATTGCATGCGGGTTGACAGAGGTTTTGCCGTCTGGACCACGGGCCGACACCCCACCGTCTGCACCCCGACCGAGGCCCGACTGCTGATCTTGCAAGGCCGACCGGCGCGCATCGTAACTGTGAGCCTCGCCATGGGGCGCGTCTTGCTGGTGCAGGGCCGTGGTGTCGATCAGGCCCGACAGGTGCGCGCTGGCCAGCGCATCACCGTCGTACAGCAGCTCATACACATAGCCCTGCCCACGCAGGGCGCGATGCACCAGCAGGTATTCCATCTCGGCCAATCGGGCCAGATGCACCTTGAGCTGCGTGTCGCTGGCGCGGGTGGCTGCGCGTAGCTCGCCACGCGCAAAGCGCACCTCGCGCTGGGCCACCCCTAGCTCGGTCATGCGCAGTTGCACCAGCTCGCGCACACCGGCCAGCACGCGCCTTGTCTGCGGCGGCAGCTCATCAAGGCTCGTGCCCAACACTTCATGCGCAATGCAATTGGCCAGCGCAATGTCGGCCAGGCTGGCTTCGATGTACTCCACGGTTTTGTCGGCCACTGTCGCCGTCTTGATCGTTCGCTGGTGCTGGTGCAACAGCGCAATCACGTCGATCAAGGTCAGGTACTTCTCATGATCGCGGCGCGTGCGGGTGCGGTCATCCAAGAAGGTGAGCTGATCGGCCCACGGGTTGACCACGGCCAGCGGGCGCAGCAAGCGCTGGGCGTTGCGGTGCACGGTGAGGATGGCGGTTTTTTCATGCTTACGGGTGAGGCCTGCCAGGGTGCGGCGCTCGCGTTGCAGTTTGTGGATGGCTCTTGTTTGCTCTCTGGCTTCATCGACCGATAGCACCAAACACCGGTTCATCAACTCTTCGTCAATGTCAATCGCGGTGGTGGTCATAAACAGGCTCATCGGCCCTTCGACTTTGTATTCTTGCGTGATGAGGTTGCCGGTGGCGGGATCGGTGCCAGTCGATGCAATGGTGAGTTCACCCTCGGACTGCAAGAGCTTCAAGGCGTAGCTGGCGCGGTGCGCGCCTTCTTCTTCGGCTATCGCCAATATCTTGTGCTTCAAGTTGGTCTGGCCCATGTAGAACAGGCTCTGCCCGGTCATGGCGCTGTACTGGATGCGCTCTTCTTCGGGAACGAACGACAGGATGGCGTCCATCAAACTGCTCTTGCCTGCGGCGCTGCTGCTTTGAATGACCACGGCCAAGGGGCGGTCGAGTTTTCGGCTGACGGCAGCTAAGTAGCCGACTAGTTTGTTGGTGGCTTCGCCGACCACGCCAGCAGCTTCAAAGTCGGCCAGGATGCGTGCGGGCAAGTCTTTCTCGTTTAACAGCTGCAGCGCTGCGCTGTGTTCCTCATCGCTCATGCTGGGCACGGCTGCGGCCTTGGGTGCAAGTGCTGTTTGAATCGCATCGTCTTGCAAAGCTTCGAGCTTTAAGAGCACGCGCCCCAGATCAGACTTGAGCACGTCCACGCACACACCCAGCTCGGCAGCCGCCTGCACCAGGTAGGCGGCGCGGGCGCGCGCGGCGTACAGATCGAAGGTGTCGATGTGAAAGTTATCCACGCTGGCCACCAGCACATTGACCTTCAAGACTTCATAGGCCAAGTTCTTAGCCAAGCCACGCACGCGCCAGCGTCTGGCCTGCGCGCCACTTCCAAAGTGCAAAGTCACTTCGCTGCCCGTGACTTCGGCCAGCGGCTCGGGCGCGCCCGCAACAGGAGCAGCAGCTAAGGGTGGTAACTCGTTTGTTCTTGTGTTGCTACTGTTTTGATAGCTACTTGCGCCCGTACTATATGCGGAGACGGCACTTTTTGTTATTAATCCAGAGTGAAGGACTGTTTCTGGCGGCTGCGGTGCCTTGCCCTTACCCAACCACAACGCTTTGCGTATCAGCAGGCCTAAGCTCTTAGCTGCAGGTGTCACCTTGAGCGCGTACTCGTTGGCGTCCATGCCTTTAGGGAACTCGATGCGAAAGCACTCCATGCCTTCAGCTATGAGCATGCCTGCCAGCTTCGTCGCTGCCCGTTCGCCAGCGTCGTCACGGTCGTAGGCAATTAAGACGCGCTCTGTGCCGTGCTCCTTCATCGCTTGCAGCAGCTCGCTGGTAAAGCCTTCGACACCGTAAGCGGTGGTGACATTGCGATAGCCAGCGCACCAGAAGGTCAGCGCGTCAATGATGGCTTCGCAGACGATGATTTCTTTAGTTGCTTTGAAAGCATCAAGGTTGAACACGCCCCTTCCTCCACCTTCTGCGCGTGACTCGTTCATAGGCAGGTACAGGTGCAGCGGCGTGCCCGGGCGCAGGCGCTCGCCGATCTTGCGCCCGTAGAGTTCACGCACCTGGCCGTGCGCGTCCAGCACCGGAATGACCAGCGAGCCGTTGAAGTGCTCACGCCCGGTGTCCCTGTAGATGCCCACGCGCTGCAACTGCTCGC
>NZ_JBDTTH010000166.1:0-4624 GCF_039930745.1 Polaromonas sp. | reverse complement strand
AGCACCGAGCCGTCTGGCGACAGACGGCCCAGATTAATGGCAGTCACGGGGCGGCGACCGCAAGGAAACCGCTCCGCACAAAATCCGGCCTATCGGCGGGCTTCACACTTTATTCAAGGCAGCGCGCCTGGCGCTGCACGCTGCAACGCTCATTCCACAAACGCCTCCTCGCGCTTCTGCCTGACCGAGGGCAACAGCACGACCAGCAGCAGCAAAACGCAGGCCACGAGCAGCCCGGCAGAAAGCGGGCGCGTGACAAAGGTGCTCCAGTCGCCGCGCGACAGCAAAAGCGCCCGCCGCAGGTTTTCCTCCATCATCGGACCGAGGATCAGGCCCAGCAACAAGGGCGCGGGTTCAGCCCGCAGCTTGTTGAAGATATAACCGACGATGCCGAAAACACCCACCACCCAGATGTCCCAGGTGTTGTTGTTGGTGGAGTAAACGCCGATCGCGCAGAACAGCACGATGGCGGGAAACAGGTAGCGGTAGGGCACGGTCAGCAGCTTGATCCAGATGCCGATCAGCGGCAGGTTCAGGATCACCAGCATGGCATTGCCAATCCACATCGAGGCGATCAGTCCCCAGAACAGTTCCGGGTTACTGGTCATCACCTGCGGACCGGGCTGGATGTTGTGGATCGTCATGGCGCCGACCATCAGCGCCATCACCACGTTGGATGGAATGCCGAGTGTCAGCAAGGGAATGAAAGACGCCTGCGCGCCCGCATTGTTGGCCGCTTCCGGGCCGGCGACGCCACGTATGTTGCCCTCGCCAAAGGGCACTTCGCCCTGGCGGGCTTTCACCTTCTTTTCAATGGTGTAGGCCGCAAACGCAGACAACAATGCGCCGCCCCCCGGAAGAATGCCCAAGGCGCAGCCGAGGGCTGTGCCGCGCAACACCGCGGGTGTCATGTCCTTGAAATCCTGCTTGGTCGGGAACAAACCCTGCACCTTGACGGAAAAAACCTCGCGTTGCTCCTCGCGATGCGCCAGGTTGCTGATGATTTCACCGTAACCAAAAATGCCCATCGCAATGGCCACAAAACCAATTCCGTCGGTCAGCTCCGGCACGTCAAAGCTGAAGCGCGCCACGCCGGAGTTGACGTCCGTCCCCACCAGGCCCAGCAGCAGACCCAGCAAAATCATGCCAACCGCCTTGAGCAGCGAGCCTGATGCCAGGACCACCGCGCCAATCAGGCCAAGCACCATCAGGGCGAAATATTCAGCCGGCCCGAACTTGAATGCCACTTCGGTCAGCGCCGGCGCAAAGGCTGCGATCATGACCGTCCCCACGCAACCTGCGAAAAATGAACCCAGCCCGGCAGCGGCAAGGGCCGGCCCGGCCCGGCCCTTTTTGGCCATCTGATGTCCGTCGATGCAGGTCACGACAGACGAGGACTCGCCCGGCAGGTTGACCAGGATGGCGGTGGTGGAGCCGCCGTATTGGGAGCCGTAATAAATGCCGGCCAGCATGATGAGCGCAGACACCGGCGGCAAGGCATAAGTCGCAGGCAAAAGCATGGCGATGGTGGCAGCGGGGCCGATGCCCGGCAAAACGCCAATGAGGGTGCCCAGCAGGCACCCTACAAACGCATACATGAGGTTGATAGGCGTGAAAGCAACGCCAAACCCGATCGCCAGATTTGAAAACAATTCCATGTTGATCCTCAGCCTGTGATGAATTCAGGCCAGACCGGAAACTGGAGCCGGAGTGCCAGGACAAAGACCAGATAGCTGCCGATGGCCAGCGCCGTAGCCAGAAAAAAGGTCGGTTTGAATTTCCAGTTGGCCTGCGCCATGCTGGCCACAAAGGTCAGGGCGTAAATGCCAACGATGATTCCAAAAGCCGGGATTTCCAGGTCGCGCACACCAGCGAGCAGCACGCCGAAGACAACGTTTGCGGCAATGACGTAGAAAAGAGGTCTCCACGCCCACTTTCCGATCCTTTCCTCGCTGGCCGTGCTTCCCAGCGCGGTGAAAGTGATGACGGCACCAACCAGTGTCATCAATATGCCCAGCATGAACGGAAAGTAGCCCGGCCCCATGCGTGCGGCCTCGCCTACGTTGTAGTTCGTGGCACCCCACGCAAATGCGATACCTGCGGCCATGAACATGAGGCCTGAGTAAAAGTCGGGTTGGCTTTTGATCTTCAAGGTTGATCTCCTATGTAAAAAATGCTGCTCAAAGCCGGCTTCACCGAGGCCACAGGGCAGCGGTATGAACGGCAACTGTGAAATGGCTTACGACACGCACGGCAGCCAGCCCGCTGTTGTGCGGAAACTGCCGGGTAAACGGATGTTGCGCGGGGACGCTCTATATCCAGGCCGCGCCACGCATGCCCGAAAGGATAGGAGCGTAGGCGACGCGTCACATCGTGTAAATTCGTATTTAGGCGAGCTTCACTTCGAAAAATACGAACTATCGGGTAAACCCTTTCACGGGGCTTCAGAGGGCAAATTTTGAATTTCAAGCATTTGCATTATTTTTGGGTCACGGCGAAAGCCGGCGGCATCGTGCGCGCTGGCAAGCAACTCCACACCACGCCTCAAACCCTGTCAGGGCAAATCAAGCTTCTGGAGCAGTCGCTGGGCCTTCAGCTGTTCCGAAAGAGCGGCCGTCAGCTGGAGTTGACGGACGAAGGGCGGCTGGCGCTGGGTTATGCCGAGCAAATTTTTTCGCTGAGCGCCGAAATGGAAACTGCGTTAAGGCAGGCCAAGGACAAACAAAGCGTGCTGGAGTTTCGCGTTGGAGTGACGGATTCCTTTGCGAAGGCCGTGGTTTATCGCTTGCTGGAGCCCGCGTTGTCGCTGCAGCAGCCGGTACGGCTGGCATGCAGCGAAGGAAAGTTCCCGGAACTGCTCGGGCAACTTGGGCTCAGCCGGATTGACATGGTGCTCTCCGATGAGCCCATCACCAGCCGCGTCAACATCAAGGCCTTCAACCATGCGATTGGAAGCACGGCCATGAGTTTTTTCTGTGCGCCCGCGCTCAAGCCCTCACTCAAGGGCAAATTCCCGCAATGCCTGGACGGTGCGCCCATGTTGGTCATGGGCCCCTCCGCATCCATACGCAAGCCGCTCGAAAGCTGGTTGGACAAGTACGAGATCAGGCCGCGGATCATTGGTGAATTCGACGACGTGCCGCTGATGAAGTCTTTTGGCCGCGAAGGTCGTGGCGTGTTCATGGCGGCAAGTGTGCTGGAGGCCGAAACGGTCACCCAATACGGCGTGGACGTTATTGGTCATACAGATGAGATCACGGAACATTTTTTCGCCGTGTCGCTGGAGCGGCGTATCACGCATCCCTGCGTGGCAGCCATCACTGATTCCGCACGCAGGAAATTCACACCCTAGCGGCTTGTGGTGTTTCTCAGGCTGGTCGCACGAAGGCATCGAAAAACGCGGTGACCTCCGCCCGCAATGCCTTGCCAGTCTCTTGGGCAGAGAGCTTCATGCGCTTTTCACGCCGCTTTAAAAATCGACAGATCAAGCGGCCTGACCGCGCCCATCCAGATGGCGTGGTCGCGGTGGTCAGCAAGCTCGTTACCCGTCAGCGGATGGGTGAACACCACCAAACCGCCCCGGTTCAGCGCCAGCCAGGAGATCACTTCGCCAGCTATCGCCGTGCCAAAGGCCAGCTGGCAACTCCAATCCGGGTGCGGCCCGACAGGCTGCTGGTGCACACGCCCCATCTGCAGCGGAAAGCGCCGTGCGGCCTGTTCACAGAGGGTGCGGGCCTGTTCCAGGCTGCTGGCGTCAAAGTAGACATGGGCATGGAAACCAGCAATTTGCGGTTCCGTGGCTCTGGTCAGGGTGTTCATGGGCTGGTGACCTGACTTATTGCCCCAGCAGCGCATCCTTGAGTTTCAAATCGGCTGGAGAGGGCCCAACCCAAATCCTCAGCACCATGTTGAAAAATTCGGCATCACCCACCGGAGCGCCTTGGGGCTGGCCGAGGATGTAGAAGGTCGTTCCTTTGCCAGGAACGTATTCCATGGCAAAGCTGTCCCCGGCTGTCAGCTTGGAGCGGCCGGAAAAAATCTCAACCAGACGCGTGCTGGACACGGTGTGTTTGAGTGCCAGCTCCGGGGACGAGTTGGCCGACAAGCCCTTGATAAACGCCAAGCCCAGATCCGTGCCGGGCACATCGCGCAGGGCCACGAAGTTGAGGCGTTTGGGGCCAGGCAGTGCCAGCAGTTCCTCGGCGCTGGTGACTTTGCGCGGGGTGTACAGGGCTAGGTCATACACCTTGAAAATTGCCCTGTAGCGGGTGCCTGCGCCGTTGAGGGTCAGGGTGGTGTCCTGCACGGCCTGGGTGGGTTCGAATTTGGTGGATGTGACTGCGGCGATGGCATTGCCGGCGAGTAGCAGGGTCAGGACCGCCACATGGGCGAGTGGCGGGATTTTAAAAAAAGACATGAGCGTTCCTGGTGGGTGTAATACTTTTGAATGCACCACGATTATATTTTTTGCCGCAGTGTTCGAAGTGAACTCAAAACAACATCAGGGAAACCCCGACACAAGTCAGTTTCCCTGAGGCAGACCCTGCGCCTGAATCCGCTCCACATGCGCCAGCAGCGAGCGTTTGGCCACCGGCCAGATGCGCGGGTCCACGTCGTCGTAGGC
>NZ_JBDTTH010000165.1:0-4658 GCF_039930745.1 Polaromonas sp. | reverse complement strand
ACCTTGAACACCGCCACGGGAAACAGCCGCGACAGCATGGCCTGGACCGCGTAGGCAAACAACAGCAGCAACAGCGGAAACAACACACCGTCGATTTGGCGCCGGCCATACAGAACGGAGTTGCCGTCCGTCACCAGCTGCGAGCGGCTGGCCACACGCACCAACAGCCAGGCCAGCAGCACACAGCCGACCAGTGCCGCCACTTCGGTCAACGCGGTCGGCTGGGCCAGTGCCGCAAACCAGGCTTCCAGGTTGTCAATACGGGCCGGCGCGGCGGCGCGGGAACTCACTGCACCGGCCATTGCGGTTTCCTTTTGTCGATGAAAGCCTGCACGCCCTCCTGGGCCACGGGATGAACCATGTTGCAAGCCATGGACTGGCCCGCCAACTGGTAGGCGGCCGCGATGCCGGTTTCCCGCTGCTGGTAGAACAGGGCCTTGCCCATGGCAAGGGCTTCGCGGGGTTTGCTCAAAATTGCCTGCAGCATCTGCTCTATTTCGGCATCCAGCGCCTCCTGCGCAACAACGCGATTCACCAGGCCGCGCATGCGCGCTTCTTCGGCACTGATGAAGCCGCCGGTCAGAAGCATTTCCATGGCCTGTTTGGCGGGAATGTTGCGCACCAGCGGCACGCTGGGCGTGGCGCAAAACAGGCCGACATCGATGCCGTTGACACCAAAACTCGCCTCAGCGCTGGCCACCGCCAGGTCGCATTGCGCCACCAGCTGGCAGCCGGCGGCCGTGGCGACGCCCTGCACCCGGGCCAGCACCGGCACCGGCAGGTTCTGGATGCTCAGCATCATGCGGGTGCATTGCGCAAACAGCTTCTGGTAATAGGCGAGTTCAGGCTGCGCGCGCATTTCCTTGAGGTTATGCCCGGCGCAAAAAGCCTTGCCTTGCGCGGCCAGCACCACCATGCGTGCGTGCGGATCACCCGCTACGGTATCCAGTGCGGCCTGCAGGGCGGCCAGCACTTCCTCGCTCAGGGTGTTGAACGTGGCGGGGCGATTCAAGGTCAGCCAGTTCACGCCCCGCTCATCGCGGGTATGCAGCACCGGAGCAGAAACATCATTCATGGCAGAACTCAGCAAGGTCAATCGTTTCAAAGATCAGCAAGTACGCGAATGTGCGCTTCCACGCTGCGCGCCAGTGCATCGAGGTTGTAGCCGCCCTCGAGCGAGGACACGATGCGGCCGCGGGCGTGCCGCTTGGCCACATCCTTGATGCGCTGGGTGATCCACGCATAGTCCTGCTCCGTCAACCCCATCTGACCCAGGTCATCTTCACGGTGGGCGTCAAAACCGGCGCTGATGAAAATCATCTCGGGCTTGAACTCCTCCAGGCGTGGAATCCACATCATTTCGATCAGCTCCCGGATGTCCATGCCCTTGGTATAGGCCGGCACGGGAAGGTTCACCATGTTGTCTGCCTGTGTTTCGGCGCCGGTGTACGGGTAGTAGGGATGCTGAAAAAAACTGACCATCAATATGCGCTTGTCCCCGCGGATGATGTCTTCCGTCCCGTTGCCGTGGTGCACATCAAAGTCCACGATGGCTACGCGTTTGAGCCCGTGGCGTTCGAGCGCATACTTGGCCGCCACGGCAATGTTGTTGAAAAAGCAGAAGCCCATCGCCTTGTCGCGACAGGCATGATGGCCGGGCGGGCGCACCGCACAAAAGGCGTTTTCGGCCTCGCCCGCCAGCACCGCATCGGTCGCAGCCAGGGCAGCACCCGCCGCACGCAATGCAGCATTCCAGGTGTTCACATTCATCGATGTATCGGGATCAATCTGCGCATGGCTTGGACCACCCGCTGCAATCTCGTCGGCAAGCTGTTCACTCAGACCATGCAGGGCGGCTATCAGCATCCGGCCATGCGCCAGCTCCAGGTCGGCCAGAGAAGCCAGCGGCGCCTCGCGGCGGTCCAGCGCGTCACCTACACCCGTCATCAGCAGGCGGTCCTCTATGGCATCCAGCCGCTCAGGGCATTCCGGATGGCCAGCACCCATCTCGTGCTTCCAGCAGTCCCTGTGGGTGAAATACGCGGTGGCGTTCATAGGCAAAATTTGCGGTAAGGTTGGCGGAATGAACGCAAAACAAAAAATTCAAACGCTTTTAAATCAGCTTAACACGGTCATTGTGGGCAAATCTGCCCAGGTCCAGGACTGTGTTGCCTGCCTGCTGGCGGGCGGCCATTTGCTGATTGAAGACGTGCCCGGCGTCGGCAAAACCACGCTGGCACACGCGCTGTCGCGCTCCTTCGGGCTGCAGTTCTCCCGGGTGCAATTCACCGCCGACCTGATGCCCAGCGACCTGTCGGGCGTGTCCATCTACGAGCGCCAGAAGGAGAGCTTCATCTTCCATCCGGGGCCGATTTTTGCCCAGGTGCTGCTGGCCGATGAAATCAACCGCGCCAGCCCGCGCACGCAAAGTGCTCTGCTGGAAGCCATGGAGGAAAAGCAGGTCACGGTGGAGGGCGAAACACGACCCCTGCCGGTGCCGTTTTTTGTGATTGCCACGCAAAACCCGCACGACCAGCTGGGCACCTATGCCCTGCCCGAATCGCAGCTGGACCGTTTCCACATGCGGATCTCGCTGGGTTATCCCGACCGCGCTGCCGAACGCGAACTGCTGGGCGGCGGCGACCGCCGCGACATGGTGGAAAAGCTCGCCACCGTGATGACGCCCCATGACTTGCTGGAGTTGCAGCAGCAGGTGCTGCAGGTTCACGCCTCGGAACCACTGCTTAATTATCTGCAGGACCTGGTGGCCGCCACCCGTTCGGGCCGCTGGTTCCTGCAGGGCCTGAGCCCGCGCGCCGGCATTGCCCTGGTGCGTGCCGCCCGCGCCCAGGCTTTCCTGAGCGGGCGCGATTATGTGGCACCGGACGACATCGTGGCGGTTCTGCCGCAAACCGTGGCACACCGGCTGATTCCGGTCAGCGACGCCGGACGCGGCGCGGTCGAGCAGGTGCGCGCCATGGTCGAGGCCGTGCCTTTGCCATGAGAACGCCTGGTCATTGCGGATCCAATCCGCAATCCATGCCCGCACCTGCCGGAATGGCGTGGCAACTACGGCATAACGGATCATGAGTCCGGCTGTCCTGAACCCCCTCACCTTTGTTCGCGGCCGCTTCCGCCACTGGTGGCAAACCCGGCTGCCGCTGACCGACAGCGTGGTGCTAACCCAGCGCAATGTCTACATCCTGCCAACACGTCCCGGGCTGATGCTGGCGCTGACGCTGATGGTGCTGCTGATCGCTTCCATCAACTACCAGCTCAACCTGGGCTATCTGCTGACTTTCCTGCTGGCTGGCAGCGCCGTCACCGGCATGCATGTGTGTCATGGGACCCTGCGCGGCCTTGCCATGAATTTGATAGCACCTCCCGCCCATTTCACGGGGGCTGCAGCCATATTTGACGTGAAACTCACGAACAACCGGCGTTCCGTGCGTTACGGCATCGGGGTCAGCGTGCTGGCCTCGCCGGAGGGACCGGCCCAGCCGCATTGGGCCTGGACCGATGTGCCGGCACAGGGCAGCGCCACCGTTCAGATCGCCTTCACGCCCCAACACCGCGGCCTGCACCGCCTGCCCACGCTGACAGCCGAAACCCGGTTTCCGCTTGGCACTTTTCGCGTCTGGACCATCTGGCGGCCCGCAGCGCAGATGCTGGTCTACCCAGCTCCGGAACCGCACGCACCGCCCCTGCCGCCGGGAGAGCCGCGTTCGGGCGGAGCCGACGCATCAGCCCGCTGGCAAAGCGCCGGCGAATTCGACGGCATACGCGGCTACCGGCGCGGCGACCCGCTCAAACTCGTCATGTGGAAAAAGGCGGCCAAAGCCGACGACCAGGGCAACGGCCTGGTGGTGCGCGACACACAACAGGCCCAGCGGCACGAACTCTGGCTCGATTTTCTGCAGGCCGGCTCGCTGGGCACCGAAGCACGGCTGTCGCGGCTGTGCGCCTGGATCTTGCAGGCCGACAAGCTGGGCTTGCGGTACGGCTTGCGGCTGCCTGGGCTGGAGGTCAAACCTTCCAGTGGGGAAGCGCACAAGCGGCAATGTCTGGAGGCGTTGGCGCTATGTTGAATTTCCTTGAACTACCGGCAAGCGCTTCAGGCGGCCCTTCTTCTACCGTTCGGGCTAAGCCTGTCGAAGCCTTCTTTGCTTCGGCTGTTCGTGGCTTGCCAGCTAGCCGGGGGTTGCCCGGCGGCAACTCACTTTCTTTTTGCGTCGCCAAAAAGAAAGTAAGCAAAGAAAAAGGCGACCCTGCTGTCTGCGTCCCCTGCGCTTCGCTCCGGGGCAACCTGCGGTGCTCGGTCCAGCCGGGGTCGAGCTCGAACTCGCTTCGCTCAGACAATCGCTCGCCCTGGTCCGTCTGGCCCTGCGCTCCTCGGCGCATACAGAAGGGTGGTGAAGCCGGGACCGGGAGCGGATTCGCAGTCGGGCTCCGGCGGGAACGCGCAAAGCGCGTCCCCGCCTCCCCGAATCCGTTTGGTGCGCATCACCCGTTAGGCTGGGCCGAGGAGCGCAGGCAAAAGTGGATCAGGGCTCGCGATTGTCTGAGCCGAAGGCGAGTTCGAGCTCGACCCCGCTTTTGTCGAGCACCGCAGGTTGCCTGGAGCGAAGCGGAAGGACCCGGACCATCGGGTCGCCTTT
>NZ_JBDTTH010000164.1:0-4775 GCF_039930745.1 Polaromonas sp. | reverse complement strand
CAGCACCTCCTTGCCGAGCTCGCCGGAGCCGAGCAGCATGACTTTGGTTGCGTGGTGAGACAAGGGGGTGCCGAAGGTGGTCATGGAATGTAGAGGGGTGAAAGGTCAAGGGTCAGGGGCGAGTAGCGCATCGCAGTGGATGGCGCGCCGTAGCAAACACTTTACTTCACTCGAGCGCCGCTGGCCGGCTAGCCCGGGGCCTGCTTAACCTTACGGACCCGGGGTTTACACCCTCAGATGATAATCATTCTCATTATCTGCAACCCTGCACCCCGCGTGACGCTTTACGGAAAGCCTGTATGACCCACCCTGCCGCCATCCCCTCTTCTTCTGCTTCCAGCAACGCGCCCAGCACAGGCGAAGCACCCAAACGCCAGCGCCGTCCGCCGCGCCGGGTGGAAGTCAGCAAGATTGAAATCCTGAGCCCGGCGATGCGCCGCATCACGCTGAAGGGCGCCGAGCTTGAGGGCTTTCCGGTCACCGGCCCGGCCAGCTACATCAAGCTGATCTTCCCGGAGCCCGGACAGACCGAGCCGACCCGACCCCTGCCGGACGGCCCGCGCGCCGTGTCCATGCGCACCTATACACCGCTGGTGGTCCGGCCCGAAGCCCTGGAGGTGGATGTTGATTTTGTGCTGCACGGCGAAGGCCCGGCCTCGACTTGGGCCGCGCAGGCCGCCGTCGGCCAGGTGCTGTTCCTGATGGGCCCCGGCCCCGGCTACGCGGTGGACACCGCAGCCACGCAGCACCTGCTGATTGCCGACGACAGCGCACTGCCGGCCGTGGAAACCATTTTGGCGGCCCTGCCCGCTACGGCGCATGCGCAGGTGCTGCTGGAAGTGATCAGCAATGCCGAGCAGCGTGTGCTGCACAGTGCGGCGCAGCTTGACGTGCGCTGGCTGGCACGCGGCACCGATCACCGGACCGCAGGCGAGCCCCTGGCCAAGGCCTTGCGTGCCCTGCCGTCGATTGCAACCGAAGCGCGGATTTACCTCGCTTGCGAAGCAGCGGCGATGCGCCGCATCCGCCAGTTGCTCATCGATGACCTGGGCGTGAGCCGCAGCCAGATCGTGGGCCGGGGCTACTGGAAACTCGACGTGGTGAACCACCCCGACCACGATTACGGTGACGACGCCTGAGCCTTTGCTCAGCCGCGAAGGCGCGTCTGTGGAATGGGCAACAATAAGCCCATGAGCCATCCCCATCCTCTTGTTGCCATCCGGGGCCTGACCAAACACTATGGCAACGCCGTGGTTGTTGATGACCTTTCGTTCGAGATCGCGCCCGGCGAGTGCGTGGGGGTGATTGGCCCCAACGGCGCCGGCAAAACCACCAGCATCCGCATGTGCCTGGGCCTGACGGCGCCCGACGCCGGCGACATCACCTACTTTCTCAATGGCGACGGCCGCGGCTTGCGCATGCCCGCAGACGCGCTGGCGATCAAGGCCAGGCTGGGCGTGGTCAGCCAGTTTGACACGCTGGACCCGGACTTCAGCTGCGCCGAAAACCTGCAGGTTTATGGGCGTTATTTCGGCATGAAGGCAGCCCAGGTGCGCGCACGGGTGCCCGGGCTGCTGGAGTTTGCCTCGCTCTCGCACAAGGCCGGCAGCAAGCCCGGGGAATTGTCGGGCGGCATGCGGCGGCGCCTGAGCCTGGCGCGCGCGCTGGTCAATGACCCGCGCCTGCTGCTGCTCGACGAACCCACCACCGGTCTGGACCCGCAAGCGCGCCACCTGATGTGGGAGCGCCTGCAGCTCTTGCTGCAGCAGGGCAAGTCGATTCTGCTGACCACCCATTTCATGGACGAAGCCGAGCGCCTGTGCTCACGCCTGCTGGTGCTGGACCACGGAAAGAAAATCGCCGAAGGCAGGCCGCGCGAGCTGATCGCCCGGCACCTGGAACCCGATGTGGTGGAGGTGTATGGCGTGGGCGCGCTGGACTTGGCCCGGTCTGACGAACATGCTGCACTTCGAGCGCTGGCCGCGCGGGTAGAGGTCAGCGGCGAAACCGTGTTCTTCTACACACAGGACGCCCGCCTGCTACTGGACAAACTGACAAGCCACCCGAACTTGCGAACATTGCATCGCCCCGCCAACCTGGAAGACCTTTTTCTCAAGCTCACCGGTCGGCAAATCAGGGAGGATGGATGATGGATCAGTCAGTTTGGCGAGTGCCCGACTTGTCGGCGCGCTGGTGGCCTGTTTTCATGCGCAACCTGCTGGTCTGGCGCAAGCTGGCCATTCCCAGCCTGGTCGGCAACATTGCCGAGCCGCTGATGTGGCTGGTGGCTTTTGGTTACGGCATGGGCGCGCTGGTCGGCGAGATCAACGTGGGCGGGACCAAGGTGCCCTACATCCTGTTCCTGGCCAGCGGCTCGATCTGCATGAGCGCCATGAACGCCGCCAGCTTCGAAGCGCTGTACTCCGCGTTTTCGCGCATGCATGTGCAGAAAACCTGGGACGGCATCATGAATGCGCCGGTCAGCCTGGACAGCGTGCTGCTGGCTGAGATGTTGTGGGCTGCCTTCAAGGCACTCTTCACCGTGACCGCCATTCTGGGCGTGATGCTGGCCTTGGGCATCAGCCACAGCCCCAAGCTGCTGCTGGCCTGGCCCATCCTGCTGCTGGTCGGCATGATGTTCTCGTGCATCGCGTTGATCTTCAACGCGCTGGCCAAGGGCTACGACTTCTTCACCTACTACTTCACGCTGGTGCTGACACCCATGATGTTCCTGAGCGGTATCTTCTTTCCGCGCGAACAGCTCCCAACCGTGGTGCGCATCATCTCGGACTGGCTGCCGCTGACCAATGCGGTGGAAATCATTCGCCCGATGTTCATGGACCAGTGGCCGGCTTCACCCTGGCGGCACGGGCTGGTGCTGGTGGCTTACACCGTCGTGGGTTTCTGGGTGGCGTTGGCTTTGACGCGCAAACGCTTCAAGGCCTGAGATACCTGGTTTTTCCTGAGATCATGATTGTTTTTTGCCTCCAGCCCTTATGTGGCGGGCGCAAGCAGCTATTTAATTGATAGCAAATCGCTGCGCTGGCCAGCCACTCAGGCAACGCTTGCTGACGCCCCATTACCGGCAGGCAAGGCGAAACGCGCCATGAGTTCACCCAGGTTCAGCTCGGCCAGCACTTCCTGCAATCTCGCGTGAGCCTGGCGCGTTTTGGCAGCGCCTGTTGATGCCTGACGGCTCGCAATGATGAGTTCGTTTTTCATGGAATGCTCCCAGCCCACCAGCTCGGTCACCGTGACGTCATAACCGTGCGCCTCCAGCTGCAGGCAGCGCAACACATTGGTGATCTGGCTGCCGAACTCGCGCGTGTGCAGCGGATGCCGCCAGAGCTCGGCAAGCGGTGTTTTGGACAAGCTCAGCGCCTTGTTCTTCCGCAGCACGCCCGCCACCTCGGCCTGGCAGCAGGGCACCAGTACCATGTGGCGCGCCTGTTTTTGCAGGCCAAAGGCAATGGCATCATCGGTGGCGGTGTCGCAGGCGTGCAGCGCTGTGACGATGTCCACCTGATCGGGCAAGGCCTCAGACGCAGTAGCCTGCTGCACAGAGAGGTTCAAAAAAGCCATGCGGGCAAAGCTAAGTTTTTGCGCCAGGGCACGTGATTTTTCCACCAGTTCGGCACGCGTCTCTATGCCGTAAATGTGGCCACCGGTTTTCTCGCCGGGGTGGGCGACATTGAAAAACAGGTCATAAAGAATGAAGCCCAGGTAGGACTTGCCGGCACCGTGGTCCGCTAGCGTGAAGCCCCGGCCCTTGGCTGACACCTCTTCCAGCAGCGGGGCAATGAACTGGTACAGGTGATAGACCTGCTTGAGCTTGCGCCGCGTGTCCTGGTTGAGCTTGCCCTCGCGCGTGAGGATGTGCAGCTCTTTCAGCAGTTCGATGGACTGGCCGGGCCGGAGTTCTTCAATAACCTGAGCGGCTTTGGCGGGCGGTGCATGCCGGGCGGGCTTGCCGGGGCTGGGGGAACGGGGGTGTTGCATGGCCCCACAGTTTAGTAGCCGGCGCGCGCGGCACTGGCGGAAGCGTTGCAAAGCCCCTGCAGTCCGTGGATTTCAAATTAACTTGCACACAATTTAATTGTTCGCTATAATTCAATCATGCCAGTCAAAAACACGCCCGACAACGCCATGCTGCTTCTGGACAACCAGCTCTGTTTTGCGCTGTACTCCACCTCGCTTGCCATGACCAAACTTTACAAGCCCCTGCTGGACGAGCTGGGCCTGACCTATCCGCAATACCTGGCCATGCTGGTGCTGTGGGAAAAAGACGGGCTGATGGTGTCCGAACTCGGCGAACGCCTTTATCTCGATTCGGGCACCCTCACGCCCCTGCTCAAGCGCCTGGAAGTGTCGGGCCTGGTTTCGCGCCTGCGCGATGTCCAAGATGAGCGCCGTGTCCACATCACACTGACCGCGGCAGGCCGCAAGCTCAAGAGCCGCGCCGCAAAAATTCCCGGCTGCATCCTGGAGGCCAGCCAGTGCTCCATTCCCGAACTCATCACGCTGACACAGCAGGTGCAGGCCTTGCGCCAGCGGCTGGTCGCTTAGGGCCTGTTCACGTTTTTTAACCCGCTTCAAATTCGAAGCATCTTCCAAGGAAATCACCATGACCACACTCGACAAAGTTCTCTACACCGCCAAAGCCCACACCACCGGCGGTCGTGACGGCAAGTCCAAAACCGACGATGGACGTCTGGACGTGACGCTGAGCTCGCCCGGCACCGCCGGCACCGGCACCAACCCCGAGCAGCTGTTTG
>NZ_JBDTTH010000163.1:0-4813 GCF_039930745.1 Polaromonas sp. | reverse complement strand
CGGATCAGGGCGAGCGATTGTCTGAGCGCAGCGAGTTCGAGCTCGACCCCGGCTGGACCGAGCACCGCAGGTTGCCCCGTAGCGCAGCGCAGGGGACGCAGACAGCGGGGTCGCCTTTTCTTTGCTTACTTTCTTTTGGCGAAGTGTATGGACAGGAGACATGGGAAACAGGTGTGCGAGGACATAGGAAACACTTCTTCAGTGCGATCAACGCAAGGAGAAGCTTATGCCCTGGCAACCGAAAGACCTCATGGATACCAAAAGAGAGTTTGTAGAGCTGGCCTTGCGCGAGGGGGCCAATCGGCGCGAGCTGTGCCGGCGCTTTGGCATTGGAGCGAAGGCGGCCTATGCGTTGCTGGCGCGTTATGCGCAGGAGGGCGATGGGGCTTTCAAAGCCCGCTCGCGTCGTCCGCATGTCAGCCCGACCCGCACCTTGCCGGCCATGGAAGAAGAGGTAACGAGCCTGCGCGAGCAGCATCCCAGCTGGGGAGGGCGCAAGATCTCGCGCCGCCTGCGCGATCTGGATCATGCACAAGCGCCTCCACCGAGCACCGTGACAGCCATCTTGCACCGCCATGGCCTGATTACCCCGGCCGCCAGCTTGGCGGCCCAGCATTGGCAGCGCTTCGAGCACGACAGCCCCAATGCGCTGTGGCAGATCGACTTCAAGGGCGACTTTGCCACCGGGCAGGGGCGCTGCTACCCGCTGACGCTGTTGGACGATCATTCGCGCTTCAACCTGGCGCTGCAGGCCTGCCCCCGTGTGGCCGCCAGCGCCGTTCAACCCTGCCTGCGCGAGGTGTTCCTGCGCTATGGCCTGCCGATGCGCATCAATGCCGACAATGGCGCCCCCTGGGGCAGTCCGCGGCTGGCCGGGCACGGCTTGAGCGAGCTCAGCGTGTGGCTGATCCGGCTGGGCATCCGTGTGAGCCACAGCGCGCCGTACCACCCGCAGACCAACGGCAAGATCGAGCGCTTTCACCGCTCACTCAAAGCCGAGGTGCTGGCCGGGCGCAGCTTTGCCAATCTGCAGCAAGCGCAAACTGCCTTCGAGAGCTGGCGCGGTTTCTACAACCACGAGCGGCCCCACGATGCGCTAAACCTGCAAACGCCTGCCAGGCGTTACCGACCCAGCCTGAGCAGCTATCCGCAGACTTTGCCGCCCATCGAGTACGCCGAGGGCGACACGGTCGCGCTCGTCAAGTGGAACGGCGAAGTTCACTTCAAGGGCAACAAGCTGCGGGTGTCGAGCGCATTGCTCAAGCTGCCGATAGCCTTCAGGCCAGACGCCAAAGTCGACGGTTGCTACGATGTGTTCTTCTGCCACCACCGGTTTATGAAGTTCGACTTGAATACCCTGGCGCAAGCCCGCTGAGACTTCAAGGTGTTTCCTATGTCTGCGCACACCTGTTTCGTATCTCCCCGGTCCATACAGCGACGCAAAAGAAAGTTACTTGCCGCCGGGCAACCCCCGGCTTGCTGGTTGACCACCGTCAGTTGAGAAAGAAAGCGTGTTCCCGAATTCAGCTTCGGCAAGAAACCCTGCCACCCCTCAGAGCTTGGTCTCTGGCGTCTCGTCTTCTTCAGAAGGCCAATCTCGGATATAGGCCTTGAGCATCTTGTTCTCGAAGTTCTGACCATCCACCACGGCCTTGGCGACGTCATAGAACGAAATCACGCCTTCGAGCATCTTCTTGTTGAGAACCGGCATGTAGCGTGCGTGGCGGCCCAGCATCATGCGGCGCACTTCATCGATCTCGGTGTCGGGTGTGCAGGTCAGCGGCGCGTCGTCCATAGCGGTACGAACCAGCGTTGCGCCGATCTCGCCGCCGTTCTTGACGATGCAGAGAATCACTTCGCGGAAGGTCAGCATGCCCACCAAGTCGCCGTGTTCCATGACGACGAGCGACCCGATGTCTTTTTCCGCCATGATCTGCGTCGCCTTGGCCAGGGGTTCGTCAGGCTGAACGGTGTAGAGCGTGTTGCCCTTGACGCGCAGGATATCGAGTACTTTCATGGGGTCTCCTTGCCTGAATTCTCTGGCTCATGTCTGGGTATTCTCCCGGTACGGACCCGAGGGAAATTCAGTTCAAATATAGCCCACAATCTGCCGGCAGGCCACCTCGATTTGTTTCAGTGTGAATGCCGCGTTCCCTGCTTCCCCCTTTTTTTCTGGAGACACCATGTCTGGTTACTCTGACCCGGGCTTTGACACGCTGGCCCTGCATGCCGGCGCCGCGCCCGACCCGGCCACCGGCGCGCGCGCCGTGCCCATTCACCTGACCACCTCGTTTGTCTTTGAATCCAGTGACCACGCCGCCAGCCTCTTCAATCTGGAGCGCGCTGGCCACGTCTATTCGCGCATCAGCAACCCGACCAACGCGGTGCTGGAGCAGCGCGTCGCTGCGCTGGAAGGCGGCATAGGCGCGATTGCCACCGCCAGCGGCCAGGCGGCGCTGCACCTGAGCATTGCCACGCTGATGGGTGCGGGCTCACACATCGTCGCCTCCACCGCGCTGTACGGGGGCAGCCAGAACCTGTTGCACTACACCATGCGCCGCTTCGGCATAGACACCACCTTCGTCAAACCCGGCGACATTGACGGCTGGCGCGCCGCAGTGCGGCCCAACACTAAGCTCTTCTTTGGTGAAACCGTCGGCAACCCGGGGCTGGACGTGCTGGACATGCCCACCGTCTCTGCCATAGCGCACGAGGCCGGCGTGCCGCTGCTGGTGGACTCGACCTTGACTTCGCCCTGGCTCATCAGGCCGTTCGACCACGGCGCCGACCTGATCTACCACTCGGCCACCAAGTTCCTGAGTGGCCACGGCACGGTGATTGGCGGCATCGTGGTGGACGGCGGCAGCTTTGACTGGGAAAAGTCAGGCAAATTCGGCGAGCTGACCGAGGCCTACGACGGCTTTCACAACATGGTGTTCAGCGAGGAAAGCACCGTCGGCGCTTTCTTGTTGCGGGCCCGCCGCGAAGGCCTGCGCGACTTTGGCGCCTGCATGAGCCCGCACACCGCCTGGCTGATCCTGCAGGGCATCGAAACCCTGCCGCTGCGCATGGCGCGGCACATGAGCAATACCGAAAAAGTCGTGGCTTTTCTCGCCAGCCACCCGCGGGTCTCGCGCGTTGGCCACCCCATGCTCGAGAGCCACCCCAGCCACGCGCTGGCCAAAAAACTGCTGCCGCGCGGCGCCGGTTCGGTGTTCAGCTTCGACATCAAGGGCAATCGCGAGCAGGGCAAGGCCTTCATCGAAACCCTCAAGGTGTTCAGCCACCTGGCCAACGTCGGCGACTGCCGCAGCCTGGTGATTCACCCCGCCAGCACCACGCATTTCCGCATGACGGACGAGGCGCTGGCGGGCGCCGGCATCACGCAGGGCACGATACGCCTGTCCATCGGCCTGGAAGATCCGGACGATCTGATTGACGACTTGAAGCGCGCGCTGAAGGCGGCCGAGAAAGTCGGGGCCTGAGCATGTACCTCACCGTCAACGGTCACAACACCTACTGCTACACCGGCGGCAAGCCCCTCGACGCCGCAAAACCTACCGTGGTTTTCATCCACGGCGTGCTCAACGACCACAGCGTCTGGGGTTTGCAAAGCCGCTACCTCGCCAACCATGGCTGGAACGTGCTCGCAGTAGACCTGCCGGGCCACTGCAAAAGCGCGGGCGAGGCGCCCGCCGGTGTGGAAGAAGCCGCGGACTTCGTGGTTGCGTTGCTGGATGCAGCCGGCGTCCAGCACGCCGCCCTGGTCGGCCACAGCTGGGGTTCGCTGATTGCGCTGGAGGCCGCCTCCCGGCTGAAGGAGCGCGTGAGCCATCTGGTGCTGGTCGGCATTGCCTACCCGATGAAGGTATCTCCGGCCTTGCTGGACGCCGCCTTGAACGAGCCCATGAAGGCCCTGACCATGGTCAATGTGTTTTCACGCAGTACCCTGGCCGCGCCACCCTCGGCGCTGGGCCCGGGCACCTGGGTCTATGGCGCCAGCATGGCACTGGGCCGGCGCGTGCTCGCCAGTAACACCAAAGTCAATGTGTTCCACCGCGGCTTCAAGGCCTGCGACAGTTACGCCAATGGCGACAACGCCATTTCGCAGATCACCTGCCCCGTGCTCTTCCTGCTCGGCGCCCAGGACCAGATGACACAAGCCAAGGCGGCACAGCCGCTGATAGCCAAGGCGCGGGCCAGCGGCAAAACTGTGCAAGTGATTCACGTTCCTGTCGGCCATCACCAGATGACCGAAGCACCCGAAGAGACGCTGTTTGCGATGCGGGATTTTCTGCGCACATGACATGACCATCACGCCGCCGATGACGACCGACCGGGCGCGCGAGATTGCCGGCAGCCTCGACCTACGCGCCCTGCCTCTGGACTTTTACGCCAACCCCTACCCGGTTTACGCTCTGCTGCGCGAAACCGCGCCGGTTCGGCGCATGCCTGACGGCTCGTACTTCCTCACGCGGTACGCCGACCTGGTGGCGGTGTACCGCGATGCGCAGACCTTCAGCTCGGACAAGAAGGTGGAGTTCACGCCCAAATATGGCGCGGGCGCACCGCTGCTGGAGCACCACACGACCAGCCTGGTCTTCAACGACCCGCCGCTGCACACGCGGGTGCGCAAGCTGATCATGGGCGCGCTGACGCGCCGTGCGATTGCCGACATGGAGGCGGGCCTTATCACGCTGGTGGACGGCCTGCTGGATGCCATCGAAGCCAAAGGCGGCGGCGGCGACCTGATCGAGGACTTTGCTTCGGCCATTCCGGTGGAGATCATCGGCAATCTGCTGGGCGTGCCGCA
>NZ_JBDTTH010000162.1:0-4890 GCF_039930745.1 Polaromonas sp. | reverse complement strand
CCTAGGAAAAAAGGCTGTGTGTACGGTGCGGGCGTGTCGGGGGCAACAATCTTTGGCTATGTGGGGGGAAATCCGCTGAGCTTCACAGACCCGATGGGATTGCAGACTGTTGGGCCACGCGGAATCCCGTTGCCTGGTCCGGGGATCGGTCCAGGTGCCGGTGGTCGTGGTGGCTACGACCCAAGAACTGACATGTTTATTCCAAAGCCGGGCATGTCCCTGCCTGGTCAAACTACAAAAAAGGTCGATAGCGCCGAATTGGAACAATGTAAACAAGATGCTGATGACGCACTTGACCGTGCTTACGACTACTGCAAGGCGCTCGGCGCAACCTACAACGACTACCGCACACGCAAAGCTTGTGAAGAAAATGCGTTCAGAAAATATACCAAGAGGCTGCAAGAATGTGAGCAGCAATGCAAATGATCAAGAAAACCGCATCCATTGAGTTTTTTGTTGACGAAGCCGCAGACTTGCTACTGGCGTATGAACGCCCACCGCAAGGCACAGACGAAGGTGATTTGGAAGAGGTGTTGAGCCTGTCCTTGAGTAGCATCAGGGGGCGTGAACCAGCGGAAATCCAGCGCACATTAGGTCGCTTGGTGCTGTCGTTTCTGAACTCTCGCAGTTCCAAAGGGTTGAATCTTCCTCGTGATCTGGAAGACGAAAAAAAGCTGGATGAGCACCACTTCGGTCAGCTGCAAGCAATGGCAGATACGAATACGCCAGAGGCAATCTATGACTTGGCCGTGAGTCTGATCGGTCGAGGTATGAGCAATGACAGTTGGGCCGACGTTGAGCAGGGTGAAGCGCTCTTGAGCCAAGTCGTCAGTGCAGGATTTCCTGCTGCTATCAAGTACCAGGCTGAAGTCTGGGCGTTGATTCGTCCAAGGCTTGAGCAGAAACTCAAGCGCACTTAACAAAAATTCCGACGCATTGAATGCTACAAAATAAATAGCCACATACGCACGTTCCACTAGCGCTAGCAGCCCGTTTCTCTTCTAACTCTCAAGTAAAAAAGCCGCCTGCAACCCCTTAGCCGCTAAAAGCTGGGGTTCACAGGCGGCGTGTGCCGCAGGGTGGCGGTGCATCAAGCCGAACGGCCCTGCACCTTACTCCTGAGCTGGCCGCGCTCAATGTAGGCATCAATGAGCTGCAGCACCTGGCGTTTCTCCGTTGCGCCCAGCTTCTCAATGGCCAGCAGACGCCGGCGCAGCCGGCTGTCCCCCTCCTGCTTGGCCAGCTTGCGCTTAGGCACCTGGTGCCCGTACAGCGTATCAATCGACACCCCCAGCATCTGCGCAATGCCCGGCAGCAGGTGCGCAGGCGGCGTCACATCCGGCTGCTCGTAATAAGCCACCATGCGCTGAGAAATCCCCAGCTCATTGGCCAGCTCGGTTTGCGTAAAGCCTGCAGCCTTGCGCAGCGTAGCCAGGCGCTCACCAAACCCCGTGACCACCTGCTCAGGCGCCAAATCCATGCGTTTGCCCATACCCAGACCTTCCGTGTGACTTGCTTCGTGTGAAGCCAAGTCTAGGCAGCTCTGGGGGTGCAAAACAGGTTTGAGTCGTGTTGACATACGTTGAACGTATATGATACCGTCCATCAAATTGTTTGGCAACTGAGCGTATATCGCTCACAACAAGAGGACGTGTATGCCCCGCATCCCCGATCAAGAAGTCCAGCGGCTAAAAGACGAAGTGGCGGTGCAGCGCCTGGTCGAGGCGGCGGGTGTCGAGTTGCGCAAGTCCGGCAAGGACTGGATAGGTAAGTGCCCGTTTCACGACGACAGCGAACCGTCATTGGTCGTCACCCCGGCCAAGAACCTCTGGCACTGCTTTGGCTGCCAATGCGGCGGCGGGCCGATTGACTGGGTGATGAAGCTCAAGGGTGTGAGCTTTCGCCATGCGGTCGAGTTGCTCAAAGACGATTCATCTTTAGCCGCTGTGTCCGGTGAGCCGGTCAAACGCAGCACGGTGCGCGCCTTGCCGCCGCCGGTCACGCTGGACGCCGACGACCGGGCGCTGCTGCTGCAGGTGGTGGACTACTACCACCAGAGTTTGAAGCAGTCACCCGAGGCGCTGGCCTACCTGGTGCAGCGCGGCTTGACGCACTCCGAGCTGGTCGATCACTTCCAGCTGGGCTATGCCAACCGGACCTTGGGCCTGCGCCTGCCCGAGAAGAACCGCAAGGCCGGTGCCGACATCCGCACCCGGCTGGAGAAGTTGGGCATCTACCGTGAGAGCGGCCACGAACACTTCAATGGTTCGGTGGTGGTGCCCGTGCTGGGCGCGCAGGGGGAAGTGTGCGAACTCTACGGGCGCAAGATAACGCCGCGCCTGCGGCCCGGCACACCGCTGCACCTGTACCTGCCCGGTCATGCCGAGCGAGGCCGCGGCGTGTTCAACATCGCGGCGCTGCAGGCCAGCAAAGAAATCATCGTCTGCGAAGCCATCATCGACGCGCTCACCTTCTGGTGCGCCGGTTACCGCAACGTCACCACGGCGTATGGCGTCGAAGGTTTCACCGATGAGCTGCTGTCTGCCTTCAAATCTCACGGCACCGAGCGCGTGCTGATTGCCTACGATCGCGACGATGCCGGCGAACGCGCAGCCGCCAAGCTGGCCGAGCGGCTCATGGCCGAAGGCATGGAGTGCTTCCGCATCCAGTTCCCCAAGGGCATGGACGCCAACGAGTACGCGCTCAAGGTAACCCCGGCCACCAAGAGCCTGGGTTTGCTGATTCGCCAAGCCAGTTGGTTGGGCCAGGGAAAGCCGCCAGAGCGCCTTGCAGTGCCCGCAGCCCAAGACTTACAAGCCAAATCGGCCACCAGCCCAGAGAACACGGGCGCAAGCAGCTATGAAATTAATAGTAAGAGTGCGCCCGTTGAACTGCCTGCACTGCCTGCCACGCCCATGCCCGAGGCGGCAGAGGGGCCGTGGGTGGAGGTGCTGCAGCGTGAACAGGGCCGCGAGGTGCATATCCGTTTCGGCGAAGGCGCAGCCGCCAGAACCTGGCGCGTGCGCGGCCTGGAGAAGAACCTCTCGCCCGATGTGCTCAAGGTCAATGTGCGCATCGCCATTGCATCGCCGGACGGTGGCGCCTTCCACGTCGACACGCTCGACCTGTACAACGCCAAACAGCGCGGCCACTTCGCTGGACAGGCCGCAGCCGAGACCGGGCTGGACGAGCGCCACCTCAAAGCCGATCTCGGGCGCGTGCTGATGGCGCTGGAGAGCGTGCAAGACGAAGCCATTGCAGAAGTGCTGCAGCCCACACCCGCCGACAGCATGACCGAGCCAGACAGAGCCGACGCGCTGGCCTTGCTCAAAACCCCCGACCTGCCGGCGCGCATCCTGGCCGACTTTGAAGCGGCGGGCGTGGTGGGCGAAGCCACCAACAAGTTGGTGGGCTACCTGGCCGCGGTCAGCAGGAAGCTCGACCGGCCGCTGGCCATCGTCATCCAGTCCAGCAGCGCAGCAGGCAAGAGCAGCTTGATGGACGCCATCCTGTCCTTCGTGCCCGAGGAGGAGCGCATCCAGTACAGCGCCATGACCGGGCAGAGCCTGTTCTACATGGGCCAGACCAACTTGAAACACAAGATTCTGGCGATAGCCGAAGAAGAGGGCGCGCACCGCGCCAGCTATGCCTTGAAGCTGTTGCAGTCCGAGGGCGAACTCACCATTGCATCCACCGGCACCGATGCCGCCACCGGCAACCTCATCACCCAGGAATACAAGGTTGAAGGGCCGATGAGCCTGTTCATGACCACCACCGCCATCGACATTGACGAAGAGCTGATGAACCGGTGTTTGGTGCTGTCAGTCGATGAGGCGAGAGAGCAAACCCGAGCCATCCACAAACTGCAGCGAGAGCGCCGCACCCTCGCAGGCCTGACCCGCAAGCATGAAAAAACCGCCATCCTCACTATCCACCGCAACGCCCAGCGGCTGCTGCGCCCCTTGGCCGTGGTCAACCCCTGGGCCGACCAGCTCACCTTCCTCGATGACCGAACCCGCACGCGCCGCGATCATGAGAAGTACCTCACCCTGATCGACACCATTGCGCTGCTGCACCAGCACCAGCGGCAAATCAAGAGCGCCACGGTCGCCGGTGCCGTGGTCGAGTACATCGAAGTCACCTTGGCCGATATCGAACTGGCCAACCGCATTGCGCATGAAGTGCTGGGCGTCAGCCTCGATGAATTGCCGCCGCAGACCCGGCGCATGTTCGCGGGCGTGCAGACGCTCGTGCGCCAGAAGATGGCGGCGCAGGGCTTGCCCCAGCGCGATATCCGCTTTAGCCGCTCAGAGGTACGCGCGGCCACCGGCCTCTCGGACACCCAGGCGCGCATTCACCTGGACCGGCTGGCCGCGCTGGAATACCTGCTGACGCACCGGGGCCAGCGCGGGCAGAGCTTTGAGTACGAGCTGCTTTATGACCAAGGCAGCGACCAGGCTGAAGGGGTGCCGGGCGGGCCGCACCTGTCCGGCCTGATTGACACGGCGGCGCTGCAATCGGCCTCGCAATCTACAGCTACGAATCCGAGTTCGCGGGGGCAAGTGGGGCAGTTCGCGGTCCCATCGCGGCCTCAAAACGCCCCCAACGCGGGGGGTGCGCGGGCTACTGAAACGCCCGCCAAGGCGCATGGAATAAGGGCTGCAGGCGAATTACCCGATGCACAGCCCGCCGCACGCGCCACCCCCACGGCGCGCGCAAGCGCGTCGTACCGTCAAGCGCTGGCGGCTTGAGCCATGCGCAAAGGCCAGCTCCTCAAAACCCGCCAACGCGCCGCTGTCAAACCCGCAGGCCCGGCCCACGCCCAAGACGACCCACTGGCGCACAAGCTGCTGCTGCGCTACATGGACGAACACTTCGAGTGGATGACGG
>NZ_JBDTTH010000161.1:0-4986 GCF_039930745.1 Polaromonas sp. | reverse complement strand
CGCATCGCGCAGACCAGGCCGTAGGAAGTACAACACACCGGCACCATGCCCAGCACCACGGCCAGGACGCGTTGCCACAGCGCCACCTCCAGCATGGCCGCCTGCAGCGCCGACAGGCTGATGCCGGAGCGCAGCAGCAATCCCTCGGTCGGCGTGGTTATGAGCTGATAACACACGGCCAGCGGCAGGGCCACAGCCAGTGAGGCACACACCCAGGCAAAGGCGTTGTTCAAGCGCTGCACGTCAGGGCGTGTCAGGGTGCTTGCGGCGAATGTATTTTTCATGGCTTACCCCTCATGTCGTGAGGCGCCCATTTTGCCTTATAAATATCTGTAAAACAATAATTACTTTCTGTTAAACACTAATTTTTACAAACTCAAGCCTTACCCGTTCCGGCAGCAAAGTCTGGTAAGGTCAATTGCATTCAGACACTTCCGCCGCCCTTCTGCCTCCCTCTTTCTCTCCTGACGATAACCACCAAGATGACCTCTTCTGCCCCCACCAAAACCGCTGCTCTTCAGTCCCTCCAGGGCATGCGCGTCCTCAGCTTGGCGCTCAACCTGCCCGGCCCCGCCGCTCTAATGCGCTGCCGGCAAATGGGCGCCATTTGCGTCAAGCTCGAGCCGCCCGCGGGCGACCCCATGGGCCTTTACAACAAGCCGGCCTATGCACAGCTGCACGAAGGCGTGAAGGTGCTGAGCGCCGACCTGAAAAGCGAAGCCGGCCAGAAGGTGTTGCACCGCGAGCTTGAAAAAGCCGATGTGCTGCTCACCTCGTTTCGCCCCTCAGCCATTGAAAAGCTCGGCCTGGGCTGGAAGAAAATCCACTCGCTTTACCCCGCGCTCTCGCATGTCGCCATCGTTGGCGCGCCGGGCGCCTTAGGCGAAGAGCCCGGCCACGACCTCACCTACATGGCAAACAACGACCTGCTCACCGGGCTGAACCTGCCACCCACGCTGTATGCCGACATGAGCGGCTCGCTGATGGCCAGCGAAGCCGTGCTGCAGGCCGCGCTGCGCCGGCAGGCGCCCTACACCGGCTCGGGCGACCCGCACCCCCTGGGCGCCTTCATCGAAGTGGCGCTGTCCCATGCCGCCGCCTACCTGGCCCTGCCGCGGCAATGGGGCTTGACCCAGCCCACCGGCTCGGTCGGTGGCGCGCATGCCGGCTACCGCGTCTACGCCTGCAAGGACGGCCGCGCGGCCGTGGCAGCGCTGGAGCCGCACTTTGCCGCAGCGCTGTGCGAAGCAGCCGGCGTGCAGATGAAGGACATGACAACCATGTTCGCTTCTACGACGCACGAAGCGGTTGCCGCTTTCATGCGCACGCAGACCCGTGAGCAGTTGGACAAGCTGGCGGAAGAGAGAGACATTCCATTGCAAACGCTATCGAATCAATAGCTGTTAGCGCCCGTTGGATAAGGGCTATAGGGCGATTTGGCTTCAAACTTAAATTTTCCAGCGCCCTTGCTGTCATTGCAGCCTCAACCTGCTACTGCCTGGAAATACCAAAGTTGACTTCCCGCCAAGCGTACTGGTACTTCCTAGAGTGATCGATTCGAAAATGCGCTTTGATACGGCACTTCGTAGAAGTCAGCGACCTACGCTGAGATCGCTGACTTCTATTTATTTAACTACTGCCAATTCGCCGCAAGTACCGGATTTAAGGTATCGGCGTAGTTGGCCGGCAATGTGGTCTCCCCGGCAGCTGGCGGCGCAAAACTAGCCATCGCTTGCACCAAGTTCTGCACTTGACTATCCAGCAGCGTCTTGCCGTCACTCGTCTTGAACTGCTCTACGTGGTAGAGATTTCCCAAGTACCAACTGCCGATGCTAACCTTGTCGGTAGACCCAATAACGCTGACGTTCAGATCGTTGCCGTTCCGTGTGAACCAGAGCTGATCTGCCGCAATCCCCGCACCGAACGTCAGCACGTCGGTGTTGGCAAAGCCGGCGCTGTAATCGGTGATCGTGTCCTGCCCGTCTCCCAGGTTGAAGATGTAGGTGTCGTTGGCGTAGGTGCCGATCATCGTGTCGTTGCCCGTCCCGCCGATGTACGTCGTTCCAGTGCCCGAGAAGGCACTGCTCACATTGAGCAGGTCATCTCCCGCGCCACCGTCGAGTGTGTCTCCACCGCCCACCGCCGTCAGCGTGTCGTTGCCGTCTCCGCCGCGCAGCACATCGGCAAAGGCGCTCACGCCGGACAGCGTGTCGTTGCCGGCCGTGCCGAACACCTCCAGTGCCCGGGTGTTGACCTGGCTGTTGGTCCACACCGTGCCGTCATCAAACCGGATCTGCTCGATCTGGTAGTAGCGTGTCGAGTCGTTGAACCAGTTCTTCACCGTGATCTGGTCCGTCCCGCCTGCCACCTTGAAGATCAGGTCCAGCCCGCTGCGCACTGGTGTCACATCCGCCGCCGCAATCCCCGCACCGAACGTCAGCACGTCGGTGTTGGCAAAGCCGGCGCTGTAATCGGTGATCGTGTCCTGCCCGTCTCCCAGGTTGAAGATGTAGGTGTCGTTGGCGTAGGTGCCGATCATCGTGTCGTTGCCCGTCCCGCCGATGTACGTCGTTCCAGTGCCCGAGAAGGCACTGCTCACATTGAGCAGGTCATCTCCCGCGCCACCGTCGAGTGTGTCTCCACCGCCCACCGCCGTCAGCGTGTCGTTGCCGTCTCCGCCAAGGAGATAATCCGCTCCGGTAGAACCGGCAAGGGCGTTATCTGAAGAGTTCCCGAGCAATATGGTTCCTGGACCATACATGGCTGTAGCTCCAAGTGCCCCCTCGGCCACGAGCTGAATACGCTCTTGCGCAAGTACATTCTGAAGCTCAGGCGTCATTGCCGCGGAGCGAAGCACAGTGTTCAAAGTGCTGTAAACGGACCACCCGGCAGCTAGAGAGATTTCGTTGGCGTACTTTTTAAGATCAACCAGATCACGGACCACTCCAACCATACCGACAGCGGCCTTTTCCTGCGCGAGACCGATGGAAGCTGACGGATCAAACCGTAAGCCGGTCTCATCAACGACCAACTCGATGGCGTCGAGATAGGGTCGCAGCCTCGTCTGCACCACCAACGCACCGTACACACTTTCCTTGAGTGCGTCGTAGGCTTGCTGAAGAAGCGCCACCTGCTGGGCTGGAGGACTGATGGTGTATTGGTACACCACATTTGTGTTTCCTGGCTCGGTTGTAGCTCTGACTGCAAAGCCAGCCGGCCGGGGACCACCTTCTGCGTTGCCATAAAAGTGGCTGCCGTTGAAAGCCTCAAGCACATTGATCAAATTTTTGTACTGGGTCACCGTGATACCGGCGGGCAGATTGAACGAAAGGCTGACGTTCGCGGCTGGGACATTGCTTGAAAATATCCCACCCGTAAATCCTGATGTCTCTGCCCAAAGGGTGACCAGGTTATCAAGCTGACTGCGCTGGCCTTCCCTGGTGGAGGTCGCAGCATAGGTAGTCAAGGCAGCAGCGAAGTCCTCACTCAAACTGGCGGCAGCTTGCATGTTTCTGACCATGCCAGAACCATTCATCTGGGGAAGTTCTTGGGCCTCCACAGTGATTGGCACGGGGTTACCGGCCTCATCCACGACCTCCGAGGGAAACTCGGTGAAGAAATTATTGGCCTCCAGATCAATCGCGCCTACCGTATGTGTCTGCCCATCTTGCGTGAAGGTTGTGCTCAAGGCGACCAGGTTGCTGTTAATCACTTGCCCGGCCTGCGGGCCGGCAGCCGTACCGTTTACACCTATGCTGGAAATGCTCAACTCTGCCAAGGTCTTGAGTTCAGTGCTCTGACTGATGCCGTCCTGATTGGTATCCTGCCAGATCTTCAGCTCGCCATAGGCGGCATCTGCGGCTGTGATGAACCCATCGCCATCGGAGTCCAGGTCGCGCAAGGCATCAAAGCCGTCGGTAGCGAAGCTGTTGTTGCTTTTGATGGTGTCAACGCCGAACAATTCGCGGCCGGTGCTTATGGCGCCGTCATTGTCGAGGTCGCGTACCAGAAAACCGTCGCCGCCCGTGGCCCAGCCTGTGCCGGTCTTGATGCCGTCGGCGTTGTGGTCGAAGAGAACTGTGCCTGATGCGCTCACCAGCTCGATGCCGTCTCCGTCCAGATCGAGCACCAAGGGGTCCACGCGTACTACCAGGTTGCGGGCCTGGTTGAATTGGGTGCCGGTAGCGGCATCAACCTGGGCATCGATTGCCTCCTGCCGGTGACGGATTTGCTTGTACGCATTACCCAACAACCCACCAGACAACAAGCCGCCAAGCTCGGGGTCAAGCAAGGTATCAGTGGTAACGATACTCCTAGTGACTACGGGGTAAGAAAGTCCATTGGGCAGTTTTATTTTTACATCGACTTCTGCTGACGGGATGGGTGGCAATGAAGGGTCGGTCGGATGCGGAACAAAATCGCCAGGCTTAATTGTTGTTTCTATTGTTGCCCCGCCCGCACCCGGTATGGGCATGCTTATGGATATCGCAGGACCTTTTGCTGACACCGATCCATCCGAATTAACACTTGACGTGCCTTTTATTTGAATGGTGCTGCCACCCGTGGTCGAACCCCCTGTGCCATAACTTACGCCGTCTGGCCCAATTTTGATGGAGTCGACCCTTCCATTTTGGGGCAGTGGATTACCCAAGGAGTCCTTGTCCCTGGGCTTGAAGGTTACCGACATCTCCCCGGTGCCCAGATTCAATTCTTTGGATACTTTGATATTGACGTTCGAATTCCACATTGACATTTTTAATACCCTTTGTTAATTGAACAACTTGGCCTTACGAAAGGCTCTCCCATAGTTTTTTCCATAACTAATACCGAAACGTGCCAACAGCACCGCGGCAGCATTACCAAAATCTGTCATTCCGACTTCCCATGACTTCGACGACATCACCTCTCCCTCAAACTCTCACTACCCGCCCTCTGAATCGGGCTCAGCAAATACTCAATCACCCGCCGCTGCCCGGTCTTGATCTC
>NZ_JBDTTH010000160.1:0-5127 GCF_039930745.1 Polaromonas sp. | reverse complement strand
GATTTCTCTATGACAGGTAACTCAGCGCTCATTCTTGCGCTCGTCTGCGGACTGGTAGCCGTGGCTTACGGCTTCTGGGCCCGTAGCTGGATTCTTTCCCAGGACGCCGGCAACCCGCGCATGCAGGAAATCGCAGCCGCGATCCAGACCGGCGCCGCCGCCTACCTGGCGCGCCAATACAAAACAATTGCCATCGTCGGCGTCGTGCTGGCGATATTGATCGGCATCTTCCTGGACGTGCCCAGCGCCATCGGCTTCGTCGTCGGCGCGGTGCTGTCAGGCGCCTGCGGCTTCATCGGCATGAATGTCTCGGTGCGCGCCAATGTGCGCACGGCACAGGCCGCAACCCGCGGCATTGGCCCCGCCCTGGACGTCGCCTTCCGCGGCGGCGCCATCACCGGCATGCTGGTGGTGGGCCTCGGCCTGCTGGGCGTCACAGCCTTCTACTGGTTCCTGGTCGGCAACGGCAACTACAAGCCCGACAGCAACCTCGCCGGCTTGCTGAACCCGCTGATCGGTTTTGCCTTCGGCTCGTCACTGATTTCCATCTTCGCTCGCCTGGGCGGCGGCATCTTCACCAAGGGCGCTGACGTTGGCGCCGACCTGGTGGGCAAGGTCGAGGCCGGCATTCCGGAAGACGACCCACGCAACCCGGCCGTGATTGCCGACAACGTGGGCGACAACGTGGGCGACTGCGCCGGCATGGCCGCCGACCTGTTCGAAACCTACGCCGTCACGCTGATTGCCACCATGGTGCTGGGCGCGCTGCTGCTGGGCACCGCCGGCACCAGCGCGGTGGTGTATCCGCTGGCGCTGGGCGCGGTATCCATCATCGCCTCCATCATCGGCTGCTTCTTCGTCAAGGCTTCGCCGGGCATGACCAATGTGATGCCTGCGCTGTACAAAGGCTTGGCCGTTGCTGGCGGCCTGTCGCTGATCGCGTTTTACTTCGTCACCACCTGGCTGATTCCCGACAACGCCATCAAGGCCTCCGGCACGCAAATGGCGCTGTTCGGCGCCTGCGCCGTCGGCCTGGTGCTGACCGGCGCGCTGGTCTGGATCACCGAGTACTACACCGGCACGCAGTACGCGCCGGTCAAGCACATTGCCCAGGCATCCACCACCGGGCACGGCACCAACATCATCGCCGGCCTCGGCGTGTCAATGCGTTCTACAGCCTGGCCGGTGATTTTTGTGTGTCTCGCGATCTGGGTGTCCTACGCGCTGGCCGGCCTCTACGGCATTGCCATTGCCGCGACGGCCATGCTGAGCATGGCCGGCATTGTGGTGGCGCTTGACGCTTACGGCCCGATCACCGACAACGCCGGCGGCATTGCCGAAATGGCCGACATGCCAGCCAGCGTGCGCGACATCACCGACCCGCTGGACGCTGTAGGCAACACGACGAAAGCCGTGACCAAGGGTTATGCCATCGGCTCGGCCGGCCTGGCAGCACTGGTATTGTTTGCCGACTACACGCACAAGCTCGAAGCCTACGGCCGGGCCATCACCTTCGACCTAAGCAACCCGATGGTCATCATCGGCCTGTTCATCGGCGGCCTGATTCCCTACCTCTTCGGAGCGATGGCGATGGAAGCCGTCGGCCGCGCCGCCGGTGCGGTGGTGGTTGAAGTACGCCGCCAGTTCCGCGACATCAAGGGCATCATGGACGGCACCGGCAAGCCCGAGTACGACACCGCAGTCGACATGCTGACAACAGCAGCCATCAAGGAAATGATGATCCCCTCGCTGCTGCCTGTGGTGGTGCCGATTCTGGTCGGCCTGCTGCTCGGCCCCGCCGCGCTGGGTGGCCTGCTGATGGGCACCATCGTGACCGGCCTGTTCGTGGCCATCTCCATGTGTACCGGTGGTGGTGCCTGGGACAACGCCAAGAAGTACATCGAGGACGGCAACCACGGCGGCAAGGGTTCGGAGGCGCACAAGGCCGCCGTGACCGGCGACACCGTGGGCGACCCCTACAAGGACACCGCCGGCCCGGCCATCAACCCGCTGATCAAGATCATCAACATCGTGGCGCTGCTGATCGTGCCGCTGATGATGAAGTTCCACGGCGGCACCGCCAATGCAGCACCGGCCACCCCGGTAGCGGCACCGGCCGCGATGAGCGCGCCGGCCGCACCCGTGGCCACCCCGACAGCGCCCGGCATGCCAGCGCCCGTGCCTGCCCAGGCAGCCGACGCGGCCGCCACGCCAACGCCAGCGAAATAAGAAGAAAAAGCCACGCTTTACTTCGGCCCGCTTCGGCGGGCTTTTTTTCGTCAGTGCGGTGTGGCCAGCACCGCCCGCACCAGCGCGCTGCAGGGTCCGGTCAACGTCCGCAGGTCGGCCGTGCGGTTGTCTTCAATGGCCTGCAGCACCAGTTCATTGATCCCGCCCACCACGGCCATGGCCATGGTTCTGGCCAGGGCTTCGTCCTGCGCCGTATGCGGATGGCCAGCATGGACGACCTGCGCCACAAAGTCGGCCATCTCCTGGTTCATCCGGCGGCGCACCTGCAGGCCCTCGGGGCCCAGGCTGAGGATTTCGATGAACAGGGTCCGCAGCAATGCCGGGTTGCTGGCCAGGCAGGCCAGGTAAGCGCCTATCGCGTGCTCCACCTGCGTCTTCCAGTCGCGGGCCGGGTCAATCGCGGCCTTCAGTACCTTGAATCCGCTGTGGCTGGCGGCGGCGTACAACGCAATCAGACAGTCTTTTTTGGTGGCAAAACATTCGTAAAAGGTGCGCTTGGAGACACCGGCTTCGCGCACGATGTCGGCCACCGTGGTGTCGGCATAACCCTTGAGCGCCACGCTGTGCGCCATGCCTTCGAGCAGGCGGGAGCGATAGGCGCTTACCGGCTCGGTGTCCAGGGTCGCGGCTTCGGAAGGTAGTGCGTCTGTGTCCATTGTCAAAACCATATCACCCCTTGAGCGCTGGCATGAATACTTGTTGGTACTTGACAGTACCACAATGCAAACCTATAGTCGACGAATTGGTACCAATTGGTACCAAACCAGCTCTTGAACGGAGAATCCATGAGCGAACTTGTTGTACGCCGCCTGTTGATAGACCTGGAGACCCCGCTGCCGCGCCACTGGTGCGCCGGCGACGCGTTTCGAACGGCTTTTTTCAACGCCTTGTCGATGAGCTTTCCGGTTGGCGAGCAATTCTTCATCGACTCGGTGCGCAACGGCCTGAAAGCCCTGCCGGCCGAACTGCAGGACAAGTACAAAGTGGAAGTCCAGGGCTTTATCGGCCAGGAGGCAACGCACCGCCGCATTCACAGCCTCTTCAATGGGCACCTCGAAAAGCAGGGCTTGGTCAACGACTGGGCACCGCGCGCAGAAAAAAACATGCAGCTGCTGGCAGGCGCCAACCCGCGCCACGCGCTGGCGATCACTGCCGCCAACGAACATTTCACCGCGATTCTGGCCGAGTGGATGCTGGGCAACCACGACATGCTCGACGGCTGCGAGCCGCGCCTGAAAACCATGTGGCTGTGGCACTGCGCCGAAGAGTCGGAGCATAAAAACACCGCCTTCGACGTGTACACCGCCCTGGGCGGCAGCCAGGAATGGCGCATCAAGTGGTTCCGCCGCATCACCACCGTGTTTTTGACCGATACCTTGCGCCAGACCGTCAACAACCTGCAGCACGACGGCACTTTGTGGCAGTGGCGCACCTGGAAAAGCGCGGCCGGTTTCCTGTTTGGCCAGCGCGGTCTGGTGCGCCAGACCTTCAAACCCTGGCGCGACTACCTGCGCCAGGACTTTCATCCCAACCAGCAGGCCAGCGAGCTGTCGGCACGCTGGCTGTCGGACAACAGCCGGGCCTACATCCCCGTGGGAACCCCCGCTTGAGGCCCAGCTTTTTGCTATTTATTCGATAGCTGCTTGCGCCCGTCCCCAAAGGGCTGAGGCCTGATTTAGCTTTGCTTTCTGCGGCCCTTTCGTTTTCGCGGAAAATCGCAGGCATGCAGCTCAATTACATCGCCAATGCCTCTGTGCGCTCGTCGTCGGCCAAAACCATTCCTGTGACAGATCCGTCCGACGGCCAGGTCTTCGAGGAAATCCAGCGCAGCAATGCGCAGGATATCGATGCCGCCGTCCAGGCCGCACACGATTGCATGGACACGGTCTGGCGCAAGATCAGCGCGGCCGAGCGTGGCCGGCTGCTGATGCGGCTGGCCGAAAAGGTTGAGCAGCATGCCGACGAGCTCGCAATGATCGAGCAGCGCGACTGCGGCAAGCCCACCAAACAGGCCAAAGCCGACGCCGCCGCGCTGGTGCGTTACTTCGAGTTTTACGCTGGCGCCTGCGACAAGCTGCACGGCGAAACCCTGCCCTACCTGGACGGCTACAGCGTGATGACCTGGCGCGAGCCGCACGGCGTCACCGGCCACATCATTCCGTGGAACTACCCGATGCAGATTTTCGGCCGCAGCGTCGGAGGCGCGCTCGCTGCCGGCAACGTCTGCGTGGTCAAGCCGGCTGAAGACGCCTGCCTGTCGCTGATTCGTGTGGCGCAGCTGGCGGCCGAAGCCGGCTTTCCGGCCGGCGCCATCAACATCGTCACCGGCTACGGCCATGAAGTCGGCGACGCCTTAGCGCGCCACAAAGGCATTCACCACATCAGCTTCACCGGCAGCCCCAGCGTGGGCACGCTGATCCAGCAGGTAGCGGCCGAGCGCCATTGCCCGGTGACGCTGGAGCTGGGCGGCAAAAGCCCACAAATCGTGTTTGCCGACGCCGACCTCGACGCTGCCATCCCGGCCGTCGTCAACGCCATCGTGCAAAACGCCGGCCAGACCTGCTCGGCCGGCTCCCGCCTGCTGGTGGACGAACTGATTTACGAACCACTGCTGGAGCGCCTGGGCCAGGCCTTCGAGAGGCTGCGCGTCGGCCCCGCCACCACGGACCTGGACGTCGGCCCGCTGATCCGCCAGTCCCAGCAGCAGCGTGTCTGGGACTTTTTGAGCGACGCGCAGGTGGCAGGCATCCCCATGGTCGCGCAGGGCCAGATCGTCGATGAAGCACCGGACACCGGCTTTTACCAGGCCCCCACCTTGCTGCGCGACGTGCCGGTGATGCACCGCCTGGCGCAGGAAGAAGTGTTTGGCCCGGTGCT
>NZ_JBDTTH010000159.1:0-5128 GCF_039930745.1 Polaromonas sp. | reverse complement strand
TCCAGCCCATCGCCACCAGCAGCTCTTCCATGGAGGAGCGCGTGCCGGAACCGGGATTGCCGACGTTGAAACGCTTGCCCTTGAAGTCCTCGAACTTCGCAATGTTGGCTTCCTTGCGGGCCACCACGGTGAAAGGTTCAGGGTGCACGGCAAACACGGCGCGCAAATCACTGAAAGCGCCATCCTTGTACTGGTTCACGCCCTTGACGGCGTTGTACTGCACGTCCGATTGCGTGAACCCGAAGTCCAGTTCGCCGGCCTTGATGGTGTTGACGTTGAAAACAGACCCGCCGGTGGATTCCACCGAGCAGCGGATGCCGTGCTTGGCGCGGTCCTTGTTGACCAGGCGGCAAATGGCGCCCCCGGCGGCGTAATACACGCCCGTGACGCCGCCCGTGCCTATGGTCACAAACTTCTGCTGGGCCATGGCAGGTGCAGCGGCAAGCACACCGGAAAAAGCCGCTGCTGCGGCAAGGGCTTTAAAAACAAACGCTTTGGACATTGCAATACTCCTCGTTGAAAAGTCGGTCGGTCAGGATGATGAAAGTGCGGCCCGGATGGCGGCATCGAGCCGCTCGACGATCTGTGCCAGCTCGGAATCGCTGGTGATGAACGGCGGGGCCAGCAACACATGATCACCATACCGCCCGTCGACCGTACCGCCCATCGGGTAAACCATCAAACCGCGCGCCATCGCCTCCTTCTTGATCCTTGCATGCAGTTTGCGTGCCGGGTCAAACGGCTGTTTGCTCGCCCGGTCCTGCACCAGCTCGATCCCCCAGAACAGGCCACGCCCGCGGATGTCCCCAATTTGGGCATGCGCGCCAAAGGCGTCGAGCAGCAAACCTTCCAGACGTGCACCGCTCTCCTGCACGCGCGCCAGCAGTCCATCACGCTCGATGACACGCTGCACCGCCAGCGCCGCGGCACACGCCACGGCATGGCCCAGGTAGGTATGGCCGTGCTGGAAAAAGCCGCTGCCCGAAGACATGGCTTCCACAATTTTTCGCTGCGCCAGCACCGCACCGATGGGCTGGTAGCCGCCGCCCAGGCCCTTGGCAATCGTCATGATGTCGGGCACCACGCCTTCATAGTCGCAGGCATGCAAGGTGCCAGAGCGGCCCATGCCGCACATCACCTCGTCCAGGATCAGCAGCACGCCATAACGGTCGCAGACCTCGCGCACCGCCCTGAAGTACCCCGGCACGGGCACGAGCACGCCGGCCGTTGCGCCGCCTATGGTTTCGGCCACGAAGGCGATGACCTTGTCAGCGCCCAGGCGCTGGATCTCTCCCTCCAGTTCCCGGGCCAGGCGCTGGCCGTACTGCTCCGGCGTCTCGTTGCCAAGCTGCTCGCGGTAGGGGTAACACGGCGCCACATGTGTGACCGGAATCAGGATGGGGGCAAACGGCTCGCGCCGCCACGCGTTGCCGCCCACCGCCAACGCACCCAGCGTGTTGCCGTGGTAGCTCTGCCGGCGCGCGATGAAATGTGTGCGCTGCGGCTGGCCGTTTTCGACGAAATACTGGCGCGCCATTTTCATCGCCGCCTCGACGGCCTCGGAGCCACCGCTGACAAAATAGACGTGGCTCATGCGCGCAGGCGCGGTGCGAATCAGCTGGTCGGCGAGTTCCTCGGCAACCGCCGTGGTGAAAAAGCTGGTGTGCGCGTACGCCAGGCTGTCAATCTGCGCATGCATCGCCGCCAGCACATCGGGGTGCCCGTGCCCCAGGCAGGACACCGCTGCACCACCGGACGCATCAATATATTGCTTGCCGCCGGCATCGGTCAGGTAAACACCTTTGCCGCTGACGGCTACGGGCGGCATGTGCTGGAGATGGCGGTGAAAAACGCGGGTCGATGTCATGCAGGGTCCGGAGGTGGGATGACAGCCAGTGTACGGAAAGCACACTCGCTGCGTGATGCTGATTTACCGGAACCCCATAACCAAAACTCATGGATTACTGGCGGCACAAGCCACCCATGAGTTGCGGACATGGCGCCCTGCCCTGTCGGCATTTTTCAGGACGCATCGGATGTCCTAAATTCAGCGTGTACTCACCAACCACTGGACAAACCCATGCATGCGTGCATTCTGGGAGCAGGCATCACAGGCCTGGCCACCGCCTGGCAACTTCACCGCGAGGGCTTCGAGGTCACCGTGATTGATCGTGCGAGCGCAGGCGCCGGTGCCAGCGCCGCCAACGGCGCACAACTGAGCTACGCGTATGTGCAGCCGCTGGCCGACCCCTCGATCTGGCGGCAACTCCCGCAACTGCTGCTGGCCAGCGATTCACCGCTGACACTGCGGCCGCAGTTCGACCCGCAGCAATGGGCCTGGGGCCTGCGTTTTCTGGCGGCCTGCCGCGGCAGCGTGTCACGCCAGACCACGGCCCAACTGCTGGCGCTCGCCGCGCAGAGCCGGGCGGGTTTCGAGCAACTGCTTGCCGAGGAGCAACTGGATTGCGATTTCTCGGCCACCGGCAAGCTGGTGCTGTACCCGGACACCGCTTCATTTGCTGCGGCGCGCCGCCAGATGGCGCTGCAGCGTGCCCTGGGCAGTGCGCAAGCCGCCGTGACGGCGCAGGAGTGTGTGGCCATCGAGCCTGCTCTCGCGCACCACCAGGCGCTCATCGCCGGAGCCATCCACACACCGGGCGAATGTGCGGCCGATTGCTACAAGGTCTGCCAGGAACTGCTGCGCCTGCTGCGTGCACGCGGCGTGCGCTTTCTATTCAACACCGAAATCACGCGGATAGTGCTGCGCGGCGGCCGTGCTATTGCGGCGCTGACACCTGCTGGTCCGCTGGAGGCCGATGCATTTGTCGTGGCCCTGGGCAGCGCGTCGCGCTCGCTGGGCCGCACGCTGGGCCTGCATCTGCGGGTGTACCCGCTCAAGGGTTACAGCATCACCGTGCCCATCAATACGAAGACCGGTGCCGCCCCTCATGTGAACGTGACCGATGCAGCGCGCAAGCTTGTGTTCGCACGCGTGGGCCAGCGCCTGCGGGTGGCGGGCATAGTCGAACTGGTGGGCGACAACACGCAGATACCCACCACACGCATTGCCTCCCTGACCAGGGGTGCGCGCGAGCTGTTTCCAGAGGGCGGTGACTTCTCCGCCTGCGAGCCCTGGGCCGGCCTGCGCCCGGCCACACCTACCGGCCGGCCCATCATTGGCCGGCTACCGGGTGCCCCGGCCAACCTGCTGTTCAACACCGGCCACGGCGCGCTGGGTTTCACCCTGGCTTTTGGCAGCGCGCAGCAGATTGCCGCCTTGCTGCACGCAAGCCCTCGCTCTACGCAATCTGTTGCAGAGCCTGCGTCATACAGCGTGTGAAGGCCCGGCTCACCAGCGAGTTGGGGCGCGCCGTGGGCCGCAGCGCCTTGACCGTCACCGGGATGGCGGGCTCCAGCGCCAGCACATCCACCTTGCTTCGATCAGCCGACGCGGCGGTACAGCCCTCGACCAGCGCCACGCCCACACCATGGTGCGCCAGGGCCAGCGCCACATGGTAGGTCTGCACCGTCATCACCGGCTTGAGCCCGGGACTGCTCTCGCGCAACACATGGCCCAAGGTCACGCCCAGCGGGTCGCGGTTGTCCAGCGCGATCACCGGCAGGTCGGCCAGCTGCCCGAAGCTCAGCACACCCGCCTTGAGCTGCCGCGCGCCAAGCAAACCCTTGGGCACGATGCACATGACCTGCCGCTCGCCGATCAATTCGTGCGACAGCGCCGGATGGCTGATGGCGCTGAAAACATAACCCACGTCCGCTTCCTGCAGCACCAGTGAAGAAACAATCTGGGGAGAATGCAGCGCCTCATGAACCACGGCCACGTCAGGGTACTTCTCGCGAAACAGCCGGATGGCGCGCGGGAACACTTCATAACTCAGCGCCAGCACTGTCAGCACCCGCAATTCGTCTTGGTTGCCGCGCCCGGTCTTCAGGCTGCTGGCCAGGCGCTGGACCTCGTCAAGCTGGGAAAAGAGACGCTCGATGTGCGGGTACAGCGTCTGCGCCTCGGCCGTAGGCGTGAGTCGGCCCCGCACGCGCTGGAACAGCGCAAAACCTAGCTGGATTTCGGCGTGCTGCAGCGTGCGGCTGACAGCCGGTTGGGTGATGTTGATCAAGCGCGCTGCCGCACTTACGCTGCCCGTGAGCATGACTGCGTTGAAAACTTCGATGTGCCGCAGGCGCATGTTTTTTCTTTCTCGCCAGCGGAACGGTTCATGAAGCCGGCAGCCGTATTATGGGCAACAGGCCAGTTCCGCTCCGGTCATCGCCGCCCGCCATGCAATACGGCAGCGCGCCGACATGCCGATACGCAACGAATTACCCGCAGCGCACGCGCTGAACAACACCCGTCGCATCAACATCCAGATTAAGCCGCTGCGCATTGAACTCCATGGTGACCACCTGCTTCGGCCAGAGCACCCGCGCCATGTAGGAACCCGACCGCTGACGCGCCTCCTCGACCGTGCTGGCCGCGGCCCTTTGGCCCACGGCGAACTGGGCGCCCTCGGCATTGCAGGCTGTTCCAGGCGGAGGCGGCGGCATGGGGCTGCTTCCGGTGGAAGGGGTGCCCGGCGCGGCACAACCTGCCAGGGCAACAAGACCCGCCAGCGCCGCGCTTGCCGTGATGAGTTTCAAAGACATAGGTTCTCCGTGATGAAAGCGCCACCATACCGCAGCCAGCCGGACGAGACGTCCACTTTTACGACTGGTTGCGCAGGAGACAGCCAAATACGGTTGCAAAAGTTTCCACGGCTTGCATGCCCCGATGCGCCGGGGTTGCATTGGCTTGCAATTTCACTACAGCAAGCTGCCCCGAACCCTGATTCGATTGAGCGGCTGTACCAGTTTCTTGCCTCCCACGCACCATCGTCTTTGTCCCGCCGGGTTGACCCATAGGCCCCCCTCCGCCACATTGAACACAAGGATCGAATAGAACACACCGCCCGCCGTTACCAAAGCAAGAAAATAGAGGGACGAGCGAAAGACGCTGCGTTGCAGAAAATCGGGCGCAAAAAAAACCGACCCTGTCCCGGTGTGGGAGAGAGTCGGTAGTCTTGGCGGAAACGAAGGGATTCGAACCCTTGATGAGGCTCTACACCCCATACTCCCT
>NZ_JBDTTH010000158.1:0-5295 GCF_039930745.1 Polaromonas sp. | reverse complement strand
CCATCAAGGTGGGCATTCTGCACAGCCTGTCGGGCACCATGGCCATTTCGGAAACTGTGTTGAAAGACACCGTGCTGATGGCCATTGACGAAATCAACGCCAAGGGCGGCGTGATGGGCAAGAAGCTCGAGCCCGTGATTGTGGACCCGGCCTCCAACTGGCCCCTCTTCGCTGAAAAAACCAAGCAGTTGCTCGGCCAGGACAAAGTCTCGGTGATCTTCGGCTGCTGGACATCTGTGTCCCGCAAGTCGGTGCTGCCGGTGGTTGAGGAAATGAACGGCCTGCTGTTCTACCCCGTGCAGTACGAAGGTGAAGAGCTGTCCAAAAACGTGTTCTACACCGGCGCAGCGCCTAACCAGCAAGCCATCCCAGCTGTTGATTATCTGATGAGCAAAGCTGGTGGCGGCGCCAAGCGCTGGGTCCTGCTGGGCACCGACTATGTGTACCCACGCACCACCAACAAGATCCTGCGCGCCTACCTGAAAAGCAAGGGCGTGAAGGACAGCGACATCGACGAGAAATACACGCCGTTCGGCCACTCCGACTACCAGACCATTGTGGCTGATGTGAAGAAGTTCTCTGCAGGTGGCAAAACCGCTGTGGTCTCCACCATCAATGGCGACTCCAACGTTCCTTTCTACAAGGAACTGGGCAACGCCGGTCTGAAGGCCAAAGACGTGCCGGTGGTTGCCTTCTCCGTGGGTGAAGAAGAGCTGCGCGGCGTGGACACGAAACCGCTGGTCGGCCACCTGGCTGCCTGGAACTACTTCCAGTCGATCAAGAGCCCGGCCAATACCGAGTTCATCAAGAAGTGGTCTGACTACGCCAAGGCCAAGGGCATCGCCGGCCACAAGGACAAGCCTTTGACCAACGATCCGATGGAAGCGACCTACATCGGCATCAACATGTGGAAACAGGCTGTTGAAAAAGCCAAGTCCACCGACACCGACAAGGTCATCGCCGCCATGGCCGGCCAGACCTTCAAGGCACCGTCGGGCATCGTGTCGAAGATGGACGAGAAGAACCACCACCTGCATAAGTCGGTGTTCATCGGCGAGATCAAGGCCGACGGCCAGTTCAACGTGGTTTGGAAAACACCCGGCCCGGTGAAGGCCAAGCCATGGAGCCCGTACATCGAAGGCAACGACAAGAAGCCTGACGAGCCGGCAAAAATGGCTTCCAAGTAAAGCTGCTGCCGCAAGGCCCCGGGGGGGCCTGCGGTGCAAGCCGCACCTGATTTGCAGAAAACAGGTGCGGTTTTTTTTGGTCTGGCCCACTTCTTGCACTACTCCGGTGCATGAAAAATACATGCCTGACCCAGGAAGTTGCAGTCTGGGCACCGAAGCAAGCCGCATGGGCTGGCTGCTGTGTCCACCCTACAGGTTCTTCAACATGATGATTCGCACACTCCTTCTATCTGCTACGTTTTTTATAGCTGCTGGCGCCCATGCCCTGAGCGCGGACGAGGTAAAAGGCATGGCACTCGGCGAGACCGAGGCCCGCGTGGAAGCGCTCAACAAGGCCGCCGCCAACCCCGACGAAAAAACCGCCGCCTTCATCCAGGCGCTGGCTGACGATGCCGTCAAGACCGCCGGGGACAAGGTGTTTGTGATCAAGGATGACAAAGGCTTTGACCCTGTCACCGGTGCAGAAGTGAAAGTACCCGAAGACGCCGAAGACGTGATCAACAACAACATGATGCGTGGCGAGCTGGACACGGCGCTGGCTGCGCTCAAGCTCTTTTCCAAAGACGAAAAGGTGCGAGCCGACGCGATCAGGACGCTGGCCAGCGGCAGCGATGAGTCGCGCCTGCCGCTGATTGAAAAAGCCTGGGCGGCCGAGACGGTTCCCGCGCTCAAGACCCAGCTGGAAATGGTGCGTGCCACTATTTTGCTGGGCAGCAGCGACAAGGCCAAACGCCTGGAGGCCGCTGCGCGCCTGTCAGGCAGCAACAACCCGATCAGCAAAACCGTTTTGATAGCGCGCTTGTCGGAAGAAGACGATGCCGAAGTCAAAAGCGCGCTACAGGCTTCGTTGCGCCAGGTCGATGCCGCATTGGCCTGGGGTGACAAACTGGGTGCGGTTTTCAGCGGCATCAGCCTGGGCAGCATCCTGCTGCTGGTGGCGTTGGGCCTGGCGATTACTTACGGCCTGATGGGCGTCATCAACATGGCGCACGGTGAGCTGATGATGATTGGCGCTTACGCCACTTACGTGGTGCAGGGCGTCTTTCAGAAATATTTGCCCGGCCTGTTCGACTGGTATTTGCTGGCGGCGGTGCCGGTGGCTTTCATGGCCTCGGCCCTCATGGGTGCGGCGCTGGAGCGCGGCGTGATCCGCTTCCTTTACGGGCGGCCGCTGGAGACGCTGCTAGCCACATGGGGCATCAGCCTGATGCTGCAGCAACTGGTGCGCTCCATCTTCGGCGCGCAAAACGTCGGCGTGGAAAACCCGGTGTGGATGAGCGGCGGCGTGCAGGTGCTTGGCAATCTGTCGCTGCCTTACAACCGCCTGGTCATCATCGGCTTTGCGATTGCCGTGCTGCTGGGCATGGCCTGGCTGATCAGCAAAACGCGCCTGGGCCTGTTTGTGCGCGGCGTCACGCAGAACCGCCCGATTGCGTCGTGTATGGGCGTGAACACGGCACGCGTGGACACCTATGCGTTTGCGCTCGGTTCGGGCATTGCAGGCCTGGCCGGTTGCGCGCTGAGCCAGGTCGGCAACGTCGGCCCGGACCTGGGCCAAGGCTACATCGTGGATGCCTTCATGGTGGTGGTACTGGGTGGCGTGGGCCAGCTGGCTGGCACTGTCTACGCCGCCATGGGCCTGGGCATTTTGAACAAATTCCTCGAAGGCTGGACCGGCGCGGTGCTCGCCAAGATAGCGGTACTGGTGCTCATCATCATCTTCATCCAGAAGCGGCCGCAGGGCATCTTCGCGATGAAGGGCCGCTCAGCGGAAGCGTAAATATGAACACGCCTATTCACACCATCAACGAGTCCCTGCGAGCCGAGGCTGGCGTCGCTGTCGCCCCGGCTACCCCCTCACCCCAGCCCTCTCCCCCAGGGAGTGAGGGAGCCATGCGGGGAGGTGTCGCGTTGCCGGGCAAGGGCCCACTGCTTACGCGCTCCGGGTGGAGCGCCTTCATCGTTGCCCTGATCGTTGTGTGCGCCGCTGCGCCGCTGCTCAACCTTTGGGTGCCCGTGGACAGCCCCTTCCATATGAGCACCTATGCGGTGGCGCTTGTCGGCAAGATCATGTGTTACGCCATCGTGGCGCTGGCGATGGACCTGATCTGGGGCTACACCGGCATTTTGTCGCTGGGTCACGGCCTGTTTTTCGCGCTCGGCGGTTATGCCATGGGCATGTATTTGATGCGCCAGATTGGCCGCGACGGAAACTACAAAAGCGATTTGCCAGACTTCATGGTCTTCCTCGATTGGAAGGAACTGCCCTGGCACTGGGCCTTCAGCGACAGCTTCATCGCCACGTTGTTTTTGATCGTGCTGGTGCCGGGCATCGTGGCCTTTGTCTTTGGCTACTTCGCCTTCCGCTCGCGCATCAAGGGCGTGTACTTTTCCATCATCACGCAGGCCATGACGTTTGCCGCCATGCTGCTGTTCTTCCGCAACGAGACCGGCTTCGGCGGCAACAACGGTTTTACCGACTTCAAGCGCATCCTGGACATGCCGATCGCCACACCCAACATGCGCATGGTGCTGTTCGTGATCACCGGCCTGACCTTGCTCGGCTTCTTCCTGTTCGCCAAATGGCTGGTGCGCAGCAAGTTCGGCCGGGTGCTGCAGGCGATTCGCGATGCGGAAACCCGCGTGATGTTCTCGGGCTACAACCCGATCGGCTACAAGCTGACGATCTGGACGATTTCGGCCGTGATGTGCGGCATTGCCGGCGCGTTGTATGTGCCGCAGGTCGGTATCATCAATCCGAGTGAAATGAGCCCGGCCAATTCGATAGAGATGGCGATCTGGGCCGCGGTCGGCGGGCGCGCTACGCTGATTGGCCCCATCATTGGCGCCTTTATCGTCAACGGCGCCAAGAGCTGGTTGACCGTGGCTTACCCCGAATACTGGCTGTACTTCCTGGGCCTGCTGTTTATCGCAGTCACGCTCTTCCTGCCAAATGGCGTGGTTGGGCTGGTCAAAAAACTCCGGAAGGGAGGCGAAAAATGACGCCAGATCTTCTGGAGCAGGGCGCACGCCGCATCGAGCAGCGCCGTGCCGCACTCGAAGCCGGCAAGGCTAACACCGAGTCGGGGGGGCGCAGCGCGAGTGGCAGCCGCATTGCCACTCCGGGCGAAGTGGACGTCACGCACGGCCGGATTCTTTATCTTGAAGACGTGAGCGTGAGTTTTGACGGCTTCAAGGCCATCAACAAACTGTCGCTGGACATCGCGCCCGGCGAGCTGCGCTGCATCATCGGCCCCAATGGCGCCGGCAAAACCACCATGATGGACATCATCACCGGCAAGACGCGCCCCGACGAGGGCACGGTGTTTTTCGGCAGCACGATTAACCTGCTGCGCCACACCGAGCCGCAAATTGCCCAGCTCGGCATTGGCCGCAAGTTCCAGAAACCCACGGTGTTCGAGCAGCTCACCGTGTTCGAAAACCTCGAACTCGCGCTGAAAACCAACAAAGGCGTGAAGTCGTCGATGTTCTTCAAGCTCGACTCGGCACAGAGCGATCAACTCGCCGAGACACTGGTGACGATCCACCTGGCTGACAGTGTCAACCGCATGGCTGGCAATCTCAGCCACGGGCAAAAGCAGTGGCTGGAAATCGGCATGCTGCTGATGCAGGACCCCAAGCTGCTGCTACTGGACGAGCCGGTGGCTGGCATGACCGATGAGGAAACCGCACGCACCGCCGAACTCTTTCTCACGCTCAAGGGCAAACACTCGCTGATGGTGGTGGAGCACGACATGAGTTTCATCCGCACGATTTCTGAAATCGTCACGGTGTTGTGTGACGGGTCTGTGTTGGCTCAAGGTACTTTGGATCAGGTGCAGGCGGATGAACGGGTGATTGAGGTGTACCTTGGGCGTTGATTTTTCTACCCTGCGGGCTGAGCTTGTCGAAGCCTATGCAAGCTTGCGCATCAGTGGGTCTTCCTGCAAGCCGGGTCTCGCCCCGGCGGGCGAGGCACTTTTCTTTGCGTCGCCAAAGAAAAGTTCCCAGAAGAAAGGCGACCCGATGGTCTGGGTCCCCTGCGCTGCGCTCCGGGGCAACCTGCGGTGCTCGCCAAAAGCGGGGTCTCGCTCGAACTCGCCTTCGG
>NZ_JBDTTH010000157.1:0-5515 GCF_039930745.1 Polaromonas sp. | reverse complement strand
GCGCCATCGTCACCGCCAAGACCAACGTGCCCGACATGGGCGCCGGCGCCAACACGCGCAACCCGGTGTGGGGCGCCACCGGCAACCCTTTCAACCCCCTGCTGAATGCCGGCGGCTCTTCGGGCGGCTCAGCGGCAGCGCTGGCCGCCGACATGTTGCCGCTGTGCACGGGCTCGGACACCGGCGGCTCGCTGCGCATACCGGCTGCGCTGTGCGGCGTGGTGGGCCTGCGCCCCTCGCCTGGGCTGGTCGCCAATGACGCCCGGCCGCTGGGCTGGTCCGTCATCTCCGTGCTGGGGCCCATGGGCCGCAACGTGGCCGATACCGCGCTGATGTTTGCCTCCAGCGTGGGCCACGATGCGCGGGACCCGCTGTCTTACCCGGTTGAGGCCGCACAGCTGTGGCCGCTGAAGGACGTGGACCTCTCGACCCTGCGCGTGGGCACGACCGAAGACTTTGGCCTGTGCATTGTTGACCCTGAAATTCGCCGGGTGTTCCGCCAACGCGTCGAAGCCATCCGGCCGCTGGTGGCCAGTTGCGAGCCGGTGGACCTGCAGCTGGGCGACGCCGACCGCGCCTTCGACATCCTGCGCGCGGAAAGTTTTGTGGCCGCCTTTGCCGACACCATGAAGAACGAGCCCGAAACGCTGGGCCCGAATGTGCGCGCCAACATGGACATTGCCGCCGCCATCACTCTGGCCGACCGCGCCTGGGCGCACCTGGAGCAAACCCGCGTTTCACGCCGCTTCGCGAAAGCGTTTGAGCATTACGACCTGATCCTCGCGCCGACCACACCGGTCACGCCTTTCCCCTGGACAGAGCTCTACGCCGGCAACATCGACGGCCAGGCCATGCGCAACTACTACCACTGGCTGGGCCTGACTTACGTGGTCACGCTGGCCACCAATCCGGCGCTGTCGCTGCCCTGCGGCAGCGACGAACACGGCATGCCTTTTGGCCTGCAGGTCATTGGCCGCCTGCGCGGCGACGCGCAGCTGATGGCCGCAGCCCAGGCGTTGGAACAGGCGTTTGCATCCATGCCGGCATTGCGCCGGACCAAGCCGGCTGTGGATGCCCTGCGCACGGCACGGCCTGAGCTCAAGTCCATCGTGACGCACCCACCTGAAATCGGCGGGTCCGGAAAATCTTCGGAAGGCAAGACGGCGGTTTAGCAGCGCCTCCGCGAGACGACGTGCACCGTCGATCAAAAGCTGAGCGACGAGGCCCCTGCCATCAGCCGCTCATGCATCGCGCTTGCCCCCACAATCACCACACCCTCGATGAAGTCTTCCTGCGTGTAGCCGCGTGACTTGACGCAGGGTGGGCAGGCCCAGACCGTGCCGCCGCGCTGCACAAAATCATCCATAAGTTTCTTGAGCGGATCCAGCGGTGCAACCTGCGCCAGCTCGACGGCGCGTTTGCGCACCAGGTCCACTGCTGCGCTGGTCAGGAAGGCATAAACCTTGAAACCGGCGGTGATGCCGCCATTGGCAATCGTGAACGCGACTGATGACAACTCATGGTCGGCGCCTCGGGTCATAAGTACAACCAGTTCTTTCGATGGTTCGGACATGTTGCTCCTTGATAGTTAAAAGGTGTTTCCGCATTCCGGCCTGTTCCGGAGCCCCTGTATATTGCGTTGTCACACCGCCGCCGTCCTGCCCGGGCGTTCGGCAGTTTTGCCCGAAACCCCGCCGCAGACATGCGCAGCCAGGCGCAAGAGCCAGGAGCGAAGCCCACCATGGACGTGTTGTCCGACATACTGCGAGTCGTCCGGCTCAAGGGAGCGCTGTTTCTCAACGCGCAATTCCACGAACCGTGGTGCGTCGTCGCTCCCCACCAGGCCAATCCGGCCCCGGTGTTTGCTCCGCCGCACGACCACACGGTTGTCTGCCATCTGGTGGTTGGAGGGCGCTGCTGGGTCCAGCTGCCGGGCAGCGAGGCTCTGGCACTGGCGGCCGGTGACGTGCTCGTGCTGCCCCGTGGCGACGCGCACCTGATTGGCAGCGGCTTGAACCATGGGCCGGCCGATGCCCGCCATGCGGTCAGTCTGAAAATACCGGAGCTGGCCTTGACGCGTTATGGCGGCGAAGGCGCGCAGACCGCCATCGTCTGTGGGTGGTTTTCCTGGGAGCGCCAGATCGCCACGCCGCTGATGGCAACGCTGCCGCGGCAGTTCCGCAGCCACATCCGCCAGCGGCACTCCGGGCCCTGGCTTGAAAGTTCGATACGTTACGCGGCGGGTGAAGCAGCGTCGGGCCGGCCGGGCGCCGACGCCATGGCCGCGCGGCTGGCCGAACTGCTGTTCGTGGAGGCCTTGCGCACCCACATCGAATCCCTGCCCGAGCAGCAGCCCGGCTGGCTGGCCGGCCTGCGCGATCCCCAGGTGGGGCGCAGCATTGCACTGCTGCATGAGCGGCCTGCTCACCAGTGGACCGTGGCTTCCCTCGCACAGGAGGTCAACATGTCGCGAACGGTGCTAGCCGAACGCTTCGCCCTGCTGATGGACATGCCGCCCATGCAGTACCTGACCCATTGGCGCCTGGCGCTGGCAGCACATGCGCTGCGCAGCGGACGCCTCAGTCTGACGCGCATTGCCGAGCAGATCGGCTATGAATCGGATGCGGCCTTCAGCCGTGCTTTCAGCCGCGCCTACGGCATGCCGCCGGGCGCCTGGCGGCGCAAGGTGGACGAAGCGCCGCATGGCTGAAGCAAGGACCGGGCAGTCTAGCTATCAAATTAATAGCTTACTGCACCCGTCCGAAAAGGGCTGATGGCCTGTTTCACAGAGCTCATGCTCAAAACAGTGCTATCTCGTCCCTGCGCTGCCATCACTCGACACCAGCAGTCTTGTCGCTTCTGGAAAACCAGGGCTCTCCACCTCCATCGAGGTTTCACGTTGAACGAGCAACCCCCGGAGGGCTTGCCCGCTACTCCCTGAACAAGGCTTCAATCACTCCCCACAACCAGCGGTTCCCGGGGTCGGCTTCAAAGCGCTTGCTCCAGTGCAGCGAGACCGTGAAGTCGCGCAGGGGAAACGCGGGCTCGACGATGGCGTAGCCGCCGTCTGCAGCGAAAATTTTTGCGATATTGCGCGGCATCACCACTGCCAGGTCGGTGGCCTTGACGATGAACGGCAGCACCATGAAATGTTCGGTTGTCAGGCGCAGCCGTTCTTCAAGCTGCAGCATCTGCAGGATGCGCAAGGTGTCGGAGTGCGTGCGTACCGCCACAAATTCAAGCTGGCGCAGCGCGGCCAGCAGCGCCTGGCCGCTGCGCCGCCGCCCGGTAAAGGGGTGGCCTTCACGCAACAGCACGATGTAGCGGTCTTTCAGGAGCTGCACACGCTGCGTGTCTTTCACCGCGGGCAAAAAGCCGAAGGCAAAATCGATGCGCCCACTGTCCAGCGCAGGGGCGATGTCGGCGCTGGCCAGCGGCGAGGTTTCGATGCGCACGCCGGGTGCCAGCCTGCGCAGCGCCGCCATCAGCTCGGGCAGGAAGCGGGCCTCGCCGATGTCGCTCATGTGGATGCGGAACACCTTGCGCGAGAGCAGCGGCTCGAACAGCGCAGATTCATTGAGCGCCTGCTCCAGCGTGGCCAACGCGCTGCGCACGGCATCGGCCAGCCTGTCAGCTTTCGGTGTGGGCTGCACGCCGCCGCCGGCACGCACAAACAACGGGTCTTTGATCAACAGGCGCAAGCGCGTCAGCCCCTGGCTGGCGGCGGGCTGCGTCAGGTCCATCAATTCGGCCGCGCGACTCACATTGCGGGTGCGGTAGACCGCGTCGAACAGCCGAAGCAGGTTCAGGTCGATGTCTTTTATATGCATTGTATGAATACCAGATAGTTTTGTTATTTTATTGATGGATAGTCCCGCCAGCCCCAAACTCGCGGTTTCCCACGAAATAAAAAACCGGAGACATCCCTTGGAAGTTTCATTCAACAAGGAAATCGAGTCGCTGCGCATGGGTGCGGGCGAGACGTTTCACGGCGAGGGCATCCTCGCGATCACCAAGGCACTACTCCAGTCCGGCGTGGCTTACGTGGGCGGCTACCAGGGCGCACCGGTGTCGCACCTGCTCGACGTCATGGTGCAGGCCAAGCCTTACATGGACGAGCTCGGCGTGCATGTCGAGGCCTGCGCCAACGAGGCGTCGGCAGCGGCCATGCTGGGTGCCTCCATCCATTACCCGCTGCGCGGTGCGGTGACCTGGAAATCGATAGTGGGCACCAACGTCGCGGCTGACGCACTGTCCAACCTCTCTTCGCCCGGCGTGACCGGCGGTGCGCTGATTGTGGTGGGCGAAGACTACGGCGAAGGCGCCAGCGTGATTCAGGAGCGCACGCATGCTTACGCGCTCAAATCCACCATGTGCCTGCTGGACCCGCGGCCCGACCTCGGCAAGATGGTCGAGATGGTCGAGCACGGCTTTCGCCTATCGGAAGCGACGAACATGCCGGCCATCCTGGAGTTGCGCATACGCGCCTGCCACGTGCGCGGCAGCTTTGAATGCCGAGACAACCGGCCGCCAGCGATTTCCAAGCGACAGCTGATGGAAGAACCCGCCGCCTTCGACTACGCCAAGCTCGCGCATCCGCCGGTGACCTTCCGGCATGAAAAGCTCAAGTTCGAAGAACGCATTCCGGCGGCGCGGCGCTACATCGTCGAACAGCAACTGAATGAGCTGATGGACGGGCCACGCCAGGACTTCGGCATCATTGTGCAGGGCGGCATCTATAACTCGCTGATACGCGCGCTGCAGCAGTTCGGCCTGTGTGATGCGTTTGGCCAGAGTGAGATTCCCATCCTCGTGCTGAACGTGACCTACCCGTTGGTGCCGGAACAGGTGGCCGAATTCGCGCTGGGCAAACGCGCGGTGCTGGTGGTCGAGGAAGGCCAGCCCGAATACATCGAGCAGGAGATCGCCACCTTTTTGCGCCGGCGCGACATCAACACGCCGCTGCATGGCAAAGACATGCTGCCTTCGGGTGGCGAGTATTCGGTGGAGGTGGTGGCGCAGGGGCTGGTGCACTTCGTCCAGAAGTATTTACTCGCTGCCTCCCCGGAATTACTGGAAGGAGCCAAGACCTGGCTGCAGGGCAATGCGGAGCGCCGCAACGCCGTGGGCCAACAGATCGAAGCGCAACTGAACCAGGCGCTGCCAGTGCGCCCGCCGGGCTTTTGTATTGGCTGTCCGGAACGGCCTGTGTTTTCCGCGCTCAAGCTGGCACAGCAGGACGTGGGGCCGGTGCACATTGCGGCCGACATCGGCTGCCACGCCTTCGGCACCTTTGCGCCCTTCTCCTTCGGCCATTCCATTCTTGGCTACGGCATGAGCCTGGCCAGCCGCGCCGGTGTCTCGCCGATGATGGCGCGGCGCACGTTGTCCATCATGGGCGACGGCGGCTTCTGGCACAACGGCCTGCTGACCGGCGTGCAGTCCGCGTTGTTCAACGGTGACGATGCGGTGCTGCTGATCTTCAAGAACGGCTACACCTCGGCCACCGGCACGC
>NZ_JBDTTH010000156.1:0-5595 GCF_039930745.1 Polaromonas sp. | reverse complement strand
GGTTTTGATGAGTCCATGTTAAGGTGCCGGCATGCCAAAAACCATACGCTACACCTTGCTGTCCCTGCGCGACCTGTGGGCGTCGGCGGGGCCCTTCATCGTGCTCACCGTCACGCTGCTGGTGCTGGCCTACTGGTGGCTGGACCCGAACCCGCCCAAGCGCGTGATACTGGCCACCGGCCCGGCGCAAAGTGCGTATGAAGAATTTGGCAAGCGTTACGCCAAAATCCTGGCCCAGGACGGCATCACTGTTGAGCTGCTGCCATCACAAGGCTCGGCCCACAACCTGCAACTGCTGCGCGAAGGCAAGGCCGACCTGGGTTTTGTGCAAGGAGGCACCAGCACCTACGACGACGCAGACGCGGAAGCCCTGACCTCCCTGGGAAGCCTGTTTGTCGAGCCGCTGTGGCTGTTTTACAGTGAGGCCGCCCTTCGACAAGCTCAGGGCGAACGGAAAACGAAAGCGACAAGCGGGGGAGCCACTCCTTTACCAGCCGGGGCCGCGGAACCGGCTTTGCCGGGCCGCAGGCGCAGCGCCCCCTCGGGGGGCAGCGAAGCACACGCAGTGGCGAGCGTGGGGGCCCTTGATTCGCTCACACAACTGCAGGGCCTGCGCGTGAATCTTGGCACTCCGGGCAGCGGCGTACCCAACCTCATGGGCAAGCTGCTCGAAAGCAACCGTATCGAACTGTCGAGCCTGCGCATTTCAAACCTGGACCAGACGCCCGCAACGGTTGCGTTTCTGGGCGGCGAGCTTGATGCGATTGTGTTTGCCTCCGCCCCCGAATCGCTGATGGTGCAAATGCTGCTGCAGACACCCGGAGTGAAGCTCATGAACTTCACGCAGAGCGAAGCTTATTCCAAGCGCTTTGCTTTTCTGAGCACGGCACGCCTTCCCCAGGGAGTGGTGGACCTGGCAGCCAATATTCCGCCGGAAGATGTCAATCTTGTGGCGCCCACGACTGCCCTGCTTGCCAAAACCAGCACTCATCCGGCGCTGGTGCAGCTGTTCGCACAGGCGGGCAACGTGATCCACGGACCTGCGGGCTGGTTCAAGAACGCACGCGAATTTCCCAATCGCGACAACAGCGAACTGCCAATCTCTAAAGAGGCCGAACGCGCCATCAAGAACGATGCGCCCCTGCTTCAGCGTTACCTGCCCTTCTGGGTAGCCAATCTGGTTGAACGCATGTGGCTGGTGATGGGCATCATCATTGCGGTCATGCTGCCCCTGTCGCGCATCGTGCCGCCGCTTTATGAATTTCGCGTGCGTTCACGCATTTTCAAATGGTACGGGCAGCTCCGCAACATCGAAAATCGCATCGAGGGCACACACAACACAGCTGACCTGCTTGACGAACTCAATGCACTTGAAAGCCGCGCGGAAAAAATCAGCGTGCCGTTGTCCTACACCGACGAGCTTTATGCGCTGCGCAGCAACATCCACCTCGTGCGCAAGAAGCTGCAGCGCCTGGACGCACCCCCTCCCTCAGAAAGACCTTGAAACGTGTGCGGAGTTTCTGCGCGCCCACCCCTTGGTCGCGCGGGGGGCCGTAATATTTGTCGGCGGGTACTCCGCCTCGAATATCTACCGAACCCATGCCCATCCAGCTCAACCACACGATTGTTCACGCCCGGAACTCCCTGGCCTCGGCCACGTTTCTAGCCGACATGTTGGGACTTGCGGCCCCGGTCCGTTTCGGTCCGTTCCATGGCGTGGAGCTTGACAATGGCGTCACCTTGGACTTCATCTCGCATGACGGCGAGCTCATCATTGAGCACTACGCCTTCCTGGTGAGTGAAGGGGAGTTCGATACGATTTTTGAACGAATCCGCGCGCGTCAACTTCCTTACTGGGCCGACCCGGGCCACCAGCAAGCGGGCCAGATCAACCACCATGACGGCGGCCGCGGCGTTTACTGGAACGACCCGGATGGCCACTACCTGGAAATCATCACCCGGCCCTACGGCAGCGGCGGCTGAACCGCCGCCTCATCGGGAAGGGCTGGCGTCCCGGCTTAGGAAGCACTGAATAAGCCCTTGCGGAGGCGCGGCAGCCGGATCGAGATGGGATGCAAGGCGGATTTCGCAGGCAATAGCTGGCTATTGGCAAGAAATTCAACGCTGCAGGCCGCCCGAGCCCGGTTGATCGCGCGCCGCAGGGGGCTTACTCAGCGCTTCCTTCAAGCCCTAGGGCTTTCCAGCCTGCGTGGCCGAGCTTTTCCAGAGTGGCGATGTTCTGCTCGAAAATCGCGTCAGCCTCCGGAAACGCTTCTACAGCCCGCTCCACGCTGTCTTCCCGCAGCAGGTGCAACATCGCAAACGGCGCGCGGTTGGTGTAATTGCCAATGTCGTCCGGCTCGGTGCCTTCGAACTGGAACTTCGGGTGAAAACTGGCGAGCTGAATCACGCCTTCGAGCCCATGCTCGTCAACCACCCCTTCGGCGATTTCCAGGAAGTCATTGAAGTCCAGGAAGTCGTCGAACAGTGTCGGATGGATCAGCAAAGTGGTGTCGATCTCTTCTGCCGGCGTCGCCACCAGCAGATCCAGTTCACGGTCCAGTTCTTCCAGCAAGTCATCGGCATGCCGCGCCTTGCTGACCACCAGCCGCACCTGGTTCTTCACATACACCGCCTTGGCGAAGGGGCACAGGTTCAGGCCGATCACGGCCTTCTCCAGCCACAGCCGCGTTGCGGCAAGAACTTCAGCGTCGGTCACGCATTCCCCGGGAAACATCCTTCGACAAGCTCAGAACGAACGGATAAAAAACGCGGCGCGCGCCAAGGCATCTCTTTCCAAGCAGGGGCCGCGGGTCCGGCTCCGCCGGCCCGCAGGCGCAGCGCCCTCTCGGGGGGCAGAGAGCGACACGAAGTGCGCGAACGTGGGGGCATTATTTGAGCGCTTTGAATCGCATCCGCTTGGGCTTGGCCCCCTCTTCACCCAGGCGCTTCTTCTTGTCGGCTTCGTATTCCTGGTAGTTGCCGTCGAAGAAGGTCCACTGGCTGTCGCCTTCGGCGGCGAGGATGTGCGTGGCAATACGGTCGAGGAACCAGCGGTCATGGCTGATCACCATGATCGAGCCAGCAAATTCCAGCAAGGCGTCTTCCAGTGAGCGCAGGGTTTCCACGTCCAGGTCGTTGGACGGCTCATCAAGCATCAACACGTTGCCACCGGCAATCAGGGTCTTGGCGAGGTGCAGCCGCCCGCGCTCGCCACCCGACAAAGTGCCCACGCGTTTTTGCTGGTCTGCCCCGTTGAAGTTGAAACGCCCCGCATAAGCGCGGCTGGGCATGGTGAACTTGCCGACGGTCAGCATGTCGAGTCCGCCGGAGATGTCTTCCCACACGGTTTTTTCGTTGGCGAGGTCGTCACGGTGCTGGTCCACAAAGGCCATACGCGCGGTCTTGCCGATCACGACTTCACCGCTGTCCGGCTGCTCCTTGCCGGCGATCAGCTTGAACAGCGTCGATTTACCGGCGCCGTTGGGGCCGATGATGCCGACGATCGCGCCGGCCGGAATCTTGAAGCTCAGGTTGTCGATCAGCAGGCGATCGCCGAACGACTTGCTGACGTTCTTGAACTCGATGACTTCATTGCCCAGGCGCTCGGCCACGGGGATGAAGATCTCCTGGGTTTCGTTGCGCTGCTGGTATTCAAAATCCGACAGTTCCTCAAAACGGGCCAGCCGCGACTTGCTCTTGGCCTGGCGCGCTTTCGGATTCTGGCGCGACCATTCGAGTTCTTTCTTCAGAGCCTTGGCACGGGCTTCCTCGCCTTTTTGCTCCTGCGCCAGCCGTTCGCCCTTCTGCTCCAGCCAGGTGCTGTAGTTGCCCTTCCAGGGGATGCCACGGCCGCGGTCCAGCTCGAGAATCCACTCGGCGGCGTTGTCCAGGAAGTAGCGGTCATGGGTGATGGCCACCACGGTACCGGGGTAGCGCTGCAGGAACTGCTCCAGCCAGTCCACCGATTCGGCGTCCAGGTGATTGGTCGGCTCGTCAAGTAGCAACATGTCGGGCTTGGACAGCAACAGGCTGCACAGGGCCACACGGCGCTTCTCGCCGCCGGACAATACGCCGATCACAGCGTCCCAGGGCGGCAGGCGCAACGCGTCGGCAGCAATTTCGAGCTGGTGTTCAGAGTCTGAGCCGGAAGTCGCAATGATGGCTTCCAGGCGGGCCTGCTCAGCGGCCAGCGCGTCGAAATCGGCGTCAGGCTCCGCATAGGCTGTGTATACCGCTTCCAGCTGGGCCTTGGCCGCAAACACCGCGCCCATGCCGGCCTCGACACTTTCGCGCACCGTGTGGGTGGGGTCCAGCTTGGGTTCCTGCGGCAGGTAGCCGATGTTCAGATTAGGCATGGGAGTGGCTTCACCCTCGATCTCGGTGTCCAGACCCGCCATGATCTTGAGCAGAGTGGACTTGCCGGAGCCGTTGGTGCCGAGCACGCCGATCTTGGCGCCGGGGAAAAAGCTGAGGGAAACGTCTTTGAGAATCTGACGCTTGGGCGGCACAATCTTGCCGACCTTGTTCATGGTGAAAACGTATTGAGCCATCAGGATAAATTTCTAAATGAAGGAGGAACGAAGGAGAAAACGGAGCCGCCTCCCATGGGGGAATTTTTGCGGCAATCCCTCGATTATCGTTCCATGCGACAATACCCAGGTTGCCGGCTCCAGTTGCCTGCAGCATTTAGGCACACCTTCGGTGACAGTTTGGGTGCCCAGCCTGACTTTTTTACCCGTCTGCCTTCACTGGCGGAGGCTTCAACAGCCCCCGACTGGCCGATCTTTAGCACCCACAGCGGTGCACTACCAATGACTTTTGAAAATCTGAACTTGGCCCCGGCCATTCTTAAAGCCGTGCTTGAGCAGGGCTATGACACACCCACCCCCATCCAGGCCCAGGCGATTCCCGCCGTGCTTGCCGGCGGTGACCTGCTCGGCGGCGCCCAGACCGGCACCGGCAAAACCGCCGCCTTTGTGCTGCCTATGCTGCAGCGCCTGTCCTCGGAGCCCTCCCTGAAAAACAAGCGCGGCGTCAATGCCGTGCGCTGCCTGATCATGACGCCGACGCGCGAGCTCGCCGCCCAGGTGGAAGAAAGCGTACGCGTTTACGGCAAATACCTGGAGCTCTCCTCCATGGTGATGTTCGGCGGCGTTGGCATGGGCGCGCAGATTGAAAAGCTGCGCCGGGGCGTCGACATCCTGGTGGCCACCCCCGGCCGCCTGCTGGACCACGCAAGCCAGGGCACACTGGACCTGAGCCAGGTGCAGATCCTGGTGCTTGATGAGGCCGACCGCATGCTCGACATGGGCTTCATCCACGACATCAAGAAAGTGCTGGCGCTGGTGCCCAAGCAGAAGCAGTCACTGCTGTTTTCCGCGACTTTCAGCGACGAGATCCGCGAGCTGGCCAACGGCCTGCTGAAAAACCCGCAAAGCATCCAGGTCACCCCGCGCAACACCACGGTGCAGCGCATCACGCAAACCATCCACCCGGTGGGCCGCGGCAAGAAAAAAGCGCTGCTCACGCACATCATTAACGAGCACAACTGGAGCCAGGTGCTGGTGTTCACACGCACCAAGTTCGGCGCCA
>NZ_JBDTTH010000155.1:0-5638 GCF_039930745.1 Polaromonas sp. | reverse complement strand
CTTGCACCGAACGGATCTGGTCGCCAAACGGCAGCCGGGCAGCACCACGGAAGAAAAGGCCTTTGCGCGCATTCCCGTCAAAGGCATGACCAAGCTGCTGGTCAATGCAGAACTGGCCCATGCTGGCCACGCCATCACGCAGGCCGCAATGGGTCAGGCAATCGAACGACAGGTTGCATTTGGCCTTGACATGGGCCGCCGCCTGGAGCTTGGGTTCGAGCCGGATGTACTTCTCCAGCCAGGGCGTGCGTACCGCGCGCGCGGGCAGGCCTGCGACGCTGATGAACTCCACCATGTCTTCCGGTTTGGCTTCGGCCAGCACCTTCTTGAAGGCGGGGTCGGCATCACACTCCTGGGTGACGGCAAAAGCCGTACCCAGTTGCACGGCCGACGCGCCCAGGGCCTGCAGGCGCAGGATATCGTCCCGGCAGTTGATGCCGCCAGCGGCAATCAGCGGAATCTCGCGTTCGATGCCGGCCGTTTTGAAGAATTCCCGCACCTGCGGAATAACCACCTCGAAATCGAAACGCGGATCGTGCAGGTCGGCAACTTTTGCTGCGCCCAGGTGGCCACCGGCCAGCCCGGGATGCTCGATCACGATGGCATCGGGCAGGCGGCCTTTCTTTTGCCACTTGCGCACCAGCAACTGCACGCCTCGCGCGTCCGACAGAATGGGAATCAGGGCGACCTTGGGATAGTCACGCGCCAGCTCCGGCAAATCCAGCGGCAGGCCCGCGCCGACCACCAGCGCATCGGCGCCGCTGGCCAGTGCCTGGCGCACATAGTCTTCGTAGGCGCCGAGCGCCTTCATGATGTTCACAGCGATCAGGCCGCGACCTTGCGAGAGCTGGCGCGCACGGCGGATTTCGCGGTCCAGTGCCTCGAGATTGGCCGCATTGATCAGGGCCTTCGCATCGGGCTCTTTGTCCAGGTGGCCGGTTTTGGCCATCAGGTCAGGATGCAGGCGGCGCAGATCCACGGAAGACACCGTGCCCACCCCGCCCAGACGGGCCACGGCACCAGCCAGGCCGCCCGCAGACACACACACACCCATGCCGCCCTGCACCACCGGAATCAGGTCTTTGCCGCCCAGCTGCCAGGACCGCAGACCCGAATCACGGGCCAGCGTTTGCAATATTGCAGCTGCCGCGGCCGGGTCGATGCCGGCCCTGGAGGCCAGGTCAGTTGCTGATGATTTGTCCATCGTGCTCCACATAAGGTTGGTACGGGCCAGTGCCGCTGTTGGAGGCTATCGCAGCGGGCACAAAACTTCCTTGCCGTACATCAAAGATGTGAATTTCGCCGTCCTCGATCACATAGTGCCAGCCATGCAGGGTCAACGTGCCCTTCTCGACCTCGCGTCTAACCATGGGGTAGGCCATCAGGCGCTCGAGCTGCAGCACCACAATGCGCTGCTCGGTTCGGCGCAGGGCCTCGGGGCTGGCCTGGACCGGCAGCAAGGCTTCGCTGGCGAGTTTGAGCCAGGCCTGCAAGGCCACCGCTTCCTCGGGCACGCCTTCATAAGCGGCGCGTATGGCGCCGCAGTGGCTGTGGCCACAGACAATGATGCGCTCGACGTGCAGGCTGAGAACCGCGAACTCGATGGCCGCCGTGGTGCCATGGAGCCCATGCGAACCGTCGTAGGGGGGAACAAATGCCCCCACATTGCGCACAATGAAAAGTTCACCCGGGCCGGCGCCGGTCAGCAGGTAGGGCACCACGCGCGAGTCCGAGCAGCCAATAAACAGCGTCTTGGGGTGTTGCCCCTGCGCCACCAGGTCCTGGAAACGCTGCTGATGAAGTGGAAAGTAGTCGGAGTGAAAACGCCGCAAACGCAGCAGCAGCTCGTCTGCCGGGGCGGCGTTTTCCGTCATTGCACCAGAGGCGAATCCGCTCCCTCAAGGGCGATGCCTTCAATCTCCGCCTCTCCCACCAACAGGCTCATGTACTGATGCAGCGCCCGCGCACGCGACTGCATGGTCAGCAGAGCCGCAATGCGCTCGCGCACTTCCTCGTAGGCGGGCTGGGTGCCGTTGCGGCGCTCCAGCACGTCAATGATGTGGAAACCGAAACGTGTGTGGAACAGGCGCGGATGCACGCCGGTGCCGGTTTGCGCATGCTGGAGGTGAAACAGTTCCGTTGCCAGTTCGGGCGCGCAGTCGTCGGGCGTGATCCAGCCGAGGTCGCCGCCCTGGGCGCTGCTCGGGCAGTTGGACAACTCGGCCGCCAGCTGCGCAAAACGCCCGGAGGCTACGCCTTTGTGCGACAACTCCAGCAGGGCGCGTTCGGCGTGTACGGTAAGCGCCTGAACGTTGACACCGGGCGTGACGGCAAACAGGATGTGCCGCACATGCAGCGCCTGGCCCACCAGAAACTGCGCCTTGTGGGCTTCGTAATAACGCCGGCCCTCCTCGTCGGTAGGCCGGGGCGTTTGCACCGACTGGTCCACCATGGCCTCGATGACTTCGCGCTCGGCCTGGCCCAGCTCGGGCGCGCTCGACACGGCGTGGCTCAGGAACAGGCCCTGGCGCACCGCCTCCTGCCTGAGCAGTTCGGCATAGGCCAGCTCGCGCAGGGTGGCTGTGTCGGGCCGTTGTCCGAGGGCGTGCAGGGTGATGCCGTTGACGCTGGCGGTCGGCGGCTCCGGCGCAGTGGCAGGGCTGCCGCACTGGCACGCGCCGCTGCCACAGCCCTGGGCAGCAAGGGGGGAGGGGGAGGATGAGATGTTCATGGTGGTGATCCGGCTCTCGGTGTTTAACGGTTGCTGCCTGACTTGGCCCCGGGAACGCCCAGTCGGCGGCTGCGCACGAGCTGGTAGGGACGGAACAGGTACGCGACCGATCCGAAGCCGCTCCACACATGAACCAGGCGGCTGAAGGGGAACAGCAGGAAGATGGTCATCCCAAACACGATGTGAAAACGGTAGGGCCAGGGCAAAACGGCCAGCGCGGCAGAGTCCACCTCACGCAGGGTAAGGATGCGTTGCGCCCATTCGGCCAGGATCAGCATCACGCTGCCATCGGCGTGTCCCCAGGAAAACGGCAAGGTGATCAGGCCCACCACCAGTTGCACCCACAGGATCAACAAGATCGCGAGGTCGGTCTTGTGGCTGGTGTAGCGGATGCGCTCATCGAACATGCGGCGGTAAATCAGCATCGACAGGCCGATGAAACAGATGAAGCCGGCAGTGCCACCCGCGTAGATTGCCATGCGCTGCTTGGTCGCGGCGTCCATGAAAGCGCCATACACCGCGTGCGGCGTCAGCAGGCCGACCAGATGACCGAAGAACAGGAACAGGATGCCCACATGGAACAGGTTGCTGCCCCAGCGCAGCAGGCCGGTGCGCAGCAACTGCGAGGAGTCGCTTTTCCAGGTGTACTGGTCGCGGTCAAAGCGGATCAGGCTGCCGAGCAAGAACACGGTCAGGCAGATGTAGGGATAGACACCGAAAAGAAATCCGTGAAGTCCGGGGCTCATGCTTGTACTCCTTGAGTAGGCTGCGCCTTGCGCACATGCGGCACGATGTGGATCGGTTGCGGCTGGTCCGGCCTGGCTTGGCCCTTGGACGAGCAGCCGTCAAAGACGACCGGCTCTTCCCAGACTGCATCAATAGGTTCTTCCGCCGCGATCTGCACCGGCTGGGCCTTCTCTCCGGCCAACTCCAGCAAGGCACCCAGCACGGAGGCATAGCCGCTTTCGCGCTGCTGCAGCGCCGCGAAAATCGCGTTGAAGATATGCGCCATCTCGGCCAGAAACGCGCGCGCCTCGCGCGGCGGCTGGGTCGAGGTGAATTCGAGCACCACCGGAAGAAAATCCGGCATCTCACCTTCGGCCAGGTACATGCCGGCTTTCTCGTAGGTCTGCGCCAGGTCAATCATGGCCGGTCCGCGATCACGCGAGTCGCCGTGCACATGCTCAAACAGGTGCAGCGATGTGGCGCGGCCCCGGTCGAACAACTCAACATAAGCCGCCTCGGTCTCAAGCGCCGGCGCAAGCGCAAGCGCTTCGACCAGTGCATCCAGCTCGGCCAGACGCTGTGGCTCCAGCGCGCGCTCTTCGTGCAGCGCCTCGCGCAGCGCGCCCAGATGGCTGCGCAGTTCGGCGTCGGGATAAGCAAGCAGCCGGGCCAGCACGCGCAGGCTCTTCGAAGCCACAGCAGGGGTGTTGTTGAAAAGTGCCATGGTTCAGACCTCCACCTTGATGGGAATAGTGCGTTTCTTGTTGCCGCCAAACAGGCTGACGTCGCTGGCGCCGTCGGAGCAGCCGTTGCCGAAGGTAAAGCCGCAGCCGCCGCGCATGTCGAACGCGTTTTCGGCATATTCGCGGTGAGAACTCGGAATCACGAACCGGTCTTCGTAGTTGGCAATCGCCATGATGTGGTACATCTCCTCGACCTCGGCTACGGTGAGCCCGGCCTGCTCCAGCACTGCCAGGTTCTGCACCTGGTCCACGTGTTTGCTGCGCTGGTAGGAGCGCATCGCCAGCATGCGCTGCAGTGAACGGATCACCGGCGCCGTGTCGCCGGCGGTCAGCAGGTTGGCCAGGTACTGCACAGGAATGCGCATCTGCGCAATGTCCGGCAACTCGCCATTGACGCCGATATGCCCAGCGTTGGCCGCCGAAGTGATGGGCGACAGCGGCGGCACGTACCAAACCATAGGGAGCGTGCGGTACTCGGGGTGCAGCGGCAGCGCCACCTTCCACTCCACAGCCATCTTGTAGACCGGGCTGCGGCGGGCGCCTTCCAGCCAGGCTTCGGGGATGCCGTCCTTGCGTGCCTGCTCAATCACCTTCGGATCGTTCGGGTCCAGGAAGATGTCGAGCTGGGCCTGGTACAGGTCTTTGTCGTCTTCCACGCTGGCCGCTTCCTGGATGCGGTCGGCGTCATACAGCACCACGCCAAGGTAACGGATTCGGCCCACGCAGGTTTCGCTGCAAACGGTCGGCTGGCCGGCTTCAATGCGCGGGTAGCAGAAGGTACATTTTTCGGCCTTGCCGCTCTTCCAGTTGTAATAGATTTTTTTGTACGGGCAGCCCGAAACGCACATGCGCCAGCCGCGGCACTTGTCCTGGTCGATCAGCACAATGCCGTCTTCCTCGCGCTTGTAGATCGAGCCCGAAGGGCAGGACGCCACACAGGCCGGGTTCAGGCAATGCTCGCACAGGCGCGGCAAATACATCATGAAGGTGTTTTCGAACTGGCCGACCATATCTTTTTGGACCTGGTCGAAGTTCGCCAGGTTGGCGTCCTTGCTGCGCTTGGAAAACTCGCCACCGAGGATCTCTTCCCAGTTCGGACCCCATTCGATTTTTTCCATGCGCTTGCCGGTGATCAGGCTGCGTGGGCGCGCCGTCGGGGCAGCCTTCATCTCTGGCGCCGACTGCAGGTGGTCGTAGTCGAAGGTGAAGGGCTCGTAATAGTCGTCAATCTGCGGCATATTGGGGTTGGAGAAGATGCGCATCAGCAGCTTCCACTTGCCGCCCTGGCGTGGCTCGATGGAGCCGTCGGCCTTGCGTACCCAGCCGCCGTTCCACTTGTCCTGGTTTTCCCACTCCTTGGGGTAACCGATGCCGGGCTTGGTTTCGACGTTGTTGAACCAGGCGTATTCCATGCCGGGCCGGCTGGTCCAGACGTTTT
>NZ_JBDTTH010000154.1:0-5648 GCF_039930745.1 Polaromonas sp. | reverse complement strand
TGACCGCGTGCCAGAAACTGGGCATCGCCGGCGTTGTGATCGACGGCGCAGTGCGCGATGGGTTGGAGATCGACGAGATGAAGTTCCCCGTCTTCAGCGTCGGCACCAATCCGAATGGCCCGACGAAGTTGGTGCCCGGCCGTATCGGCCACCCCATCACTGTGGGCGGCGTTACGGTCAATCCCGGGGACTTTATCCTGGGGGACGCAGACGGTGTGGTCGTGGTCGAGCGCGACAAGATCGAGTCGCTTCTGCCGCTAGCGGCTAAGAAAGTCCAGGATGAGGCCGACCGGCTTGCAGCCATCAAGCAAGGGAATACGGGCGCGAAGTGGCTGAATTCCGCGCTGCGGGCCGCAGGAGTTCTGAAGGAAGGGGAATGTCTGTGATTTTTCCTCGAGACAAGCAGGTCATTCTGGTCACGGCTGCCGACCTTGCCCCGCAGGCGTTGGACCTGCTCGATGGGCACGAGGTGATCTTCGCAGGAAAGACACCGCAACCCGCAGATATTGCAGCGCTTGCCAGGCGACACAACCCCGTCGCCATCATCGTGCGATACGGCGGTGTCACCGCCGAGGTCATGGACCTGGCGCCGGCTCTGAAGGTGATTTCCAAGCACGGCAGCGGCACTGACACCATCGACAAGGTGGCGGCCAAGGCCCGCAACATTGAAGTTCGCGCCGCTGTGGGCGTCAATGCCGCCGCTGTCGCCGAACACGCACTGGCGCTGCTGCTGGCTTGTGCGAAGGCGGTGCCGAATTTGAACGCTCGCATGCATGGTGGCTTCTGGGACAAGGCGACGCACAAGAGTGTCGAGCTCGCTGGCCGCACCATGGGTCTGGTGGGGATAGGGGCCATCGGAGCGCGATTTGCCAGGATGGCAAAGGCGCTGGACATGCGCGTGATCGGCTACGACCCCTACGCGACGAACGTCCCATCCGACGTGGAGCTACTCGATCTGGAAACCTTGTGGCGGTCGTCGGACGCCATTTCGTTCCATTGCCCGCTGACCGAAGACAACCGCAATCTGCTGAATCGCGAGGGGCTGGCAAGCTGCAAGCCCGGAGTGATCGTCGTGAACACCGCGCGCGGTGGGCTGATCGACGAAAGCGCGCTTCTCGATGCGGTGCGCTCTGGTCACGTGGCTTGCGCGGGCCTGGACAGCTTCGCGATCGAACCCATGATCGCCGGCCACCCTTTCCAGGGTGAAGAGCGCATCATCTTGAGCCCGCACATCGGGGGCGTCAGCGCGGACGCGTACGTGAAGATGGGCGTGGCTGCGGCAGAGAACGTGCTCGCAGTACTGCGCGCCTGATTGGCTATGGCGAAGCGTTGGAATCAGGCGCCAACGGGTCCACAGCTGGGTGTCAGACCACTCGGCCTTCGCAACGAAGTGGTGTAGAGGCTGCTGTCTGGCGCTCGCGTGCATAGGATCGCTTGCTGCACTCTCCTATCGCATTCGACGACGTGGCAGCAGCAACCCCCATGCCTGCCCCAAAAGCATGCCTGAGAGCTTGTCGGGTAGTTGATGCTATCTGTTTGATAGCTACATTCACCCGTCCGAAAAGGGCTGGGCCCCGATTTGATGCTAACTGGCGACGGTGAAGCGTTTCTGCACATGCCGCGGCGTCTCGATTTCATCAACAATCGCCACGGCCAGGTCGGCCACTGAAATGCCGGCTGGCTGCTCGCCCTGGCCGGGCAGCAGATTGTCGGCGCCAAGGCGGTACTGGCCGGTGCGCTCGCCCGGTGCCAGGGCAATCGGGGGCGAGACAAAGCTCCAGTCGAGCGTGCTTTCTTTTTTGAGCTCGTTCAAGGCCTGGCGGGCGGCCAGCGCGCCCTGTTTGTATTCGGCGGGAAACGGCGGTGTGTCCACCAACTGCAGGCCGGGTGCCACGTACAGGCTACCGGCACCGCCGACGACCAGCAGGCGTTTGACGCCCGAGGCTTTGACGCCGTCAACAATCGCCCGGCTGGCCTGCAGGTGCAAGTCATGAATTTTGGGTTCGCTCCAGCCCGGGTTGTAGGCGCTGATCACCGCGTCATGGCCGGCCACAGCTTTGGCTACCTGCGCCGCATCCAGCGCGTCGGCTTTCACCACCGTCAAGCCTGTTTGTGCGGTCAGCTTGGAGGGCGTGCGGGCCAGCACCGTGACCTGGTGGCCGCGGCTGAGCAGCTCGGCCAGAACGGGGGAACCGACAAAACCGGTGGCGCCAATGAGTGCGATGTTCATGAAAACTCCTGAAGGTGAAGGAAGGTACTAGTCTGATTGCTTCACGAGTTGCTGAATAGATGGCTTAATTGGCTAATACTGTGAAGTACAGCTAATCAATAATCAAAAAATGGACCAATTCAAGCGCATGGCCATCTTTGCCGAGGTGGTCTCGGCCGGCTCCCTGACCGCTGCTGCACGGCAGTTGGGTATGACGCCTTCGGCAGTGAGCCAGCACTTGCGGCAACTCGAGCAGTCGCTGGGCCTGGCCTTGCTGCACCGTTCGACCCGGCGCCTGACGCTGACAGAAGCCGGCGAGCGTTACCACGCAGGTTGCGCGGCCATGGTGGCCGCTGCGCGTTCTGCCGAGCAGTCGCTGGCCCGGCTGCGTGATGAGCCTGAAGGCGAGCTGCGGCTGGCGGCCCCCATCGGTTTTGGCGGATTGCTGGCCGCGGCGCTCGCGCCTTTGCGCGACCACCCCAAGCTGTCGCTGCGCCTGCTGCTGGACGATGCCGTGATTGACCTGATTGCCGCGCGGGTCGACATCGCCTTGCGCGTGGGCGCGCTGGCCGACTCGACGCTGGTGGCACGCAAGCTCGGCAGCATGCAGCGGCAGTTGTGCGCGGCCCCGGCTTACCTGGCTGAGCGTGGCTGGCCGGCTAAAGCGCAAGACCTTCTGTCGCACGACTGGCTGGGCGGCCGGCCTGGAGCCCCGGGCGGCGAGCTGCTTGAGCTGCAGGGCCCTGGCGGGGAACAGCAAACGGTGCGCATGGAAGGGCGGGTGCAAGCGACGCAGGTCACGGCCCTGCACGCATTGTGTGTGGCGGGCTGGGGCATCAGCATTGTGGTCAGCGATGACGACCGGCGGGCACTGGCCGACGGGCGCCTCTTGCCGGTGCTGCCGGGCTGGTATCTGCCGGACTTGCCGGTGTACGCCATCACGCCGCGGCGCGGCGAGCAGCCTGCCAAGGTGCGCCATGCGCTGGATCTGCTGGCTGCCTGGTTCAACAAGCCAGGCCCTGCGGACGCACGCGTCAGCGTGGCTTGAGCAGCCCGCCCAGCATCACGCAGACCAGCGCCGCCACCAGCAAGGCAATGCCGGCCCACTGCCAGGGTGTGATGGCTTCGCCGAGCACCAGCATGCCGGTGGCCAGGCCGACCACCGGCACACCCAGGCTGAAGGGCGCGACGCGGTTGGCCGGGTGGCGTTTGAGCAGGCCGGTCCACAGGCTGTAGCCCAGCAGGGTGGCCACCCAGCCGAGGTAGGCCACGGCCAGCCAGCTGGAGGCGCGTGCGCCTGTCCACTGCCAGCGCACGGCTTCTGGATCAAACACATAAGACAAGGCCGCGAAGGGCAGAATGGCGAAGATGCCGCTCCACACCACAAAAGCCAGGGGAGAGTAGGGCACGCCGCTTTGCTGTACGTGCCGCGCGACGATGTTGGACATCGCCCACATGGAGGCGGCACCCAGTGTGAGCACAAAACCCGCCAGCGTGGTGGCCGACGCAACGCCACTGCCGGGCGTGATGTAGTTCAGCGCAAAACACGACAGGCCCAGGGCCGCCAGCACCATGCCGGCCTGCAGCGGCCGGCTGGCGCGCTCACGCAGCAGGACAAAACCGAACAGTGCGGTAAAAAACACCTGGGTTTGCAGCAACACCGACGCCAGCGCGGCTGTCATGCCGACCTTGAGCGCCATAAACAGAATGCCGAATTGCCCCACGCCCTGGAACAGCCCGTAAAACACCAGCCATTTCCACGCAATGTTGGGCGGGCGGATGAACAGCACCAGCGGAAGCACGGCAAACACGTACCGTGCGGTACCCAGCTGGAAGGGTGTGAAGTCGCGCAGGGCGAACTTCATGACCACGAAGTTGACGCCCCAGACCACCACGACGGCCAGGGCCGCTGCCAGATCGCGGCCTGTCAGGGGGTTGGGCCGCATCAGGGGTGCGCTAGTGCGGCGCGTGCCAGGTCCAGGTGCGCCTTGACGTTCTGCGCCAGCGCGATGTCACCCGGCGTTTCGGGCAGCCAGGTTTCAACGGGAATGGTTTTGCCATTGGGATCCACCGCTACAAACACCACCACACATTCGGTGATGACTTCCATCTCGCCGGTCTTCATGTCGCCGGCGCGCACCTCGACGGAAATGTTCATGCTGGTGCTGCCGGTGTAGGCCAGCCGGGCTTGCACTTCCACCAGGTCGCCGATCATGATGGGGCGCTGGAAGCGGATGCTGCCGACCGATACCGTGACGCAGTAACGCTTGGTCCAGCGTGTGGCGCAGGCATAACCGGCTTCGTCAATCCACTTCATGACCGTGCCGCCGTGGACCTTGCCGCCGAAGTTGATGGTATTGGGTTCGGCGAGAAAACGCAGGGTGATCGATGACATGGAAAGCCTCACATGGGTTTGCAACAGGCGGCGTGTGCAGGGGAAAACCGGCACACGCTACAACCTATTGTCACCGATGACCGAGGCGGTCAGATTTCCTTTCGTGCCCGGCAAAACGATGCCCAGAGATCACTTGCCTTCACTGGAACTCACCGGCGGCAGGCGTGCAAAGCCGACGGTTGGCTGGTATCTGATGAGCGCGGGGCTGGCTGGGGCCTCCGGGCGAGAGGCAAGGAACCCGTGCCCATCGCCCTCGCGTCAGGCCGCCACGGTTTCGAGAGCTGCCTTGCTCTGGGAGCGCCCGGCGTCAGCCGCTGCCGTCATCGCACCCTGGAAGATGCTTTCAATCTCGGTCTGGCTGGCCTTGCGCGGATTGGTCAGGCCGCAGGCATCCTTCAGCGCGTTCGCAGCCAGCATGGGAATGTCTTTTTCCTTCACGCCCAGGTCGGCCAGGCAGGCGGGAATGCCGACGTCCACCGACAACCGGCGGATGGCGGCAATACAAGCCAGAGCCCCCGCTGCGGCATCCATTCCCTCGACAGCCGCGCCCATGGCGCGCGCCACATCGGCGAGGCGGTCGGCCGAGGTTTGAATATTGAACGCTTCCACATGCGGCAGCAACAGGGCGTTGCATACGCCATGCGGCAGGTCATAGAAACCGCCAAGCTGGTGCGCCATGGCGTGCACGTAGCCCAGCGATGCGTTGTTGAATGCCATGCCGGCCAGGAACTGGGCATACGCCATTTGCTCGCGTGCCGGCAGGTTGTCGCCATGCAGCACGGCGGTGCGCAGGTTTTGCGAGATGAGTTCCACCGCCTTCAGGGCGCAGGCGTCGGTGATTGGGGTGGCAGCGGTGGAGACATAAGCTTCCACGGCGTGGGTGAGAGCATCCATGCCGGTGGCGGCGGTCAGGCCCTTGGGTTTGGCCAGCATCAGTTCCGGGTCGTTGACCGACATGAGGGGGGTGACGTTGCGGTCAACGATGGCCATTTTGATGTGCCGCTCTTCATCGGTGATGATGCAAAAGCGGGTCATTTCGCTGGC
>NZ_JBDTTH010000153.1:0-5677 GCF_039930745.1 Polaromonas sp. | reverse complement strand
TGAAAATGCAGCCGATTACACTTCCATTTGTTGCACTTTGTACTTGAATCCGCCATGTTTTGTGGCTGCAGTCCAATGAATTTGGGCGCAAGCAGCTATGAAATTCATAGCCAAACCTTCCTCATGCTTGTCATTCCGGACTTGATCCGGGATCCATGTTTGCTGACTGCTGGTGTTGCTCTGGTTGTTGTGGTGTGCCAGCTGGCCGGGGGTTGCCCGGCGGCAACTTACTTTCTTTTTGCGTCGCCAAAAAGAAAGTAAGCAAAGAAAAAGGCGACCCTGCTGCCTGCGTCCCTCCGCTTCGCTGCGGGCAGCCTGCGGTGCTCGGTCCAGCCGGGGTCGAGCTCGAACTCGCTACGCTCAGACAATCGCTCGCCCTGATCCGTCTGGCCCTGCGCTCCGCGGCGCATACAGAAGGGTGGGGGATGAAGGCGGGACCGGATGCGGGTACGGACACGGGGAGACATGACGCGCATCGCGCGTCATCGTCCACGAACTTCGGTATTTTGTTTGAGCGAATCATCGCCTGGATGAACGTTAAATACCTTGAAAGTAGCTTTCGTCAATCACCACTTCCTCCACAATTTTTTCCTTGACGTGCACGCCGATTCGCAACTCTTTAAGTTTCTCAGCGAGTGCTTCCCCATCGATCAGGTCTATGGGCGGTGCGCCATCTCGTTGTGCCTCCAAACGGGCATCCTTTGTGAACGTTCCGGTCGTTATCAGTAGCCCTTTATCTGCGCGCCCTACCATCGCACCGCGAAAATCGCGAACAGTTGGGGAGGAAACACTTCCTTGGTAGCGCTTGCATTGGAAGATGACATGGAACGAGAGAAGTCCGCCTACACGTACAACCCCTTTGCCATCAATACCGCCATCACTCGTTTTACCGGTAACTTCGACCTGTATAAATCCGGATTCTCGAAGCAAACGCTGACACAGGCGTTCAAAGGCGTCGGGGGCCATTTTCTTTACTACCTGAAGCAGTTGGTCCTCCCAATCCACTTCTTTCGGCTCAAGAGAAGCTGGTTGAATTTTTCCTTCGTCCTCGCGTTCTCCGGATACATGACTCAGTGCCTGGACCTTCTTCTTTACGTCGAGCTTGTCGAGTTGTTGAAGTTTTTGACCTTCCGTCGTGAGAGCCCATACGCCTCTTGCTGAGTTGTCCAGTATCCCGTAGCGCTTGAGGTAATTTCGAGCCCAAGCTAGCCGATAGCTGAGCTTGGTTCGGTTTCCTCTATGGATCTCCGCGATCTCAGCATCTTTTAATTTGAGAATCCCCGCCACCTCGTCTTCTTGTTCAGCGATCGATGCAGAACCTCCGAGGTTATGCATTGCTTGAAGAAGAGGGTTGAACAAGCTGTCGTATGTGGGTATGGGCATATGGCGTTCCGCTGATAGGGAGTTGGGCTCGTAACGTGTGATTATGTGCTCCGGGATTGGGTTGATTTCCCGCGGAGGAGGTTTAACTGCTGCCACCAACACCCGAAGTACAACCCTGCCAGAATCCCTCAAATGCACTTTTTCAGAGACATCAACCTCTCCGCATTCACGGCAGGCTTCGTCGCCGTCCTCGTCGGCTTCACGAGTTCGGTCGCCATCGTTTTTCAGGCCGCACAGGCCTTCAACGCCACTCCGGAACAGATCAGCTCGTGGATGTGGGCGCTGGGTTGGGGCATGGGCTTGTGTTCGGTCATTCCTTCGCTGTGGCTGAAAAAGCCGGTCATGGTGGCCTGGTCCACGCCGGGCGCGGCGGTGCTGGCGACGGCGGGGCTGGCGGGTGGTTTTTCGATGGGCGAGGCGGTGGCGGCTTTCATGGTCAGCGCCGGGCTGATCGCGCTGTTTGGCGTGACCGGCTGGTTTGAAAAAGTCATGAACCGGATTCCCATGGCTATTGCGTCAGCCTTGCTGGCCGGTGTTCTGGCACGTTTTGGTCTGCAGGCTTTTGCCGCGGCGCAGACCGCCTTGCCGCTGGTGCTGCTGATGCTGGCGATTTACCTGCTGGGCAAACGCTTCATGCCGCGTTATGCGGTGGTGCTCACATTGTTTGGTGCCATCGTCTTCGTGGCCGCGCGCGGCGAGATGGCCTGGACGGCCATGAACTTCTCTTTTGCGTTGCCGGTGCTTGTTGCACCGCAGTTCACGCTGGCTGCGGTGGTGAGCCTGGCGCTGCCGCTTTTCGTGGTCACCATGGCTTCGCAAAACCTTCCCGGCGTTGCGGCCATTCGCGCCGCGGGTTACGGCCCCCACGCGCCGGACGGTGGCATTCCGGTGTCCAAGGTCATCACCCTGACCGGTCTGGTCACCCTGGTGCTGGCGCCCTTTGGCGCTTTTGCGATGGGCCTCAGCGCCATCACGGCCGCCATCTGCATGGGACCCGAGGCGCATGAAGACCCGCGCAAGCGTTACACCGCGGCCGTGGCCTGCGGCGCCATTTACGTGGTGATTGGTATCTTTGGCGCGGCAGTCACCGGCCTGCTCACGGCTTTCCCCAAAGAGCTGGTGGTGGCGATTGCCGGGCTGGCGCTGCTGGGCACGATTGGCAGCGGCCTGGCGCAGGCGGTGCGCGACGAGTCGCATCGGGAAGCGGCGCTTATCACTTTTCTGGTCACGCTGTCGGGTGTGGCCATTGCCGGCATCGGCTCGGCCTTCTGGGGCGTGGTGGCCGGCGCGCTCGCGCTATTTGTACAACAATACCGCCAGCGTGCTGCCTGAGTGGCCCCCCAGCCCTTTTACTGATTGACCCCGTTCATGAACATTCTTTTTGTTGCCGACCCTCTGGCCTCCTTCAAGACCTACAAGGACACCACCTTCGCCATGATGCGCGAGGCCCAGCGCCGCGGCCATGTGATCAGCGCCTGCGAGCAGCAGGACCTGATGTGGCAGCGCGGCTCGCCCGTGATGGCTCATGTGCGCGACATCACGCTGACTGGCGACGCGAAAGATTGGTTCAGCGAGCGCGGCACCCGGCAGGCCGCGCTGAAGGAATTTGACGCTGTCCTCATGCGCAAGGACCCGCCTTTTGACAGCGAGTATTTTTACGCCACGCACCTGCTGGAGCAGGCAGAGCGCGAAGGTGCAAAGGTGTTCAACAAGCCGCGCGCCCTGCGCGATCACCCGGAAAAACTCGCCATCATGGAGTTCCCTCAGTTCATCGGCCCCACGCTGGTGACACGCAACCCCGAGGACATCAAGCGTTTCCATGCCGAGCACCGCGACATCATCCTCAAGCCGCTGGACGGCATGGGCGGCATGGGTATTTTCCGCGTCGGGCCGGACGGCTTGAACCTGGGCTCCATCACCGAAACGCTGAACCGCCATGGCGCGCAAAGCCTGATGGTGCAGAAATTTCTGCCTGAGATTGTCAAGGGCGACAAACGCGTGCTGATCATCGGCGGCAAGTGCGTGCCGCACAGCCTGGCGCGTATTCCCCAGGGCAGCGAAGTACGCGGCAACCTGGCGGCCGGCGGCTTGGGCGTGGCGCTGCCGCTGTCGGCGCGCGACCGCGAGATTGCTGAAACGCTCGGCCCTGTTTTGCAAAGCCGTGGCCTGCTGCTGGCCGGCGTGGACGTGATCGGCGACTGTGTGACCGAGATCAACGTCACCAGCCCGACCTGCTTCCAGGAAATCTTCGACCAGACCGGGTTTGATGTGGCTGCGATGTTCATCGACGCACTTGAGGCTGCCGTTTAAGTATAAAAAGAGGCTGTAGCCCTTTTCCGGCGGACGCAAGCAGCTCCTGTTTTTATAGCGAATCAGGTGTGCAGCGCGCCGCCGGCAAACACCTTGAGTTCACCCGGCGCAAAGGCCACCCAGTTCTCGTTGGTCGTCAGCGGTGCCGTCACCACCACCGCAACGCGGTCGGTCGGCTGCGTGTGTTCGGCAAAATTGACGCTCAGGTCTTCGTCGCTGAGCGTGGCGTGGGCGAACGGGTGTCTGCGTTCCACGTAATAGAGGCTGGTGGAGGCATGCGCCCACAAAGCCTGCCCGTTGCCCAGCAGGAAGTTGAAGGTGCCGTGCGGCGCGATCTGCGCTGCCAGTTCGCGCAGGGTCAGGGTCAACTCCTCCACGCTGGGCACGCCGGCATGCGACTTGGCCAGCTCCTGCATGATCCAGCAAAACGCGCGTTCGCTGTCGGTTGAGCCCACCGGCCGGAAGCTGCCGTGCAGGCGCGGTGAGAAATCCTTGAGGTCGCCATTGTGTGCAAACACCCAGTAGCGGCCCCACAGCTCACGCACAAAGGGGTGGCAATTCTCCAGCGCCACACGGCCCTGGGTGGCCTTGCGGATATGGGCAATCACGTTGCGGCTTTTGATCGGGTAGCGGCGTATCAGTTCGGCCACGGGTGATTCGCAGGCCGACTGGTGGTCGACAAAATGGCGCAGGCCCTTGTCGTTGCACTCATTTCCGTCAATGCTGACGCCACCGTTGCCTTCAAAAAAGGCGATGCCCCAGCCATCCGTGTGTTCACCTGTGTTGCCGCCGCGCTGCGCAAAACCGCTGAAGCTGAAGGTCACGTCAGTCGGCGTGTTGCAATTCATGCCGAGGAGTTGGCACATCTTTCAGCTTCCTTTTTGGGTGGCAGGAACTTCACGCAGGCGCCAGGCTGCGACCAACGCCAGCGCACACAACGCCGCCAGCATCATGAAGGACTCGTTGAACGCAGCCAGCCGCGCCGGGCTGGTGGCGGCCTGGGTCAGCGAATCACCATGCGCCGCCAGCCGCCATTCCAGCACAATGCCGCACAGGCTCACGCCAATGGCGCCGCCCAGCATGCGCACGAAATTGATGGCGCTGGAGCCCTGGGAAATCAGGCTGTGGTCCAGCGCCCGTAGCGAGCCGAGGTTGAGCGAAGGCAGGATGAAGCCCAGGCCGATGCGCCCCAGGATGGCCCAGAGCACCAGTAGCCAGACGGCGCTTTGCAGCGTCACCGTCAGCATCAATGCAAACGACAGCGCCAGTAGCGTCAGCCCGATGCTCACCAGCAGGTAGGTAGGGTGGCGGTCGGCCAGCCGGCCCACCAGCGCAATCGTGATGGCCAGTACAAAGCCGGCGGGCAGCAGGATGGAGCCCACATACGAGGCCGACAGACCCAGGCCCAGCTGCATGTAGACCGGCAGCAGATAGGTGGAGCCGAACAGCGCCGTGCCATAGATGAAGGCCACGATGCTGCCCATGGCGAAAGGCCGGAAGCCAAACAGCGCCAGGTTCATCAGCGGCTCCCGGCCGGTGCTGGCCATACGGCGCTGCCACACCACAAACCCCAGCAGCGCCAGTGCCGCGCCGCCCAGCAGCAGTGCGGCCTCAAGCGGCGCACCGCCGTGCAGGGCCACCATGCCGTTGAGCAGGCACAGCGTGCCCGCGCCGCCCAGCAACAGGCCGCGCCAGTCCAGCGTGGCGCCCTGGCGGTTCGGTGCCACGCCACCCGGCGCGGTGACCGGCACGTAACGGTAAGCCATCCACAGCGAGGCCAGGCAAAAAGGCACGACCATGAAAAAAATCGAACGCCAGCCGAACAGGTCAACCAGCACGCCACCTATGCTGGGGCCGATGGCCGGCGCCAGCACCACTCCCATGCCGAAGATGCCGCTGGCACGCCCCTGCTCATGCGGCGCAAAGGCCCGCATGATGATGATGGCGGGAATCGGCTGCACCACGCCGGCCGCCAGCCCTTCGG
>NZ_JBDTTH010000152.1:0-5698 GCF_039930745.1 Polaromonas sp. | reverse complement strand
ACCTGGTCAGGGCCTGCGCTGGTCTCGAACCACAGGGGTTCCAGCTCGGGGAAGGCGCGTTCAAAATTCTCGCGCTCGTTGCCGATTTCCAGCACCAGGACAGCATTTTCGCTCATATGGCGGGCTGCGTTTAGAAAAAGGCTTCTGATGAAGTCCATGCCGTCCTCGCCGCCAGCCAGCGCCAGGGCCGGCTCGGCCCGGAATTCGGCCGGCAGGGCGGCCATGGTGGCGGCATTCACATAGGGCGGGTTGCACAGAATCAGGTCGTACGGGCCAGGGCAGGCAGCCAGACCGTTGGATTCAATCAGCGTGATGCGTCCCTGCAACTCATGGATATCGACATTGATGCGGGCCACGGCCAGCGCGTCGGTGCTGATGTCGGCCGCATCCACGGCCACGTCCGGGTAGGCCATGGCGGCCAGAATGGCCAGGCTGCCGTTGCCGGTGCACAGGTCCAGCACTCGGCGCGTGTCTTCGCTGAGCCAGGGATCTATGCTTTCATCCACGAGCAGCTCGGCAATCAGGGAGCGCGGAATGATCACCCGTTCATCAACATAAAAGGGCACGCCTTGCAGCCAGGCTTCTCTCGTCAGGTAGGCAGCGGGCTTGCGCGTGCTGATGCGTGCTTCCAGAAGAATAGCTACCTGCGCAGCATCGGCGGGGGCTACGGGCTGATTTTCCACTTCATCGAGCTCGTCCAGCGGCAAGCCAAGGCGCCACAGCACCAGCCAGGCAGCTTCGTCAAAAGCGGTGAGGGTGCCCTGGCCAAAACCATCGGCCTGGCTCAGGCCGGCAGCCTCCAGCCGGTCCGCCCAGTGCTCGACCAGCGAGAGCACTGTTGGCTGGCTGTCGGGGCTCATAAAGCGGCCAGACGTTCGAGCACACCTTTGTAGATGTTTTTCAGCGGGTCCAGCGTGCTGACCAGCACGTTTTCGTCGATCTTGTGGATGGATGCATTGATCGGGCCGAACTCGATGAGCTGTGGGCAGATGCTCGCGATAAAGCGCCCATCGCTGGTGCCGCCCGTGGTGGACAGTTCGGTTGCCACGCCGGTCTCGGCCTGGATGGACTGGCTGACCGCCTGGACCAGCTCGCCCGGCGTGGTCAAAAAGGGCTGGCCACCCAGCGTCCATTTGAGCGCGTAGTCGAGCTTGTGTTTCTGCAGGATGGCTTCCAGCCGCGCCTTCAGGCTGTCGGCCGTCGATTCGGTGGAAAAGCGGAAGTTGAAGTCCACCACCAGCTCGCCCGGAATGATGTTGGACGCGCCGGTGCCGCCGTGTACGTTGGAGACCTGCCAACTGGTCGCCGGGAAAAATTCATTGCCGGCGTCCCACTCGGTCGCCACCAGCTCGGCCAGCGCCGGCGCAAAGCGGTGAATGGGGTTGTCGGCCAGGTGCGGGTAGGCGATGTGGCCCTGCACTCCCTTGACGCCGAGCTTGCCGCTGAGCGTGCCGCGCCGGCCGTTCTTGATCATGTCGCCGAGCTGGTTCACCGAGGTCGGCTCGCCGACGATGCAGTAGTCCAGCACTTCGCCGCGCGCTTTCAGCTGCTGCACAACGATGGCCGTGCCGTCCACGGACGGGCCTTCTTCGTCGCTGGTGATCAGGAAAGCAATAGATAGATTCGGTTGCGGGTTGGCGGCGAGGAATTCCTCGACAGCCACCACCATGGCGGCAATCGAGGTTTTCATGTCGGCCGCACCGCGACCGTACAACACACCGTCGCGGTGGCTGGGCGTGAAGGGCGGGCTGCTCCACTGGTTCAGCGGGCCGGTGGGGACCACATCGGTGTGACCGGCGAAGACCAGGGTTCGCGGTGCTATCGAATCAGTAGCTACTTGTGCCCGCTCCGCCTGGGCTACAGGCCTAGAACCTTTGAATTTTGCCCACAGGTTGGTGACCCGGAAGTTCTCCGGCCCGCTGATGATGGTTTCGCAGTCGAAACCCAGCGGCGCCAGCCGGGCCGCAAGAATGGCCTGGCAGCCGGCGTCATCGGGCGTGATCGAGGGGCGGGAAATCAGCTGTTCGGTGAGTCTGAGCGTGGAAGACATGAAAACGATGGCCCACCCGTTTACAGGTTCCCAAAACCGGTGCTGCCGGGTTTGGCGTCATGGCGAACGTCGAGGGTGATTTCCGTGAAGGATGCTTCCTCTTCCTGTTCTTCTTCGGGCTCCTCGGCAGCCTTGGCCGCCATCGCGAAGTCGTTTTCCAGGCGCCACATGAGGTTGGTCGGCGAGTCGGCGTGGAGCAGGCCTTCCTTGCGGGTGACGGTGCCGTTGACGATCAGCTTGGCAATGTCCTGTTCAAAGGTCTGCGAGCCTTCCGCCATGGACTTTTCCATCGCTTCCTTGACGCCGGAAAAATCGCCTTTTTCGATCAGCTCGGAGATGAGTTTGGTATTGAGCATGACCTCAACCGCCGGCGCGCGCGCGCCGGCCTGGGTGCGCAGCAGGCGCTGCGAGACGATGGCTTTCATGGCCGCGCCCAGATCGCCCAGCATCGTATTGCGCACCTCGACCGGATAAAAACTCAAAATCCGGTTGAGGGCCTGGTAGCTGTTGTTGGCGTGCATGGTGGCCAGGCACAAGTGGCCGGACTGGGCGTAGGCAATGGCGGCCGACATGGTTTCACGGTCGCGGATTTCGCCGATCAGGATCACGTCGGGCGCCTGGCGCAGCGCATTTTTCAGCGCCACCTGCAGCGACTGCGTGTCGCTGCCGACTTCGCGCTGGTTGACCACCGACTTCTTGTTGGTGAACAAAAATTCGACCGGGTCTTCGATCGTCAGAATGTGCCCCGGCATGGTTGCGTTGCGATGGTCTAGCATGGCCGCCAGCGTAGTGCTTTTGCCGGCACCGGTGGCGCCGACCATCAGCAGCAGGCCGCGTTTTTCCATGATCAGGCTGGACAGGATGGGCGGGACGTTGAGGCTTTCCAGCGACGGGATGTCACCGGGCACGTAGCGGATCACTGCGGCGTAGGTGCTGCGCTGCCGGAAGCCGCTGATGCGGAAGTTGCCGACGCCGGCCAGCGGAAAGCCCATGTTGAGCTCGCCGAGTTCTTCCAGTTCTTCGATGCGTTCAGGAGGCAACACCTCGGCCAGCAGGTTGCGCGGTGCATCAGGCGGCAGGATCTGGCTGTTGATCGGAATCGCTTCGCCGTTGATCTTGATCAGCGCAGGGGAATGAGCCGACAGGTAGACGTCCGAAGCCTTCTTCTCGGCCATCAAACGCAGAATTCGTTCCATCGTGCTCATAGTCTGCCCAGTCATCGTTGGTTTCGATCAGTCAGTCAGGAGGGGTGATCAGTCGCGGAGAAGATCATTGAGGCTGGTCTTCGCGCGGGTCTGCGCATCGACGCGCTTGACGATCACCGCGCAGTACAAGCTGTACTTACCGTCCGCGCTGGGCAGGTTGCCGGCAACGACCACCGAGCCGGACGGGATACGACCGTACGTCACGGTGCCCGTAGCGCGGTCGTAGATCTTGGTACTCTGGCCGATGTAGACCCCCATGGAAATGACGGAGTTTTCCTCGACGATCACGCCTTCAACCACTTCTGAGCGTGCGCCGATGAAGCAGTTGTCTTCAATGATGGTCGGATTGGCCTGCAAGGGCTCGAGCACGCCACCGAGGCCGACGCCGCCGGACAGGTGCACGTTCTTGCCGACCTGCGCACAGCTGCCGACGGTGGCCCAGGCGTCCACCATGGTGCCTTCGTCCACATAGGCCCCGATGTTCACGTAGCTGGGCATGAGGATCGCGCCTTTGGCGATGTAGCTGCCGCGGCGTGCCACGGCCGGCGGTACCACGCGCACCCCGCTGGCCTTCATTTCCTGCTCGCTCAGGTGTGAGAACTTGGTCGGCACCTTGTCATAAAACCCGAGCTCGCCGGCGCGCATCAGCACGTTGTCCTTCAGGCGGAAGCTCAGCAGCACAGCCTTCTTGATCCACTGGTGCGTCGTCCACTGGCCCACACCCTGGCGCGTGGCCACACGCAAGCGGCCGGCGTTGAGTTCGGCGATGGTGTGTTCGACGGCATCCTGCACCTCTTTGGGCGCGGCTTGGGGGGACAGGTTCGCGCGGTCTTCCCAGGCGGCGTTGATGATGCTTTCGAGTTGGTCTTGGGTCATTTTGAAGAAATCAGTTGGATTGAATAAATTGAACGATTCGTCGGGCAGCTTCCACACATTCAGCGGTTTCGGCCACCAGCGCCATGCGGATTCGCCCGGTGCCCGGATTGTGGCCCCGGGCTTCACGGGCCAGGTAACTGCCTGGCAACACCACCACATTGTAAAGAGCGAGCAGCTCGCGCGAGAACGCGGGGTCGTCGTTGTTGAAGCGGTCGGGGATTTTCGCCCACAAGTAAAACCCGGCGTCGGGCAGGGCCACGTCCATCACTGCGGAAAGCAGGGGTGTGACCTGGGCAAACTTCTCGCGGTACATGGCCCGGTTCTCGATCACGTGTTTCTCGTCGTTCCAGGCGGCGATGCTGGCGGCCTGCACGATGGGGCTCATGGCGCTGCCGTGGTAGGTGCGGTAGAGCAAAAAGGGTTTGATCAGCGCTGCATCACCGGCCACAAAACCGCTGCGCAAGCCCGGCACGTTGCTGCGTTTGGACAGGCTGGTCAGCGCGATCAGGTTTTTGAAGTCATGGCGGTCCAGTTGCGCGGCGGCCTGCAGGCCACCCAGCGGCGGCTCGTCACGGAAGTAGATCTCGCTGTAACACTCGTCTGAAGCAATGACAAAGCCGTAGCGGTCGCTGAGCTCGAACAGCAGCTTCCACTCGTCCAGGCCCATCACGGCGCCGGTCGGGTTGCCGGGAGAGCAGACAAACAGCAGTTGCGTCTTTTGCCAGACGTCTTGCGGAACGGCGGCCCAATCGATCGCGAAATTGCGCGCCGGGTCGCTGGGTGCGAACCAGGTGTCAGCGCCAGCCAGCAGCGCTGCACCTTCGTAAATTTGATAGAAGGGATTGGGACTCACGACCGTCGCGCCCGGAAGGCTCGGGTCGATCACGGTCTGCGCCAGCGCAAACAGGGCTTCGCGCGAACCATTGACCGGCAGGATTTGCGTGGCCGGGTCCAGCGCCAGGCTATAGCGCCGCTGCAGCCAGTCGGCCATAGCCTGGCGCAGTTTCGGCTCGCCGGCCGTGGCAGGGTAGCCGGCCAGGCTGGCCAGGTTGGCGCTCAGGGCGGTTTTGATCAGTTCGGGCGTGGCATGTTTGGGCTCGCCTATGCCCAGGCTGATGGGGCGGTAGGCCGGGTTGGGCGTGACACCGGCATGGAGCTGGCGCAGCCGCTCGAAGGGGTAGAGCTGCAGGCGTTTCAACAATGGATTCATGGCCCGGATTATCCCGCCTGCTCCGGCACCGGTCAGCATGGCTGCCGGGATACCCGCGGTGCGCTATTGAATAGATAGCTGCCTGCGCCCGCCACACAAGGGCCAAGGCCCGATTTGATGCATGGTTATGGCGCAAACGCGGTTTGGCGGGCAGGGGGCTGGCCGGTGAAGCTTGTGCGCCTGGCCACAGACACGCTTTCTTACAGCGGCCAAGGGGGCGGGCTCGGGTAACATTGCGGGCTGCGGGTTTGCTGCGAGCCAGCCCGGTGTTACGCAAAAGCGCTATAAAAATCAACAGCTTAGCTTCAAAGCGCGAAGAAAAAAACAGGGTCCGCCGTGCGTCTCAATTCGATCAAG
>NZ_JBDTTH010000151.1:0-5716 GCF_039930745.1 Polaromonas sp. | reverse complement strand
GGCCCATGCCGTCGAGCACGCCCTTGCGGCGCGTCATGTCGCGCGCCTTGCGGGCGGCTTCACGGGCACGCGCAGCTTCAATAATCTTGCCGACGATGATCTTGGCGTCGTTCGGGCGCTCCTGCAGGTAGTCGGCCAGCAGCTTGCTGACGATGTCTTCCACCGGGCCGCGTACTTCGCTGCTGACCAGCTTGTCCTTGGTCTGGCTGGAGAACTTGGGCTCGGGCACCTTGACGCTCAGCACGCAGGTCAGGCCTTCGCGCATGTCGTCGCCGGTCACTTCAACTTTGGCTTTTTTGGCGAGCTCGCTGTCGTCGATGTATTTGTTAATGACACGTGTCATTGCGGCGCGCAGGCCGGTCAGGTGGGTGCCGCCATCACGCTGTGGAATGTTGTTGGTGAAACACAGCACCTGCTCGTTGTAGCCGCTGTTCCACTGCATGGCAACTTCAACACCGATATTGGTGTTCTGATCGCTCTGGCGGTCGCCCATGGCGTGAAACACATTGGGGTGCAGGACAGTCTTGCCCTTGTTGATGAAGTTGACAAAACCTGTCACGCCGCCGGCGCCTGCAAAGTCGTCTTCCTTGCCGCTGCGCTCGTCTTTCAGGCGGATCTTCACGCCGTTGTTCAGAAAGCTCAGCTCGCGCAGGCGCTTGCTCAAAATTTCGTAATGGAAATCACTGTTCTGCTGGAAGATGTCGGTATCAGGCAGAAAGTGCACCTCGGTGCCGCGCTTGTCGGTGTCACCCAGCACCTGCATGGGCGACACATCCACACCGCCCACCTGTTCAATAATGCGGTTTTGCACAAAGCCTTTGGAAAACTCCATCACATGGACTTTGCCTTCACGGCGGATTGTCAGGCGCAGCATCTTGGACAGCGCGTTCACGCAGCTCACGCCCACGCCGTGCAGGCCACCCGATACCTTGTAGCTGTTCTGGTTGAACTTGCCACCGGCATGCAGCTCGGTCAGCGCAATCTCGGCCGCCGAGCGCTTGGGCTCGTGTTTGTCGTCCATCTTGATGCCGGTCGGGATGCCACGGCCGTTGTCGACCACGCTGATGGAGTTGTCCAGGTGGATAGTGACCATGATGTCATCACAATGGCCGGCCAGCGATTCGTCGATGGAGTTGTCGACCACCTCGAACACCAGGTGGTGCAGGCCGGTGCCGTCGGAGGTGTCGCCAATGTACATGCCGGGCCGCTTGCGCACGGCCTCCAGGCCTTCCAGGATCTGGATGGAGCCTTCGCCATACCCCTCGGACGCACCCGCCTGGTTGGTGTCGATCTTGGGCTGGAAATTGGAACTTCCCTCACCGCCTTCGCCGGAATGAACACCCTCATTTGCGCGGCCTGCTTCGTCCGGAGTGGCTTCGCTGGATTTATTTTCTTCGGTCATAACTAACTTTTACCTACGGTGAAACTACGTTTTCTCAATCTCTTGAATGACCAAACCCGCTTTGGCTAGCGGGTTCGGTGGGGGCGGCGGTTTGTTTTTTTCTGTTTGTACAGCTTAAATCCGCATCGGCATCACGACGTATTTGAAGGCCGCATCGTCGGGAATGGTGAGCAGCGCCGAGCTGTTAGAGTCAGCCAGCTCGATCTTCACCATGTCCTGTTCCATGTTCGTCAGCGCGTCGATCAGGTAGGTGACATTGAAGCCGATTTCGATGGCGTCACCGGCGTAGTCGATGTCGAGCTCGTCCACCGCTTCTTCCTGCTCGGCATTGTTCGAGGCCACGCGCAGGGTGCCAGGTTCGATGTTCAGGCGCACACCCTTAAATTTTTCACTGGTGAGAATGGCGGTGCGCTGCAAGCTGGCCAACAGCGGCACGCGGCCCAGGGTAATGATGTTCTTGTGGTTCTTCGGGATCACGCGGTTGTAGTCGGGAAACTTGCCCTCGACCAGCTTGGTGACGAATTCCATGCCTTCAAAGCTGAACTTGGCCTGGTTGCCGGCGAACTGCATTTCGATGGCGCCCTCTTTGTCGCTGAGCAGGCGCTGCATCTCGAGCACGGTCTTGCGCGGCAGGATCACTTCCTGGCGCGGCACTTCGACATCAAGCATGGCCGACGAAAACGCCAGACGATGCCCGTCGGTGGCCACCAGGCTGAGCTGCTTGCCTTCAGCGACGAACAAAATGCCGTTGAGGTAGTAACGGATGTCGTGCACGGCCATGGCAAATGACACCTGGTTCAGCAGCTCTTTGAGCACCTTCTGCGGCACCGAGAAGCTGGGGCCGAAGTTGGCGGCTTCCTGCACAAGCGGAAAGTCTTCGGCCGGCAAGGTTTGCAGCGTGAACCGGCTCTTGCCGCCTTTGAGGATCAGCTTGTTCTGTGCCGACTCGAGCGACACGGTCTGGTCGCTGGGCATGGAGCGCAGGATGTCGATGAGCTTGCGTGCGCCCACAGTGGTCGTGAAGTTACCCGTGTCACCGTCCAGCTCGGCTGTGGTGCGAATCTGGATTTCCAGGTCGCTGGTGGTCAGCTGCAGCTGCGCGCCGGTTTTGCGGATCAGCACGTTGGCCAGAATCGGCAGCGTGTGCCTGCGCTCCACGATGCCTGCGACTGACTGCAGAACTGCCAAAACTTTATCCTGGGTAGCTTTGAGAACGATCACTGTCTTAACCTCTTATTTCTTTAATTCAAATTAGTAGTAGTAGATAAGGGAAGCACATTTCTGTGGACAGCCCTATTTTCTTCTTTTTGATCAACTACTTGGCGCTTGTTTAACCTTGTGGTCAGACATCCCCGCAACCCCGCTGCCAAATATGAACAACTTTGGGCAATCCACCTTCGCTGTGGATAAGTCATTAGTTGTTCAAAACTTGTCCCCATGGTTTCCAGGCAGGCTTGAAACCGGGGAAAAATGGCTGAGTGAAGCTCCATCTCAGCCTTTCAGGGTTTGTTCGAGCACGTGCAGCTGCTGGTTGAGCTCGGTCATCTGCTGGCGCTCGGCAGACATCTTGCGTACCGCGTGCAGCACGGTGGTGTGGTCGCGGCCGCCAAACAGCTCGCCAATCTCGGGCAGGCTCTTCTGGGTGAGTTCCTTGGCCAGGTACATGGCAATCTGGCGTGGCCGGGCAATGCTGGCCGGGCGCTTCTTCGAATACATGTCGGCGACTTTAATCTTGTAATAGTCGGCCACGGTTTTCTGGATATTTTCGACCGATATCTGGCGGTTCTGGATGGACAACAGGTCGCGCAGGGCTTCGCGCGCGAGCTGGATGGAAATTTCCTTGAGGTTGAAGCGCGAGTAGGCGAGGATCTTGCGCAGCGCGCCCTCGAGCTCGCGCACGTTGGAACGCACGTTCTTGGCAACAAAAAAAGCCACCTCTTCGGGCATGACGGTGCCCTCGGCCTCGGCCTTGCGGATCAGGATGGCGACGCGCATCTCGAGCTCAGGCGGCTCGATGGCTACCGTCAGCCCGGAATCAAAACGCGAGACCAGCCGCTCATGGATGTCCGTCAGCCCCTTGGGATAGGTGTCGCTGGTCATCACAATGTGCGACTTCTTGGTCAGCAGGGCTTCAAAGGCGTTGAAGAACTCTTCCTGGGTGCGGTCCTTGTTGGCCAGGAACTGCACGTCATCTATAAGAAGGAGATCAAGCGAGTGGTAACGCTCCTTGAACTCGTCAAAAGTCTTGCGCTGGTAGGCTTTAACCACATCTGAAACAAATTGTTCAGCGTGGATGTAGAGAACTTTGGCGGCGGGGTTATCGGCCAGCAGTTTGTTGCCGATGGCGTGCATCAAATGGGTCTTGCCCAAACCGACGCCGCCGTAAATAAACAGTGGGTTGTAAAGTTGCCCCAGGCTGCTGGAAACATGCAGGGCGGCGGCGCGGCCCATGCGGTTGGCCGTGCCTTCGATCAGGGTGTCAAAAGTCAGTGCGGTGTTGAGCCGGCTCTTGAAGGGGGTTCCGGCTACATCTTCAGCAACACCCAGGCCGACAGGTTCGGCCACGCCGTTGCCTTCGAAGCTGCGCGTGATTGGCGTATTCCTGCTGCCGGGTTCTCGCTGAGCGAGCGCTAACTCAAGATGCACATTTTGGCCGGAAACTTTCTCCAGCAGAGCAGAGATGCGCCCCGCATATTGCGCGCGTATCCAGTCCAGCTTGAAGCGGTTGGCAACCTGAATGGTGACTTTGGAGAGATCGGCAGCGACCTCGGCGACCAGCGGACGGATCCAGGTGTTGAACTGCTGCTCGGGCAATTCCTGGGCAAGATGGTCTACGCAGCTTTGCCACAAGCCCTGGCTGGAACTGTGCACGGCGCCCTCACGCATCGGATCTTTGGGCTGGATGGACGCAGTGGCCAGCATGCTTTTGCTTGTGGATATTATTAATTTTTGGCACCCGTTATTGTAGTCGTGCGGCGTACTTATCCACAAAAAGATTGCCCCCGGGTTTTAACCTAGGGCGGGCCGGTTTTTCCGGTTCGACTTTCTTTCTGGTGTCACTTGGCCGATCTCAGCCTTTACCGCCACTGCGGCCTCTAACTTGTTGCCAGCGTTGGGAAATCTGCGATAATCATGGGTTTCCCTGATTCATAGCGGGTTGGCATGGCTGGTTTGGCGCTTGTTTTCAAGCATCTTTAGCCGTTTTGCTGGCCCGGCTGACCTGCCGGGTAGCCTGTGTTGTACGGCTGCCGGGACCACGAATCGCAAAATTGAAATTTGCAAAGGGGGAGCTTTTTGTAGCTTGTAGGACCATCATGAAACGCACATACCAACCTTCCAAAGTTAAGCGCGCCCGTACGCACGGCTTTCTGTCACGCATGAAAACACGTGGCGGCCGCGCAGTGATTGCAGCGCGTCGCGCCAAAGGCCGCAAGCGCCTGGCTGTTTAAGCAGTGGGTCCCGCAGGCCAATTGCTTTCGAGCTGACGCTTGCAACGGCTTCAAACCCGACCCCAGTTCCAGGCAGTCCTTGCTGGCGCCATCGTTGCAAGAACAACGCATTTCGCATTGCACCGCAATGCGCTTGATGCCATGAACGCGAAAACCGTACCCAGCAAGACCCACGACATGCCGGACCTGTTTCCTGTTCAGGACCTCTGGGTCGGGGCGATGGTGCCTAAACGCTGGGCCAAACGTGCCGTGACGCGTAACGCCATCAAAAGACAGATCTATACCGTGTGCGCCGACTTTTCGCCTCGCCCGCCCCCCACTGCGTGGGTCGTTCGCCTGCGCCGTGACTTTTCGCGCAAGGAATTTGTCAGCGCGAGTTCCGAGTCGCTCAAGCAGGCGGTTCGCAGCGAAGTGCAGGCCTTGATGCAGGCCGGGGCACAAGCCGCATGAATGCCATGTCCGCATTGCGTCGCTTGGCGGTGGCGCTCAGCCGCCTGCCGCAGAAAACACTGGTGGCCCTGGTCAAAGGCTACCGCCTGTTGCTCAGCCCCTGGCTGGGTTCGTCCTGCCGGTTCGAGCCCACCTGTTCGGCCTACTCACTGCAGGCGCTGCAGCAGCACGGCGCGGCCAAAGGCGCTTACCTGACGCTGCACCGTCTGGCGCGTTGCCACCCATGGTGCCATGGCGGCTATGATCCCGTGCCATCGGCCGCACAGCCTTCGCGCCGGTTTTCCCTATTCACCCATCTGGTCACGCCAGTGACTTCGAATTCCTCTAAAAAGAAGCCGTCATGAACGACATACGCCGCACCATTTTGTGGGTGATTTTTGGTTTTTCCATGGTCTTGTTGTGGGACCAGTGGCAG
>NZ_JBDTTH010000150.1:0-5902 GCF_039930745.1 Polaromonas sp. | reverse complement strand
TGAAAATGCAGCCGATTACACTTCCATTTGTTGCACTTTGTACTTGAATCCGCCAAGCAAAAGTGGCGTTGGCCCTTATAGAACGGGCGCGAGTAGCTACAAAATCAGTAGCACTACACCACTGTCGAAATACGACTCAGGCCGCCAGCGAAACCACGGTACCGCCTTCCAGCGGCTCACAGCTGAACTTCACAGGCAGGAAAGTTTCGATGATCCTGGCATTGGTGCGGGAATGTTCGGTGAGTTCCGTCGTCCAGTAACGGCCTTGCCTGCCTTGCATACGCGCCAGAGCCAGCGGAATCATCAACTGATCCGCCAGGTGCGGACCCACTGGCGCTTGATGGCTCATATACGCCTTGACCTCAGCCAGCACATGGCGCGCGACCTGCTCGGCACTGAGGCTTTTTTCACCATAGGCGGCAAAAACTTCAGTGATGGCCTCATGGCGCAGCACCACCAGCAGCGCGTTGCCCGGCCCTTCGTTGCTGCGCAGGGCACGGTTGCGCAGCTGGCTGTCCTCCCAGCCCAGGCCCTTCCTCAGCACGTCAAGTTCGCGCTCGGCCACGCCGCGCGGCAGGCCGGCGTGCAGGCATTCGGCATACGCCTCCAGCAAAGCACCACGCGTCATCAGGTCAATGGCCGCCAGCCCGCCCTGCGGCGGATGCACGAGCACTTCAACCTCGCCGCCGCCCGCCGGATAAAAACCGTGGCGGCGCAGCGTCATGTCGAAAATCGCCGGGCCACCGCCCGCGAAATGCGGCGCCAGCAGCTGCAGAAAACTCAGGGACGGCGCCATCGGGTTGTGTGTGCCGCCACTGAGCCCGAGCGTGGACGCCGCCGGCGCCATCACCAGCGGCCATAGCACGGTCTGCAGCACCAGCATGCAACTGCCGGCGGAGCCCACAGCAAAGCGATAGTCTCCCGCGCGCACCTTGCCGGGCGTGAAGACCAGCGTGGTTTCGCCCAATTGCACTTCAGCTCCCGCGGCCGTCACCGCACCGGTTTGCGCCGCACCTCCGCCCACCGCCACAGCCGCCTGCACGCAGGCCAGATGCTGACGCATCAGGCCGGGTTTGGGTCGTTTGGCGCGGATGTTGACCAGCCGGAAAGGCTGACCCGTGATGAGGCTCAGGGCCAGCGCGGTGCGCAGAATTTGCCCGCCGCCTTCGCCTTGCGAGCCATCGAGTTCAATCATGTTTTTTCTTCTGTTCTTTTGGTTGTCAATCTGTCACGCTGAAATGCAAAAACCACTGAGTCAAATCTTCGGCCACAAGCACATATTCCTGCCAGTGAAGGGCTACAAAAGGAGCCCGTCCGGTCTTGGAATCCGGAGGAAATTCAGTCTGTTCGATCTCTATGAAACGGAACCAACCAAACGCTCTGCGAAAGTCATCGACCATTTTTTTGACGCGCCAATCACGTCCTTCCGCCCCATGCACCAAGAGCGTTGCTTTGTCGCGCTCCAATAAAGGTATTTCCAAAAAACACCACTTCGCAAGCACTGAAGCGAGCAATTGCTCTGGCTCAGCGGATTCCTTGAGGGAAACTCCTTTAGGTACCTCCAATTGACCAGTCACGCAATGATGCAGCCACGGAAAATCCGATGTGGACAGTGGTATGAGTTCGAAGAAGCACGACGTGTCCGCAGGTGCCTCGTTCACATCGGCCCATCCCTTGAGATATCCATTCAACTCAATGGCTTTAAGGTTCATATTCATCCTTTCACACACACAACCTGCTTGAGCGTGTAAACCACCTCCACCAGGTCGCTCTGCGCCAGCATCACGGCCTCGATGTCTTTGTAGGCCATCGGGATTTCGTCAATCACGTCGGCGTCCTTGCGGCACTCCACCCCTTCGGTCGCCTTGACCTGGTCTTCAATAGTGAACATCTTCTTGGCCTTGGTACGGCTCATGGTGCGGCCGGCACCATGGCTGCAGCTCATGAAGCTGTCCGGGTTGCCCTTGCCGCGCACGATGAAGCTCTTGGCACCCATACTCCCGGGAATGATCCCAAGCTCACCAGCCTTCGCACTCACCGCACCCTTGCGAGTCACAAACACTTCCTCGCCGAAGTGGGTCTCCTTCTGCACATAGTTGTGGTGGCAGTTCACCGCCTCAAGATGCGTCTCAAACGGCTTGCTGATCACCTTGCGCAGCGCACCAATGGCGGCCTGCATCATTACCTCGCGGTTCAGGCGGGCAAACTTCTGCGCCCAGCCCACGCCGCGCACATAGTCACCGAAGTACTGGGAACCTTCTTCAAGGTAGGCCAGGTCCTGGTCGGGCAGGTTGCGCTGGTGCAGTTCGGCGTCTTTTTTTGCCAGCTCGATAAAATGCGTGCCGATGGCATTGCCAACCCCACGCGAACCGCTGTGCAGCATGATCCACACGCCACCGCTTTCGTCGAGGCACACCTCAACAAAGTGGTTACCGCCGCCTAGGGTTCCCATGTGGCGGTGGTTGTTGGTGTTTTTCAGGCGCGGATAGTCCAGGCACAGCGCCTCGAACTCATCGACCAGCTGGCCCCAGGCCGCATCAGCCGCGCTGGGTGGATTCGTCCAGGCGCCCACCTCGCGCACGGAGCCATTGCGGCGATAAGTCTTGGGCGCAGAGCCATGCGGCACCGCCTTTTCAATCTCGGTGCGCAGCGGCCCAAGATTGTCGGGCAGGTCTTCAGCGCGCAGCGTGGTCTTGCAGGCCATCATTCCGCAGCCGATGTCCACGCCAACCGCCGCCGGAATGATCGCCTTGAATGTCGGGATCACGCTGCCGATGGTGGCGCCCAAGCCGTAATGCACGTCGGGCATCACCGCCACGTGTTTGAAGACGATGGGCAGGCGCGCGGAGTTCTCCAGCTGCTTGATAGCCTCGGCTTCCACCGGCACGCCATTGGTCCACATTTTTACCGGCACACCGCCGGTCACTTCGTGTTGTTGGTAAGTCATTTTTTATCCTAATAAGTTATCGAATCAAATACGGCTTCCGCCATGTCTTGCGGCGTTATCCGGCTACCGTAGTAGCAAGTCGGGGTCTGCTCGAGCTTGTACATCTCCAGCCTCAGAATCCGGTTCGCGAATGTACGGCGATGGTTTTCCTCGGTCAACCAGTTCGTCATCACCTCCAGAAACACAGGACGATCTTCAGCGAATGCGTTCTTGATGCACTGGGCTTGCCAGAAATCGTAGAACCCGGCGTTCACATAATGCAGGGTCGCTGCCGTCGATTCGTCTTTCATCCAATAGTCCAGCAAAGGCCGCAAATCAACGCCGCCGATATCGAACATCAGGAGGAATTCGAAGGCCACGTCGCCGGCATGCCCCTCTCCGGACTGCCACCAGTGCTGACTCAAACGCGCGGCGAAATAGGCCAGCGCGAAAACCTCAATAGCCTCGTATTCTTCCGCTGAGAACGCACCGGCTTCGCAATTTCCCAACCGACCCAGATAGCACTCCATGGAGTGGTGAAGCTCGGCGCCGTCGGCCAGGAGTTCCAGCATGCGCGGCAACAGGTACTTGATCTCGTGCGCAGGTTGCGGGACATCTTTCGCGGAGCAGTTGTACTCATAAAAGTGCCTGGCGGTGATCTGGCGCAAAGGCAATTGCCGCATCTCCTTTTCCAGGGACTCGTCCATGCAGCATCCCAAACATACGTTCAAGCAAAGCGTGGGCGCGCGGTAGCCGCTGAAGACCGCATACAGCCGGTCAACAGCTTGCTTCAAGGCGGGTGCCAATTCGGGTTTCAAGGTGTTTTCCATTTTTGTTCTCGTTTGGTGGACGCGGCGGGATTCGAACCCGCATCAATACGGCGACCACGGTGTTTGACGCCTGTGGCCCAGCTGACGGTTGGAAACGCGCGCCAGTGGCAGACCCGTCATCGGAGCCAGCACCTGCATCCTCAACCTTGCTCGTCAACCGACTTGCCCGCCGCACCCGGTGTTACCCGGCCTGCCGGCAATTTCAACATTTTTGGCAGTGGCGCTCCCTTCTGTGCCAGCGCGCCCTTTATCTTTTTTAGCTCAACGCAGCTTCACCAGCCCGTTGAGCACCTGGTCCAGACCTCCGAACACGGAGATCTTGTCGATCCGCTCTGCCACACGCTCCAGTGTTTCCAGCTCTTTCATGCGCAGGACAATCGGGTTGTCCTCCATGATTTTTGCCGTGTTGAGCAGCGAGCGGGTTGCCGCGGTTTCTTCGCGACGGCGAATCGCGTTGGCTTGGGCCGACTTCTCGGCTTCCACCACCTGAGCCAGGATGGTCTTCATCTCACCGGGCAAGATGATGTCTTTCACACCCAGGCTCTCCAGCTTCAGCCCTGCATCCGCCAACCGTGCACGGGTATGCTCGGCAATGACGTCGTCCAGCGCAGCCTTGTTCTCCAGCAGCTCGTCGAGCGTACGGGTCCCGACGGCCGCGCGCAGGCCCAGCTGCAGCTCGCGGTAAATCTGCTCTGACGGCTTGCCCCACTGGGCAAAGGCTTTCAGCACATCTTCATAACGCCAGGTGGCCGACAAGTTCAGGCGCAGGCTCACTTTGTCGCGGGTGAGGATTTCCTGCCCGCTAACTTCCAGCGCCTGCGAACGCAAGTCAATGCATTCGACATCTACCTTGCGGCCATAACGCCAGAAGCCATAAGCCCCGGCGCCGAGCAGCCCGGTCACCTTGCCGTCCAGTGTCAACACACCGGCATGGAAGTCGGGCACCTGCACCAGCAACACGCCGTCCAGACCCTTCACCGGGCGCTGGCGCAGCTGTGTCTGGCCCAGCGTGGCCACCAGGCCAGCCGGCAGCTTTTCGCTGTTCGCCACGTCCTGGTCAATATCGACCACGTCGATACGAACCTCGTTCAGGCCCTTCCAGTAGAGCTTGCGGGTGGCGGGCGCCAGCACTTCCACCAGCGAACCGTTCTCATACCGCAGGCCTGCCTGTGCATCCGACAGCGCGGCAAGCACAAACTCCTGGGCAACCACAGCCGGCTCTTTGGCCATGAAGTAGTCGGCAAGGCCGTGCGTGAAAGCGGCTTGCTCCATGGCAAAGGTTTCTACCCGCACCTGGTCGGCGCCGGCGTACACCCAGTGTTTACCGGGCTGCAGCACGCGCTCGAAGTCACCGTTGCGCAACAGCAGGCCGCGTTCGTTTTTCTTGATCTTGTATTGGTTCAGTCCAAACATTTTTCTTCTCCTTGTTTTTCTTCAATTCAACGCAATCCATAGTCCGCATCAGCAACAGCCGCGGACTCGGGGTGCGGGCACTTTCTGGCGAAGGGCCTGGTCGTGAGATCTCGCGATGTCACGCCCGGCGTCTTCGCTGTCCGGTGTCGCAGTACCTTTGCACTGGCAACTGTTGCTGGTGGGTGCTGGCCCCGCACACTGCCGCGGTTTCCCGTTGCAGCCTGCATCCACTCTTCCCACTCGCGGCACGCTCTACATCCAAGTAAGCTGATTTTTTACGTCAGCGTTCGGCGGGATTCGAACCCGCGACAGCCGTGTGATTAGCACGGTGCTCTACCTTCTGAGCTACAGAACAATGGCATCCGGGAATCGAACCCAGCGGGGCGGCTCCTCTACCCGAGCCGCCCCTTGACCACATGCCTTGGTACCAGGCGCATCCGTTGCCGCGGCATACAGGAATTCAGGACACCCTGGCTTCCTGCACCAGCGGGGCCTGGTTTCCCGGAAACCCCTGCTTGTGAGCGAACAACTTTCTCATCTGACGCACTCTTTATTGCAGGCACCGTGCCAGGGAGAAGCCCTTTGCTGAAAACTCTTGAAAGACGATTGATTTAATTAAGTATTTTTCAAATTTGACGCACGGCACCTGTCTGTTTACTCAGAACATAATTCACAATATTTAGCTTTAAAGCTAGTACATTAGAAATATGAAGAAAAAAGTGGTGATGGGTTT
>NZ_JBDTTH010000149.1:0-5906 GCF_039930745.1 Polaromonas sp. | reverse complement strand
CTTGCTGACCGGTGCCAACACCTACAGCGGCGCCACCACGGTTTCCGCCGGCACATTGCAGGTGGGCAACGGCGGTACGACCGGCACACTGGGCACTGGTGCAGTCCAGGTGGGCATCGGCGCGGCCCTGCGTTTCAACCGCAGCGACAACGTCGTTGTCGGCAATGCCATCAGCGGGGGCGGCGGGGTGAGCCAGAACGGCGGCGGCACCACCTTGCTGACCGGTGCCAACACCTACAGCGGCGCCACCACGGTTTCCGCCGGCACACTGCAGGTGGGCAACGGCGGCACGACCGGCACACTGGGCAGCGGTGCAGTCCAAGTGGGCACCGGCGCGGCCCTGCGTTTCAACCGCAGCGACAACATCGTTGTCGGCAACGCCATCAGCGGGGGCGGCGGGCTGAGGCAGAACGGCGGCGGCACCACCTTGCTGACCGGTGCCAACACCTACAGCGGCGCCACCACGGTTTCCGCCGGCACACTGCAGGTGGGCAACGGCGGCACGACCGGCACACTGGGCAGCGCTGCAGTTCAGGTGGGCACCGGCGCGGCCTTGAGCTTCAACCGCAGCGACAACATCGCCGTCGGCAACAACATCAACGGGGCAGGCGGGGTGAGGCAAGACAGCGGCGGCACTCTGACGCTGGCCGGCAACAACACCTTCAGCGGCGGCCTGGCTGTCAACGCCGGGAGCGTGGCCGCCTCGGCCGCATCGGCACTGGGCACGGGCAACATCACCTTGGGCGGTGGCCAGCTCACAAGCACCACCAGCATGACCGTCGCCAACGCACTGAGCGTGTCCGGCGGCACGACTGGCACTGTGGCAGCCGCCGCCGGTACCACGCTGAGCATCAGCGCATCCATCAATCTGGCCGCTTCGTCGACACTCCGCGTCGGGGATGCGGTCAACAACGGGGTGGTGACGCTCAGCGGCCCAGGGGTCGTCGCCGTTCCCAGCGCCAACTTGCTGGTCGCCGGCGGCACGCTGCGCGCCGGAAGCGCCGCGCTGGGCTCGATCACCAGCAGCGTTGCCTCCACCACCATCAACGCCGGCGCCACCTTGGACTTCAGCGGCCCGAATTTGTCCTCGGTTGTCAACAACCTGCAAGGCGCAGGCACGCTCAGGCACGATGGCGGTGTGGTCGGTATCAACGGGGGTGCGTTCAGCGGCAACCTCGTTGGCACCATGGCGCTGGTCAAGCAAGGAACGGGGACGCTCGCGCTCAGTGGCGCGAACACTTATTCGGGTGGCACAAGCGTCAGCGGTGGCACCCTGCAGGGGAATGCCACCACCCTGCAGGGCAACATCAACAACAACGCCGCCGTCACCTTTGATCAGGCCGCAACCGACACCTACGCCGGCGTCATGAGCGGCACAGGCGCCCTGACCAAACAGGGCGCGGGCAACCTGATCCTTAGCGGCACCAACAGCTACAGCGGTGCCACGAATGTCAATGCCGGCACGCTTTCGGCCAACGGCTCGATTGCCAATTCAGCCGTCACAGTCAACAGCGGCGGCACCTTGGGCGGCAACGGCACGCTAGGCAGTACCACTATCGCCACGGGCGGCGTGCTGGCGCCGGGCAACTCGATTGGCACGCTCACGGTCAACGGCAACCTGAATTTTGCCGCAGGCTCCATCTACCGGGTGGAAGTGGACGCAGCCGGTGCGAATGACCGTATCAACGCTACCGGCACGGCCACCCTCAACGGCGGCACGGTCGATGTGCAGGCCGGTGCCGGCACCTATGCGGCTAACAGGACTTACACCATCCTCAACGCAGCCGCTGGCCGCACCGGTAACTTTGCCGGGGTCACGTCGAACCTGGCTTTCCTAACGCCCACGCTGGGGTATGACGCCAACAACGTCTTCCTGACGCTGGCGCGCAATGACGTCAGCTTCAGCGCCGTGGCGGTTACGCCGAACCAGATCGCCACGTCCACGGCACTGCAAAATGCCAATGGCGACGCCACAGGTGACATGAGCACTGTGCAAACTGCATTGACCGGTTTGTCTGCCGCGCAAGCACGTGCCGCCTATGACTCCGCAAGTGGCACCGGCCTCGTCGCCCTGCGCAGCACAGGTGCCAGCTTTGCGGCGGGGTTTGGCAACCAGTTGCAGGCTCGGCTGGCTGCAGTTGGCGGCGCAAACACGCAAGTGGGCGCATTTGCAGGCGGCCCCATCCTGCTGGCCGCCAACGACCGTGTGTCTGATTTGATGGCGCCTGTTTCCGATTCGCCGCAGAAGTTTTCCCTGGCCGGAGGGGCGTCTTCGTCCTCTTCTTCTGCTTCATCAGAGGGCCGCGGATTCTGGCTGCGCGGCTCGGGTGGCCACCAGAACACCAAAAGCGACAGCAACGCTGCCGCCAGCGAGTTGCGCAACAGCGGCATCAGCGCCGGCTTTGATGCCGAATTGCGCGAAGGACTGGTGGTGGGTGCAGCGCTGAGCAGCGGTACATCCCGACTGGGCTTTGACAACAACGACACCGGCAAGTCAAGCGGCAGCGCACTGGCGGTCTATGGCAGCTACGCCTCTGGCCTTTGGGCTTTCAAGGGCTCGGCCAGTGCCGCCTGGAACAGCAACCACATGAACCGTGCAGTTACGGTAGGTGCCTTGAACCGCACGGCCAGCTCGGACTTCGGCAGCAACACGCTGTCTGCCTATGGAGAGGCGAGCTACAGCCTGCCGATGAATGGCTGGACTTTGCAACCGCTGGCCGCGCTTTCCCTGAGCCGCAGCAAGACCGACGGCTTCACCGAAACCGGCGCCGGTGCCCTGAACCTGCAGGTGGCTGGCCAGACCGTCACCTCCACCAAATCCTTGCTGGGTGCGAAAGCCAGCTTTGACGCGGGAAGTGTTCGCCTGGAGCCGCGTGTGATCTGGGCGCATGAGTTTGGTGACATCAACACGCCGATGACGGCGCATTTCCAGGGTGCAGCGACGGCCTCGCCGTTTCAGGTCTCGGGGGTGGCGCCCAAGCGCGACACGCTGATTCTGGGCCTCGGAGCATCAGGCCGTGTCGGCCACGGGGTTGACCTGTTCGCCGATGTGCAGTTTGAACATAACCAGCGCCAGCGGAACCTCTCGGCGCTCATGGGGGTGCGAGTGCGCTGGTAGGCGAAGGGCGGGTGTCGAGAAGGGCCAGCTCGGCTTCGTCAAACCCCGCGGCGTGGCGTGCGTCCAGATTCAGCGGGCCGGATCAGGTCCGGGATGACAGATGGGGCAGGAGCTGCATACTATCAATTTGGTAGCTGCTTTCGACCGCTCCATAAGGGCTGGAGGCCTTTTTGCCTTGTAAAAACTGGTATTTTTCTTCTTCAGAGCGACGCATGACCTCAAGCGCGCAACTGCCGCGCCATCAGCACCGCCACGTGCACGGCCTCGCGCTGCGCGCCGTCCCTGATCTGGTGCCGGCAACTGGTGCCGTCGGCCACCACAATCGCATCAGGCCGCTGGCGCACCGCAGGCAGCAGGCTGAGTTCAGCCATCTGCATCGACACTTCATAGTGGCTGGCTTCATAACCAAAGCTGCCGGCCATGCCGCAGCAGCTGGACTCGATCAGCTCCGGCGCCGCGCCGGGGATCAGTTTGAGCACGTCCATGATGGGGCTGACCGCGCCAAACGCCTTCTGGTGGCAGTGACCGTGCAGCAAGATGGCTTCGTCCACCGGCTGCAGTTTTGATTTCAGTCCCTCGAGCTTGCCCGCCGTGGCCTCGCGCGCCAGGAACTCCTCGAACAGCAAGGCCTGGCCACTGATGGTCAACGCGGCCTCGCCCAGGCCCATGACCAGCATCTCGTCGCGCATGGTCAGCAGGCAGGACGGCTCCAGCCCGACGATGGCGATGCCGCGCTCGGCGAAGGGCAGCAGGGCGGCGACCAGTTCCCTGGCTTTTACTTTGGCTTCATCCACCATGCCACTGGCAAGGTAGGTGCGGCCGCAGCACAGGTGTTTTCCGTCTGCTATGGTTTTTGTAGCTACGTGAACTGTGTAGCCGGCGGCCTGCAGCACTTTTAATGCTGAAACCGCGTTGCCGGATTCGAAGGTTCCGTTGAAGGTGTCGACAAACAGAACGACGGGTTTGGCCGCGGCTAATACCGCGTCGCGCGTGGCACTCACGCAAGGCTGGTTGAAAAACGTATGTGTCTTCCACGAGGGCAGTGTGCGTTTTGCCGAAAAGCCGGTGAGCTTTTCGCTCAACGCCGCCAGGCCCGGAATTTTGTCGCGCAGGTTCAGCAGGGGGGCGAAGCGGCTGGCCCAGTGCGCGTAGTCGGGCAGGCGTGCCACCAGTTTGTCTTTCAGCGTATAGCCGTGCCTGGCCTTGTAGTGGTGCAAAAACTCCACCTTCATCTTGGCCATGTCCACGCCGGTGGGGCAATCACGCTTGCAGCCTTTGCAGCCCACGCACAGGTCCAAGGCGTCATGCACTGCCTCGCCGGTGAAAGCGTCACGTGCGCTCATTCCGTCGAGCTGGCCGCTCAAGGCCAGGCGCAGGGTGTTGGCGCGTCCACGGGTTAAATGTTTTTCATCACGCGTCACACGGTAGCTGGGGCACATGGTGCCGGCATCGAACTTTCTGCAGTGGCCATTGTTGTTGCACATCTCCACCGCCTTGGCAAAGCCGTGGGCCGGGTCGCCGCCGCTGCCCGGTGCGCTGGTCTGCTCGGTCACGGGGTCGTTCTGGACGTTCCAGGCGCGCCAGTCCAGGGCGGTCTTGAGGGGAATGACCTTGTAGCCAGGCGCAAACCGCATCAGCCGCGTGTCGTCCATCTTCGGCGGGTTGATCATGCGGCCGGGGCTCAGCAGATTGATCGGGTCCATGGCCTGCTTGATACTGGCGAAGGCCTCGTTGATCTGCGGACCGAACTGCCACTTGATCCACTCGCCGCGGCACAGGCCGTCGCCATGTTCGCCGCTGTAAGCGCCCTTGAATTTGCGCACCAGCTCAGAGGCTTCCTCGGCAATCGCGCGCATCTTGGGCGCTCCCTCGCGCCGCATGTCCAGGATGGGCCGCACATGCAAGGTGCCGACCGAGGCATGTGCATACCAGGTGCCCTTGCTGCCGTATTTTTTGAAGACTTCGGTCAGCGCATCGGTGTATTCGGCCAGATGCTCCAGCGGCACGGCGCAGTCTTCGATAAAACTCACCGGCTTGCCGTCACCCTTGAGGCTCATCATGATGTTGAGCCCGGCCTTGCGCACTTCCCACAGGTTTTTCTGCGGCGCGTCTTCGGTCATCTCGATCACTGTGGCGGGCAGCAGCAGGTCGCCCATCAGCTCGCTCAGTCGTTTGAGCTTGGGCAGCAGCGCCGTCTTGCTGGTACCCGAAAACTCCACCAGCAAGATGGCGGCGGGCTGGCCGATCAGCGCACTGCGAATGGTGGGCGCAAAGGCCGGGTTCTGCAGCGACAAATCGATCATGGTGCGGTCCACCAACTCGACCGCGGTCAGGCTGCTTCCGCCTACCCTGACGATGTGCTGCGCCGCATCCATGGCGCGGTAAAAGGTCGGGAAATTCACCACGCCCAATACCTTGGCCCGCGGCAGTTCGGTGAGCTGCAGGGTCAGCGATTTTGTCAGGGCCAGTGTGCCTTCGCTGCCTATCAACAGGTGTGCCAGGTTGACCGAACCGTCGGCGGTATAGGGCCGTTCGCTCTGCGGGTCAAAAATATCCAGGTTGTAGCCGCCGACACGACGCATGACCTTGGGCCAAAGGCGGTTGATGGCAGGGTGCAGTTCCTCGGCCAGCGAACGCACGTGCTGGCCCAGTTCGCGTGCTTTGCCGCTGCTGGCGGCGTAGGGTCCGAGCTGGAGCAGCTCGCTTGCAGAAGTCCAGGCCTGCATGCCCAGCACGTTGTGCACCATGTTGCCGTAGGCAATGCTGCGGCTGCCGCAGGAGTTGTTGC
>NZ_JBDTTH010000148.1:0-6054 GCF_039930745.1 Polaromonas sp. | reverse complement strand
GCAAGGACGCGCAAAGCGCGTCCTTGCCGGAGCCCGATTGCGCTCCCGCTCCCGATTTCGTCCCCACCCCTTCTGACTGCGCCGAGGAGCGGAGGGCCAGACGGATCAGGGCGAGCGATTGTCTGAGCGTAGCGAGTTCGAGCTCGACCCCGGCTGGACCGAGCACCGCAGGCTGCCCCCGTAGCGCAAGCGAAGGGGGTCGCAGGCAGCGGGGTCGCCTTTTCTTTGCTTACTTTCTTTTGGCGACGCAAAAGAAAGTGAGTAGCTGCCGGGCTACCCCCGGCCAGCTGGCGAGCAACGACAGCTTCGAAGCTCCACCAAGCGCGATGGAGATCATCACATGCTGAACGTCAAAAACATCAACCAGTATTACGGCGGCTCCCACATCCTGCGCGATGTGAGCATGGAGTCACATCTCGGCAAGGTGACCGTGCTCCTCGGCCGCAACGGCGTTGGCAAAACCACCTTGCTCAAGTCGCTGATGGGCCTGGTGCCCATCAAGACTGGCACTATCGAGTTCGACGGCAAGGCTATCCAGAACGCCACGCCGTATGAGCGCGCGCGTGCCGGTATCGGTTTTGTGCCGCAGGGTCGCGAAATTTTTGCGCGCCTGACGGTCGAGGAAAACCTGCGCATGGGCCTGGCCTACAAAAGCGCCAGCACGCCTATCCCCGCGGAACTGTATGAGCTGTTCCCGGTACTCAAGCAGATGCTGAATCGCCGGGGCGGTGATCTCTCGGGCGGGCAGCAACAGCAATTGGCCATTGCGCGCGCGCTGGCAGCCAAGCCCAAGCTGCTGATCCTCGATGAACCGACAGAAGGCATCCAGCCCAGCATCATCAAGGACATCGGCCGTGTGATCCGCATGCTGGCCGATCGCGGCGACATGGCCATCCTGCTGGTGGAGCAATACTACGATTTCGCCGAAGAACTGGCCGACGACTACTTGGTGATGGAGCGCGGCGAGTTCATCGCCCGCGGCCAGGGCAAGGACATGGAGGCCAACCAGGTACGGCAGTTGGTGGCAATCTAGGCTACCCATCACCAGCTTTAGCCAAAGCCCGGTTCATCCGGGCTTTTCTGTGTTTGCAAGCGTGACGACGTTGGTACCCCTGCTGCGAACGTAGAATCGCAGCGGTCGCTGAAGCGGTTGGCGCCGGGAGTCCACCGCTCCGGGCCGCAACCAGCCGGCAAAAAACAATCACAAAAAAAGGTGCACGCCGATGGCTTTGCTGGCGTTGGACAACTGGCTTATTCAGACGAAATCTCACACGGGTCTGTCGGGGTTTCGCCGCTTTCTGGTGGAGTTCGGTTATTTCGGTCTGAAGGAAGCAAGGGCCTGCCTGTTTGCCGGGCTGTTCTTTGCGGCGGTGTTTCTTGTGCCGCGGGCCGGTGTGGCGGGTGTTCCGCGCTATGACCTGTTGCTCCTGATTGCGCTGTTCATTCAAGGCTGGATGTTGCTGGCCAAGCTGGAAACTCTCGATGAGCTCAAGGCCATCTGCCTCTTTCACCTGGTTGGGTTTGCCCTGGAGGTTTTCAAGACGTCCGGATCCATCCAGTCCTGGAGCTACCCGGACTTTGCCTATACCAAGCTATTTGGCGTGCCGCTTTTTTCAGGCTTTATGTATGCGGCGGTCGGCAGCTACATCATCCAGGCATGGCGATTGTTTGACCTGCGCATCCGGCACCACCCGCCTTACTGGATGGCCGCGGTGATTGCCTTGTTGATCTACGGAAATTTTTTCACGCACCATTTCTGGGGCGACTACCGCTGGTACATCGCGGCCTGCCTGGCCGGCTTGTATGCCAGGTCCTCGGTGACCTTCCGGCCCTATGACCGGGACCGGAGCATGCCCTTGCTGCTGGCCTTTTTGTTGATCGGGTTCTTTATCTGGGTGGCTGAAAACATCAGCACGTTTTTCAGCCTCTGGCACTATCCCAACCAGCTCGGTGGCTGGTCTGCCGTGCATGTCGGCAAATGGAGCGCCTGGTCGCTGCTGGTGGTCATGACCTTCACCATCGTGGCCAACCTCAAGCATGTGAAGGAACGCATCCATGTACCGGACTGAGCCCACCGTTCCCCGCGTGAGGCTGCGGTTTGATGCCGAGGCGGCGCTGTGGGCTGTCCTGATTTTTATCATCGAAGTGCTGATCGCGACCGTGTGGTCGCACCACCGCTGGCTGCGAGGGTTTGTCGGCGACGTGCTGGCGGTTGTGTGGGTGTACTTTATGCTCAAGACCGTGATAAAGGCCAACCCCCGTGGCCTGGCACTGGTGGCCTTTGCGGTGGGTTGCCTGGTCGAACTTGCCCAGTATGTCGCGGCCGTCAATGCCTGGCACGTTCAGAACCGGGTGATGAAAATTGTGCTGGGCTCGGTGGCCGACTGGATGGACGTTCTGGCGTACGCCGGTGGGTTCCTGCTGGTCTTGGCGCTGGAATTCCTGCTCGCCCGGTGTCGGCCATTGCCCGTAACGGGCACGTCGGTCACTTCAGGCGGAAAATGATTTCCTTCATGCGCTGAAGCTTGGGGGCCACCATCGGCACTGTCAGCATGGTGCTGGCAATGGCCATCAGCAACAGGGCGGTAAAGGTTTCATGCGTAATAATTTTTTTGTCGAGCAGGATGTTCACAAAAATGATCATGATCAGGGCTTTGGTCTGCAGCAGCCAGCCGATGATGGCGCTTTCGCCTGGCGCCCATTTCAGCACCTTGCCGGCGATGTGCGCGCCAATCAGCTTGCCGGCCACCGAGGCCACCAGCAACACCGCGGCCGCGATAAACACCGCTTTCCCACCTACCGACCAATTGGTGCGCAGCCCGGTGCTCAGGAAAAACACCGGCATCATGACGAGCAGCACATGATGGCGCAGCATGTCCATGTGTTCCTGGTTGAACCAGTCGCTGTCCATCACCGCACCGGCCAGAAAAGCGCCAACCATGTAGTGCAGGCCGGCCCAGTCGGCACCAAAGGCGCAGATGATCAGCCAGATCAGGCCGGTGTACCAGCGGTCACGCTCCGGCAGCCACACCATGAGTTTGCGAAACAGGTAACTGAGCACCGCGAAGGCAGCCAGGAAGCCCACCTGGCGGCCCACGCGTCCCCAGTCCATGAGGATAAGCGCCAGTACGCCCCAGATGGCAATATCGTCGAGGCTGGCGTAACGCAGGATGCGCTGGCCGATGGGCTGGCGCAGGATGGCCAGTTTTTCCATCAGCAAAATCAGGATGGGCAGCGCCGTGACCGCGCAGGCCATGCCGACACCGGCAACAAATTGCCACCGCATGCCTTGGGGGCCGATCCAGCCCTCGTACATCAGCATGCCGGCGGCCACCGCGCAGCCAAAAGCCAGTGGCGTGCCCAGCGCCAGGCCGGCTGTGATGCTGCTTTCCCGTCGGTGGGTCCAGGCTTTTTTCAGATCGAGTTCAATACCGGCAATCCACACAAAAACCATGACGGCCCACCAGGCAATGCCGTTGAGCGATTGCACGACCGGCGCGCTGAAGACGAAAGCATAGTAGTCGGGGTACAACTTGCCGAGAACACCCGGGCCGAGCAAAATGCCCGCAATGATCTGCACTACAACAAGCGGTGCGTAGTAGTCGGTCTTGAAGACGCGCCAGATCAGGTAAGGCACCGTAAAAATGATCGCCATGGCGATCAGGTAAATCTCGGTGGTGGTCATGGCAGTGTGCATGGCTTCTCATTGGTTGTCGGCGGCGAGGCCATTGAATCCGGAAACCGGCTCCGCACGGCGGGCGGTGAGCGCGAATTATGCAGGAGCCGGCGCTGCAGTCCTGAGCTTTCAAGCGCGGACGCGTATGCCCCGCAGCCGCTGCGCGGCAGCCTTGTCAGGAAGGGACGGCAGTCGATCTAGCGCCGGGTTGCCTGGTACAGCGGCATCACCGTAGGCAGCAGGGCCTGGATCTGCTGGACGCGGCTGGCATCGCTGGGGTGGCTGCTCAGGAACTCGGAGCCGCTGCCACCGCTGCCCCCCATTTTTTGCCACAGGCTGACCCCTGCCTGCGGGTTGTAGCCCGCGCGCGCCATCAGTTCAAGGCCGATACGGTCGGCCTCGGTCTCATGCGAACGGCTGAAACGCGTAGCCACCAACGCTTCGTAGGCCGCACCCGTCACTTGCGAGGTGGCGTTGCCCAGGCCGAGCAGTTGGGTGCCGATGCCGATGGCCGTTTGCGCCGCCGCGGCCTGGGAAACCTGCTCACGCGAGTGTTCACGCAGCGCGTGGGCAATTTCATGGCCCATGACCACCGCGATTTCATCATCGGTGAGGCTGAGTTTGCGGATCAGCCCGGTGTAGAACATGATTTTTCCACCGGGCATGCAGAAGGCATTGAGCTGGTCGCTTTCGATCAGGTTCACTTCCCATTGCCAGTTGGGCGCATCGCCGCGAAACACGGCGGTTTGCGGCTGGATGCGTGCCGCAACTGCGCGTATGCGCGCCAGCATGGCAGCATCCGTGTTGAGCTTTCCTGCGGCCGTCGCCTCGGCCTTGAGTTTGTTGTAACTTTGGGCCGCCATCTGGTTCAGTTCCGCGGAAGACACCAGCAAAAGCTGGGAACGCGAGGCGCCAACAGCGCCACTTTCCGTTGTGCTTGAGCAGGCAGTGATCAGCAGGGTCAGGGCCAAAGCCAAGGGGGTCAGGTGGTGTTTCATGCGTGTCTCACAGATCTGTTTTCAGGCACATGCCGGGAGCGTTTATTTTCCGGCAGCAAGTCAAAGTCAGGGTAGGACGGCAGTTGACGGTGGTGTAGGCACGAATCGCCGGAGCGAAACCCGACAGGGGATTTGTTCTGACAGCTTCCTGCGGCGGATGACTCCACATTCCTTCCGGATGCAAGGCCGCGCAGAGCTAAGATCAAGAGCCTCACTTCTACAGATTGGATTTGTCATGAGCATCCTCAGCAAGATTTTCGGCAAGATTTTTCCATCGGCTCATGCGGGCTCGTCACCTGACGCAACAACAGGTGGCGCCTTGTCGTCCGAAGATGCAGCAGCCGCTTCGGCAGCTTCCGACGCCGCTTCGCGTGCCGCAGCAGCAGCAGCGGTGGGCAGTGCAAGCCTGCCTGAAGTCGATGTGGAGGCCATATTGGACGGGATGGCCCGCAGCAACCCCGAAAAGCTCAACTGGAAAACCTCCATCGTGGACCTGATGAAGCTGCTCAAGCTTGACAGCAGCCTGGGCGAGCGCAAGGAACTGGCCAAGGAGCTGGGCTACAGCGGTGACATGAACGACAGCGCGTCAATGAACATTTGGCTGCACAAGCAAGTGATGAAAAAGCTGGCGGCCAACGGCGGCAAGGTCCCCGCAGACCTGCAAGACTGATCGTCCCTTCTCCGTCCGAGGAGCCACCGGGCGGCACAGAACGCGCTGCCAGGGGTGCAGGCTGGTAAACAGGGCTTTGCCGGCCCATGGGAATCCCTTGTCCTCCTCGCATGCATTTTTTCCTGCGTGCAAGCTGGGCTTGTGTTCTGTTCTTGTTGACCCTGCCCTTTGCCTCTTTGGCGCAGGCGCAGGCCCCCGGTGAAGTGCCTGCGGCGAAGGCTGGCGTGCTCAATCTGGCGGGCTGGAATTTTGAGCGTGATGGCACGCGTGCTGCTGGCTTGCGGGTGGTCATTTGGCTGGCAGCAGTTCGGCGAACCCCGTTCAGGGATCGGCAGACCGCAGGTATTCCCGTGATGTACCTGACAGCGCTGGTGTCTCCGGAAGAAGCACGCGATATGGGAGGCAATGTGGGCGGCCGCCCCGGTGTCGCCAAGAGGGCGCCTATTGCCGAGCTTCTTCAGCGTATCGGCGAAATCATTCCGGCCTGGCGCGCTTTAAGCGGACCAGATGCGCGGGCTGGGAGCTGCCTTGTTCCAGAAATGCCGGCGCCACGCCTTCCAGACCTCTTTCATCAAACCCATGGCCGGTTCGACCAGCGGTGCCAGCACGCGAACCACCACGACTTGCGCGTCGGGGCTGGTAGCGCCGGCGTACTGGCTCAAGGGGTGCGCCTCCATCACCTGCCGTGCGACATCCAGCGCGAGTTCGCG
>NZ_JBDTTH010000147.1:0-6159 GCF_039930745.1 Polaromonas sp. | reverse complement strand
GACCCCATCCTGATCGAGCAGGTGCTGATCAACCTGATGAAAAACGGTGCCGAGTCGATCGCCCAGGCACGCCGGCCCACCGCACGGCGCAGCGTGGAACTGCGCGTGGTGCCGAAAAACATCGACGACCAGGATGTGATCGAGTTTTCGGTGCTGGACTCGGGCAAGGGCCTGTCGCCCGAGGTGATGGGCCGGCTCTACGAAGCCTTCTACTCCACCAAGGCCGAAGGCATGGGCATAGGCCTGAAACTGTGCCGCAGCATCGTCGAGTCGCACCAGGGGAGAATGCAGGCCGACAACCTCTACAATGGTGACGAAGTGGTGGGGTGCCGGTTTACCTTCTGGATTCCCGTGACACCCCTGCTTTTGCCAGCTGCCGCAGCAGAAGCGCCCGCCACCCCAACTGGCATTTCCTGACAAGGTATTCCGATACCGTCCACGCAAAGGTTTGGCATGAGCTTGATTCCGAAAAAAGGTACTGTTTATGTCGTTGACGACGACGAGGGCGTGCGTGACTCGCTCCAGTGGCTGCTCGAAGGCAAGGACTACCGCGTCCGTTGCTACGACTCCGCCGAAACTTTCCTGAGCCGCTACGACCCGCGCGAAGTCGCCTGCCTGATCGTCGACATCCGCATGGGCGGCATGACCGGCCTGGAGCTGCAGGACCGCCTGGTCGAACGCAATTCGCCGCTTCCCATCGTTTTCATCACCGGCCACGGCGACGTGCCCATGGCCGTGAACACCATGAAAAAAGGCGCCATGGATTTCATCCAGAAGCCTTTCCAGGAAGAAGCCCTGGTCAGCCTGGTTGAACGCATGCTGGACCAGGCCAAGGAAGCTTTCAGTGAACACCAGCAGTCGGCCAGCCGCGACGCCCTGCTCGCCAAGCTCACCTCGCGCGAAGCGCAGGTGCTCGAACGCATTGTTGCCGGCCGCCTGAACAAACAGATCGCCGACGACCTGGGCATCAGCATCAAGACGGTGGAGGCGCACCGCGCCAACATCATGGAAAAACTCAACGCCAACACGGTGGCCGACCTGCTGAAAATCGCCTTGGGCTCGAGCGCACCCAAGACCTGAACCGATTTCCTGCCGCTATCGTTTGGATAGCTGCTTGCGCCCGTGGTTACTTGGCCAGCGGGCGTTTTTACTTGAAAAACTGAACCATGACTGCACAACTCATTGATGGCATCGCCCTGTCGAAACAATTGCGCGGGGATGTCACCCGGCGGGCAGCAGCACTGCGTGCGCGCGGCGTCGTTCCGGGCCTGGCCGTGGTGCTGGTGGGCGACAACCCGGCCAGCCAGGTGTATGTGCGCAACAAGGTCAAAGCCTGCGAAGACAGCGGCCTGCATTCGGTGCTGGAGCGCCACCCGGCCACGCTGAGCGAAGCCGATTTGCTGGCCCGCGTGGACGCGCTGAATCGCGACCCAACCATCCACGGTATTCTGGTGCAACTCCCCCTGCCCGCGCACATTGACGCACACAAGGTCATTGAAGCGATTTCACCAACCAAGGATGTGGACGGCTTCCACGTGGCCAGCGCCGGCGCCCTGATGGTCGGCCAGCCCGGCTTCTGGCCTTGTACGCCTTACGGCTGCATGAAGATGCTCGAGAGCATCGGTTATGACCTGAAGGGCAAACATGCGGTGGTGATAGGCCGCAGTAACATCGTCGGCAAACCCATGGCGCTGATGCTGCTGCAGAAAAATGCGACTGTCACGGTCTGCCACAGCGGCACGCAAAACCTCAAGGCCCTGACGCTTCAGGCCGATGTGGTCGTCGCCGCAGTGGGCAAGCGCAACGTACTGACGGCCGACATGGTCAAACCCGGCGCGGTGGTGATTGATGTTGGCATGAACCGCAATGACGAAGGAAAACTCTGCGGCGATGTGGATTTCGATGGCGTGAAGGAAGTGGCCGGCTGGATCACGCCGGTGCCCGGCGGCGTCGGGCCGATGACCATCACGATGTTGCTGGTCAACACCCTGGAAGCGACGGAACGCAGCTAGAAACTGCGGGCTGGCGCTTCAGGTCTCGGCGTCGGCCGTTTTGGCACCCTGACTCAGGCACCACAGCGTCCAGCCGGCAGCCAGCCATTGGGCCAGGTACATCGCGCTGCCCAGGCCGTGCCAGAGCCTGAGGTTGCCGCCGTCAACGCGTGCATTGACAATGCGCGGCGCCACGCCGAACTCCACCAGCACCGCCAGCAGCAGGCCGGTCACTATGAATTTCATAGCTTCTTGCGCAGAGGGGGAAAGGGCTGGAGCCTCTTTTTTATTCAAGACCAGCAGCAGGAGCATGGTGCAGGCCACGCTGAGCCAAGTCTGGGTCGTGAACAGTTTTGCGGCCATGGCGCCGGCCGCAGCGGGGCTCGGCAGGTGAATGAACAGCATCGGCACCACGACAAAACCCAGACCGGTCAGGCTGCCCCACCAGAGGGCGGCCAACACAATGCTGATACGGGACCGGGTGTTCATGATTGCTGGCAGGGGCACCCCAGGCTCCGAATGGACGGCAGTGAGATCGACCCCGAGGGCACTCTTTTCAAGCAGGGGCCGCGGGTCCGGCTTTGCCGGCCCGCAGGCGCAGCGGCCCCCTCGGGGGGCAGGAAGCTACACGGAGTGCGCGACCGTAGGGTCACTATATATACATCACCGCGATGATTTCGTAACGCTTGATGCCGCCCGGCGCCTGCACCTCGGCGGTGTCGCCTTCATCTTTGCCGATCAGGGCACGCGCAATCGGCGAGCTGATGTTGACCAGGCCCAGCTTGATGTCGGCCTCGTCCTCGCCGACGATCTGGTAAGTCACCTTGTCGCCGGAATCCTCGTCCTGTAGTTCAATGGTGGAGCCAAACACCACCTTGCCGCCTGCATCCACCTCAGACGGGTCGATGATCTGCGCGGCCGACAGCTTGCCTTCGATTTCCTGGATGCGGCCCTCGATGAAACCCTGGCGGTCCTTGGCGGCATCGTACTCGGCGTTTTCGCTCAAGTCCCCTTGCGCGCGCGCTTCGGAAATCGAGTTGATCACCCAGGGTCGATCCACGGTCTTGAGCTGGTGCAGCTCGGCCTTGAGCTTTTCTGCGCCCCGTTTGGTAATAGGAATGGTTGCCATGGTTTGAGTCCTCCAAAAGCGAAACGCCGGGCGTATCTGCCCGGCGGTAGTTGATGCCTCAATTATGCCCGGAAAGGCCAGGGCCCCATTCGTGGAGGGCTGCCTCAGTCTCGCCCGGCCTCCACTATTTTCTCGGCCAGCAAGCGTGGGTTGGTGAAGCAGATTTCGTGGCTCCCCGTACAGGACACCAGGCGAAAAAGGCCCAGGCGTTCAGACAGGCGCGGGTGCCAGGGCATGCTGTGCGGCATCGCGGTGTCCTGCTCAGCATTGACATAGCTTTTCCCGATCTGCAGGGCCGCCAGCTCCGTGGGCAAGGAAACAGCCTCGGTAAAGGTGCGGTAAGGCTGCGGATTAAGCCTGGCGAAACTGCTTTCGGCGAGCGCAGCATCGGCATCATTGATAAAAGCTTCACGCCAGATCGGATACGGCAGCATGACGGCGTTGGCGCTGGCAGCTGCCAGTCCGTCGAACAAGGCCTTGTAGTGCGGTGGCACCATGTCGTTCAGGCATTCTCCGTTCAAGGGCACAAAGGCGTTCTGGTACACCAGCCGGCGAATACGCCCCGGCACAAGCGCCGCGGCCCTGGAAATGGCCATGCCCCCGTAACTGTGGCCGACCAGGCGCACGCCGGTAAGATTTTTCTCCTCGAGGTAATCCACCAGTGACTGCGCGGCTTGCGTCAGACCGACAGTGGCGCGGTCATCGCCCGTCCTGTTGCCCGCGAGTGTCGGGCACCACACGTCGTGCCCCATGGCACGGATGTACGCCGCCACCGGCTCAAACAACTCGCCCGTGTGCCAGGCACCATGAACCAGAACGTAGGTATCAGCCATCAATGTCTCCTTTGAACACAGCCCCGCCGACAGGCGGTGCTCTGTGCAAAGGTTAGCCGGGTAACAGGCGCCATATGGCCGGTTTGCGCAGCCATCGTGGCCGATTCGTGCCAGTTCAGGAGGGAAAGCGGGTCTTGCGCCATAACGCAGGTGTGCTGCCCGCCACGCGCCGGAACTCTCGCACAAAATGCGACGCATCCGCATAGCCACAGCGGCGCCCGATCTCGGCAATGGTGAGGTGGGACAGCCTGCCTTGTTCCAGCAGCCGCGTGGCCTGCTCGAAGCGGCACCGGCGCAGGGTGAGGGCAAAGGTGGCACCCTGTGCGGAAAAACTGCGGTGCAGGGTACGCACCGAGATGCCCAGATCCTGCGCCACAACCCCTGCCACCAGCCCGGACTGATCCAGCCGCTGCCGCAATACCTGCGTCGCCCGCCAGACGATGTCCCGCGTTGCGGAAACCGGATTGCGGCAAGCGGGCTCGAGCGCCGCGGCGAGCGTTGCGCCGATCTGCTCTGACAACAGTGTGGGGGGATAGGCCAGCGCGGCGGACGGGTCCTCGCCCAGTTGAAGGCTCAATGCAGACAGCGATTTTCCCCACCCATGGTCCCGGGCCACAACACGCGGTGCGCGGCTCTCAGGCTCAGCCAGCCAGCACCCCACCCATGACCGCGGCATCTGGATCGACAGGCAACCCACGGCATCAGGGAAATGGAGTTCGTAGGCATGGGCGGAATCGACCAATACCGAGTCCCCGGGCCGGAGGTATGCCACGTGCCCGCCCTGACGCACATGCCAGGCGTTGCGCATCTGGGTGATCAGGTAGTACGGGTGCTGCTGCCCGCGTGCTATGCCACCAGGCGTGCGGTATACATCCTGCGTGGAGGCGATGACCTGATTCAGCGAAACAACATCCACTCCGACACTGGTCAAGGTGCCGTCAAAGGTAGCGTCTTCCCGGGAGCTGCAATCCATCTCCAGGAAAGCCTCGCAAATGGCGCCTACCCAGTAGTCGAGCCGTTGGCCCGGCTTGACCACATCGGTAGACCATTTGCGTACTGGCGAATCGCCACACCTTGCGGCCGTGTTCATAAGCACAATCTACCGCGCCTCGGCGCAACGGGCAAGCGGGCTTACCTCGTTCCGCGCGCGTCAGGCTGCAAGTTGCGCGTGCAGTTCCTGAACCGAATAAACCGTCAGATTGTCCAGGTATTTCATGCCCTCCACCGCCGCTTCGGCACCGGCGATGGTCGTGAAAGTGGTTACCCTGGCCAGAAGCGAGGAAGTGCGAATCTGCCGCGAGTCCGCAATGGCATTGCGGCGCTCTTCCACCGTGTTGATGACCAGTGCAATCTCGTTGTTCTTGATCATGTCCACCACGTGCGGCCGGCCTTCGGTGACCTTGTTGACCACGCCGCAGGCAATGCCGGCCGCGTTGATGGCTGCCGCTGTGCCCTTGGTGGCAACAATGTCGAACTTCAGCGCCGCCAGCGCCCGCGCCACTTCTACGGCACGCGGCTTGTCGTTGTTCTTGACCGTCAGGAAAACCTTGCCCGAAGTCGGCAGCTTGGTACCAGCACCGAGCTGCGACTTCACAAAGGCCTCGCCGAAAGTCTTGCCGACGCCCATGACCTCGCCGGTGGACTTCATCTCGGGGCCGAGAATGGTGTCCACGCCGGGGAACTTGACGAAGGGAAACACTGCTTCCTTGACGCTGAAATAAGGCGGCGTCACTTCGTTCCTGATGCCTTGCGACGCCAGGGTCTGGCCCACCATGCAGCGCGCGGCCACCTTGGCCAGCTGGATGCCGGTGGCCTTGCTGACAAAGGGCACGGTGCGCGAGGCACGCGGGTTCACCTCGAGCACGTAAATCACGTCCTTGCCGTCCACATGCTGAATGGCAAACTGCACGTTCATCAGACCCACGACGTTCAGGGCTTTTGCCATGGCCGCCGTCTGACGCTTGATCTCGGTGACAGTTTCTGCATTCAGTGAATAAGGTGGCAGTGAACAGGCCGAGTCGCCGCTGTGCACGCCAGCTTGTTCGATGTGCTCCATCACACCACCAATGAAGGTCACACCTTCAGGATCGCGAATGCAGTCGACATCGCATTCAATGGCGTCATTCAGAAAGCGGTCCAGCAGCACTGGCGAGTCATGGCTGACCTTGACGGCTTCGCGCATGTAGCGCTCCAGGTCGCGCTGCTC
>NZ_JBDTTH010000146.1:0-6174 GCF_039930745.1 Polaromonas sp. | reverse complement strand
TGTTGGTGTTCTGGTTGGAACGCTGGTACTTGATCAGGTTGTAGATGTCCACACCCACTTCACCAGCCAGGGCTTCCGCATCATTGACCCGCACCACAATGCGCGTCGCATCCACATAGTCCACCACGCCGCCGCGGTTCGCCGTGACAACCGTGCCGGAGTCGATGGCGGCCACGCGCTCGATGCCCGTGCCGACGAGCGGTTTTTCAGGCCGCAGAACCGGAACGGCCTGACGCGACATATTGGCGCCCATCAATGCACGGTTGGCATCGTCGTGCTCCAGGAAAGGAACCAGCGAAGCCGCGACTGATACGATCTGCGCGGGAGACACGTCCATGTACTGGATACGCTCTGCGCCGACCAGGACCGACTCGCCGTTTTCACGGGCCGACACGAGGTCGCCCGTCAGCTTGCCTGCATCGTCAAGCAGCGCGTTCGCCTGGGCGATCACGTATTTGCCTTCTTCGATGGCAGACAGGTAGTCGATCTGGTCAGTCAGCCTGCCGTCAATCACGCGGCGATACGGCGTCTCGATGAAGCCGTACTCGTTCAGGCGGGCATACAGGGCCAGTGAATTGATCAGGCCGATGTTCGGGCCTTCAGGCGTTTCAATCGGGCAGACGCGGCCGTAATGGGTCACGTGCACGTCACGCACTTCAAAGCCAGCACGTTCGCGGGTCAAGCCACCGGGGCCAAGGGCCGATACGCGACGCTTGTGGGTGATCTCGGCCAGCGGATTGGTCTGGTCCATGAACTGGGACAACTGCGATGCACCGAAGAACTCCTTCAACGCAGCCGAAATCGGCTTGCTGTTGATCAGGTCGTGCGGCATCAACGGCTCTTGCTCAGCTTGGCCTAAACGCTCTTTCACGGCTTTTTCGATACGTGCCAGACCGGTGCGGTACTGGTTCTCTGCCAGTTCACCGACGCAACGCACGCGGCGATTGCCGAGGTGGTCAATGTCGTCAACCTGGCCATTGCCATTGCGCAGGTCCACCAGGATCTTGACGACTGCGAGGATGTCCTCGTTGGTCATGACCATGGGGCCCGTGGAGGTGTCGCGGCCCACGCGGGCGTTGAACTTCATGCGGCCGACCTTGGACAGATCGTAGGTATCCGGGTTGTAAAACAGGCGCTGGAACAGGGCCTGGACGGCATCTTCCGTCGGCGGCTCGCCGGGGCGCATCATGCGGTAGATCGCCACGCGCGCAGCAAACTCGTCCGCGGTTTCGTCGGAACGCAGGGTTTGTGAAATGTACGCGCCCTGGTCGAGTTCGTTGGTGTACAGCACCTGCAGGTCCTGCACGCCGGCCACGCGCAGCTTTTTCAGCAGCGCTTCGGTCAGCTCATCATTGGCCTTGGCGATGATTTCACCGGTCTCGGCGTCCACGATGTTCTTGGCGACCACGCGGCCGATCAGGAAGTCTTCCGGGACGCTGATGGTGGACGTACCGCTTTGCTCCAACTCGCGCGTATGGCGCACCGTGATGCGCTTGTCCTTGGCGACAACCACTTTGCCGCTCTTGTCGGTAATGTCAAAACGGGCGACCTCGCCGCGCATACGCTCGGCGACGAACTCCATTTGCGCGCCGCTGTCCATCAGGCGGAAGTTGTCGAACACGAAGAAGTTCGCGAGGATGGACTCTGGGTTCAGGCCAATGGCCTTGAGCAGGATGGTGACCGGCATCTTGCGCCGGCGGTCCACACGGAAGTACAAGATGTCTTTGGGATCGAACTCGAAGTCCAGCCAGGAGCCGCGGTAGGGAATGATCCGGGCCGAAAACAGCAGTTTGCCCGAGCTGTGGGTTTTGCCCTTGTCATGCTCGAAGAACACGCCGGGCGAACGATGCAGCTGGGACACGATCACGCGTTCGGTGCCGTTGATGACGAAGGAGCCCTTGTCGGTCATGAGCGGAACTTCGCCCATGTAGACTTCTTGCTCCTTGACTTCCTTGACGACCTTGGACTGCGACGTCGAGGACTCGCGGTCATAGATGATCAGCTGGACTTTGGCGCGCACGGCCGACGCAAAGGTCAGGCCACGGGTCTGGCACTCGCGCACGTCGAAGGCTGGCTTGGCCAGGTTGTACTCGAGAAATTTCATCTCGACAAACCCGTTATGCGAGACGATGGGGAATGCATTGTCAAACGCAGCTTGCAAGCCTTCGATTTCGCGCTTTTGCGGCGCGCGGTCGGCCTGCAGGAAGGCCGTATAGGCGTCCTTTTGCATCTGCAACAGGTAAGGAACATTCAGCACACTTTCGCGGCTGCCGAAGCTTTTGCGAATTCGCTTGCGTTCGGTATAAGAATAGGCCATGAGTTCTCCGCTTTGATGGGACACAAACAAGTACAAAACTGGTTTGTTAAGCTCTGGCGACTGTCTTGAATGACTACACCACGTAATCAAACAGACTTGGTGGTTGGCCACTACCAACCATGGCGGACGGCAACGCATTGCACGTTGCCCGAACCAAGGCATTTCCTGCAGTCGGGGTCAGGAAACACTGGCAAGCAGATTCGAGAAAATCTGCTTGCCGGTGGTTCCAGGAAAGCCGAAAAACGTGCTTACGCGACGTTTGAACGGCACTCCTTGAAAGCACGAAAGGCTGGAAGCCGAACCCGGTCTTCCAGCCTTCGCGAAACACAAGAATTACTTGAGTTCGACTTTCGCGCCGGCGTCTTCGAGCTTTTTCTTCGCAGCTTCTGCATCCGCCTTGGGTGCGGCTTCCTTGACAGCCTTCGGAGCGCCGTCAACCAGATCCTTGGCTTCTTTCAAGCCCAGGCCTGTGATTTCACGAACTGCCTTGATGACGGACACCTTGTTGGCGCCGGCTTCGAGCAACATGACCGTGAAGTCAGTCTTCTCTTCCGCAACTGCAGCAGCACCGCCGCCGCCAGCGGCAGGAGCCGACATGGCTGCAGCGCTCACGCCAAATTTCTCTTCGATGGCTTTCACCAGGTCGTTGAGTTCGAGGACCGTCATGCTGTCAAGCGCGGTCAAAAATGCGTCTTTATCGAATGCCATTTTGATTTCCTAAAAAGTTGGTACAGGTTATGCCGCTGCTGCTTCTGCTGCGGGCTCTGCGGCTACGACCACATCGCTGCCGCCGCCTTTTTGTTCCGCCAGCGCGGCCAGCACTCGTGCCGTACGCGAAATGGGGGATTGCATCAGGCCCAACAGCTGGGCGAGCAGAACTTCTTTCGAAGGGATGTTCGCCAGCTGCTTCACGCCGTTCACGTCCAAGACTTTCCCCGACATGGCGCCTGCGCGAATCACCAACTTGTCATTGGTTTTCGCGAAATCGGCAACCACCTTGGCGGCAGCGACAGCGTCTGTGGAAAAGCCATAGATCAGCGGACCGGTCATCTGGTCGGACAGGACATCAAACGCGCTGCCTGCCACGGCACGGCGAGCCAGGGTGTTTTTCAACACACTCAGGTTCACGCCTTTGTCGCGGGCTTGGCTGCGAAGCTTGGTCATGTCAGCGACCGTGATACCACGGTATTCCGCCATCACGAGCGTTTGAGCTTTAGCGGCGAGGCCGGTCACTTCATCAATGACGGCTTGTTTCTCACTGCGGTTGAGACTCAAGGTCTACTCCTTAAAAATGTACTGTCGGGTTTTGGCAAGCTTGCACCTGCTTTCAACCCTTCAACACGCTCATGTTCAGCGACCAACTGTTTTCAGATTCTTTTCAAAACCATTCAAGCAGCGGGACCGCCATCTGCGTTGGCTGTCTTTCGACGATTAAGCGATGGACTTTCACCCTCTCGCACCAACGGTCCTGGATGGCCTGCCGGAACCGAAACCCCGACAGCCCACCACTTTGAACAGCCCATGCGGGCCATCCAAATTTCTGCGATTACGCCGCGATGGTTTGCGTGTCGACGCGAACGCCCACACCCATCGTTGACGAAACCGCGACTTTCTTCAAATACACGCCTTTGCTCGACGCAGGCTTGGCTTTGGTCAGCGCATCGATCAGCGCGGCCAGGTTGCCCTGCAGCTTGTCGGTGTCAAACGAACGGCGGCCAATGGTGCCGTGCACGATGCCGGCCTTGTCAACGCGGAACTGGACCTGGCCAGCCTTGGCGTTTTTCACCGCCGTGGCCACATCAGGCGTCACCGTGCCGACTTTCGGGTTGGGCATCAAGCCACGTGGGCCGAGGATCTGGCCCAGGGTACCCACGACACGCATGGCGTCCGGCGAGGCGATCACCACGTCGAAGTCCATCTTGCCTGCCTTAATGTCAGCAGCCAGATCGTCCATGCCGACGATGTCTGCACCAGCGGCCTTGGCTTCTTCAGCCTTGGCGCCTTGTGCAAACACGGCAACCCGCTTGGTTTTGCCGGTGCCGTTGGGCAACACGACAGCGCCGCGAACGACCTGATCGGATTTCTTGGCATCCACACCCAGCTGCACGGCCACATCGATGGATTCATCGAATTTGGCGACAGCGAACTGCTTGACCAGGCCCAGGGCATCAACCACCGGGTACAGCTTGTTGCTGTCGATCTTGTCGCCAACAGCTTTTTGACGTTTGGTCAGCTTGCTCATACAACGCCCTCCACCGTCACGCCCATAGAACGGGCGGAACCGGCAATAGTACGCACGGCTGCATCCAGGTCGGCGGCAGTCATGTCTTTCATTTTTGTTTTTGCAATTTCTTCAAGCTGGGCGCGGGTGATCTTGCCGACCTTGACGGTATGCGGCGTGGCAGAACCCTTGTCCAGCTTGATGGCCTTCTTGATCAGCGTGACAGCCGGAGCGGTCTTGATGATGAAGGTGAAGCTCTTGTCTGCAAAGGCGGTGATCACCACAGGCAAAGGCAGGCCGGGCTCAACACCCTGGGTCTGGGCATTGAAAGCCTTGCAGAACTCCATGATGTTCAGGCCGCGCTGACCCAGGGCTGGGCCAATCGGGGGGGACGGGTTGGCCTTACCAGCTGGCACTTGCAGCTTGATGAAGCCGACGATTTTTTTCGCCATACTTTTCTCCTTGCGGGTCATAACGCCTGGGCGCCGCCAAAAGGCAGGCCCGGGCTCCCCGGGGGTTACACAACTCAATCATGGTTCCGAAGAACCCTTCGCGCCGAGTTGCAAGGCGCGAAATTTTGAACTGCCGACCGAAAACCTATGTTTTTTCGATCTGGCTGAATTCCAGCTCAACCGGTGTGGCACGGCCAAAAATCGTGACCGAAACCCGCACCTTGTTCTTGTCGTAGTTGACTTCTTCGACCGTGCCGTTGAAGTCGGTGAACGGGCCATCCTTGACGCGTACATATTCGCCGGTTTCGAACTCCACCTTGTGGCGCGGCTTCTCGGTGCCAACCTGCATCTGGTCAACGATCTTTTGCACGTCTTCTTCGGAAATAGGCGCTGGGCGATTTTTGGCGCCACCGACAAAACCGGTGACCTTGTTGGTGTGTTTCACCAGGTGCCAGGTTTCATCATCCATGACCATTTCGACCAGCACATAGCCTGGAAAAAAGCGGCGTTCCGTTGTTTTCTTCTGGCCATTCTTGATCTCGACGACCTCTTCGGTTGGCACCAGAAAACGTCCAAATTTAGCCTGCATGCCGGCACGGTTGATGCGCTCGACAATATTGCGTTCAACGGCTTTCTCCATGCCCGAATAGGCATGCACCACATACCACTGCATACCGGGAGCCGGATGCAGGGATGCGCCAGCCGCCACTTCGCTGACCACGTCACCGTTCATATCGCTCATTATTTCTTCCACCCCAAAATCAGGTCGTAAAACACCCATTCAAGTGTTTTATCGGTGAGCCACAAAAAGAGGGCCATGATCACCACAAAGGCAAAAACATAAGCGGTCATCTGCATGGCTTCTTTGCGGGCCGGCCACACCACTTTTTTGACTTCGCGCCAGGAATCACGTCCAAAAGCGACGAACTGTTTGCCGGGCTCGGAGGTCATGAACACAACCACGGCCGCCACCAAGCCCACTACAAGCCCACCCCACTGAGCGATCTGCCCCTGTTTGCCCAACAGGTAAAAGCCCGCCAGAGAGGCCACGACCAAAGCCACGGCAAGGGCCAACTTGGCCTTGTCTGCGGTGGTGCTGACGGTTTCGACTTGAGAAGTGGCCATGAGTGCCTGATTCCTGTTCAATCTTCATGCGTCTTTTCAGACGCTTAAGCCCACCTGGG
>NZ_JBDTTH010000145.1:0-6174 GCF_039930745.1 Polaromonas sp. | reverse complement strand
CCTAGGAAAAAAGGCTGTGTGTACGGTGCGGGCGTGTCGGGGGCAACAATCTTTGCGTATGTGGGTGGCGATCCACTGAGCTTTATTGATCCGGAGGGTTTGCTGTTTTCTGCTACGGTTGGTGGGGTGCGGCGCAACACCACATTGGACGAGGCGGCCAGGCTTGGCGCTGTGGGCAATGCGGCGGCCGCTGCAGGCATGGCGGGTGCTGTGGGCGGTGCGGCAGTGGCTGGTGCCGGTGCTGCTTACCTGATGTGCGTTCCGGCCCCGGCACGTACAGCAATCGGGTTGCTTAAAGGCTTGAGGGACGATGCAATGCCGCCGCCCATGCCGCCACGACCGCCATTGCTAAGCCCGCCAGCAATTACCCGCCCTGGAGGCTTCAATCCGCCCGCTCCTCCGCCTGGAATCACTCCACGGCCTTGAACGTATGCACACAGAGCAAGCGGAAAAACTAAGTGCCGCGTTTGCGGCCTACAAGGAAGGCCAGATCAACCTGGCCTTCGACCTGTACAAGCGCCTGGCAGACGAGGGGCATGCTGAGGGCCAGGTCTTCGTTGCATGGATGTTGAGCCAGGGAATTGGCTGCACAAAAGACGAAGCGAAGGCCGCGACATACTACGAACGCGCGGCTGCGCTTGGCAATCCATTGGGCTGTTTCTACTTTGGCCGCTGGCTCACAAAAATGGGCGAGCACGAGCGGGCCTATCGTTTCTATTCGCAAGGCGCGCAGAGCGGGAATCTTCCATCGACGTTCCGCGTCGGATACTCGCTCGCACGCGGCAAGGGTGTGAATGTTGATCTGCAGCGCGCTTACGAAATGTTGAAGGCGGCGGCAATGCAAGGACATGCGTATGCACTGCGAGAGATGGGCGTCCAAGATTTGCGAGGTGGGCGCGGTCTGCTATGGATGCCAATAGGTTTATTGGAATTCGTGCTGGCGCTTTGCTGGGGAGTGGCCGTGTCCGTGTTCAACAAAGACTCCGATCTTCTTAGAGGTTGAAGTCGGACGCCTGCGCCGCGACGCTACAAATTCAATAGCTGCTCACGCCCGTCCTTAAAGGGCTAACAGCCAGTTTCTCTCTTAACTCAAAACAAAAAGCCGCCTGCAACCCCTTAGCTGCTAAGAGCTGGGGTTCACAGGCGGCGTGTGCCGCAGCGCGTCAGTGCTGAGCCAGCACCGTATCGAGCATCTCGCTGACAAACTTCTGGCGCGCCTTGGGAAGCTTGGAGATCGCCTCGATCTGCTGCTGCCACTTGGGCGCGGGACCGCGCTTGCCGCGTGCGGCCTGCTTGCCCTCGCCGAACAACTCCTCCAGCGACACCGACAGCGTGTGCGCCACCACCGGCAGCGCCGCGACCTGGATGCGCCTGCGCCCGACCTCATAGGCCTGCACCGTCTGCTGCGACACGCCCAGCGTCTCGGCAAGCTGCGCTTGCGTGATGCTGTGCGCCTTGCGCATGAGCGCGATGCGCTCACCGAGCGCCACAAAAAAATCACGTTCCTCGGAGCTGATGGCCATGGCTGCCTGCGTGGGGGTCGGAGTTGAAGCAGCCGTGAGCATAGAGGGTGACTTTGCAGTGCGTTGTGTTGAATACTACTGTGAGTAGTATACTGCCGTCGAATTATTTATTTCGATCACGGTTTGCGGGAATTCCCCTGCACCCCAGTCGGAAAAGGACCTCCCCATGCCCCGCATCCCCGATCAAGAAGTCCAGCGGCTAAAAGACGAAGTGGCGGTGCAGCGCCTGGTCGAGGCGGCGGGTGTCGAGTTGCGCAAGTCCGGCAAGGACTGGATAGGTAAGTGCCCGTTTCACGACGACAGCGAACCGTCATTGGTCGTCACCCCGGCCAAGAACCTCTGGCACTGCTTTGGCTGCCAATGCGGCGGCGGGCCGATTGACTGGGTGATGAAGCTCAAGGGTGTGAGCTTTCGCCATGCGGTCGAACTGCTCAAGGAAGATTCTTCTTTAGCCGCTGGTTCCCAGGGCGGCGAACCTGTCAAGCGCAGCACGGTGCGCGCCTTGCCGCCGCCGGTCACGCTGGACGCCGACGACCGAGCTTTGCTGCTGCAGGTGGTGGACTACTACCACCAGAGCTTGAAGCAGTCACCGGAAGCGCTGGCCTACTTGCAGCAGCGCGGCCTCAATCACCCCGAGCTGGTGGACCACTTCAAGCTGGGCTACGCCAACCGCACGCTTGGGTTGCGTTTGCCCGACAAACGCCGCAGCAGCGGCGCCGACATCCGCACCCGTTTAGAAAAGCTAGGCATCTACCGCGCCAGCGGCCACGAACACTTCAATGGTTCGGTGGTGGTGCCGGTGCTGGGCGCGCAGGGGGAAGTGTGCGAGCTGTATGGGCGCAAGATCACGCCGCGCCTGCGGCCGGGCACGCCCTTGCACCTGTACCTGCCAGGCCATGCCGAGCGAGGGCGGGGCGTGTTCAACATCGCAGCACTCCAGGCCAGCAAAGAAATCATCCTGTGCGAATCCATCATTGATGCGCTCACCTTCTGGTGCGCCGGGTATCGCAACGTCACCACGGCGTATGGCGTGGAAGGCTTCACCGATGAATTGCTGCAAGCCTTCAAGACTCACGGAGTCCAGCGCGTCTTGATTGCCTACGACCGCGACGACGCTGGCGAGAGGGCTGCGCCCAAGCTGGCCGAGCGGCTCATGGCCGAAGGCATGGAGTGCTTCCGCATCCAGTTCCCCAAGGGCATGGACGCCAACGAGTACGCGCTCAAGGTAACCCCGGCCACCAAGAGCCTGGGCTTGCTGATACGGCAGGCGGCATGGCTGGGCAAAGGCAAGCCGCCAGAACGCCCCACAGGCCCTGTAGCCCAAGAGTTACAAGCCAAATCGGCCTCTAGCCCAGGTAACACGGGCGCAAGCAGCTATGAAAATAATAGTAAGAGTGGACCCATCGAGCTGCCTGCATTGCCCGCATCACCCGTGCCCGAAGCCGCAGCCGGTCCCTGGGTGGAGGTGCTGCAGCGTGAACAGGGCCGCGAAGTGCACATCCGTTTCGGTGAAGGTGTGGGCGCGCGAACCTGGCGCGTGCGCGGTCTGGAGAAGAATCTTTCCCCCGACGTGCTCAAGGTCAACGTGCGCATTGCCATCGCCAGTAGCGACGGCGGCGCCTTCCACGTCGACACGCTCGACCTGTACAACGCCAAGCAGCGCGGCCACTTTGCTGGACAGGCTGCAGCCGAGACCGGGCTGGACGAGCGCCACCTCAAAGCCGACCTGGGTCGCGTGCTGATGGCATTGGAGAGCGTGCAGGACGAAGCCATTGCAGAAGTGCTGCAGCCCACACCCGCCGACAGCATGACCGAGCCAGACAGAGCCGACGCGCTGGCCTTGCTCAAAACCCCCGACCTGCCGGCGCGCATCCTGGCCGACTTTGAAGCGGCGGGCGTGGTGGGCGAAGCCACCAACAAGTTGGTGGGCTACCTGGCCGCGGTCAGCAGGAAGCTCGACCGGCCGCTGGCCATCGTCATCCAGTCCAGCAGCGCAGCAGGCAAGAGCAGCTTGATGGACGCCATCCTGTCCTTCGTGCCCGAGGAGGAGCGCATCCAGTACAGCGCCATGACCGGGCAGAGCCTGTTCTACATGGGCCAGACCAACTTGAAACACAAGATCCTGGCGATAGCCGAAGAAGAAGGCGCACACCGCGCCAGCTATGCCTTAAAGCTGTTGCAGTCCGAAGGCGAACTCACCATTGCATCGACTGGTACCGATGCCGTCACAGGCAACCTGATCACCCAGGAATACAAGGTCGAAGGCCCGATGAGCCTGTTCATGACCACCACCGCGATCGACATTGACGAAGAGTTGATGAACCGGTGTTTGGTCCTCTCCGTCGATGAAGCCAGAGAGCAAACAAGAGCCATCCACAAACTGCAGCGCGAACGCCGCACCCTGGCAGGCCTGACCAGGAAGCACGAGAAACAAGCCATCCTGACGGTGCACCGCAACGCCCAGCGCCTGTTGCGCCCCCTGGCCGTGGTCAACCCCTGGGCCGACCAGCTCACCTTCCTCGATGACCGCACGCGCACCCGCCGCGATCATGAAAAGTACCTCACACTGATCGACACCATTGCGCTGCTGCACCAGCACCAGCGCACAACTCACAGCGTCGATGTGAATGGCCAGAGCGTCGAGTACATCGAAGCCAGCCTCTCGGATATCGAACTGGCCAACCGCATTGCGCACGAGGTGCTGGGCACCAGCCTGGACGAGCTGCCGCCGCAAACCCGGCGCATGTTCGCGGGCGTGCAGGCCTTGGTACGCCAGAAGATGGCGGCGCAGGGCTTGCCCCAGCGCGATATCCGCTTTAGCCGCTCAGAGGTACGCGCGGCCACCGGCCTCTCGGACACCCAGGCGCGCATTCACCTGGACCGGCTGGCCGCGCTGGAATACCTGCTGACGCACCGGGGCCAGCGCGGGCAGAGCTTTGAGTACGAGCTGCTGCACGACCAAAGCGGCACGGGTGATGAACCGCATCTGTCCGGCCTGATTGACACAGCGGCGCTGCAATCGGCCTCGGAACCTACAGCTACGAATCCGAGTTCGCGGGGGCAAGTGGGGGAGTTCGCGGCCCCATCGCGGCCCCTAAACGGGGCCAACGCGGGGGATGCGCGGACAGCTAAAACCCCCGCTAAGGCGCATGGAATAAGGGCTGCAGGCGAATTACCCGATGCACAGCCCGCCGCACGCGCCACCCCCCTTGCACGTGAGCGCGCGTCGTACCCACAAGCCCACCTTCAATCTTTAGCCGCCTGAGCCCATGCGCAAAGGCCAGCTCCTCAAAACCCGCCGCCGCGCCGCCGTCAAACCGCCAGGTCCACCCCACGCACAAGACGACCCGCTGGCGCACAAGCTGCTGCTGCGCTACATGGAAGAACACTTCGAGTGGATGGCCGTCAGCGGCTACAGCGGCGACACCGTGCGCGCCCGGCGCCAGCACATCCGCAAATTCATCAGCTGGATTGACGAGCGCGGCATTGATGAGCCGCGCCAGATCACCCGGCCCATGATCGAGCGCTACCAGCGCCATTTGTTCTACTACCGCAAGGCCAATGGCCAGCCGCTCAGCGTCGGCATGCAGCTGCAGTACCTGGCCGCCATCAAGCTGTGGTTCAAGTGGTTGACTAGAGCCCACCACATCCTGGCCAACCCCGCCGCTGACCTGGACCTGCCGCGCCAACCCAAACGCTTGCCAGGGCGCATCTTGAATCCCGCTGAGGTAGAAGCCGTCTTAGCCGAGGCCGAGCCCAGCAGCGCGCAAGGCCTGCGCGACCGCGCCTTGCTCGAACTCTTGTATGCCACTGGCCTGCGCAGAAGCGAAGCCGCCAGCTTAGGCGTGTACGACCCCGACCTGCTGCGTGGTGTGCTGTGGGTGAGGCATGGCAAAGGCGGCAAACAACGCGTCGTGCCCTTGGGCACACGTGCCACCGCCTGGCTAGAAAAATACCTCACCGAGGCTAGAGGCGAACTGCTGGCAGCCGACAGCCAAGCCCTGTTCATCTCCGACTACGGCCAGCCCATGCGCGCGGACCAGATTGCCGACAAGGTACGCCGCTACATGCAGTTCGCCGGCATCCACAAAGGGGGTGCCACGCACCTGCTGCGCCACGCGTGTGCGACGCACATGCTCGAAGGCGGTGCCGACATTCGCTTCATTCAAGCCATGCTGGGCCACACCAGTTTGGAGACCACGGAGATTTACACCCACGTCTCGATTGACAAACTGATCGAGGTGCACCGGGCCACGCACCCGAGCCGCTTGGAGCGCAAGGGGCACGATCAGGCTGCAAGCCCTCAAGCGGTGGCTGGCGATGCCGCCACGGCGCTGCTGGAGGCTTTGGCGGGGGAGGAGGATGACGAGGCCGAACAGTGATGGACACGCTGCTGCTGTGCACCGCTCCCGTCACGGCCCTTGCGGGAGGCAAGGCCCGCGCCGACGCTAGGCTGCTGGTGATTCCGCCTTAGCCGCTTCTGCCGGCGTGCGAGGAGCCAAAGCCAGGCGCTTCGCGCAGAGCTGGGAATGACAGGCCAGGCCGGGCATCGAGCCCGGCCCAGCCTGGCAGGTGCTGCGGGGTGAATGGCTGCGCCATTCAACATAACGGGCTGTCGTGCGCAAGTGGCGCAGTCGCTACGCTAAAGCTT
>NZ_JBDTTH010000144.1:0-6195 GCF_039930745.1 Polaromonas sp. | reverse complement strand
AGAGGGCAGATTTACAGTCTGCTGCCATTAACCACTCGGCCACCTCTCCTTTGGCGAACCTCAGATTATGCCATGGATATTTAACGACTGGCAATCAGTCACGACAACTGCTTACCACCTTACAGGGCGTCTGCCATGACTCTCAAGAAAGTCATTGGCGGCGCTGAAATGCCCGCAGCCAATGAAGGGCTGCGGGGGGCGCAAAGCCGACAGGGGCGAAGGGTGATTGGCCGCCAGCACCAGGTGGCGCGGCTGGATCAGCACCCGTTTGCTTTGCGCGTGGGCACCCCAAAGCATGAAGACCACTGGCTCTGGCTTCGCCGACACCGCGCTGATCAGCTGGTCAGTGAGGGTTTCCCAGCCCCGCCGGGCATGGCTGGCGGCCTTTCCCTCTTCCACCGTGAGGCTGGTATTGAGCAGTAGCACGCCCTGGCTGGCCCAACGTTCCAGGGACCCACCGGGATGGGCCTCCGGATGCACACGGGAATCGCGCGCCAGTTCCTTGAAAATATTACGCAGGCTGGGCGGTGGCTTGACACCATCGGGCACGGAAAAAGCCAAACCCTGCGCCTGGCCGGGGCCATGGTAAGGATCCTGCCCCAGGATAACGACTTCCACATCGGCCAGCGGCGTCAGCTCCAACGCCCGAAAGGGCTGAGGCGGATAAATGACGGCGCCTGCGGCGAGCCGCTGTTCGATGAACACGCCTAGCTGCCGGCCCGTGTCGCTGGCCAGGAAGCGTTCGATTTCCGGCGCCCAATCGGCCGCCACCGGCCAATCCGCTGGATTCCAGCAGGCCAGACGCCGGCCATGCCCGGTACCCTCAGGCACGGTTTGCGGCAGGGTTTCAAAGGCCAAATTGGCCTGTTGTCCTTTAGACATGGGCACAACCAGCTATCTAATTTATAGCATCAGGAAAAAGCGCAGCGAGCGCCTCTCCCGGATCGTCGGCCCGCATGAAGGCTTCGCCCACCAGAAAGGCGTGGATATGGGCCTCACGCAGACGCGCCACATCGGCTGGCGTCGAAACGCCCGATTCGGTGACCAGCAAGCGGTCGGCGGGAACGTGCTTCAGCAAGGTCAGCGTGGTGTCCAGCGAGACCTCGAAAGTCTGCAAATTCCGGTTGTTGATGCCCAGCAACGGTGTTTTGAGCTTGAGCGCGCGGTCCAGCTCGGCCCGGTCATGCACTTCCACCAGCACCGCCATGTCCAGCGACATGGCCAAAGCCTCGAGTGCCTTCATCTGCGCATCGTCCAGACAGGCGGCGATGAGCAGGATGCAGTCGGCGCCCATGACGCGTGACTCGTAGACCTGGTAGGGGTCCACGATGAAATCTTTGCGCAACACGGGCAGGTCACAGGACGCCCTGGCTTGCTTGAGGTAATCAATGCTGCCCTGGAAAAAATCCTTGTCAGTGAGTACTGACAAGCACGCCGCGCCATGCTCTGCATAACTCTGGGCAATATCGGCCGGTATGAAGTCGGCCCGCAACACGCCTTTGGACGGGCTGGCCTTCTTGATTTCGGCAATCACGGCCGGTTTGCCGGCGGTAATTTTGGCGCGCAGGGCGCCTGCGAAATCACGCGTCAGCACACGCGACTCGGCGTCAAACCGCATCGCATCGAGTGGTTTGCGCTTGATGGCCGCGGCAACTTCCTGGCGCTTGACGGCCACGATCTTGGTGAGGATGTCGGACATGGTCAGGCTGCCAGGGTTTTAGTGGTGGAAACAAGCTGCTCGAGCTTGCCTTTGGCGGCGCCGGAGTCGATGGCCTTGCGGGCCAATTCAATGCCGGCCTTCATCGAATCAGCCACATTGGCCGCATAAAGCGCGGCACCGGCATTGAGAACGACGATGTCGCGCGCTGCGCCCGGCTCCTTGTCCAGCACGCCACGGAGCATTTTCATGGACTGCTCGGGCGTTTCAACACGCAGGGTGCGGTTGCTGGCCATGGCCAGGCCAAAGTCTTCCGGATGGATCTCGTACTCGGTGATCTCGCCACCCTTGAGTTCGCCGACCACCGTCGCCGCACCGAGGCTGACCTCGTCCATGCCGTCCTTGCCATAAACCACCAGCGCATGTTCAGCGCCCAGACGTTGCAGCGCCCGCACCTGGATACCGACCAGGTCAGGATGGAACACGCCCATCAGGATATTGGGCGCGCTGGCCGGGTTGGTGAGCGGCCCGAGGATGTTGAAGATGGTGCGCACGCCCAGTTCCCTGCGGATCGGGGCCACGTTTTTCATGGCGGGATGGTGATTGGGCGCAAACATGAAGCCAACACCTACTTCCTCAATACATTTTGCAATCGCATCGGGCTGCAAATTGATGTTGATGCCCAGGGCTTCGAGCACGTCGGCGCTGCCCGACTTGCTGCTGACACTGCGCCCGCCGTGTTTGCTGACCTTGGCGCCCGCCGCGGCGGCGACAAACATCGAGCAGGTCGAGATGTTGAAGGTGTGCGAGCCATCGCCGCCGGTGCCAACGATGTCCACCAAGTGCGTCTTGTCGGCCACATGCACCTTGGTTGAAAACTCGCGCATCACCTGCGCCGCTGCAGTGATTTCGCCGATGGTTTCCTTCTTGACACGCAAGCCGGTGATTAGTGCCGACATCATGACCGGAGACATTTCCCCGCTCATGATCATCCGCATGACGTGCAGCATTTCGTCATGGAAAATTTCGCGATGTTCGATGGTGCGCTGCAGGGCTTCCTGCGGGGTGATTTTGTGGGTGTGGGGCATGACGCGTCTCGTTTCTGTGTTTTATCGAAAAAGGTGGGGATCAGTTGGAAGGATGATCGGCCAGGGCCAGCTTGATGCCAAACGCTATGAACATCAGGCCTGCCGCACGGTCCAGCCAGTGCATGCCGCGCTGCACCGCGTCGCGCTTGGTCATCCATGCGGCAACCAGCGCCCAGCCTGTATTGACAGGGATGGCGTTGAGATTGAACAGCACGCCCAGCATCGCAAAAGCCAGGGCCGGGCTGGTGGCATCAGGCGCGATGAACTGCGGCACAAAGGCCAGAAAGAAAATTGCCACTTTGGGGTTGAGCACGTTGGTCCAAAAACCTCCAATGAACACCGCCTTCAGCGGGCGTTGCGGTTGGCTCGCGGCCACCGCCATCAGGTCGGTGCTGGTTTGCGGGCGCCTGGAGAAGAGTATCTTGATGCCAATCCACAGCAGGTAGGCCGCGCCCATCCACTTAAGCACGGTGAAGGCCGTGGCCGAGGTGGCCAGCAGCGCGCTGACGCCCACCGCGGCCGCAAAGATGTGGACAAAACAACCGGCTGTGATACCCAGCCCGGCCACAATGCCGGCGCGGGCGCCCGAGCGCAAGGAGTTGCTCACGATGTACAGCACATCCGGGCCGGGCGTCAGGTTGAGCAGCCAGCCGGCCGCGATGAAAAGCAACAGGTGTTGAAAATCAGGCATGGCTACTTCCTAATTGTTGAAGAATTGCCGGATGACGGCCACGGCGCGGTCTACGCCAGCCGTATCCACGTCCAGGTGGGTGACAAACCGCAGTCGGTAAAGGCCCGTTGCCTCAATACCCTGCCCCGCCAGGTGCTTGAGCAGCGCAGCAGAGCGTTCCCTGGCTGCGCCGGTCAAATCCACAAAGACGATATTCGTCTGTGGAGGCTCTACCTGCAGGCCTTCCATGCCGGCCAGCCCATCGGCCAGGTGTTTGGCCAGCGCATGGTCTTGCGCCAGCCGCCCCACATGGTGGTCCAGCGCATGGGATGCCGCAGCCGCCAGCATACCGGCTTGGCGCATGCCGCCACCCGCCATCTTGCGGATGCGATGCGCCCGGGCGATGAATTCGCGCGAGCCACACAAAGCGGAACCTACCGGCGCGCCCAGGCCTTTGCTGAAACACACAGAAACGCTGTCAAAACACTGCGCAATGCGCTGCGCTTCCGCCAGCGGGTTGCTACCTGTTTGCGCAGCCTGCGCGACAGCGGCATTGAAAAGACGCGCGCCGTCCAAGTGCCGGCTGAGTCCGTACCTTTGCGCCAGAGCGGTCGCCTGCTGCACATAGTCAAAAGGCAGCAGCTTGCCGCCCAGCGTGTTTTCCAGCGCCAACAGCCGGGTGCGGGCGAAGTGCGCATCATCGGGTTTGATGGCCGCCTCGATGTCGGCCAGGGCCAGGGTTCCGTCGGGCTGGTGATTCAAAGGCTGCGGCTGCACGCTGCCGAACACCGCTGCGCCACCACCTTCCCAGCGATAGCAGTGCGCCATCTGCCCCACGATGTATTCGTCGCCGCGCTGGCAATGGCTGAGAATGCCGCACAGGTTGCTTTGGGTGCCGGTGGGCACAAACAACGCGGCCTCAAAGCCCAGCAAACCAGCGATTTTTTCCTGCAGCGCATTGACGCTGGGGTCGTCGGCAAACACGTCGTCCCCCAGTGGCGCCGCCTGCATGGCTGCACGCATGGCGGCTGTGGGCCGGGTGACGGTGTCACTGCGAAGATCAACAGTCATTTTGGCCTCCAGCCCAATGAATACGGTCGCAAGCAGCTACAAAAATGAGAGCGAGCTTCAAGCCTTCTGCTCCATGAAGTTCTTCAACATGGCGTGGCCGTGCTCGGTGAGGATGGATTCAGGGTGAAACTGCACGCCCTGGATCGCCAGCTCCTTGTGCCGCACACCCATGATTTCACCGTCGTCGGTCCACGCGGTCACCGCCAGGGCCTCGGGGCAAGAGGTGCGTTCGATGGCCAGCGAGTGATAGCGGTTGACGGTGAACTGCTTCGGCAGATCCGCAAACATGCCCTCCTGCGTGGTGCTGATCACGCTGGTCTTGCCGTGCATCAGCTGTTGCGCACGAACGATTTTCCCGCCAAAGGCCGCGCCTACCGCCTGGTGCCCCAGGCAAACGCCCAGGATGGGTAGCTTGCCGGCGAAGTACCGGATCGCTGCCACCGAGATGCCAGCTTCCGCCGGCGAACAAGGGCCGGGCGAGACCACCAGCAGCTTGGGCGCACGCTCCGCGATGCCTTCCACGGTGATTTCGTCATTGCGAAACACCTCCACCTGCGCGCCCAGTTCGCCAAAGTACTGAACGATGTTGTAGGTGAAAGAGTCGTAGTTGTCGATCATCAGAAGCTTCATGGCTCAGGCCTCCTCTTTCAGGCGCTTGAACTCGCCGCGCTCAAAGTCAATAAACGCGTCAATCATGGCGCGATAGGTGGCTTCCATGACTACCTCCGAAGCGCCGGCTTTTCGCGCCTTGAGCCGCACACGATCAACGATGAATTCGATGCGGGCCGTGTCCACAATCTGGTCGGCGCGCTGCTTGATGCGTGCGGCCTGGGCCACATAGGCGCCGCGTTCGGCCAGCAGAGCCACGATGCGATCGTCCAGGGCATCGATGTGCTGGCGCACTTCAGTCATCGTCTCGCAGCGTTTGATCATTGGCTTGTTCATTCCAGACCCTCCTCGACAAGTTCGGAGGCACGCAGCAAGGCACGCGCTTTGGCCTCGGTTTCCTTCCATTCCAGTTCTGCCACCGAGTCTGCGACGACACCTGCCGCCGCCTGCACATAAAGCATCTGGTCCTTGATCACGCCTGTCCGGATGGCAATCGCCACATCCATGTCACCGGCGTAACTCAAGTAGCCGCAGGCACCGCCGTACAGCCCTCGTTTGGTCGGCTCGAGCTGGTCGATGAGTTCCATCGCATGCACCTTGGGCGCGCCCGTCAATGTGCCGGCCGGGAAAGTGGCCTTGAGCACATCCATGCTGGTCATGCCGTCGAGCAAGACGCCCTCGACGTTACTGACGATGTGCATCACGTGGCTGTAACGCTCGACTGAAAACGCCTCGGTTACCTTGACCGTGCCGGTTTTCGCGATGCGGCCAATGTCGTTGCGTGCCAGGTCAATCAGCATCACATGCTCGGCGCGCTCTTTGGGATCATTGATCAGTTCCTGCTCGACAGCCTTGTCGATCTCTGGCGACGAAGCGCGCGGCCTTGTGCCGGCCAGCGGGCGGATCGTGATTTTTTGCCCTTCGTCCGTTTTCTCCTGCCGCACCAGGATTTCCGGTGACGCGCCCACCACATGGAAATCCCCGAAGTGGTAGTAATACATGTAGGGGCTGGGGTTAAGCGAGCGCAGCGCGCGGTACAGCGACAGCGGCGACTCGGTATAACGCTTCTTGATGCGCTGGCCCACCTGCACCTGCATGAA
>NZ_JBDTTH010000143.1:0-6291 GCF_039930745.1 Polaromonas sp. | reverse complement strand
ATGCCGAATATGCCGTCAAGACGATTCTTGACGCCATGAGCGACGCGCTGGTGCGTGGGCACCGGATCGAGATCCGCGGTTTTGGCAGCTTCTCCATCAACCGGCGTCCGCCGCGCATGGGCCGCAATCCCCGCTCCGGCGAAAGCGTCGCCATTCCGGAAAAGCGTGTTCCCCATTTCAAGCCGGGCAAGGCCCTGCGCGAGGCGGTGGATACCCGGACAGAAGAAATGCTGGCGCCTCCTGTCAAATAAAGGGCATCCCGACAGGGCTCTGGCTACAATTGCCGGACCACAAGGGGACCCAAGTGAAATACCTCATGTGGCTGCTCAAGGCAGCCATTTTTTTTACGCTGTTTGCTTTCGCACTGAATAACCAGCAGGCCGTTGCTGTTTACTTCTTTTTCGGCACGCTGTGGCAAGCGCCGCTGGTGCTGGTCGTCCTGGTCACCTTTGCCTGCGGACTGGCCACCGGCGTCCTCATGATGATGCCGCGCTGGTGGAAAAAGCGCAAAAATGCCAAGCTGAACATCCACAGCACGCACAGCGAGAACCCGTCCACCATGCACCATGGAATTTGACTTCACCTGGGTACTGCTCGGGTTTCCGATTGCTTTCACTCTGGGCTGGCTGGCGTCACGGCTGGATTTACGCCAACTACGGATAGAAAACAGGCAAGCGCCCAAAGCCTACTTTCGTGGCCTGAATTTTCTGCTTAACGAGCAGCAGGACCAGGCCATCGACGCCTTCATCGAAGCCGTCCAGAACGACCCCGACACCTCTGAACTGCATTTCGCGCTGGGCAACCTGTTCCGCCGGCGCGGCGAGTATGAACGCGCGGTGCGTGTTCACGAACATCTGCTCTCCCGCGGCGACCTGACCCAGCCCGAGCGCGATCGCGCGCAGCATGCGCTGGCGCTTGATTTCCTCAAGGCCGGGCTACTGGACCGCGCGGAACTGGCGCTGCGAAAACTCGAAGGCACAGGCTACGAAGAAGAAGCCCGCCTCGCCTTGCTGTCAATTTATGAGCGTTCGCGCGACTGGACGCACGCCACCGACATCGCAGCCAAGCTGGAGAGCGCCGGCCGCGGCAGCTTCAGCACCCGGCAGGCCCATTATCTGTGCGAGCAGGCGCTGTCCGCCACGGCGTCGGGCGACACCGGCCGGGCCGTGGATATCCTGCAGCGGGCAGCCAGCCTGGCGCCGGCTGCGCCCCGACCCCTGATCGACTTGGCCAAACTGCAGGGCCAGCTCGGCCGGCACCAGGATGCTTTTGCAACCCTCCTGAAGCTCGAAAAAACAGCGCCGCAAGCCTTGCCGCTGGCGGCTGGACTGCTTGGCAACATGGCGCAGCAAAGCGGCCAGCAGCAAGCGGCGCTGGACCTGCTGCTTGCCAGTTACGCAGAGATGCCCTCCATCGACGTGGTGGAAGCCATCATCAAGCTCGATGCTGTCCCGGACGCTTCGCGCCAGCGTTATGTCCAGCACCTGGAACGCGAGGCCTCGCTGGTCGCCGCCGCAAAATGGATTGCCGGCGAAAAGCTGGGCGACGAGGGTCAGCACGCCCTGGTCCAGCGCGCGCTGGACAAGGCCACCAAACCCCTGATGCGCTACCGCTGCGCCGCCTGCGGTTTTGAAGCAACCCAGCACTTCTGGCACTGCCCCGGCTGCCAGGCCTGGGACAGCTACCCGGCCCGGCGCATCGAGGAACTATGAACACCCCCGTCGGACGCTCACTGCGTGTAGCGCCTTCCCCCCTTGCAGGGGGCGGACACCAGCGGCCCGGCAAAGCCGGTTCCGCGGCGTCCACTTGAATAAGATCTGCTCAACATGACATCACCTATTGCGCTATCTGCTGAACAGCTCGCCAAAGCCCGCGTCCTCGTGGTGGGTGATGCCATGCTGGACCGCTACTGGTATGGCGCGGTGGACCGCATCTCGCCGGAGGCGCCTGTGCCGGTGGTGCGCGTCACGCGCACCGAGGAACGCATGGGTGGGGCGGCCAACGTGGCTTACAACATCGTCACCCTGAACGCGCAGGCCTCACTGCTGAGCGTGGTCGGCGACGACGAGGCCAGCCATCAGCTGGAAGCCCTGGTTGCCAGCTCGGGCATCACGCCCTGCTTCGGCCGCGACCCGCAGCTCAAGACCACCGTCAAGCTGCGCGTGATCGGGAGGCAGCAGCAGTTGTTGCGGCTCGATTTTGAAAACATGCCGGAAAACGAAGTGCTGGCCTCACAGACGGCCGCTTTCGAAAAACTCCTGCCGCAACACGACACGGTGCTGTTTTCGGACTACGGTAAAGGCGGCCTGGCCCATATACCCCTGATGATTGACCAGGCCCGCGCAGCGGGTAAAGTGGTATTGGTCGACCCCAAGGGCTCGGACTATTCGCGCTACCAGCGCGCGACGGCCATCACGCCTAACCGCGCCGAACTCGAGCATGTCATCGGCCCCTGGCGCGATGAAGCGGACCTGCAGGCCAAAGCGCAAAACCTGCGCGAAACGCTGAAACTGCAGGCCCTGCTGCTGACCCGCAGCGAAGAAGGCATGACGCTCTTCGATGCGCAAGGCCAGCTGCATGTGCCGGCGCTGGCGCGCGAAGTGTTTGACGTGACCGGCGCGGGCGATACCGTGATCGCCACGCTGGCGGCCATGGCCGCAGCCGGCCTGAGCCTGCGCGAGGCCGTGCCGGTGGCAAATCGGGCCGGCGGCATCGTGGTCGGCAAGTTCGGCACGGCGACAGTCAGCTACGACGAACTGTTCGCCGCGCCCTGAAAAAGGAATGGTCATGAAGATCGTGGTTACCGGCGCCGCCGGGTTCATCGGCGCCAACATCATCCAGGGCCTCAACGCACGCGGCATCGACGACATCATCGCCGTTGACGACCTGACCGATGGAGACAAGTTCCGCAACCTGGCCGACCTGCGGATCGCCGACTACATCGATGTGGACGATTTTTACGAGCTGTTTGCCGAGTCCGCATTCGGCGATGTCGAAGCCGTCTTCCACGAAGGCGCCTGCAGCGACACCATGGAGCCGGACGGCAAGTACATGATGGACAACAACTACACGCTGTCCTGCGAACTCCATGCCGCCTGCCAGGAGCAGGGCACGCGGCTGCTCTATGCCTCCTCGGCTGCCACCTACGGCGGCTCGGACACTTTCCGCGAGTCCCCCGAGTTTGAAAAGCCGCTCAATGTCTACGGCTACTCCAAGCTGCTGTTCGACCAGCGGCTGCGCCGTGAACTGGGGGCTGATTTTTCCGGCACAACCACCCAGGTCGCCGGCTTTCGCTACTTCAACGTGTATGGCCCGCGCGAACAGCATAAAGGCCGCATGGCCAGCGTCGCCTTTCACCAGTTCAACCAGTTCCGCGCTGAAGGCAAGGTCAAGCTGTTCGGCGAGTACGGCGGCTACGGCCCAGGCGGGCAGATGCGCGACTTCGTCTTCATCGACGATGTGGTCGCCGTCAACCTGTGGTTCCTCGACCATCCGGAGGCCAGCGGCATCTTCAACCTGGGCACCGGCAAGGCCCAGCCCTTCAACGACGTGGCGCTTGCGGTCGTCAACACCCTGCGCCAGCAGCAGGGCGAAAAGCCGCTGACGCTCCCGGAAGCTTCTCACGGCGGCCTGATCGACTACATCGACTTCCCCGCCGCGCTGGTCGGCAAGTACCAGAGCTACACCCAGGCTGATCTGACGGCCCTGCGCGCGGCCGGTTGCAAGCATTCGTTTGCAGATGTCCAGACGGGTGTATCTGCTTACATGAAAGCGCTGGCCAAGACGCCCTGAGCCCTGTTCTGGCCGTATGCTGTCTGACTGGCAGCCCGTCCCGTCAACGCCCGGGGCTGCGCAAGCGTTAAAAATGGACCGCCTGATTCGCAGGAGGGATCATCCGCTTCCAACAACCCATGAGGAACTTCCCGATGTTCAAGAAACTGCTGGCCTTTGTTGCCACCATGTATGTCGCCATGGCTTTCGCCGCTGTCGACGTCAACACCGCCACCACGGCTGAACTCGACAGCATCAAGGGTATCGGCCCGGTTAAGTCCGCCTTGATCATGGCCGAGCGCAAGAAGGCGCCCTTCAAGGACTGGAATGATTTTGTGACCCGCGTCAAGGGCGTCGGTACCGACAGCGCCGCCAAATTTTCCGCCGATGGCCTGACCGTCAACGGCACCAGCTACAAGGCCGGTGCCAAAGCGGATGTCAAAGCCGATGCCAAGGCTGGCAAGAAAGCCGACAAGCCAGTTACGGAAAAAGCCAAGGATGCCGCGGTTGCTACCAAAGACGCTGTCAAGGGTGCAGCCATTTCCACCAAGGACGCGGCCAAGGACACCGCCAAAGACGTCAAGGCCGCCGTGACGCCCAAGCCCGACACCAAGGCCGAAGTCAAGGCCGAGGTGAAAGCCGGCGCGAAAACCGAGCCCGCCAAGAAGTAAACGTCTTCGGCTTACGCACCAACCCGCCTTGCGCGGGTTTTTTCATGACTTTTTGGCCTCCAGCCCTTATCCTACAAGCGCAAGCAGCTATTAAAAACGGAGCATTGCCTTACAGCAGCGCCACCAGATCGGTCACGCCGACATCCACGCCGGCCTGCGTCAACAGTGTGGTCGCCTGCCCGCGGTGGTGCGTCTGGTGGTTGAAAAAATGCGTCATGGCCTGCCAGGCCGGGTGGGCGCGCTGCACGCCCTTGGTGTTGGCGTAAGCCATGGTGCTGACCAGGAAGTCCGGCGTCATCTCTGCCACCCACCGCTCGATCATCTCGTCCAGCGCATCGCGCATTTGCCGCAGTTCGGGCCAGTTGGGATACGCATCGACGCTGACATAATCAACGCCCTGTGGCAAGGCCAGGGCAGCCGCATCCAAGGCAGCAAACCGGGTTGGCTGCGAGGCAAAGCGCTGCAGCCAGAGCCTGTCGGCCAGCACCAGATGCGTGAGCGTGTGGTGGATGGAGCCGAAAAACGCGCCGCGGTCACGCTTGCGCTCTTCATCGGTCAAGGTATCGCAGGCCGCATAGAGCCGCTGGTTCATCCAGCGGTTGTAGCGGGCCAGAAAACGGTAGTTGTCGAGAAACGCGGCGTCCATGGGTACTCCTGAATTGATAGCTGCCTGCGCGGGTTCTGTTGAGCTAAACCGTGTTTTTAGCAGATAAGCTCCGCCACCGGTACCAGTTGGGACCGCGGGACTGGCTTGCCAGCCCGCAGGCGCCGCCCCCTTGAGGGGGGAACAGGCTACACGCAGTGAGCCTGGACGGGGGTGGGTTTATAACTTGCCGAAACCGCCACCGCCGGGTGTGTGGATCTCGAACACATCGCCCGGCGCCATCTCGGCCTGGCCGATGTGCTCCAGATTCTCGATCCGGCCGTCTGCGCGCACCACCACATTGCGGCCCACCTGACCCGGCTGGCCGCCCGCCATGCCGAAGGCGCCATGGATACGGCCATTGGACAGGATGCTGGCCGTCATGGCTTCGAGGAAGCGCACGCGGCGCACGCCTCCGTTGCCGCCGTGCCAGCGCCCGGCGCCGCCCGAGCCCTGGCGGATCTCGTAACTTTCCAGCCGCACCGGGAAGCGGAACTCCAGCACCTCGGGATCGGTCAGGCGCGAATTGGTCATGTGCGCCTGCACCACCGACGTGCCGTCGAAACCCTTGACGATGTTGCCGCTGGCATCGAACACACCACCGGCGCCGGAGCCGCCCGAAATCGTCTCGTAGTACTGATGGCGCGCATTGCCGAAGGTGAAGTTGTTCATGGTGCACTGCCCCGCCGCCATCACGCCCAGCGCGCCGTACAGCGCGTTGGTGATGCAGGTGGAGGTTTCCACATTGCCCGCGACCACCGAGGCCGGCGGGTTCGGGTTCAGCATGGAGCCCGCGGGAATGATGACCTTCAGCGGCTTCAGGCAACCGGCGTTGAGCGGAATGTCGTCATCAACCAGCGTGCGGAACACATACAGCACGGCGGCCATGCAAACGGCTGTCGGCGCGTTGAAGTTGTTGCTCTGCTGCGGCGAGGTGCCGGTGAAATCGATCTCCGCGCTGCGGTTCTTCGTGTCCACACGGATGGCCACACTGATCTGCGCGCCATTGTCGAGCGGCAGGGTGAACTGCCCGTCCCTGAGCTGGGTGATGACACGCCGCACCGACTCCTCGGCGTTATCCTGCACGTGGCCCATATAGGCCTGCACCACGTCCAGGCTGAAGGTGTCCACCATCTTGCGCAATTCCTGCACGCCTTTTTCATTGGCGGCAATCTGCGCTTTCAGGTCGGCCATGTTCTGCTGCGG
>NZ_JBDTTH010000142.1:0-6337 GCF_039930745.1 Polaromonas sp. | reverse complement strand
CGCCGGCCTTGCGCAGGTCGTCGAAGCTGGCCATGATGCAGCGCGCCAGCACCGGCCTGGGCACCAGCTTGACCGTCACTTCGGTCGTGACCGCGAGCATGCCCTCACTTCCGACGATGATGGGCAGCAGGTCGTAGCCGGCGCCATCCAGCGCATCGCTGCCGAATTCCACCGCTTCACCTTCCACGGTGAAGCCCTTGACCTTGAGCACGTTGTGCAGGGTCAGGCCGTATTTGAGGCAATGCACGCCGCCCGAGTTTTCGGCGACGTTGCCGCCTATGGTGCAGGCGATCTGGCTGGATGGGTCGGGCGCGTAATACAGGCCCAGGGGCGCAGCGGCTTCGCTGATGGCGAGGTTGCGCACACCGCCCTGGACCACGGCGGTGCGGCTGGCCGCGTCCATCTTCAGGATTTTGTTGAATTTGGCCAGCGACAGGGTGACGCCCAGCTTGTGCGGCATGGCACCACCGGACAGGCCGGTACCTGCACCGCGCGCCACCACCGGCACCTGCAGCGCTTGGCAAGTTTTGAGGACGGCCTGCACCTGTTCATAGGTCTCTGGCAGGGCCACCACCAGCGGGCGCTGGCGATAGGCGGTCAGGCCGTCGCATTCATACGGCGTGGTGTCTTCCTTGTTCCATAGCAGCGCATGGCCGGGTAGCACGGCCTGCAGGGCGACGACGACGCTGGCCTGCCGCTTGGTGCGTTCAAGCTGGTCTTGCTGCTGAGGGGCCAAAGGGGCATTCATGATTAAGGCACTTTAAAGCAAAGCGCTGGTACGCGGCGTGAAGAAAATGGTGGCTTGCCGTGAAAAACGGAATGCTATTAATTCAATAGCTTTAAGCGCCCGTCGAATAAGAGGTAGTCTCAAATCCAAGTGCAACACGGGGGGTTATTGGATGCGGTCAGGTGAGTGCTGCAGCTTTGTGAGGCACTGCCCATAAACCTCTTGAATTCCAATGTGTATTTTCCACGCGCTTGCCCGTCTTTTCTCTTGCTCATTTATGACTCTCCAATAATGATTTTTACCATCAACTATGGAGTACGTTGTTCAGGGGCAAGGTCATTGTGCGAACCTGCGGACTGCGCCATACTGAAAACCGTCCTGTGCCAGACACAATTTGCATCAGTCACCCCAGCGTTGACAACCAAGGAAACGTCATGACCCCCTCCTCCCACGTTGTTCCTTCACATATGGCCAACAGGGCAACCGGACTGTGGCGTGCGGGTTCAGTCCCATGGGGGTTTTTGCGGGCTTGGCTACTGGTCGGCTGCGCTGCCCTGATGGCGCCAGTCGGCTATGGCCAGTCTATAGCCGCTTCTCCAGCGAAAGCGCCGGCATCCACTGCACCGGTGTTCGTGCTTCACGCCCAAAAAATCATTGACAAAGCGACGTTGCGCGCCGTCCGCTGGAGCGGCCCTGAAAGCGGCCCGCCAGCAGTGCCGGGAAAAACTATTGCTTTGGTGGCCGAAGATCTGCGCAACGGCGGCATCCTCGGCGTGGCACAGGGCGCGCGCGAGGCGGTCTCCGTGATGGGCTGGACACTGAAAGTTTTCGATGCAAGCGGTTCGACCGCCGGACGAGCCAATGCCTTCGCACAAGCGCTGGCCGCCAAGCCCGATGGCCTCATCCTGTGTGGCTCTGACGCGCTGGAGAACAATGCGGCGCTGGCACCCTTTGCCAGCCAGGGTGTACCCATCGTGGGCTGGCATGCAGGGGCCAAACCAGGGCCTATTGCTGGAACCCCGGTGGCCATGAACGTGAGCACCGATCCGCTGGAGGTGGCGCGCGTTACGGCCATGGCAGCCGTGGCGCAATCCAACGGCCATGCCGGTGTGGTGATCCTGACTGACTCCAAATACGGTATCGCCATGGCCAAAGCCAACGCAATGGCCGATGTCATCCGGGCTTGCAAGGAATGCACGCTGCTGGAAGTGCGCGACCTTGCCATATCGGACAGCGGCGAGAAAATGCCTGCGGCAACCAAAGACCTGCTGGCCCGCTATGGCAAACGCTGGACGCATACGCTGGCCATCAACGATATCTACTTCGACTATGCCATCGCCACCTTGACCAAGGCCGGTGTGCCTAACAAAGGGCTGAGTTTGTTGTCCGCAGGCGATGGCAGCGCTGCCGCTTTTCTGCGCATTAAGGCCAAGACCTACCAAACGGGCACCGTGGCCGAGCCGCTCAAGCAGCACGGGTGGCAGGTCATCGACGAATTGAATCGGCTCCTGGCGCACCGGTCGGTGAGCGGCTTTGTGGCGCCGGTGCACCTGGTCAATGCCGCCAACATTGCCTTTGATGGCGGAGACAAATTCCAGTACGACCCCGCCAATGGCTACCGGGACATCTACCGCCGTATCTGGAAACCCTAGGACCAGGCGTGAGACAGACTTGGGTCGTCATAGCTCAGCGGCTATTGCCCAAGTCATTGCGCGGGCAATTTTCCCTCGCTCTGTCAGCCCTGGCCCTGTTGATCATGGCGAGCGGTTTGACCGCCATCTACGCTTTGCGTACATCCAACAGCGCCACCGGCCAGCTGGCGGAAGAACGGCTGCTGCGCATGCAGGATGCGCAGGACATGGTGCGCCACACCTTGCTGATTAAAACAGAAACCGATCAGCTCCTGACGACGCCGTCGTTCGACACGCTGCGCAGCAGTTACACGCAGATCGCCCAGCAACTGGAGTCACTCGACCAACTGGTGGAGCGCCTGGCCACCGCCAATAATGATGTCGCCGTGCTCGACTTGCACCAGTCCAGCCAATTGTTCCGCAATACCGCCAACGTCGTGGCGCAGTTGCGGGATAGCGCCTTGCAAACGGAGATCGGGTTCGCGCAAACCTTGCAGGAGCGGGCCCTGCAGTTGCAGGCGGTCGGCACGCAAGAGAGCCTGACACTGGCTGTTTTGTTGTATGCCCTGCAAAGCGCAAAGCAGCGCGAGGAAATACAGCAGCTGCAAACCCGGTTTGTGCGCCAGGCCCGGGCGGCCGGGCGTTTGCCGGACGCCGTGAGGGCTGATCTTGCGGCGCTGCAATCACGGCGAGCCGACGCCATCGATCCAGATGCGCGCGATTTGTTCTCGGTACGGATGAATCTCATCAATGAACGCGAAGTGATTCTGCGTTTCCATGGCGAACTGCGAAGCCAGGCCGGGGCATTGGTCGCGGCTGCTCAGGCGCAATCGGATGCTTTCACACGTGATTATCGGGAAGCTGTGCAAAGCCTGGTTGCGGTGTCCAACCGCACACAGCGCTGGGTGCTTACCATGCTGGGTGGTAGCCTGTTGTTTACTTGGCTTGTCGTGCGCGTGTTCATGGGGCGCCACGTGCTGACCCGCCTGCACGAGGTCAGCCGCCAACTCCGGCGAGGCACGGTTGACGGGGTGCCGGATTTGACGCGCCTGCAGCAGGACGATGAGATTGGTGATATGGCGCTTGCCGTGGGCCAGTTTCTGCAGGACCGCCAGCAACTAGAAGCGCGAACGGCTGAATTGAACGCGGCGCAAGAGCGCTTGGCGCAGAAAAATACCCTGTTGCAGGATGAGGTTGTAGTGCGCTTGGGCGCGGAGCAGCATCTGCGCAGCCTGATGGTGGAGCAACAATCGTTGATTGAAAAATTACAACAAGCGCAAGCGCAATTGGTCAAGACCCAGGCCAAATTGGTCTCCGCAGCGCGGCTGGCCGGCAAGGCCGAAATCGCCACCAATGTTTTGCACAACGTCGGCAACGTGCTCAACAGCGTCAACGTCTCTGCGGGATTGATTGCCACCAGGATGCGCGACTCCAAAGCTCTGGGGCTGGCAAAGGCGGTCGATTTGATGAACGAGAACGCGACGGATCTCGGTGACTACCTGACCCGCGACGAGAAAGGAAAGCTGCTGCCGGGCTATCTGAACAAACTGGTTGCGGCACTGGCGGCGGAGCAACAGAGTGTGGTCGGCGAACTCGCGTCTTTGACCAGGAGTGTAGACCACATCAAGGATATCGTTGCCACCCAGCAATCCTATGCAGGCACTTCCAGTCTGGTCGAGGCGCTGCAGGTGAAGGACGTGCTGGAAGATGCCCTGCGCGTGAATGCCGGTGCCCTGACGCGGCACAAGGTCACCGTGGTCAAGGACTTTGCCGAGGTGCCTTTGCTGATGCTGGACAAGCCGCGGTTGCTGCAGATTCTGGTGAATCTGATCGGCAATGCAAAGCAGGCCATGGACGGCGTTGCCGACCGCCTGCCCCAGATCGCACTACGGGTGGATATTGCAGACCTTGCTGGTCAACGCAGCTTGCGAATCCGCGTCGAGGACAACGGCGAAGGCATAGCGCCGGAGAACCTGGGGCGGCTCTTTGCGCATGGCTTCACCACGCGCAAGAACGGCCATGGTTTCGGGCTGCACAGTTGCGTTCTGGCGGTCAAGGAGATGGGCGGCACCCTCACGGCTCACAGCGATGGGCCCGGTCGGGGCGCTACTTTCACGCTGGAATTGCCGATCAATACGGCGGAGGGCACTCAATGAGCACGTTCCCTAATCGGCACATCTTGCTGGTTGGCGACATGGTGGATCTTGCGAAGGTACTCATGGATCGAACGCATGTCGTCAATCAGAAAAATACGCCGGTTTTGCGGCTCGCTCATGGTTTTTCCATGTTGTTTGATGAGTCGATCCGGCTTTCTCGGAGCGGGTTTTGCGGGGCGGTCAGAGGGAGTGTGAAGAAAAATGTGGCACCTTGCCCGACCGCGCCTTCGGCCCAGATGCGGCCGGCGTGGCGGGTAATAATCCGGTGAGCGGTCGCCAGGCCGATGCCTGTTCCGGCAAACTCACCCGGCGAATGCAGGCGCTGAAAAGTACCAAACAGTTTGCCCGAATAAGCCATGTCAAAACCCGCGCCGTTGTCGCGGATGAAGTAAATGGTGGTCTCGCTGTCGTTCTGCAGTTTTCCGAACCAGATCTCCGGGGCCGCGGTATGCATTGTGAATTTCCAGGCATTCGCGAGCAGGTTTTCCATCATCTGGCGCAGCAGCGCGCGGTCACCGATGACGACCAGGTCGCTTTCCACATGGAATTTCACGTCCCGCCCGGCGTCTCGCTCCCGGCAGTCATCCAGCACCCGCTGGGCCATCGCCGCCAGATCGACCGTCTCGGTCTTCAGGCTGGTGCGGGACACCTGGGCCAGCGACAGCAGACCGGCTGTGAGTTCTTCCATCTGCTGTACACCTGCCAGTATGCGGCTCAGGTAATGCCTTGAACGTTCCGCGGTATCTCCACTGACCGACTTTTGTAGCAAGTGACTGAAGCCATCAATGGAGTTCAGGGGAGAACGCAAGTCATGTGCAACCGAATACGAGAAGGCTTCGAGCTCCGTGTTGGACTGGCGCAGGGCCGCTTCGTTCGCCTTTAGATCGTGCATGGCCTCCTCCAGGGTTTTCATCTGCGACGCCGCCTGCCGCGCCAGCGTCCATTTGGTCGTCAGCGTCCTGGCCAGTTGGCTGACCTCGATCATGTCGAACGGCTTTTTCAGGAACAGCAGGCGGTCCTGCACGTCCAGCCGCACCAGCACGTCCTCCCAGGCATGGTCGGAGTAGGCCGTGCAGATCACGACCTGCACCTGCGGGTCGATGCGCCAGAGCCGCTCGATGGTCTCCACGCCGTCCCAGCCCGGCGGCATGCGCATGTCCACGAAGGCCATGGCATAGGGCTGGTCGGCCTTGACCGATGCCTCCACCAGGGCCACGCCTTCATGGCCCTGGTAGGCAGAGTCCAGCTCGTAGCCGACGCTGGACGGTTGAGCAAGTTCACCGAACAGGGCCGCCTCAACTTGGTCCAGGGCGTATGCCGCTGGTTTTGGCATGAGGATCTTGCGGAAATCCTCATGGATGGCCGGCATGTCGTCGATCAGCAGAATACGCCGGTTGTCAATGGGGTTCATGTTCGGCCTGCCCTGTAGTGATTGGAAGCTCAAGCGTGAAGGTTGCGCCCCGTCCAGGCCCCTCGCTGTGGGCGTGGAGTTTGTCGCCCATTTCGTTGGCGGCCAGCGCGCAACTGTGCAGGCCGAAACTATGCCCTTCCTTGCGGGTCGTGAAGCCCTGCGAGAAAATGCTTGTCAGGTTGGCGAGGGCTATGCCCTGGCCTTCATCCTTGAAAATGCCCTAGCTCATCAAGCATGCCTTGCAGCTCCTCTGCCAACGCACGGGAGATTCCGCTCACTTAAGCATACCGCAAAGCGGCAAAAATGCTGCACACGACCGGTGACGGGGCTACGCAACCGACTTTTTCAGCCACTCGGCAAAGGCCGCGCATTCCCAGCGGTCCATCATGCCGGTGCGCCAACACAGGTAGTG
>NZ_JBDTTH010000141.1:0-6464 GCF_039930745.1 Polaromonas sp. | reverse complement strand
TTCTGAGGCAGCCATGGCCAGACCCGTCACCCTTTTCACCGGACAGTGGGCCGACCTGCCGCTGGCCGAACTCGCACCCCTGGCGCGCGGCATGGGCTACGACGGGCTCGAGTTGGCCTGTTGGGGCGACCATTTCAACGTGCAGGAGGCGCTTGCGAGCGAGCGCTACGTGCAGGACAAGCGCGATCTGCTTGAAAAGCATGGCCTGCGCTGCCTGGCGATCGGCAATCACCTGGTAGGCCAGGGCGTGTGCGATCTGATCGACGAGCGCCACCGTGCCATCCTGCCGGAGCATGTGTGGGGTGACGGGCAGGCCGAGGGGGTGCGCCAGCGCGCCGCGCGCGAGATGCAGGACACCGCACGCGCCGCCGCCAAGCTCGGCGTGAAGGTCGTCACCGGCTTTACAGGTTCTTCGATCTGGCATTCGCTGTACGCCTTCCCGCCGACCTCCCAGGAATACTGGGATGAGGGCTTCCGGGACTTCGCGCAGCGCTGGAAACCGATTCTGGACACCTTCGATAGCGTGGACGTGAACTTCGGGCTGGAGGTCCACCCGACCGAGATCGCCTTCGATATCGCGTCGGCCCAGCGCGCGATCGAAGCCGTGGCGGGGCACAGGCGATTCGGCTTCAACTTCGATCCCAGCCACCTGGGCTATCAGGGTGTGGATTACGTGAAGTTCCTGCGCACCTTTGCAGACCGCATCTATCACGTGCACATGAAAGATGTGTGGTGGGGCAAGGGTGATGGCACTGTGGGCGTGTTCGGCGGGCACACCAGCTTCGGCGATGCGCGGCGCTATTGGGACTTCCGCAGCGTCGGGCGCGGCCTCATTGATTTCGAGTCGATCATTGTGGCGCTGAACGACATCGGCCACGCCGGGCCATTAAGCGTGGAATGGGAGGACAGCCGCATGGACCGTATCCACGGTGCCACCGAAAGCGCCGCCTATTGCAAGCGGTTGGACTTCAAGCCTGCGGCGGGCGCCTTCGACGCGGTCTTCGACAAGACCAGGCAAGGCGGGATGGCCGGGTCATGAGCTGCACGGCCGTTCCGAAGGCTCATGGCACCGCGGTCCCCAGGGTGGAGTTTGCCCAATGAGAAAGCTGCGTTATGCCATGGTGGGCGGCGGGCAAGGCGCCTTCATCGGCGGCGTGCATCGCAAGGCGATGGCGCTGGACGGCCAGATGGACCTGGTTGCCGGTGCCTTGTCGTCCGATCCGCAGCGCGCGCGCGCTTCCGGCGCCGAGCTGGGCTTGACCGACGCCCGCAACCACGGGCGCTGGCAGGACCTGCTGGCCGACGAGCTCAAGCGGCCGGTGCAGGAACGCATCGACTTCGTGTCCATCGTCACACCCAATCACGTGCACTTCCCGGTGGCCCACGCGTTTGCCGAAGCCGGTATCCACGTGGTGTGCGACAAGCCGCTGGTGCACAGCACCGAAGAGGCCCAGGCGCTGGCGCAGGCCGCGCAGCGCAGCGGCTGCATCTTCGGGGTGACCTACAACTACACGGGTTACCCCATGGTGCGCGAAGCCCGCGAGCTCGTGGCCAAGGGTTTGATCGGCGAGGTGCGCAAGGTCATCGTGGAATACAACCAGGGCTGGCTTGCCACGCATCTGGAGGCCTCGGGTCAGAAGCAGGCCGACTGGCGCACTGACCCCGCGCGCAGTGGCCTGGCCGGTGCCATCGGCGACATCGGCTCGCACGCCGAGAACCTGGTAGCCACGGTCACCGGCCTTGAGTTGGACAGCATTTGCGCGGACCTGACTACCTTCGTGCAAGGGCGTCGCCTGGACGACGACGGCAACGTGCTGCTGCGCTTCACCAACGGTGCGAAGGGTGTGCTCATCGCCTCGCAAATCGAAGTGGGCTGCGAGAACGACCTGCGCCTGCGGGTGTTCGGCACACAAGGCACGCTGGAGTGGCACCAGGAGGAGCCCAACAGGCTCGTTCACGCGCCCATCGACGGGCCTGCGCGCCTGCTGACGCGCGGCTCGCCCTGGTTGGGCGAAGCGGCGCGACGTGCGACGCGCCTGCCTGCCGGGCATCCCGAGGCCTTCCTTGAAGCGTTCGCCAACGTGTACCTTGGTGTGGCGGCACATATCCGGGCGGTGCAGGCGGGCAAGGCGCCGGATCCGCTGGAGGCCGACTATCCGCGCCTGGCCGATGGCGCGCGCGGCGTGCGTTTCATCGAGAAGGTGGTGGAGTCCGCCGGCAGCCAGGCCAAATGGACGCCGATGCGCTGACACGTGTTTTTCGGCATCGGTTGCGGCACGTCCAGCGTGAAGCCGGGGGAGCTAGCGGTCGCGAATGCTAAAAAAACAGAGCAGAATTTTGTCTTTGCGATATTTAATCTGGCGCATCTGAAGGCAGCTTCTCACCGCCCTTGCGTGTCTCGTAACGTTTCATCAGCGGTGTGACCGACACGCCGTGAGCGATGACCGAGGCCACGACCACCGCGAGCGTGATCGACAGCAAGCGGCCGGCCAGCGCCGGCTCGAGCTGGTGCGTGATGGCATACATGAGGTAATAGATGGACCCGATGCCGCGGATGCCGAACCAGGCGATTAGCCGGCGCTGGGGGCGCCCGACCCGGGTGCCGTACAGGCCGAAATAGACCGCCAGCGGACGGATGACCAGAAACAGGGCCGGGATGAACCACAGCACTTCCGTGCGGAAAGCGACCACCCAGAGCAGCGATCCCACCACCAGGACCACGCCCACTTCCGCGAACCGTTCGAGTTGGGCATTGAAACGCCCCACAGCCTGCATCATGTGTGCCGGCGTCTCGCTGGCTGCAGCCCGGTCGTCCGTCTTCGAGTGGGCAGGCGCCGGCAGGTCGCCAATCCGGCGCAGCGCCAGCCCCGCGGCAAACACCGCGAGAAAGCCATAGGTGTGGCATAGCAGTGCCAGTCCGTAAGCCAGGGCAATCAATCCCAGTGCCATGAACTCGTCTGAACCCAGCGCTTCGCGGTGATGGGTCCGCAGGTAGAGGATGGCCCGGCCGGTCAGCGCACCCATCGCATAACCAATGGCCACACCGCCCGTGATGGCCCACAGCACATCGACAGCCCACCAGCGCCAGCCGCCGGCCCCCAGATCGTGCAGCGAGAGCAGGCCCAGGCCCAGCATCACAAAAGGAAACGCGGTGCCGTCGTTCAGGCCGCCTTCGCCGGTCAGCCCGAAGCGCAGGCGGTCCCGGTCGGCCGGATCGGACACCTGCACATCGGAGGCCAACACCGGGTCTGTCGGCGCCAGAATCGCACCCAGCAGCACGGCGGCCCCGAGTGGCAGGCCCATCCCCCAGACGCCCAGCGCCGTCACTGCAGCCACCGTCAACACCATGGAAACCGAGGCCAGCTGCACCGGAATGCGCCAGCGCCTGTCGTTCAGCGGCAACTCCAGCTTCAGCCCCGCGGTAAACAGCGAGATCAGCACGGCAATTTCGGTCAGGCGTTCGAGCAGGCCGGCATCGCGAATCGGGTCCAGCACCATCAGGCCCAGCCCCGCCGGGCCTATGCCCACGCCCACGGCGAGGTACAGCATGGCTGCACTGAGCGGCAGGCGGGAAATGAAGGAGCTGCTCATTGTCATGACGATCAGCAGGACGCCGACCACGACGAAACCCAGCGTGAAATTCAGGCCTTCATTCATCGGGTTTATAGCGGTAACGCAAGTTCATGAAATCATTCCGGGCAGGTGAAACCATGATTGGCCGCACGCGACCCAGTATGCGGGCACGTGCCCGGCCGCCTTGCAGGGTGGCTTCCCGAGCGCCTGTCAGCCCGCTACCAGCCGACCAGGCTCAGGCCCACGCTGAGCACGTTGCGGCGGCGGTTGTAGTCGATCAGGCTATCGCCGTAGCCGCTGAACAGCTGGACGTGGTAACGCAAGCTGGCACTGTCGGCAATCGAGGTGGAGGTCTTCATCCATTCCAGCCGGGCCGAACCACGCGCCTCGGATCGCAGAGAATGGCGCAGCGTCAGGCCCAGGCTGTGAACGCGGTTGATCTGCCAGAAGCCGGTCAGCTCGGCCCGGCCAATGAAGTCGGCGATGTCGGGGTTGTCGTCGTTGCCCGAAGACTCCTTCAGGCGCTGCCAGATGCGCCCCTGGAGTTCGAGCCGGCTGTCGGCGCCCAGCTCTTTTTCGGCGGCGCCCATCAGGTAGACCCGGTTCCAGCTGCGCGAGAGCGGCAGGCTCTGCCCGTTCGACTGGTGGTTCAGGGCGAGGCCGCTCAGGCGGTACTTCCAGCCGCCCGGCAGGTCGATCTGGTGCGGGTAGATGTAGATCAGCTCAGGCTCATGGTCGGTGGCGCGGAAAGGGCGTGAAATCGCACCGTTAAAGAGCTGCCAGTAACTTTGCTGCGTGTATCCCAGCCACAGCGAATCGCTGCCGGTATCGTCGCCGCTGCCTGAAGCCAGCATGCCTTTGGCGATTTTTGTGCGCACCGATATCTGGAGTCTGGTCTCGTTGCGCCTGTAGTTGAACGGCGTGGTCACCGTGTGCCCGGCCGCCGGCGAGGATGGCTGGTTGTTGACACTGTCCGAGCCCGACCACATCAGGCTGATGGGCCGGTAGCCGCGCAGGCCGAAGGTGTCGCAGTCCGTGCCGCGCTGCAACTCCCAGAAACGCGACAGCTCGGAGTAGTTGGTGTTCCGGCAACCGATTTTTTTACCGTCTGGGGCTTCGGTGGCCATGGCGGGCAGCAGCAAGATGGGCGTGGCCTGCTGGCCGGTTTGCGGGTTGGCGGGGGCTGTTGCCGTGTCGGGCGGAGGCGCACCGGCAGGCAGCTGCGATTCTGCCCAGCTCTTGAAGCAAGCCAGCTGGGCCGCGGGGTCGGCGCCCATCGCCTGGCAGGCTTGCCAGCCGAACCGGTTGCGCTCGGGTGGAGGCGTTTCGGCATTGCCGGTCTGAGCCTGCACCGCGCCTGCCGCCAGCAGCCCCGCGCATGCCAGTTGGGACACGAAAATTTTCTTCAGGAATGCAGCCATGTTTACCAGCCGGGGATTTTTTCCAACGTGAACGGGATCTCCGGCGCGTCGGCCGGCGCAGCGGCGCTCATGTCCTTCCATGTGCCTGTCACTTTTTTTCCGCATGATCCCTCTGCCATTTCACCGTTCCAGGTGCCTGTGATGTTGACGCCGTTGGATGATTCGTCCAGGGTCAAAAAGCCGTTCTCGAGGTCGCCGGCCAGTTGCGCTCTGGCGGCATGACCGGTTCCGGGCGCTGCGCCGGCTGCGGGCCGCAGGTCGCGGCTCACATAACCCGCCACGCTGTCGCTGAATTCCGCGTGTCGTTCGAGGTGCATTGTGGCATCGGCGGGCAGCCCCGCCGGTGCAGAGGCGAACCTGACCCGCCACCGGCCATGGATTTGCACCGGTTTGAGCAGTTTTGCCGGCACGCAGTCTGTCACTGCGGATGCCGAGTTTTTTGCATCATTTTGAGCTCCAGCCCTTATGGGATGTGCACAAACAGCTATTAAAAACAGAGCAAGTGAGATTGTGTTGAAAGGTTTCATGGGTGGTGTGGGTGGCGCCATCAGGCGGCGTTCCTCGCGGTTTCGGCTTCGCTGTTGGCTTGCGCTGTGTCGGCGGCGCGTTTCGCAAACTCGGCCCGCAGCGCCCTGATCTTCTCGCGCGGGTCTTCCTTCACGGTGGTCTTGTCCAGCCCCATCTCGGCAATGAAGCGGCTCGGAATGCCGGCCACGGTTTCACGGCCCTTCTTGCGCCGGCGCAGCCAGTTGACCGCCAGCGTGCGCTGCGCCCGGGTGATGCCCACATACATCAGGCGGCGCTCTTCCTCCAGGCGCTGCGCAATATTCTCGGTGTTGCTGCCGTCGTCGTCTTCCAGCTTGAAGGGCAGCAGGCCCTCGTTCACCCCGGCCAGCACCACATGCGGCCACTCGAGACCCTTGGCCGCGTGCAGCGTGGACAGCGTCACCACGTTCTGGTCGCCTTCGCGCTCGCTGATGGTCGACAGCAGGGCAATCGTCTGCACCACCTCCAGCATGGTCTTGGTTTCGGCGGCGACCACGGCACCGGAGGTGTCGTCAATCTGCCCGCCGCAACGCTGCGCCATCCAGTCGCAGAAGTCCATCACGTTGGTCCAGCGCGCGGCAGCGACTTTTTCGCTGTCCTCGCTGTCGTAGATGTGTTTTTCGTAGTCGATTTCCTTGAGCCAGGTGGCAAGAAAAGCGCGTGCGTCTTCAGCGCCCACCGTGCGTCTGGCGCGGTATTCCAGGTCGTTGAGGTATCGACCGAATTCATGCAGCGATCCGACCGCCTTGGCCGGCAGCACCGCACTCAGGGAGTTGCTGAACAGCGACTCGAACAGGCTCAGTTTGTACTGCTCGGCAAAGGTGCTCAGGGCGCCCAGCGTGGTGTGGCCGATGCCGCGCTTAGGTGTTTTGATGGCGCGGATGAAGGCCGCGTTGTTGTCGTTGTTGACCATCAGGACCATCC
>NZ_JBDTTH010000140.1:0-6849 GCF_039930745.1 Polaromonas sp. | reverse complement strand
CCGTGGTTGCGGGACAGGCCCGCATAGGAGATGGTGATGTCGCCGATCTGCTTGCCGCCGCTGAGCACGAGGTTGGAGATGGGACAGGAGATGAAGGCAGCCTGCGGCTCGATCAGCACCACGTCAATTTTGTAGTCGGACAGCAGCCGCACATACTTGGCGGCGGTCGCACCGCCATACCCACCACCAATCACGACAACTTTGGCTTTGGCCGGAATAGAAGTGGTGGCGCAGGCACCCAAGCCGAGCATGCTCAACGCGGCGGGGGATTGGAGGAAGGAGCGTCTTTGCATGAGTGTTCTCCTTATTTTTTCTGCGCGGCAAAATAGCCGGCAAGGACTTCGATCTGGGTATCGCTGAATCCCTTGCTGATCTGGTGCATGACGGTGGCTGGCCGCGTACCGGATTTGAAGGCCTTGAGCTGGGTCTCGATGTAGTTTTTCTCCATGCCAGCGATGGATAGAACGGAGGAGCCCGACGCCACCTTGCCGTCGGTGCCATGGCAGTTTGCACAGGTGGCGGCGAGGCCGCGCACATACAGAGCCTGGGCTGGGGTATTTTGGGCGTGGCTCAAGGAAGACGCAGCCAGCGTGCAGAACGCCAGTGCCAGAGTGGATAGGGCGATCTTCACAGCTTCTCCTCGCAGTTGCTACAGCAGGCCAATTTAACGCGCCGGGTCCGACGGGCCATAGGGAGTATCCAGTACACAGCGCACCCTGTCTGCACCTGCACTCGAATCTTTTGTGACGTGCTTATTCGCGCTGAAAGTCAGAACAGGGCATCGGGCCGGGTCGGGGCCACGTCGTCCTCGGCCAGCACCGGCATGGATCGGCCGTAGATCCGGCGGATTCGCTCGGCCAGCGGTGGATGGGAATCGAGCCAATGCGCCTTTGCCTGGCCGACCAACAGCATGTGTTGCACCGCCGGATGAAAGCTGGCCGTGGCACCCGCGCCCTGCTCTGCGGCCACCTTGCGCAACACACCGCCCAAGCCGTCCTTGCTGCGCGTGAATTGCACCGCGCGCGCATCGGCCAGGAACTCGCGCTGGCGCGACACTGCGGCCTTCAGCGCGCGTCCCGCCAGCCAGCCGAGGAAGCCGGTGGCCATGATGGCCAGCCCCGGCAACAGCAGGACCGAGCGGCGGTCGTTCTCGTCGCGCTCGCACATACCCCTGCCCAGGTTGAAGATCAGTTCCAGCCCAAACACCATGCCGGCGAGGCGCATGTTGAGCCGGGTGTCCCCTTCCCGGATGTGGCTCAGTTCATGGGCCACCAGGCCCTGCAACTCGTCGCGGGTCAGCCCGTCAAGTGCGCCGCGCGTCACGGCGATGACCGCGTCCTCTTCATTCCAGCCGGCGGCAAAGGCATTGATGCTGAGCACACGATCCAGCACCATGACCTGCGGCACAGGCATGTTGGCGGCAATGGCCAGCTCACTGGCGATGTTGACAAGCTTCTGCTCATCGAGCCGACTCGATGGCCAGGCCTCCCGCGCACCCACCCTGCGCGCCAGCTTTTTCCCGCCACCGCGCAGGCTGGAGGTCTCCAGCCACCAGCCGCCCAGAATGAAAAGCAGGGTCACGCCCGTGTTCACGCTGAAAAAGTACGCCGGGTAGCCGCTGAGGCCAGGCGTAAGCAGGTACCAGGTCAGGCCGAGCGCCGCGTTAACGGCCAGTACCAGGGCCCCGACTGTGAGGCCAAAAAAGAGCAGCAATCGCAGGGTTTCGGCACGGGCCTGCTCCTGGTATTCGAAAAAGCGCATGTGAAGATGAATCAGATTTGCTGGCTGGCACCAAGAGTTGACAAGCAATTTTTCAACGGGCCGCTCCTGGAAAAATAAGCCTCTCTTCCCCGGGGCGGGGACAGCGCACCGCCGAAGGCACGCGAAGCGACAAGCGTGGGGGCCATATTTACATCTGGATGCGCACCGCTTCGCGTTCAGCGGCTGTTTCGGTGGCCCGCAACATCGCCGACGCGGCAAAGCCGAACAGGCGGGCAATCAGCAACGCGGGGAACTGGGCCTGAGCGTTGTTGTAGTCAAGCACCGCATCGTTATAGGCCTGGCGCGCGAAAGCCACCTTGTTCTCGGTGCTGGTCAGCTCTTCGCTGAGTTCGCGGATGGTCTTGTCCGCCTTGAGCTCAGGGTAGGCCTCGGCGAGGGCAAACAGCCGGCCAAGGCTGCCGCTCAACGCCTGCTCGGCGGCAGCCAGCGCCAGAACGTCCGGCGCATGGGTCGGACGGCTACGTGCCGCGTCGCTGGCTGAGCGCGCCTGATTGCGGGCGGCAATCACCGCTTCCAGCGTTTCGCGTTCATGCAGAAGATATTTTTTGGCGGCCTCGACCAGGTTGGGAATCAGGTCATAACGGCGCTTGAGTTGCACGTCGATCTGGCCAAAGGCGTTGGCAATGATGTTTTTCAGCCGCACCAGCCGGTTATAGGCGCCAACGGCCCAAAACAGCAGCAAGGCAAATACAGCGATAAGAACCAGTGACTGGGTGGACATGAAGCGTTTTCCTTTCGCGGCGGCAACAAAACTGGCACCGCGACTTTAGCCGACAAGGCGGAACCGGTACAGCTTTTCAGCCACCAGGCGCGTGCGGACGGCCTGCGCGATACTGAATGCATAATAAAAAGCGCCTCGAGCCCTTGTCCAGAGGGCGCGAGGCGCTTCGCTTTTTATAGCGTCAAAAAGCAGCAATTACTCGCTTGCAGCACCTTCGCTGCTCTGCTCGGGCATGGCTTCCAGTTCGGCCGCTTCTGCTTCGGCAATGGCGCGGCGCTCGGCGTCGTCCATCTGGTCCTTGGCTTTGCGGGCCTCGTGGTAGGCCATGCCGGTACCGGCAGGAATCAGTCGGCCGACGATCACGTTCTCTTTCAAGCCACGCAGCTCGTCGCGCTTGCCCATGATGGCAGCCTCGGTGAGCACGCGGGTGGTTTCCTGGAAGGAAGCCGCGGAGATGAACGAATCGGTCGACAGCGAAGCCTTCGTGATACCGAGCAGCAGGTTACTGAAAGTTGCCGGGATCTTGCTTTCGGCACGCAAGGCATCGTTCGCATCAAGAATGACCGAGCGCTCCACCTGTTCGCCGGCGATGTAGCTGGACTCACCAACGTTTTCAACAACCACACGGCGCAGCATCTGGCGAACAATCACTTCAATGTGCTTGTCGTTGATTTTCACGCCCTGCAGGCGGTAAACATCCTGCACTTCGTCGACGATGTAGCGAGCCAGCTCTTCCATGCCGAGCAAACGCAGAATGTCCTGTGGATCGGCAGGGCCGTCCACAATCGACTCGCCCTTGTTCACAACCTGGCCTTCGTGCACGAGAATGTTCTTCTCTTTAGGCACGAGGTCTTCCCAGACCTTGCCTTCAGGGTCGGTGATCTGCAGGCGAACCTTGCCTTTGGTCTCTTTACCAAACGACACGGTACCCGTCATTTCTGCCAGCGTGCCCTTGTCTTTTGGCGTACGGGCTTCGAAAAGTTCCGCCACGCGCGGCAAGCCGCCGGTGATGTCCCGTGTTTTCTGGCCTTCGACCGGAATACGCGCGAGCACTTCACCCGGACCCACGTCCTGGCCGTCACGCACCTGAACCAGCGCGCCCACCTGGAAGCCAATCGTCACCGAGTGATCGGTGCCAGGGATCTTGACCTCGTTACCCGACGCATCAATCAGCTTGACCTGGGGACGGATCACCTTGGTCGCGCCACGGCGTTTCGGATCGATCACCACCAGGGTGGACAGACCGGTCACCTCGTCGAGCTGCTTGGCAACCGTCACGCCTTCTTCCACATTCTCGAAAGCCACCTTGCCGGCGAACTCCGTGATGATGGGGCGCGTCAGCGGGTCCCAGTTGGCCAGAATCGCGCCAGCCTTGACCTGCTGGTCAGCCTTGACAGAGAGGATGGCGCCATAAGGCACCTTGTGACGCTCACGCTCGCGGCCATGTTCGTCATGGATGACGATCTCGCCGGAACGGGCAATCACGACCAGTTCGCCTTTACTGTTGGTCACATAACGCATCGGTGCATTGAAGCCGATCACGCCGTTGGACTTGGCTTCCACGCTGGAGGCGATGGCAGCGCGCGATGCGGCGCCACCGATGTGGAAAGTCCGCATGGTCAGCTGCGTGCCTGGTTCGCCAATCGATTGCGCGGCGATGATACCGACCGCTTCACCGATGTTGATCAGGCCACCACGGCCCAAGTCGCGGCCGTAGCACTTGGCGCACAGGCCGAAACGGGTTTCGCAGGTCAGCGCGGTACGCACCTTGACTTCGTCAACGCCGGCTGCTTCGAGTTCCTCGATCAGGTCTTCGTCCAGCATCACGCCGGACCTGGCGAGAACGGAACGGTTCTCTGGATGCAGGATGTCTTCCACAGCTGTGCGGCCGAGGATACGGTCGCGCAGCGATTCGATGACCTCGCCGCCCTCGACAATGGCGCGCATCAGCGAGCCATCCTGCGTGCCGCAGTCCTCTTCGGTCACCACCAGATCCTGAACCACGTCGCACAGGCGGCGGGTCAGGTAACCGGAGTTGGCCGTTTTCAGCGCCGTGTCAGCCAGGCCTTTTCGGGCACCGTGGGTGGAGATGAAGTACTCCAGCACGTTCAGGCCTTCGCGGAAGTTGGCGGTAATCGGCGTTTCGATGATCGAGCCGTCAGGCTTGGCCATCAAGCCGCGCATGCCGGCGACCTGGCGAATCTGCGCAGCGGAACCGCGGGCGCCGGAGTCGGCCATCATGTAGATGGAGTTGAAGGACTCCTGCTCGACTTCCTTGCCGTGGCGGTCGATGACTTTCTCTTTCGAGAGTTGGGCCATCATCACCTTGGACACTTCATCGCCGGACTTACCCCAGATGTCCACCACCTTGTTGTAGCGCTCACCGGAGGTCACAAGGCCAGAGACATACTGCTGCTCGATCTCTTTGACTTCCTTCTGGGCGCGGGAAATGATGGCCGGCTTTTCCTTGGGGATCAGCATGTCATCGATACAGATGGAAATACCGGCCTTGGTCGCCAGGCGGAAACCCGACTGCAACAACTTGTCGGCAAACACCACGGTCTCTTTCAATCCGCATTTGCGGAAAGACACGTTGATGAGCTTGGAGATTTCCTTCTTCTTCAGCGCCTTGTTCAGGTTCGAGAAAGGCAGGCCCTTGGGCAGGATTTCAGACAGCAAAGCCCGGCCACCGGTGGTTTCCCACAGCTTGGTCGAAGCCGTGAACTCGCCGGTTTCCTTGCTCTTGGTGTACTCGGTCAGGCGCACGCTGATGCGGGCGTTCAGGTCGAGCTCACCCGCGTCAAAAGCACGGCGCACTTCGCCGGTGTCGGAGAACACCAGGCCTTCGCCTTTGCCGTTGGTACGTTCGCGGGTTGTGTAATACAAACCCAGCACCACGTCCTGCGACGGCACGATGGAAGGCTCACCACTGGCAGGGAACAGGATGTTGTTCGACGCCAGCATCAGGGTGCGTGCTTCCATCTGTGCTTCCACAGACAAAGGCACGTGAACAGCCATCTGGTCACCGTCGAAGTCGGCGTTGAAAGCCGAGCAGACGAGCGGGTGCAGCTGGATGGCCTTGCCTTCAATCAGGATGGGCTCAAAGGCCTGGATGCCGAGGCGGTGCAGCGTGGGCGCGCGGTTCAACATAACCGGGTGCTCTTTGATCACCTCTTCCAGGATGTCCCACACCACCGGCGTGCCAGATTCAACTTCCTTCTTGGCTGCCTTGATGGTAGTGGCAATGCCGCGCGACTCGAGTTGCGCGAAGATGAAAGGCTTGAACAGCTCCAGCGCCATCAGCTTTGGCAAACCGCACTGGTGCAGCTTGAGCGTCGGGCCCACGGTAATGACAGAACGGCCAGAGTAGTCGACGCGTTTGCCCAGCAAGTTCTGGCGGAAACGGCCTGACTTGCCTTTGATCATGTCGGCCAGCGACTTCAACGCGCGCTTGTTGGCGCCCGTCATGGCCTTGCCGCGGCGGCCGTTGTCCAACAACGAATCCACAGCTTCCTGCAGCATGCGCTTTTCATTGCGGGCAATGATTTCGGGCGCTTTCAGTTCCAGCAGGCGGCGCAGACGGCTGTTGCGGTTGATGACGCGGCGGTACAGGTCGTTCAGGTCGGAGGTCGCGAAGCGGCCACCGTCCAGCGGCACCAGTGGACGCAGGTCCGGCGGCAACACAGGCAGGACGTCCAGCACCATCCAGTGCGGTTTGATGCCGGATTTCTTGAACGCTTCCATCAATTTCAAACGCTTGGCGTTTTTCTTGATCTTGATTTCGGAGCCGGTCAGGTCGTTGCGCAGCTTGTCGATTTCGACGTCGAGGTCCAGCCCTTCGAGCAGGTCCTTGATGCCTTCGGCGCCCATCTTGGCGGTGTACTCGTCGCCGTATTCCTTGCGCTTGGCGTCGTAGTCGTCCTCGGACATGATGCTGAATTTCTTCAGCGGCGTCATGCCGGGGTCGGTCACCACATAGGCTTCAAAGTACAGCACGCGTTCGATGTCGCGCAGCGTCATGTCGAGCACCAGGCCCAGGCGCGACGGCAGCGACTTCAGGAACCAGATGTGCGCGCACGGCGCGGCCAGGTCGATGTGACCCATGCGCTCGCGGCGAACCTTGGTCTGCGTGACTTCAACGCCGCACTTCTCGCAGATGACACCGCGGTGCTTGAGGCGCTTGTACTTGCCGCACAGGCATTCGTAGTCCTTGATGGGACCAAAGATCTTGGCGCAAAAAAGACCATCACGCTCAGGTTTGAAGGTGCGGTAGTTGATGGTTTCAGGCTTTTTCACTTCGCCGAAAGACCACGAACGGATCTTCTCGGGCGAAGCCATGCCGATCT
>NZ_JBDTTH010000139.1:0-7014 GCF_039930745.1 Polaromonas sp. | reverse complement strand
CCGGTACCAGTGGTTGCCGATGGCGACGTGGCCGATCTCGTCGCGCAGGATGATGTCAAGGATGGCGACGGCCGCGAGGGCATCCGGCGTGCCGACCTTGCGCAGCTTGGCCTGCATGGGCGGCGTGGCGTCCAGCCCGCGGGCCTCCAGCGTGCGTGGCACCAGCGCCATGCGCGCGAGTACGTCATCGGCTGTTTTGGCGGTCATGTCCCAGAGGCCGGTGTGGGCGGGGAAGTCGCCATAGTCGTAACCCATGGCCTGCAACTGCGCGCGTAGCAGGCTGAAGTGGTGTGCCTCTTCAGCGGCCACGCGCAGCCAATCGAAGTAGTAGGCGGTTGGCATGCCGTCGAAGCGCCAGACCGCGTCAAGCGCGAGGTTGATGGCGTTGAACTCGATGTGGGTCACCGCATGCAGCAGGGCGGCCAGGCCCGCCGGCGTGTACGGCGAGCGTTTAGGTACGTCCAGGTGCGAGCGCAGTTCCGGCCGCGCGGGGCAGCCGGGCAGGCTGGTGGGCGGGGCTATCGTCAGCTTGTCTGCTATCGAAAGCGTAGCTGCTTGCGCTTTCAGGGCGTGGGCCAGCAGCACTTTTTTCTGTGGATCCGGCTGCAGCAGCGCTTGCAGGGCCAATTGGCGCAGCTCGGGCGGGGAGGCGGGCAGGGTCATGCCCGGATTGTCGGCGAAAGACGGGGGTGCCTCTTTACAATGGACTGATCCAGAGACAAGGCAAAACAGAGGAAAAACGATGGCGATTTACCAACTCGACGAACTGGCCCCGAAAATGCACGAGACCGCCTGGGTGGCCGATAGCGCCCAGGTGATTGGCGATGTGGAGCTGGCTGAAGGCGCAAGTGTCTGGTTCGGCACGGTGATACGCGGCGACACCGAAACCATACGCATAGGGCGCGGCACCAATGTTCAGGACGCCAGCGTGCTGCATGCCGACATGGGTGTGCCGCTGACCCTTGGCGAGAATGTCTCTATCGGCCATCAGGTCATGCTGCACGGCTGCACCATCGGCGACGGCTCATTGATCGGCATCGGCGCCATTGTTCTGAACAAGGCGAAGATCGGCAAAAACTGCCTGGTGGGCGCGGGCTCGCTGGTGACCGAAGGCAAGGAGTTTCCCGATGGCTCCATGATCCTCGGCAGCCCGGCCAAGGCGGTGCGCCAGTTGTCGCCCGAGCAGATCGAGGGTTTAAAAATGATCGCCCATCACTATTTAGAGAATGCCCGCCGCTACAAGGCCGGCTTCAAGAAGATCGCCTGAGCACCCCCATGACCAACCCCATCACTCGACCGTCGCAAACCACTTACAAGCCAGCCAGGGCCGCGGGTCCGGCTTTGCCGGCCCGCAGGCGCAGCGGTCCCCTCGGGGGGCAGGGAGTTACGCGTAGCGAACGACCGTGGGGGCTCCATGCCTTCTGAATTGCATAAATTTCTTTTCGACGGCCTACCTGTGCGCGGCATGCTGGTGCGCCTGACCGATGCCTGGCAGGAAATCCTCAAGCGTCGCGAGGCTGCCGGCGGCTATCCGGCCGAGGTCATGCAACTGCTGGGTGAAATGACGGCCGCGGGCGCGCTGATGCAGGGCAACATCAAGTTCAACGGCGCGCTGGTGTTGCAGATCTTCGGTGATGGGCCGGTCAAGCTTGCGGTGGCCGAGGTGCAGCCGGACCTGAGTCTGCGCGCCACTGCCACTGTGACGGGCGAGGTGCAATCGGGTGACACCTTAAGCCGTCTCGTCAATGTCAACAACCAGGGGCGCTGCGCCATCACGCTGGACCCCAAAGACAAACTGCCGGGCCAGCAGCCCTATCAGGGCGTGGTGCCGCTGTTTGGCGACCAGCGCGAAAAAATCGAGAACCTCAGCGAAGTGCTGGAGCACTACATGCTGCAGAGCGAGCAGCTGGACACCAAACTGATCCTCGCCGCCGACGGCCAGGTGGCGGCCGGCCTGCTGATCCAGCGCCTGCCGGTCAAGGGCGAAGGCAACCTTGAAGGCCAGATCGACCGCGATGCCAACGAGGACGAAATCGGCCGCAACGAAGACTACAAACGTATTGCGCTGCTGGCCGGCACACTCAAGCGCGAGGAGCTGCTGGGTCTGGACGCCGATACCATCCTGCGCCGCCTGTTCTGGGAAGAACAGGTCACGCGCTTCGAGCCGGTGGCGCCGACCTTTGCCTGCAGTTGTTCGCAGGAACGCGTCAGCGGCATGCTGCGTGGCCTGGGCACGGACGAGGTGGAAAGCATCATTGCCGAACGCGGCCGGATTGACGTGGGCTGCGAGTTCTGCGGTGCGCAGTACGGGTTCGATCCTGTGGATGCAGCGCAGATATTCACCAGCCAGGTCAGCCAGCAGCCACCGGCGCCGACCGTCCAGTGATCGTCAGGACACGCGGCTGGCCAGCAGGTCGCTGAGCAGCCGGCGTTCGCAGTCCGGGTCGCTGCAGGTGTCGCAGGCCCAGACCCAGGGCCGGTGCGCCTGGGTGCTGGTTGTCGGCACAGCCTGCGGATTCCCGCAGGCAAGCAGCCCGTTCAGCGCACCCAGTGCGTTGGCAAGGCGAGCAGCGCCTGTGCCGTAAACCACGGTGTAAGGCTGATCTGTTTTGGCGAGGATTTGGCGCAGCTGTTGGTCGGCACTGTGCCGCGTCGACTCTCCGGCGTTGGGTGCGGGCAGGTCCAGACCCATCAGCAGGACCCGGTCAAAACGCCGAAAGCCCGCCTTTTCTCCATCTGCTGCCGGCAAAACAGCCGCCAGCGGCGGGTCGTCGGCGACCACGAAAGCAGATTCCCCGTCAGGGCTGTGGCCCAGCGCCACCTGAAGTTCGGTGGCCAGCCGGGTTTTGCCGGTACCCGGCGCGCCCAGTACCGCCACCCGCTGCGGTTCGCCGGAAGCGCGGCCGGTTTTCGCTGGATGAATCGTCAAATTTGGCTCCAGCCCTTATGGGTATTGCGCTGGCAGCTATTGAAAACAGAGCAAGTTGTGCCCCGGTCAGCGCGCAATCTGTACAAAGATTTCGTTGGGCTTGACCATACCCAATTCCTGGCGCGCCTTTTCTTCCACCATCTCCAGGCCTTCTTTGAGGTCTTTGACCTCGGCCGACAGCCGTTCGTTGTCGGCCAGCGTCTGGGTGTTTTGCACGGTTTTCTCGCTCAGCCTGCGCTGCATCTCATTGACGCTGGGAAGGCTGCCCCGGCCAAACCAGAGTTGCGCGTGGACAATGACCAGCAGCGCAACCAGGAGGGCGGGGACGAGGCGTGACCCCATGTCTAGGCCCGAAGGGCTGCAAACGACACGAAGCGCGCGAACGAGGGGGATTCGGATCCAGGCCAGCCAGGGCCGCGGAACCGGCCTTGGCCTGTCCTCAGCTTGTCGAAGGGCCGGGCCGCAGGCGCAACGGCCCCCCTTCTTCGTGCAAGGGGCAGCGCGCGGTAGGCGCACGAAGCGACAAGCGCGGGGACTCTTTCTTCACCAGCCGGGGCCGTGGATCTGGCTTTGCCAGTCCGCAGGCGCAGTGCCCCCTCGGGGGGCAGCGCAGTACGCGAAGCGACAAGCGTGGGGGCCATCTACTTCAAGTTGTAAAAGGCAGCGCGGCCAGGGTAGGTCGCGATGTCACCCAGGTCTTCTTCGATGCGCAGCAACTGGTTGTACTTGGCCATGCGGTCCGAGCGGCTCAGCGAGCCAGTCTTGATCTGGCCGGCGTTGGTGCCAACGGCAATGTCGGCAATCGTCGCGTCTTCAGTCTCGCCGGATCGATGCGAAATCACCGCGGTGTAGCCGGCGCGTTTGGCCATCTCGATGGCCGCGAAGGTTTCGGTCAGCGTGCCGATCTGGTTGATCTTGATGAGGATGGAATTGGCAATATGCTTGTCAATGCCTTCCTTGAGGATTTTGGTGTTGGTGACAAACAGGTCGTCGCCGACCAACTGCACCTTCTTGCCCAGGCGTTCGGTCAGGATTTTCCAGCCATCCCAGTCGCCTTCGTGCATGCCGTCTTCGATGCTGATGATGGGGTACTTGTCGCACCAAGTAGCCAGCATGTCGGTCCATTGCTGGGCGTTCAGTTGTAGGCCGCCTTCGCCTTCGAGCACATACAGGCCGTCTTTGTAGAACTCGCTGGCCGCGCAGTCCAGCGCCAGCGCGATTTGCTCACCGGCGGTGTAGCCGGCCTTGTCGATGGCTTCCAGGATCAACGCAATCGCTGCCTCATGGTTTTCAACGCTGGGTGCAAAGCCGCCCTCGTCGCCGACGGCGGTGCTGATGCCCCGGTCGTGCAAGATTTTCTTGAGCGCGTGGAAGACCTCGGCACCCCATCGCAGGGCTTCGCGAAAGCTCGGTGCGCCCACAGGCACGATCATGAACTCCTGCAGGTCCAGGCTGTTGTTGGCGTGCGCGCCGCCGTTGATCACGTTCATCATGGGCACCGGCATCTGCATGGCACCCATGCCGCCGAAGTAGCGGTACAGCGGCAGGCCGGCTTCTTCGGCTGCCGCGCGAGCCACAGCCATGCTGACGGCCAGCATCGCGTTGGCGCCCAGGCGCGCCTTGTTATCGGTGCCGTCCAGGTCGATCAGCGTGCGGTCCAGGAAGGCCTGTTCGCTCGCATCCAGGCCCAGCACGGCTTCGGAGATTTCGGTGTTGATGTATTCGACGGCCTTGAGCACACCCTTGCCGAGGTAGCGCGACTTGTCGCCGTCGCGCAGCTCGATGGCTTCGCGGGAGCCGGTGGAAGCGCCCGAAGGCACTGCGGCACGGCCCATCACACCCGACTCAAGCAACACATCGCACTCAACTGTGGGGTTGCCACGGCTATCGAGAATTTCGCGGCCAACGATATCAACAATTGCGCTCATTTAGTTCCTTTTTTTACAGAGAGGGATCAGACCGGGGCGGCAACGCCTTCGACCAGCACCATATTGAAAAACTCGGTGGCACCGGCGCGCTTGGCGCGCGCGGCACGGTACATTTCTTCGTCATAAAAGGCCTTGGCCTTTTCGTAGTTGGGGAAGCGCAGCATCGCGACGCGCGCGGGCTGCCAGTTGCCTTCCAGCGTCTCAAACTTGCCGCCACGTACCAGGTATTCGCCGCCGGCGGCTGCCACTGCGGCGGGCGCGACGGCCATGTACTGCTTGTACTGCTCGGGGTCGGTGATCTTCATGTCGACGATGATGTAGGCGGGTGTCATGCTTGTCTCTGGTATGGACAGGTGTGCCGGATTCAGGCTTCGAAGTTGTTTTCGAGGTAGCCGTTTTTCTTGGTCACACGGTCCAGCTCCAGCAGCGTTTCCAGCAAGGCCTTCATGTGTTTGAGCGGCACGGCGTTGGGGCCGTCGCTCATGGCCTTGGCCGGGTCCGGATGGGTTTCCATGAAGAGGCCGGAAATGCCAACCGCCACTGCTGCGCGGGCCAGCACCGGCACCATCTCGCGCATGCCACCGCTGCTGGTGCCATTGCCGCCAGGCAATTGCACCGAATGCGTGGCGTCAAACACCACCGGTGCCTTTGTCTCGCGCATGATGGCCAGGCTGCGCATGTCGCTCACCAGGTTGTTGTAGCCAAAACTCGCACCGCGTTCGCAGGCCATGAAGCTGTCTTCGTTCAGGCCTTTTTCACGTGCTGCGGCGCGCGCCTTGTCGATGACGTTTTTCATGTCGCCGGGGGCAAGAAACTGGCCCTTCTTGATATTGACCGGTTTGCCCGATTGCGCCACCGCGTGGATGAAGTCGGTCTGGCGGCAAAGGAAGGCCGGTGTCTGCAGCACATCGACCACGGCGGCAACGGTGGCAATCTCGGCCTCCGAATGCACATCGGTCAGGATAGGCAGGCCCAGTTCGCGTTTGACCTTGGCCAGGATTTCCAGGCCTTTGGCCATGCCGGGGCCGCGAAAGCTGGTGCCGCTGGAACGGTTGGCCTTGTCGTAGCTGGACTTGAAAATGAAGGGGATGCCCAGCGAAGCCGTGATTTCTTTCAGCGTGCCGGCCGTGTCCATCTGCAATTGCTCGGATTCGACGACGCAAGGGCCGGCGATCAGGAAAAACGGTTTGTCGAGGCCGATCTCGAAGCCACACAGTTTCATGCCACTACTTTCAGCGCTTTGTTCTGCGGTTTGCCGGCGGTCTGGTGATCCAGCGCGGCTTTTACATAGGCATTGAACAGCGGATGGCCGGCCCACGGGGTGGACTTGAATTCAGGGTGGAACTGCACACCCATGAACCAGGGGTGCACGTCTTGCGGCAGCTCGACAATTTCCGTGAGGTGTTCGCGCTGGGTCAGGGCCGAGATCACCAGACCAGCACCGCGCAGCTTGTCCAGGTAATGCACATTGGCCTCGTAGCGGTGGCGATGCCGCTCGGTGACCACGTCGCCGTAAATCTTGTGAGCCAGGGTGTTTTTGGCCACGTCGGAGCTTTGCGCACCCAGTCGCATGGTGCCGCCCAGGTCAGACTGCTCGTTGCGGGTCTTGATGGTGCCGTCTTCGTCTTTCCATTCGGTGATCAGCGCGATCACCGGGTTCGGGCTGTCGGGTTCGAACTCGGTGCTGTTGGCGTCTTTCAGGCCTGCCACATGGCGTGCAAATTCAATGGTGGCAACCTGCATGCCCAGGCAAATGCCGAGGTAGGGCACCTTGTTTTCACGGGCAAACCGCGCTGCGCAGATCTTGCCTTCGATGCCACGCTTGCCAAAGCCGCCGGGCACCAGGATACCGTCGAACTTGGCCAGGCGCGAGACGTTGTCCACGGTGATGGTTTCCGAATCGACATAGTCGATCACGACCTTGGCGTGGTTTTTCATGCCGGCGTGACGGATCGCTTCGTTGAGCGATTTGTAGCTGTCCGACAGGTCCACATATTTGCCGACCATGGCAATGTGCACTTCATTGGCCGGGTGTGCGGTTTCGTAAACCAGATCGTCCCAACGTTTGAGGTTGGCTGGTGGCGTGTTCAGGCGCAGCTTGTCGCAGATCAGGCCGTCCAGGCCCTGCTCATGCAGCATGCGCGGCACCTTGTAAAT
>NZ_JBDTTH010000138.1:0-7053 GCF_039930745.1 Polaromonas sp. | reverse complement strand
ACCTGCGCTGGCAGGACCGCGCGGCCAACCAGAAATTCTTTGCCGGCGAACACGCTACCTTCAGCAAGGAAGCCGCCGAGTTGCTGCTGGAAGCCGGTGTGATCAAGTCGCTCCCCGACATGAGCAAACTGGCAGACACGCGTTTCCTGAAATAACAAACCTGTCATTGCGGGTAGAGCCTGTCCCGGACTTGATCCGGGAACCCGCAATCCATGCCTGAGCGCTGAATTGCTGGCGCTCGGGTCATGGATCCCGGATCGAGTCCGGGATGACGAGCCTACACCTGTAAACCCATGCGACCTCTCCAACCCGTTGCTCCCGCCGCACGCATTGCGCTGGGTATTTCATTCTTCGTGCTGTTCTTCGCAGTGTGGGCCTTTGCCACCTTCGGCGGCTATGTGTCCAAGACCTTCCTGGCCGACCCCGTCACCATGGTGCGCTCGGGTTACGACCTGCTGGCCAACCAGGGCTTTATCAAAGACATCGGCATGACGGTGTGGAGGGTGTTGGGTGGGTTTCTCATCGCCGCCGTGCTGGCCGTACCGCTGGGTGTGCTGATGGGCGCCTACAAACCCATCGAAGCGTTTTTCGAACCCTTCGTGAGTTTTGCGCGCTACCTACCGGCCTCGGCCTTCATCCCGCTGCTGATCCTCTGGGCCGGCATCGGCGAAGCGCAAAAACTGGCCGTCATTTTTATCGGCTCGTTCTTCCAGTTGGTGTTGATGTTCGCGGTCAGCGTGGGCAACACCCGGCGCGACCTGGTCGAAGCCGCGTACACATTGGGGGCGGGCGACCGCGGCATCGTCACCCGTGTGCTGCTGCCGAGCAGCGCGCCGGAGATTGCCGAGACCCTGCGCATGGTGCTGGGTTGGGCCTGGACTTATGTGATCGTCGCCGAACTGATAGGCGCGTCCAGCGGCATCGGCCACATGATCACCGACAGCCAGGCACTGCTGGCCACCGACCAGATCATCTTCGGCATCATCGTGATCGGCGTGATTGGTCTTGTGACCGACTTTGCGTTCAAGGCGTTGAACCGCAAGCTGTTCCCGTGGGCGAGATTGTGAGCCCCCACGCTTGCCACTTCGTGTGCTGCGCTGCCCCCCGAGGGGGCGCTGCGCCTGCGGCCCGGCAAAGCCGGTTCCGCGGCCCCTGCTTGAAAAGACAGTTTCGAGGCTCGTCCCACTGCGTTGCTTATCCATGACCATTCTTCAAATCTCCCAGGTCTCCAAGACCTTTGCCGGCGCCAACGGCGGCACGGTCGCGCTGCAGGCTACCGACCTCAGCGTGGCAGAGAACGACTTCATCACCATCCTCGGCCCTTCGGGCTGCGGCAAAAGCACGCTGCTGCGCATGGTGGCCGGGCTGGACACGCCAAGCACCGGCAGCATCACACTGGACGGCCGGCCTGTCACCGGCCCCGGGGCCGACCGCGGCATGGTGTTTCAGAGCTACACGCTGTTTCCCTGGCTCAGTATTCTTGAGAACGTCTGTTTTGGCTTGCGCGAAAAAGGCCTGCCGCTGGACGAGCAGCATGCGATCGCCCACCCTTTCATCCAGAAAGTGGGTCTCACCGGTTTTGAAAACCATTTCCCGAAGCAACTCTCGGGCGGCATGCAGCAGCGCACGGCGCTGGCCCGCGCGCTGGCCAACAACCCGCGCATGCTGCTGATGGACGAGCCCTTTGGCGCGCTGGACCACCAGACTCGCGAGCTCATGCAGGAACTGTTGCAGGGCATCTGGGAAGCGGAGCGCAAAACCGTGCTGTTTGTCACGCATGACATCGACGAGGCCATCTTCATGGGCAACCGCGTGGTGGTGATGAGCGCGCGCCCGGGCCGCATCAAGTGCGACCTGAAGGTAGAGATTGCCCACCCGCGCCACTACTCGGTCAAAACCACGCCGGCTTTCGTGGAGCTGAAGGCACGGCTGACCGAAGAGATCCGTATCGAAGTGCAGCGCGCCGCCGGCTTCGCCAGCGCAGCTGCATAAGTAATTTTCGTAACTACTCAGCTCATCTGGGCTGGAGTTACTCCCTCTCCCAGAGGGCGAGGGGGCAAGAAAAGCGTGCCGTATGCAGTGCGCTGAGTAGTTACTAATTTTCAATAAAATAAGGCGCCAACCATTTAAGGACGGGCACAAGCAGCTATTTTTTCAATAGCAGAAGTAAAAGCGCAACACAGCGGACAGGAGCGGAAGTCCTTCGCACAGTCCTTCACTTTTGGAGCAGGTCTTCGACAGGCTCTGCCGGAACAGTTGCCTGGCTGCCTGGTATTCCGCCACCGGTAAACCAGACCCCGCTTCATGAACAAGCAGCGCCGTCAAGCGCGAAGCCACCTTGTTCCGAAATGCAAACGGCCCGTGCACCGCACACGCGTCCGTTACGCGTTGTTAAGCTTCCCTGCTTGACATCAGCAACATGCTAATGGCAGGCTGTGACGGAAGCTGCTACACCAGCCCTTGCCTTGTCAGACAAACACCCAAACACACTTTTTCCCATGAATCAGTTCACTCACCGGAACGGCAAGCACCTGCAGATCAACGGGGCCAGCATCTATGCCGAGACGCTGGGCGAGGCATCGAAGCCTGCCCTGTTGATGCTGCATGGAGGCATGCTGGACATCGAAAACTTCAACGCCATCACTGCGCCGCTGGCAGAAAAATACTTTCTGGTCGGCATGGACAGCCGGGGCCAGGGCGCTTCGTCGCTGGGCGATAAGGGGCTGAGTTATGCGCTGCTGCAGTCTGATGCCCAAGCGGTGGCAGCACACTTCGGGCTGCAGCGCTACGGCGTGATCGGGTTCAGCGACGGCGGCATCGTGGGGCTGCGCATGGCGTCCGCTGCCGATTCGCGCGTCGACAAGCTGGTAGCCATCGGTGCGCACGCACACCCGGCCCCGGGCGACAAATCATTCGATATCTATCGCCAGATCACCGCGCAGTCCTGGCGTCAGAAATTCCCCGAAATGGTCGATGACTACGAAGCGCTCAGCCCCGACAGGGATTTCGACGCGCTGGTGCCGGCGGTGATGAAGATGTGGCTGGACGAAGGCCCAGACGGTTACCCGGGCGACAGCTGCGTGCGCATTCGCTGTCCGCTGCTACTGGTGCGCGGCGACGACGACCACCTGGTCTCGCGCGCCAGCGTCAACGCACTGCTGGCCCAGCTTCCCAAGGCCCGGTACCTGAGTATTCCCTTTGCCGGCCACGAGGCGCACAAGGACCAGACCACGATGCTGACATTGGCGCTGGAACGGTTCCTGGCCGAATCACCGAGACCTTGACATGCCATTGGCGGCGCAAGAGCCCCGCAAGATGCCCTGCCCGACTGTGTAAGCTGCGGGATTCTTTTATTGAAAATGGGCGTACCCATTAATCAAAGGACTTGTATTGCTATCCATTCAATAGCAATCAGAAAAATGTTGGCTCAGTACAGCGTGGCTCGCTGGCGCGCCGGCAGCTCGCGGTCATAAGCCTCGCCATTCACGGATGCATCGGTCAGCGCCTGAAGAATGGTGCCGGGGCTGGGTACCTTGGTGCGTGCATCCGGTGCCGGTGCCAGCCACAGGCCCGAACGCTGGATGGCCCGTGCACACTGGAAAAACACCGACTCCACCTTCACGACGATCACACATTTGGGCAACTGGCCCTGCACGGTAAAACGCTCCAGAAGCTCAGGCGCGGTCGTGATGCTGGCCCTGCCGTTGACACGCAGCGTTTCGCCCACGCCGGGGATCAGGAACAGCAGGGCCATCCGGGGGTCGGCAAGAAGGTTGCGCAGGCTGTCCACGCGGTTGTTGCCCCGGCGCTCGGGCAGCAGCAGCGTGGTGTCGTCCTCGACCTGCACAAAACCCGGTGCATCGCCACGCGGCGAAGCGTCCAGCCCATCCGGCCCCGCCGTGGCCAGCACGGCAAACGGCGATGCTTCGATCAACGCGCGATAGTGGGGGTGAACGAAAGGCACTTCTTTCCTGCTGGAGGCCTCGCCCACCTCTCCAAAAATTGCCGCGAGCTGATCCAGTGTGGTGATGGCGTGGGGATTTGCAGTGATGTTCATGGCGATGCTTGCGGAAGATGTTCCGAAATTATCCGCGAAGGATGCGGCCAACATGCAAACGCGTCGCGGCACGCGTGTAGGAGAGCACCGGTGCGCCCTGCAAGTTCAGGCGACAGTGCCGGCACGCCATGGCTGACAGGGAAATGCGAGTGCACCTACCCAGTGGCCCCGCAAACAGTCCCACGATGAAGCCATCGATATGCAAGGGACTTCTTTCATCATGTCAACCACCTATCAACGCTACCTTGACACCCTGCCCCTGGGTTCACGCAAGCCTGCCGCCGAAAAAGAAGAGGTGCTGCTGCCCGTGCCGCTGCTGGCCCAGCTGGCGCGCCCCATCACAAGCCTGGACGATGTGGACTCGCTCATGCTTGAGCTCCACGAGGCCCGGGCCCGCGGCTGTTTCTGACGCATCGCTTACAGCAGGGTCTCCTGCAGCGCCTGAAGCACAGTGGGCTGCACTCTCCATGCACGGCCAGACATTTTCCGTTAAGGTCACTGGCATTGCTTATTCGCGCCTGAAAGCTTTTTTCATGAAATTCAAGGACTACTACACGGTCATGGGTGTGGCACGCACCGCGACGCCGAACGACATCAAGCACGCCTACCGCAGGCTTGCGCGAAAATACCACCCCGACGTCAGCGATGAAAAAAATGCCGAGGCATTCTTCAAGGAAATTGCGCAGGCCTATGACGTGCTCCGCGCACCAGACCGGCGTGCTGCCTACGACAGGCACGGAACCGTAGCAGCGGCCGCTCAAGGCTACCGCCCGGTGTATGAATGGCGCACCCATGGGCAACGCCATGAACCGGGCGACATTCTTAACCTGTGGGCCGCGCCATGGGTGGCTGCCTGGGAGCTGGCCTGGGCGGCCATGCGCGTCACCGTGCCAACACCGCGCTGAACAGCATGCGCCGGTCCATCCGCGAGGGCCGGCGCAAATACCCCTATTCGTCGTTGGGATTCCATGAGGCGCTGCAGCCGCGCTTTGTTCCTTGACAAGACAATTCCGCCACCATGAACGATCTCTCCACCTTCCCTATCACCCAGAAATGGCCCGCGCAACATCCTGAGCGCATCCAGCTTTATTCGCTGCCGACGCCTAACGGCGTCAAGGTGTCCATCATGCTGGAAGAGACCGGCCTGCCCTATGAGCCGCACCTGGTTGACTTCGCCACCAACGACCAGATGTCGCCGGCGTTTCTTTCGCTCAACCCCAACAACAAGATCCCGGCCATCCTTGACCCGAACGGCCCAGGCGGCAAACCGCTGGCCTTGTTCGAGTCCGGCGCCATCCTGATCTACCTGGCCGAGAAAACCGGGCAGTTCATGCCGGCAGACCCCGCCGCTCGCTACGAAACCATCCAGTGGCTGATGTTCCAGATGGGCGGCATCGGCCCCATGTTCGGCCAGCTCGGCTTCTTCCACAAGTTCGCAGGCAAGGAGTACGAAGACAAACGCCCGCGCGACCGCTACGTTGCGGAATCAAAACGCCTGCTCGGCGTGCTGGACCAGCGGCTTGAAGGCCGCCGCTGGATCATGGGCGACAGCTACACCATCGCCGACATTGCCACCTTCGGCTGGGTGCGCAATCTGAACGGGTTTTATGAGGCGGGCGAGCTGGTCGGTTTCGACAGCTTTGCCAACGTGAAACGCGTGGTGGAAGCGTTCGTCGCACGTCCGGCCGTGGCCAAAGGCCTGGCCATTCCCGCGCGCAGCTGATCAGCCGGGCGCGAAATTCGCCGGCCTGCAAGCTTGCCGCAAGGCCGGCGTTTGCGTTTTGGCTTGTACTACACGGGCGGTGCAGCGGCGCCGTCCGTCGCGGGATGTGTGGAGGCGTAGCGCTCAAGCAGCAGGTACAACAGCAGACCGCCGGCCAGTGGCACCAGGTAATACAGGCTCCGGTAGGCCAGCACCGCGCCCATCAGCACGCCCTGGCGGATGCTGCCGCTCAGCAGCACGAGGTAAACAGCCTCAAGCACGCCCAGCCCACCGGGAATCGGAATCAGCACCCCGACCACCGACGCGGCCATCAGCACGCCAAGGGCCGTGCCATACGACACCTGCTGGTTGAGCAGCAGATACATCGCGGCGCCCATCAGCGCCCAGTTCGTTGCCGATACGGCAAGCTGCACCAATGCAATTTTTGCAGGCGGCAGACGCAGACTTTTGCCGCGTATGCGCCACTCGCTCCCACTTGTCAGGGCGCAGGCCACCACATAGCCGATCGCCAGCAGAACCATCAAGCCGCCCAAGGCGCGCAAGGTCCCGCTGGCCATATGCGCCTGGGCGGGCGCCTCGATCACGCCGGCGGCAAACAGGCTGCCGGCCAGCAGCCCATAACCGAGCCAGTTGGTGGCCAGGCTGATGCCGATCACCTGCGCGATAGTCACTTCGTCCAAGCCGGCACGGGCATACAGGCGCGCGCGCAAGGCCATACCGCCCACCAGCGAGCCCAGGTTCAGGTTGAAGGCATAACTGGCAACGGCGATAGCCCAGGTGCACCAGCGTGACAGCCGGTGCCGCGTGTGGTGCCGGCCGATCAGGTCATAACAGCCGTAGAGCATGTGGCTGGCCGTCGCGATGCCCAGCACTGCCAGCAGCCGCAGCGGGGAATATTGCCTCAGCGCCTGCCACGCACCGGCCCAGTCGACTTTGTGCGCATGCGAGATCAGCAGGCAAAGAACCAGGACACCAAAGGCCGGCATCAGCCAGCGCCGCAGGCGCGGCCAGAGGCGCGATGCGGCTGCTGTGGGAAATTTATCGAGAGAAGGCACTGCGTCACTCGCCATGGTGGTTTATTTTTGCGGTGCGTCCGGCCGCTTGCCAAGCGCTGACGGCGCTTGTTGCTGTAGGCGCAAACTCACGTTGCAGCCATCGCCCGGGCCGCACTGCGGGCAGGCTGTCGAAGATCAAGCAAGGGACAGGGCCCACGGGTTTATTCCATTTCTACATCATTCGTGAACGCGAAGGCGAAGCGACGACAGTACAGACG
>NZ_JBDTTH010000137.1:0-7320 GCF_039930745.1 Polaromonas sp. | reverse complement strand
CACGCAGCCAAATGAGGCTCCCTTCCATCGCCCAGCGGGGCGAGGGAAGGGCGGGAGGTTGGGAGTGGGGAGTTACGCCTACTGTCCAAAACACACCACAGCCGCAGCGTGATGCCTTAATCGTTTTCAGAGTCCTCGGCCTCAGGCTTGCGCGGCGGCTTCGGCCGTGGCGGCGTGCTGGTGTGGATCAGCATGGTGGCTTTTTCCATCTCGCCGGCCAGTAATTCCGGCACGGCTTTCAATGCACGGGCAATGCTGTCCTCGATCGCCGTGCGGTGTTCCTGCGAGGGCTTTTTCAGCACCCAGTTGATGACTTCGGACTTCACGCCCGGGTGGCCCACCCCGATACGCAGGCGCCAGTAGTCGTCGGTACCAAGCTGGGCGTGGATGTCGCGCAGGCCATTGTGGCCGGCGTGGCTTCCGCCGAACTTGAGCTTGATCTGGCCGGGAACGATGTCGAGTTCGTCGTGCGCCACCAGAATCTCTTCAGGCGCAATCTTGAAAAAGCGCGCGAGGGCGGCCACCGATTTGCCCGACAGGTTCATGAAAGTCAGGGGCTCGAGCAGCCAGACAGTTTGCCCCTTGACCGTGGTCCGGGCGACGCGGCCATGGTAGTTTTTGTCGAGTGCCAGCGTCAGCTTGAGCTCGCGCGCCAGCGCCTCGGTCCACCAGAAACCGGCGTTGTGGCGTGTTGCCTCGTATTCGGGGCCCGGGTTGCCCAGGCCAACAAAAAGTTTGATCATGCGCTGTGATGAGAGGAGAAAGGTCTGCGGGGCGGGTCCGCTACCGGATTATCGGGGCAGCAGGCGTTTCCCCAAAAGAAAAAAGCCCTTGGCCTCCGGGGAGGACAAGGGCTGCAGGCCTTTTTCAGGCCGATGCCGTGATGAATTACTTCTTGGCAGCGGGCTTGGCAGCGTCAGCCTTGGCGCCGGCTTTGGCTTCCTTGGCGGCAGCGGCTTTGGCTGCCTTGGGATCCACAGGCACGGCCGCGGCAGCAGCAGCTGCTGCATCGGCTTCAGCTTCTTCGGAAACGGCAGAGACCGACACCAGCACCGGGTTGTCCTGACCACCCTTGGCGACAAACTTCACGCCCTTGGGCAGCGTGATGTCCTTGACGTGCAGCGAGGTGCCTTTTTTCAGGCCGGTCAGATCTACGGCGATGAATTCGGGCAGGTCTTTCGGCAGGCAGGAGATGCTCAGCTCGGTCAGCACGTGGTTGACCAGGCAGTTTTCGGCCTTGACCGCAGGAGACTCTTCTTCGCCGCTGTAGTGCAGTGGCACTTTCATGGTCAGGCGGGTCTTGGCATCCACACGCTGGAAGTCAACGTGCTGGATCAGCTGTTTGAAGGGATGCATCTGCAGATCGCGCAGCAAAACCTTCTGGGTCTTGCCACCGAGTTCCATCTCGAGGACGGAAGCGTGGAAAGCTTCTTTCTTGATGGCGTGCCACAGTGCGTTGTGATCGAGTTCGATCAGCGACGGTTCACCGGTTCCACCGTAAACAATACCGGGCGTGCGGCCCGTGATGCGGAGACGGCGGCTCGCACCCGTGCCCTGCTTGGCGCGCTCAAAAGCGACGAATTTCATAATATTCTCCAAAAGAGGTGGGCCGCGACCCGCTCACCTCGACATTGGAACACTCCATGAGTCCATTCCTGGACCCGTGAAATCTTCCCTAAAAAAGCTGCTGCAGCACTGTGCCGCGGCAGCCGGCTTTTTGTCCCGGATCAGAACAGGTTGTCCTGGTCCGAGAACAAACTCATGACCGACTCACCACTGGCGATGCGCTGGATTGTCTCGGCAATCAGCGGTGCCACGGAGAGCTGGCGAATTTTCTTGCAGTCCTGGGCCGCCTGGCTCAGGGGGATGGTGTTGGTGATGACCACTTCATCCAGCGCTTCGCCCTGAGCAATACGCTCAATGGCCGGGCCCGAAAAAATCGGGTGCGTGCAGTAGGCGTAAACCTTCTTGGCGCCGCGCTCCTTGAGCACTTCGGCGGCCTTGACCAGCGTGCCGGCTGTGTCAATCATGTCGTCCATGATGACGCAGTTGCGGCCGTCGATGTCGCCGATGACATGCATCACTTCTGACACGTTCGCCTTGGGCCGGCGTTTGTCGATGATGGCCATGTCGCAGCCGAGCTGCTTGGCCAGCGCGCGTGCGCGCACCACGCCGCCCACGTCGGGTGAAACCACCATCAGGTCGTTGTAGTTTTTCTGGCGCAGGTCACCCAGCAGCACCGGCGAGGCATAGATGTTGTCGACCGGAATGTCGAAAAAGCCCTGTATCTGGTCGGCATGCAGGTCCATGGTCAGCACGCGCGAGACACCGACGGCTTGCAGCATGTTGGCGACCACCTTGGCGCTGATGGGCACCCGTGCTGAACGCGGGCGCCGGTCCTGGCGGGCATAACCAAAGTAGGGAATGACGGCGGAAATGCGCTCGGCCGAAGCGCGCTTGAGCGCATCGACCATGATCAGCAGTTCCATGATGTTTTCGTTGGTCGGTGCGCAGGTGGACTGCACCACAAACACGTCGCGCGCGCGCACATTCTGCTGGATCTCGACCGTGACTTCACCGTCCGAAAAACGCCCGACATGGGCCGCGCCCAGTGAAATACCCAGATGCTGGGCAATTTCAGAGGCCATGCTCGGATTGGCATTGCCGGTGAAAAGCATGAAGTCGGAGTGGTGCGGTTGCATGTGTGGCCCAGCGGGTGTCTAGGAAGGGAAGCGGTGCTGAATGGGTAAAGGCAATAAACGCACTGAAAACACGAACGCCCTGTGTCCGTTCCATGCCAATGCGGCTTCGGGCCGTTTTCCGTCTGGCACATCCAGCTTCTGAATGTTGCCAGGCAGGGGCCTCAACCGGAGACACTCAACAGTCAGCGAGCACCGCCCCCGTTATCGGGGGGCCTAAAAGCACGGGCCCCACAAGGGACCCGAAAATTTTGGCAGGGGTGGAAGGATTCGAACCTGCGAATGCCGGAATCAAAATCCGGTGCCTTAACCAACTTGGCGACACCCCTACACAGGTAGATTGTCAGGCCTGAACACTGTCAAAAAGACAATTTCCAGGCACCAGCAACCAACCCTTTAATCGTTGTTTCTGGAAACACATTCCATGGCCCTTATCTTACCAACCGGCCAGAGGATGTGCATCCAGGTTGCTGCACTTGCGGACCTGCCAGTCGCCTGGGGCGCCAGCTAATTCCATCTCGTGCGGCATATGCGCAAACACAGCACTTCCAGAGCCAGTCATGCGGCCTTGCAAGTGCTGCATGGACAACCAGTCGAGGGACTGGCCAACCTGCGGACACAAGGCCTGCGCGACTGGCTGCAAGTCGTTATGGCCGAATTCGTAAACGGAGCCATCTGAGTTTGCAGCAAAGCCTTGGATTGTAGCAGTTTCTGTGTCGCGTTTGAGCGCTGGCGAGCGGAAAATGGCGTCCGTCGGCAGGCCGGCGGGGGGTTTGACAACGACAAAACGGGCCGCAGGCAGGCTCAAAGGCGTGATCTGCTCGCCGACGCCTTCGACCCAGGCATGGCCGCCGCTGAGAAAAAAAGGTACATCCGCGCCGAGGCCGAGTGCGATGGCCTGCAGCTGGCTGGCTGGCAGGCGCAGCCCCCACAAGCGCTGCAGGGCCAGCAGGCAACTGGCCGCGTCGGATGAGCCCCCACCCATGCCGGCCTGCGAGGGAATGCGCTTCTCCAGACCGATATCTACGCCCAGCGTGGTGCCGGTGGCGAGCTGCAAAGCCCGGGCGGCACGTACCACCAGGTCTTCACTCGGGAGCACTTCGCCGGCTTCGTTGCCCAGGTCGGTGCGCGTGATCTGGCCGTCACGGCGCAACTCGAAATGCAGGGTGTCGCACCAGTCGAGCAGCATGAAAACCGATTGAAGCAGGTGGTAACCGTCTGGCCTGCGCCCGGTGATGTGCAAAAACAGGTTGAGTTTGGCCGGCGCCGCGACATCGTAAATGGCTTTCAGCGGCTGGCTGGCAGCGGTGTGCAGCAGGTCGGAAGGCATCAAGGGACCGCAAGCACGATGCGCAGGTCCGAGCGCGGTTGCGGTGTCGTCCTGCTGGCTGAAATCCGCCCTTCGGCATGTTGCGAAAGATCGGCGCTCCAGCCGTGGGCTGCGGTGTTTTTGCCACCCAGCCAGTCGAACAGCGCGAGCAGCGGCACGGCGGCTCCGGTGGCTTTTTCCATGAGTTCGTCGACGGACGCAAAGCGCTGGACCTGGTTGCCGGAATCGAGCACGGCTTCTTGCGGCGACCAGCGCAGCACGGCCAGGCTGTTGCCCAGCGGGCTGTTCAGGGTCAGCTCGCCCTGCGCAGGGTTGCCCTTGAGCTCGAAACCGGCAAAAAAAGCCTGGGGCGGTTCGCTTTGCACCTGCAGGCTGATGCGACCCGCCCAGAATGAATTTTTCTCATCATTTAGGCCTGTAGCCCTTGGTGGGATTGCGCAGCCGGCTATGAAAAATGTAGCAAATAACAGGCTCGCCAGCAGAGCGGCCGACCGGCGCAGCGGCGCGTCAATAAGGGGCATGGCGGTCTACAGCCTGACGCGAAGGCGTTTGAGTGTCTGGAGCAGGGTTTCGTTCTCTGCGTTGAGCAGCATGCCCTCCTTCCAGATGGCGGTGGCCTTGTCGCGCTGGCCCAGGCTCCACAGGACCTCGCCGAAATGGGCGGCGATTTCCGGATCGGGCTTGGCCTTGTAGGCGGCCTCGAAGATCTTCAGGGCTTCTGCCTTGTTGCCTAAGCGAAATTCAGCCCAACCCAGACTGTCGCGAATGAAGGGGTCCTCGGGCGCGTATTCCAGGGCCTTCAGGATCAATTCTTTGGCTTCGGGCAAACGCACGTTGCGATCAGCCAGCGAGTAGCCCAGTGCGTTGTAGGCATGGTGGTAGTCGGGTTTGCGCCGCACCACCTCGCGCAGCAGGCGCTCCATTTCCGGCAAAGCATCGAGTTTCTCGGCCATCATGGCCTGGTCATAAAGAAGCTCGGGCTCGTCGGGAAATTGCGTGACACCCTGCGCCAGCAGCTCGTAGGCACCGCGGTATTCCTTTTGCTCGCGCAGCAGGTTGACTTCCGCCATCAGCTTGATGCGTTTATCCTCGGCGTTGCGCTCGGGCAGTTGGCGGATCAGCTGGCGGGCTTCCGGCATCTTGCCTTGTTTGGCCAGCAGCGAAGCGCGTCTTGTCTGGGCCTGAACCAACTCCTGCGCATCTGGAATCTTGTTCAGCCAGCTCTCTGCTGCGGCAAAGTCCTTGCGTTTTTCAGCCAGTTGCGCCAGCGACAGGTAGGCCTGAGACAGGCCGCGGCTGGTCTGTGCCTGAGGTGCGTCGCCCTGTCCGGCCAGTTCGATATAACGCAGCAGCGAGGTCTGTGCCGGCGCCAACTGGTTGTCCTGCAGTTGCAGGGAGCCCAGCACCAGCCAGCCCTCGGGGTAGTCGGGTTTGTCCCGCGTGACCACCTGCAACTGGGCGCTGGCTTCGGCATAACGCTGGCTATCGAGCAGGGCGCGGGCATAAGCCATGCGAATTTCCGGCAAGGCCTTGGGATTGCCTTCCAAGTATTTTTGAACCAGAGCCTCGGCGCGCGGCAGTTTGGGGTCCATCAGCTCCAGCGCCAGCAGGGCCGGCGCTTCAGAGACGAGGTCCATCGCCTGTGCGCGCTCCGCAGCCTCTAGCGCGGCGGGCAGGTCACCGGCCGCCAGGCGCATGCGGCCCACGGCAGTCCAGGCGGCCGGGCCTGTGGCTGGTGCCTTGAGCTCATCGGCCAGCGCGTTTTCGAGCACGCCCGTGGCGAGTTTTTTATCGCTGACGCGGGCAAAAAATCGCGGCAGGTTGGCAATGGTCACCGGGCGTTCGGCCAGAGGAGCCAGCTGCACTTCGGTTTTCAGGGGTTCCGCGGTCTCGGTGATGCGGTTGAGCGCCACCAGGATTTGCAGCACATAGCGGTTGGCCTCGCGCGATGCCGGCTGCGCCTGATGCCAAGCCTTTGCCGCCTGCAATGCCGCGTCGCCTGAGCGCGATTGCAGGGCGATGTCTGCCGCGCGCTGGTACAGCTGGGCGTCGTTGGTTTTGCGGGCGGCATCCAGCATCAGCGAAAAACCGGTGGGCGCGTCGCCTTCGCGTGCCGTGAGTTCGCCGATCAGCACCTGGTAAAACAGCTCTCCATCCAGGCTGGAAGGTGGCGGCGTGACGGCCTGTGCTGCGGCCGGCGCTTCGGGAAGGGCTGCAGGAGGCAGGTCCGGGGCAGTTGGGACGGGCTGCGCCCACAAACCGGGGACTGCCAGGCAAAGTGCACTGAAAACGCTGATAAGTTGCTTCATCGGGCCATGATAATTGAAGCAATGTTCCGATGTAGGCGTTTCCACCGATTGCCCCGAGCTGCCCATGCCTGAATTGCCTGAAGTTGAAGTAACCCGCCTGAGTTTCGCCGGCCGCATTGCGGGCGCGAAAATCCTGGACCTGCGGATGGGCAAGCCGCTGCGTTGGCCTCTGGGCTGCGAGCCTGCCTGGTTGCGGGGGCATACCGTGCTCCAAGTGCGCAGGCGGGGCAAATACCTGCTGCTTGACACCACGGGCGGCCTGTTGCTGATCCATCTGGGGATGTCAGGCAGCCTGGGTTTCAGCGATGGACCGCCGCCGCCGGGCAAACATGATCATTTCGACCTGCACACCAGCGCCGGCACGCTGCGGCTGCATGATCCGCGCCGTTTTGGTGCCGTGGTGTACGCGCCTGCCGAGCACGATGCTGCCGCGCAGAAGCTTCTTGGCCGGCTGGGCGTGGAGCCGCTGACCGACAGCTTTGACGCGCTGGTTTTTCACCGCGCGCTGCAAGGCAGGCAGACGGCGATCAAGCAGGTGCTGCTGGCTGGTGAGATCGTTGTCGGTGTCGGAAACATTTATGCGTCGGAAGCGCTGTTCATGGCCGGCATTCGCCCGACCGTGCGCGCCGCGCGGCTGAGCAAGCCGCGCGCGGCCAGGCTGCATGCCGCCATCCGCACCGTGCTGTCACAGGCCCTTACAAAAGGCGGCAGCACCCTCAAGGACTTTTCCAATGCCATGGGGGAGAGCGGTTATTTTCAGCTCGAAGCCATGGTTTATGACCGGGCAGGCCTGCCCTGCAGGGTGTGTGCGGCGCCGATCCGGACGCTTCGGCAAGGGCAGCGTTCCACTTTTTTCTGTGTCAACTGCCAGAAACCCTGAAGACCAGCCGCGGCCAGGAATGCCCGTTTCCGGCATGCGATGCTATATTGATTGACCTATGTCCCCGGCGCACCATGTCCTTTAACGAACAATTTGACCAGC
>NZ_JBDTTH010000136.1:0-7334 GCF_039930745.1 Polaromonas sp. | reverse complement strand
ATTAATACCTACGCATACGTCTCGGGTGATCCGTTGAGCACGGTTGATCCGCTAGGCCTTGCAGGTTGTGTCGTTAACTTCCCTGATTACCCAATTGATACAGGATTCGGTTTCTCGTCCTCCAATTTGGGCGGTCATGGCGGCGTATTGACTTACGACGCGAAAGGCTCAACGCAGTATTACGAATATGGTAGGTACTCGCCTGGCAGCCAATACGTCATTGGCGATAAGCGGCCTGACGGCGAAGGAAATGTCCGACGCGTTCCTGTGCCTGACTTGGTGATTGATCCGAAGACTGGTCAGCCCACCGCTGCCTCCCTTGATGCATTGAAGAAGGCCCTGTCAGACAGAGCGGGTCATAAAACCAAGACTGACTTGACTTGCGAGAAAGATGCTGACGAGAAGAAGATCAACAAGTACGCCGAGGACTTTGCAAAAAACCAAAGTCGAGCACCCTATAGCTGGAAGCCCTGGTCTTCAAACCAATGCCGAGACTTTGCTGGTCGCGCAGTGGGGGCCGGAAAATGAGTTCTGTCAATCGATGGAAAATTGCTGCGGCTCTGCTTGGGGTGTGTTGCATCGCGTTGATTTACCGGGTGTTTGATCAAGGGATTACGCGTACTTACCTCGATGCCAGTCAGGAGACTTCAGTTCAGCACATCAAATTGCTAACGGGTTTGGTGGGGCATGAATGGCTTGGATTGCCTGAGGAGCAAGTCATGTCGCGCTTAAAGGCATACGCTGCTTCGCAACCACCGGGCTCTATTGTGTTGAAGCGTGAGCCTGAGACAAATGCCATCTATCTTGAGGGTGTCCGCTTTGAGTTTCGTAACGGCAAACTCGTAAACGTCACATAGTGCGAGGTGCCAGTTCTTCTCTTTTAAAAAACAAAAAGCCTCGCCGCTCCCGCCGTTGGCGGGATGCTGCTAAAGAAGAAACAAGGGCCGCTATCGCGGCCCTTCGTTCATCTGGCGCTGGCGTGCGCTGCGCGCTTTGGCTTGGTGGGAACAGGGGTTCTCTTCACCTTGGCTGGCGGCTTTGCCACGCGCTCCAGCGCGCCGGCCACCTGGTTCTTGATGATTACTGCATCGAGCAATTCACGCACCACTTCCTGCTCATGCTCGGACAGTCGCGACACCGTCTCGAACTGGTAACGCAAGGCCTCGGACGGGCTGCGCTCCTTCTCGTCGAACACCAGCATGTCCGCGCTGGTGCCGAGCGCAATTGCTAGGCGACGGATCACATCAAGGGTAGGTTGAGACGTGCCGCCTTCATAGCGGCGAATCTGCAACACGGCCAAGTCCACCTGGGTGGCCAAGGCTTGTTGGGTCAGGCCGCGCGCCTTGCGTAGCGCGGTCAGCCGTTCGGGGAATTCCATTGTGAAAAACGCGGGTGATGAAAAAGCCATCACTGTAAGACCCCCTTTCTGACTGGTTGCCAAAAGATACCATAAATGATAGCATGTGTATATCTGAATAGACTATTGACAGGTTTTAGGAGCAAAACGGCATGGCACGCATCCCTGAGAGCGAAATCCAGCGGCTGAAAGATGAAGTCGCGGTGCAGCGCCTGGTCGAATCCGCTGGCATCGAGTTGAAGAAGGTAGGCAAGGACTTGGCCGGTCGCTGCCCCTTCCACGCCGACGACACCGCCAGCCTGGTCGTGACGCCAGCCAAGAACCTGTGGCACTGCTTTGGCTGTGGTGCAGCCGGTGGGCCGATTGACTGGGTGATGAAACTCAAGGGCGTGTCCTTCCGCCATGCCGCCCTGCTGCTGAAGGAAGATTCTTCTTTAGCCGCTGTCCCCGGTGAGCCGGTCAAGCGCTCCACCGTGCGGGCCTTGCCCGCGCCCGTCGTGCTGGATGCCGACGACCGCGCCTTGGCCTTGCAGGTGGTGGACTACTACCACCAGACTTTGAAACAGTCACCGGAGGCACTGACCTACCTGCAATCGCGCGGCCTCTCTCACCCTGAGCTGATCGACCACTTCAAACTCGGCTTTGCCAACCGCACCTTGGGCTTGCGCCTGCCCGAGAAGAACCGCAAAGCCGGTGCCGACATCCGCACCCGCTTGGAAAAACTCGGCATCTACCGCGAGAGCGGCCACGAGCACTTCAATGGCAGCTTGATCGTGCCCATCCTGGACGCACATGGCGACGTGCTGGAGCTGTATGGCAGGAAGCTCCTGGACAACCTGCGCGCGGGCACGCCCAAGCACCTGTACCTGCCCAGTCGCGAAGGCCCGGACGGACAAAGAACGCGCGGCGTGTTCAACGTGCAGGCCCTGGGCGCGCACAAGGAAATCATCTTGTGCGAAGCGCTGATCGACGCCTTGACCTTCTGGTGTGCCGGTTACCGCAACGTCACCACCGCCTATGGCGTGGAGGGTTTCACCGACGACATGCTGACGGCGTTCAAAGCGCACGGCATAGAGCGCGTGCTGATCGCCTTTGACCGGGATGAAGCGGGCGAGCGCGGCGCGGCCAAGGTGGCGGCGCAGTTGCAGGCGGCGGGCATGGATGTCTGGCGCATCCAGTTCCCCAAGGGCATGGACGCCAACGAGTACGCGCAGAAGGTGACGCCCGCGGCCAAGAGCCTGGGTCTGTTGATTCGCAAGGCGCTGTGGCTAGGCCAGGGCAAATCACCCGAGCCGCCTGAAGTCTCCGCATCCCCTCGACCACCTGAGCTACCCAAACCGCCACCAGCGCCGAACTCACAAGCAAAACAGGCCGCTAGCCCTCGTGGAACAAGCGTGACCAGCTCTCAAAATAATAGCAATCAGAAAGATGGGGGGATTCCGCCTTTAGCCGCTGATCCAGTGAGCGACACGCCACTACCCGCCAGCCCGGTGCCCGACAGCGCGCCGCCCGAGCTGCCCTGCGAGGTCAAGGACCACGGCAACGGCGTGGAGATCACCCTGAACGTGGGCGATAGGCGCTACCGCGTGCGCGGGCTGGCCAAGAACTTGTCGTTCGAGCTGCTCAAGGTCAATCTGTTGGTCTCACGCGTGAATGACCCAGATGGGAGCTTCTACGTGGACACGCTGGACCTGTACGCTGCCCGGCAAAGGCACAGCTACATCGCGCACGCCGCGCTGGAGTTGCAGCTACGCGAAGACATCCTCAAAGCCGACCTGGGCCGCGTGCTGATGCGGCTGGAAGCCTTGCAGGAAGACAGCATGGCGCAGACCCTGGAGCGCGCGCCTGTGGGGCCACAGATGAGCCCGGCCGAGCATGCGGCGGCGCTGGACTTGCTCCAGTCGCCCGAGCTGGTGGCGCGCATCTTGGCGGACTTCGCCACCTGCGGCCTGGTGGGCGAGGACACCAACAAGCTGGTTGGGTATCTTGCCGCCATCAGCCGCAAGCTGGACAAGCCGCTGGGCGTGGTGGTGCAGTCGTCCTCCGCTGCCGGCAAGACCACGCTGATGGACGCGGTGCTGGCGTTTGTGCCCGAGGAAGACAAGGTCAAGTACAGCGCCATGACCGGGCAAAGCCTGTTCTACATGGGCGAAACCAACCTGAAGCACAAGGCGCTGGCCATCGTCGAAGAAGAAGGCGCTTCGCGGGCTTCGTATGCGCTCAAGCTGTTGCAGTCCGAGGGTGAGCTGACGATTGCCAGCACCGGCAAAGACCCGCAGTCAGGCAACCTCATCACCCAGCAATACCGCGTCGAAGGCCCGGTGGCCTTGCTGCTGACCACCACGGCGCGCGACCTGGACGAAGAGCTGATGAACCGCTGCTTGGTGCTGGCTGTCGATGAAGGCCGCGCGCAGACCGCTGCCATCCACCGGCTGCAACGCGAACGCCGCACGCTGGCGGGCCTCTTGGCCAAGAAGGAGAGGCAGGCCCTCACCACCCTGCACCAGAACGCCCAGCGCCTCTTGCGCCCGCTGGATGTGCTCAACCCCTACGCGCAAGCCCTGACCTTCCCCGACCAGACCACCCGATTGCGCCGCGACCATGAAAAGTACCTGACCCTGATCGACACCATTGCGCTCTTGCACCAGCACCAGCGCGATGTGAAAGTGCACCAACGTCCCGGCCACGATGGAGAAGCCCTCGAATACATCGAAGCCAGCCTGGCCGACATCGCGCTGGCCAACCAGATCGCGCATGAAGTGCTGGGCCGTAGCCTGGACGAGCTGCCGCCACAGACGCGCCGCCTCTTGGTGCTGATAGACCAGTACGTGGCCGGTGAATGCGAGCGCTTGAGCCTGCCGCGTGCCCAGCTCCGCTTTAGCCGCCGGGTGTTACGCGAGGCCATAAGTTGGGGCGACACGCAATTGCGCGTGCACCTGGAACGCCTGCTGGAGCTGGAATACCTGCTGGCCCACCGCGAGGGGCCGGGCGGCAAGTTTGTCTATGAGTTGGTTTATGAAGTCGCGGGCCAGGAGCGCGGCGCGGGGCGTGCGCAGTTCGCGGGCTTGCTGGACGTGGCGACGCTGCACGATGTGCCTACGGTTGCGAAGTCGCGGGGCCAGACCCCCGAAGGTGCGGGGCAGTCGCGGGGTGATAGCGGCCCAGTAGCGGCCCACTCGCGGGGTGACGAATTGGCCGCAGAGCCAATGGCCATGCGCCTTGCAGCCGATTTACCCAATGTGGAGAGCGAAACGCACTGCTCCAGCTTGCACGCGCCAGATACGTCGTACACGCAAGCCCGGCTGCACAGCTTGCCCACCTTGTCTTTAGCTGCTGGCCTTGCCGCCGCTGCTTGATCGCCATGCGCGCCCTCAACCCCAAGCGCAAGCGCCGCAAGCTCGGACCCAAGGCCAACCCGGCACCGGGCAACCCCTTGCATGCCTACCTGCACGCCTACACCGACTGGGCGCTGGCGGCGGGCTACTCCGAACACACCATGGCGACACGGCGCGCCGCCGTGCTGCGCTTCATCGTCTGGTGCGATGAGCGCTCAATCACCCGGCCGGTGGAACTCACGCGCCCCATGCTGGAGCGCTACCAGCGCCACTTGCACCAGCACAGGAAGAGCAACGGCGCGCCGCTGTCGGTCATGGCCCAGCTCGGGCTGCTCAATGCGATTACCGCCTGGTGCCGCTGGCTGGTGCGGCAAAACCATTTGCTGCACAACCCGGCGGCCGACTTGGAGCTGCCCAAGAAACCCAAGGCCTTGCCCAAAACCATTCTGACGGTGCAACAGGTCGAGGCCATCCTGAACCTGAGCGATGTCACAACCCTGCTGGGCTTGCGCAACCGCGCCATCATGGAAGTCTTCTACTCCAGCGGCATCCGGCGCATGGAGCTGATTGGCTTGAAGCTGTACGACCTTGACATCGAGCGCGGCACGCTGATGGTGCGCATGGGCAAGGGGCGCAAAGACCGCTTCATCCCCGTAGGCGCACGCGCCTGCGCCTGGGTGGACAAGTACCTGGTGCAGGTGCGCCCGGAGATCGTGACCGGCTACGACGACCAGACGCTGTTCCTGGACGACTTCGGCCAGCCCATGACAGTGCGCTTCCTGGGTGACCTGATACGCCGCCATGTGGAAGCGGGCGGCATCACCACGCCCGGCGCCTGCCACGTGTTCAGGCATGCCATGGCCACCCACATGCTGGAAAACGGGGCCGACATCCGCTTCATTCAAGCCATGCTGGGGCACGCCAATCTGGAGACCACGCAGATTTACACGCAGGTGTCCATGACCAAGCTCAAGGAGATCCACAGCGCAACGCATCCGGCCAGGCTGGAGCGATTGAAGGGCGTGGGCAAGGCCAACCCTCAGGACGAGACGAACGACGCGGCTGCGGCGCTGCTGGAGGCCTTGGCGCAGGAGGATGACGAGCAGGAGTGATGGGGCCGTGCTGGCGGGAAGCATATATGGCAAACGGGCCGCTAGCCCTCGTGGAATGTGCGTGATGCGCTATCGAAATGGTAGTGATCAGGAGATAGCTGATCGCCGGATTGTTTTAGCTGCTGGTGATTGGGCTTGCTGTGGCTGCTGGAGAAGTCAAAGCCAGGCGCGTGCCGCGCAGAGCATGGATTGCAGGCCAGTCCGGGCATTGAGCCCGGCCCAGCCTGGCAGGGCGGCGGGGTAAGTTGGCCCAAGGGCCAACTCAACATAACGGGCTGTCGCATGTAGCGTGTCCCCAAGCTGCCGCTAAAGCTCTGCTTGTGGCCCCGCTGCACGCGACCCCCGTTATGTCTTGCGCCCACTTGCCCTGCGCGTGTGGCCCGTTGCTCACTGCGTGTAGCAACAAGCCACACGCCCGCAGTCAATTGGTCAGTGCGGTATCGGCCGGGGCCGAAACCGCAGAGTGCTCTGGTCAGGCGCGTTCCGCGCAGTCCCACGTGTTGGCCCCCGCCCACCCCAGCAGGCCGGGCGCTGACGCGCCAGGCCGCGCCGGGTTATGGCCCGTCCGCCCCCCAAGGGGGCTCCCTCCACCCCGGCGCTAGGGTGTTGTGGCGCTGGCCAGCGTGGTGCCGGTGCCTGCGTAGGTCACGGCTCGCTTGCGCATCGCCGCGCAACCCAGCAGCCTGCCCAGCCCTGGCGCACGAACCCCATCCCTCCTTGGTGGCGAGGGTGCAGCGGCGGTGCCAGGCAGTAAAGGCCGCTGCGCGCCGCGCAAGCGCGGTGGCCCATGGCCAGCCTTGACAGCCTGACCCCGCCGCCGCCCATGTCGCTTATGCGGGGTGGGGTAGCCCTGCACGCGCGGCGTGCCGGATGTCACCCACGCCGCCCGTGTTCACCAACCATTGAAGGAGTCTCTTATGCCCCGTAGAACCAAAGCCATCCGCAAGACCGCACGCAACACCGTGACGCTGGCCCTGCCCGAAGAGTTCATGGCGCTGTGCGCCAGCGACGGCGTGACGCCCGAGCTGGTGCTGCGCGGCTTCATTGCCGACCTGGCCGGCATCATGAGCTGGGCCGCCGATCCGCGCACCGACGGCTATTGCAGCAACGGCAGCGACGAACGCAGCATGGCCTATGAGTATTACCAGCGGGTGGGCTACCCGTGGTGGAACAAGCCTTGAGGCCAAATCCAAAACCTAAGCCCATGCATGGCGCTAGCGCGCCGCGCATGCAGTGGCTAAGGAAGGAATGCAGGTGCTATATCTTTAGTAGCTGCTTGCGCACGTTCCGCGAGGGCTACAGGCCGATTTGATGCATGAACACCAATGAAAACCCCTTGCGGGTGCGCTGGCGCGCACCCGCTCAGGCGTGCCTGTTCCCGCGTGCGCGCATGAGGCAGAATGTGCCTCTAGAAAAAAACTCCAACGCTCACAGGTGCCGTCTTCGTTTTAACCGCCCAAGCCCTTGAATTGCTTCAAGAAAATACCTACTGGTACGGTGTAACCGTGTCAGGCGGATTACTTGGCGGGA
>NZ_JBDTTH010000135.1:0-7473 GCF_039930745.1 Polaromonas sp. | reverse complement strand
GCGATCAGCACGCTGAACTGGCTGGACTCGTAGGGGTCGTTGTCGTCTTCCTTGGTCTGCAGGAAAAACACGTCCTTGAGCATGGGATGCAGCTTGTGGAAGGTGTCGAACACCTCGTCCTTGCTACCCAGCCTGAGCTGGTCTTTGGGCAAAGCCGCCATGGCCTTGCGCAGCACTGGAAAGTGCGCGACCGTGCCGGCCATGCCCACGTAGCTGCTGCCGGCCGGCGTCTCCACCTTGAAGATCTTGCTGTTGGCTTCGAAGCGGTTGGCCAGCCGTGTGTCGCCGAAAGTGATCAGGGCATCCGTGGCGATCACGGCCTGCCCGGCTTTCTTCACTGCAACCAGCGTCGTCACGCCTGGAATCCCTTCAAGCCAGGGCCGCGGGACTGGCTCCGCCATACCGCAGGCGCAGCGGCCCCCGAGGGGCTGGAGCCTGCGGCTCCGAATCTGCTTGTGCAGGTTCGGACAGGCGCCAGAAGCGAAGCCTCTGGCGAGCGGCGGCCTGCAAGGGGCACCGCATTACACGAAGTGAAAAGCGTGGGGGTCACAACAGAACCCGGCGGAAGTCACCCAGAATCTGGCCCAGGTAGGCGTTGAAGCGCGCGGCGCCGGCACCATCGATCACGCGGTGATCCCAGGCCAGCGACATCGGCAGCATCAGCCGCGGCTGGAAAGCCTTGCCGTCCCAGACGGGCTCCATCTGGCTCTTGGAGACACCCAGGATGGCGACTTCGGGCGCGTTGATGATGGGCGTGAAATAACGCCCACCGATACCGCCCAGCGAAGAGATGGTGAAACTGGCACCCTGCATCTCGGCCGGAGCGAGCTTGCCGTCGCGCGCCTTCTTCGCCAGCTCACCCATTTCTTGCGAAATCTGCATGATGCCTTTTTTGTCCGCATCCCTGAGCACGGGCACCATCAGGCCGTTGGGCGTGTCAGCGGCAAAACCGATGTTGTAGTACTGCTTGTAGACCAGTTGGTCGCCGTCCAGCGAGCTGTTGAACTCGGGAAATTTCTTCAGCGCGGCAACGCTGGCCTTGATCAGGAAAGCCAGCATGGTGACCTTGAGACCGGATTTTTCGTTTTCCTTGTTGGTGGAAACGCGGAAGGCTTCCAGCTCGGTGATGTCGGCATCGTCATGATTGGTGACGTGCGGGATCATCACATAGTTGCGCAGCAGGTTGGCGCCGCTGATCTTCTTGATGCGCGGCAGGTCCTTGCGCTCGACAGCACCGAACTTGGTGAAGTCGACCTTGGGCCATGGCAACAGGTCCAGGCCCGCTCCGCCGCCGGAAGCGGCAGGTGCTTTGGCGGCCTGCGCCTGGGTGCGCACATCGCCGGCCATGACCGACTTGGTGAAGCCCTGCACATCGTCGAGCGTGATGCGGTCTTTCGGGCCGCTGCCCTTGACTTCGCCTAGCGGCACCCCCAGCTCGCGCGCGAACTTGCGCACCGATGGCGAGGCATGTGGCAACTGGCCGGAGGGCACCGACGGTTCATGGGCCGGCAGGGCCGCGGTGGGAGGAACACGTTCCACCGGTGTACTGGCCAGGCTGGCGGCCGGTGCCGCAGCGGCCGCCTGGGCTGGCGCCGGGGCCAGTGCGGGGGCAGTTGCAGGCGCGGCCGAGCCCTCAAGAATGGCCAGCAGATCGCCAACATTGATCTTGTCGCCCAGCTTGACCTTGAGCTCCTTGAGCACGCCGGAAGCCGATGAAGGAATCTCCATGGAGGCCTTGTCCGACTCGACGGTGACCAGCGACTGCTCGGCTTTCACGGCGTCGCCGACCTTGACCAGCACTTCGATGACGGCCACGTCCTTGAAGTCGCCAATGTCCGGAACCCGGACTTCGACAGGACCGGCAGCGGCAGCAGCGGGAACCGGATCTGCTACTGTTTTTGTAGCAGATGGTGAAGATGTGGCGGGGGCTGCAGCCTGTTTTTGCTCTGAAACCGGGGCGGCGGCAGGGGCGGCCGCGGCGGCGCCGGCTTCCAGCACCAGCACCACCGAGCCCTGCTTGACCTTGTCGCCGAGCTTGACCTTCAACTCCTTCACGACGCCGGCATGGCTCGATGGAATTTCCATCGAGGCCTTGTCGCTCTCGACCGTCATCAGGCTCTGGTCTGCCTTGATCGTGTCGCCAGGCTTGACCAGCAGCTCAATGACCGACACCTCGTCGAAGTCGCCGATGTCGGGAATGGTGATGTCTACCAATGCCATGTTCTTGTCTCCTTCGCTCTGTTCTTGATGCGCACGTTGCTCAGGCGTAGAGCGGGTTGATCTTGTCGGCATTGATGCCGTATTTCTTGATGGCCTCTGCGACCTTGGCCACCGGCACGGTGCCCTCCTCGCTCAGCGCCTTCAGGGCGGCGACGACGATGTAGTGGCGGTTCACCTCGAAGTGCTCGCGCAGCTTATAGCGGAAGTCGCTGCGTCCAAAGCCGTCGGTGCCCAGTACCTTGTAGTTACGGCCTTTGGGCATGAAGGGACGAATCTGCTCGGCGTAGGCCTTCATGTAGTCGGTCGAAGCAACCACGGGGCCCTCGTGTTTTTCAAGCTGCTGGGCAACAAAGGACACGCGAGGCGTCTTCTCGAGCGGGTGCAGCAGGTTGTGGCGCTCGCAGTCCTGGCCTTCACGCGTCAGCTCGTTGAAGCTTGGGCAGCTCCAGACATTGGCCGACACGCCCCAGTCTTTTTCAAGCAGTTCCTGCGCGGCAATGGATTCGCGCAGGATGGTTCCCGAGCCGAGCAACTGCACGCGTGGCGTCAGCTTCTTGCCTTCCTTGCACAGGTACATGCCCTTGATGATCTGCTCTTCGGTGCCGGCCACCAGGCCCGGCATCGCGTAGTTTTCATTGAGCAGCGTGATGTAGAAGTACACGTTGTCCTGCTTTTCGACCATGCGCTTGAGGCCATGGTGCAGGATGACGGCAACTTCGTGCGCGAAGGTGGGGTCATAGGAAATGCAGTTCGGAATGGTGCCGGCCATGATGTGGCTGTGGCCGTCTTCGTGCTGCAGGCCTTCGCCGTTGAGCGTGGTGCGGCCCGAAGTGCCGCCCAGCAGAAAACCGCGCGCCTGCATGTCGCCGGCCGCCCAGCACAGGTCACCGACACGCTGCAGCCCGAACATCGAGTAATAGATGTAGAACGGGATCATGATGCGGTTGTTCGTCGAATACGAGGTCGCTGCCGCAATCCAGCTGGCCATGCCGCCGGCTTCGTTGATGCCTTCCTGGAGGATCTGTCCGGACTTGTCTTCCTTGTAGTAGCTCACCTGCTCGCGGTCCTGCGGCGTGTAGAGCTGGCCTTCATGGTTGTAGATGCCGATCTGGCGGAACAGCCCTTCCATGCCGAAAGTGCGGGCCTCATCGACCAGGATGGGCACCACGCGGGGGCCGACTTCCTTGTCGCGCAACAGCGTCGTCAGGAAACGAACATAGGCTTGCGTCGTCGAGATTTCGCGGCCTTCGGCCGTCGGCTCGAGCACTGATTTGAAAGTCTCCAGCGCGGGAATGGTGAACTGCTCATCGGCCTTGACGCGGCGATGCGGTAGATAGCCGCCCAAAGCCTTGCGGCGTTCGTGCAGGTATTTCATTTCCGGCGTGTCGTCCGCCGGCTTGTAGAACGGAACTTCGGCGATCTGTGCGTCGGGAATCGGGATGTTGAAGCGGTCGCGGAAGGCGATGATGTCTTCGTCCGTCAGCTTCTTGGTCTGGTGCGCGGTGTTTTTGCCCTCACCGCTCTTGCCCATGCCGAAGCCCTTGACGGTCTTGATCAGCAAAACGGTCGGCTGGCCCTTGTGTTTGACTGCGGCATGGTAAGCCGCGTAGACCTTCTGCGGGTCGTGGCCTCCGCGCTGCAAGCGCCAGATGTCGTTGTCGCTCATCTTGGCAACCATCTCCAACGTGCGCGGGTCCTTACCGAAGAAATGCTTGCGCACATAGGCACCGTCATTGGCTTTCATGGCCTGGTAGTCGCCGTCCAGCGTGTCCATCATGACCTTGCGCAGGGCGCCGTCCTTGTCGCGCGCCAGCAGCGGGTCCCAGTAGCTGCCCCAGATCAGCTTGATGACGTTCCAGCCGGCGCCGCGGAACTCGCCTTCGAGTTCCTGGATGATCTTGCCGTTGCCGCGCACCGGGCCGTCCAGGCGCTGCAGGTTGCAGTTGATGACAAAAATCAGGTTATCGAGATTTTCCCGTGCCGCCACGCCGATGGCGCCCAGGGATTCGACTTCGTCCATCTCGCCGTCACCGCAGAAGACCCAGACCTTGCGGTTTTCGGTGTTGGCAATGCCACGTGCGTGCAGGTACTTGAGGAAGCGCGCCTGGTAGATCGCCATCAGTGGGCCGAGCCCCATCGACACGGTGGGAAATTGCCAGAACTCGGGCATCAGCTTCGGGTGCGGATAGCTGGACAAACCCTTGCCGCCGACTTCTTGCCGGAAGTTGAGCAGTTGCTCTTCGGTCAAGCGGCCTTCAAGGAAAGCGCGGGCGTAAATGCCGGGCGAACTGTGCCCCTGGATGTAGAGGCAATCGCCTCCGTGATTCTCGCTTTCGGCATGCCAGAAATGGTTGAAGCCGGCGCCGAACATGTTCGCTACAGAGGCAAAGGAGCTGATGTGGCCGCCGAGGTCGCCGCCGTCTTCAGGGTGATGGCGATTCGCCTTCACCACCATGGCCATCGCATTCCAGCGCATGTAGGCGCGTAGCCGCTCTTCAATTTCCAGGTTGCCGGGGCAGCGCTCTTCCTGGTCGGTTTCAATCGTGTTGACATAACCGGTGTTCGCCGAAAACGGCATGTCGATGCTGCTCTGGCGGGCATGCTCCAGCAATTCCTCCAGCAGAAAGTGGGCGCGCTCCGGGCCTTCGCTTTCAATGACGGCGGTCAGGGCATCCAGCCACTCCCGCGTTTCCTGCGAGTCTTTGTCCTGAGCCTCGTTGGCAGCATTGCCTAAAGTGTCGGCACGTGCCTGTTCCGGATTTGCAGCCATGGTTTTGTCTCCTGCTGGTGGCTAGTTGGCTAGCTGTTGGTTGACTGGCATCTTCATCACGTTAACGCAATTTAGATTCAAGCCTCTAGTTTCCCACATTTTTAAAATTATTTCAAATTGTGCTTTTTACTTTCACATAATGAAATCATGCAATCAAAGAACTCGCTGCATTCATCTGGACTAAACCGCCGCGGCAGACGCATCATTCGCCCCGTGATACGGTGGTGTGTCCACTGATCGCCGCCCGCCTCGCCAGGGAACTCCCTTAAACTTGACTGCTCCCATGATCGAGCCCACACCCTCCACTTTCGACACGCCGCCCGGCAGCGCGCCGCTGGCCCAATGGCGGCGCTGGTGGCGCCGCCAATCGCCGACGCGGCAGGACCGCTTCGTTACCCTTGGGCCCCTGCTGGCGGTCATGCTGTTCCTGGCGGCGGTGATTGCGGCTTTTGCCTACCTGCGTGTTGAAGAGGTTGACCGCGAACAGCAGGCCGTCAAGCGTGATGTCGAATACGCCCAGCAGAGGCTGCGCCTGCGCCTGCTGGAACGCCAGGAACAATTGATGCGGCTGGGCCGGGATGTGTCCAACAAGGACGTGGACAGCGAGGAGTTCGTTGCGCAGGCCGAATCGCTGGTCAACCAGTACCCCGAGCTGCTGGCTGTGACCTGGATAGATTCGCGCCGCAGGGTCAAGTCTTCCTATATGTCGCCGAGCGCCGCTGCGTCGCAACTCCAGGCACCCGGCGAACAGCTCAAGCGCGGGGAAACAGAAAGCACCTTCGGCCTGGCGCGCGATTTGCGTCAGCCGGTCTATTCGCGTCCGCTGACCGTCAAGGACGACACCAGCTACAACGCACCCAGCCTGCAGCTACAGGTGCCGCTTGACGACCAGGGCCGGTTTGACGGTGTCATCATGGGTGAATATTCCATCGATGGGTTGCTGCGCTTTGGGGTACCCAACGAAGTCACGGCCAAATACGCAGTAGCCCTGCTCGACGACCAGGGAAAAGTGCTGGCCGGCCACCTGCCCCCGCCCAGAAACACGGCGGCGAAGCTCCTGCCCCTGTCGGACGAAACGCAGGAGTACGAAATCCCCGTTTCGCCGGTCGGCAACGGCTTGCTGCTCAAGGCCCAAGGTTACCGGGCGTCGCTGGGCGTGGTTGGCAGCGGTTTTTTCTGGCTGGTCAGCGCGTTGAGTGCCCTCACGGTCTGGATGCTGTTAGGCACCTGGCGCCACACACGGCGCCGCGTCCAGGCGCAACAGGCATTGATCGCCGAAACCAATTTCCGGCGTGCCATGGAAAATTCCATGCTCACCGGCATGCGGGCGCTCGACCTTCAGGGTCGTATCACCTACGTCAATCCGGCTTTTTGCCAGATGACGGGCTGGAGCGAAGGGGAACTGGTCGGCCGTACCGCCCCTTTTCCTTACTGGCCCGAACAGGACAGGGAAACACTGGCTGCCCGGCTGGATGACGAACTGCACGGGCGCTCCGCGCCGGGCGGCTTCGAGGTCCGTATCAAACGAAAAAGTGGCGCGATTTTCGACGGCCGCATGTATGTCTCGCCATTGATCGACCCGCGCGGCCAGCAGACCGGCTGGATGACCTCGGTCACCGACATCACCGAGCCCAAACGGGTCCGCGAAGAACTGTCGGCTTCCTACGAACGTTTCACCACGGTGCTGGAAGGCCTGGATGCGGCCGTGTCGGTGGCTCCGCTGGGCAGCGAGGAGCTCCTGTTTGCCAACAAGCTGTACCGCGCCTGGTTCGGCGGCGAAGTCGCCGGCCACATGAACCTGATTGCGCAGGCCGGCGTGCCAGCAGTACACCCCACCGACGACACGCTGGACGCTGTGGACGGTCTGGCAGGCTTTCCCACGGATACCCTGACCGCGGCGCAAACCGAAAACGCAGAAATTTTTGTGCCCGAACTTGGCAAATGGCTGGAAGTGCGCTCGCGTTACCTGACCTGGGTGGACGGACGGCTGGCGCAAATGGTGATTGCCACCGACATCACACCGCGCCGCCATGCCGAAGAGCAAGCCGCCCTGCAGGCCGAACGCGCCCAGTCGGCCAGCCGCCTGATCACCATGGGCGAGATGGCCTCCAGCGTCGCCCATGAACTGAACCAGCCGCTGACCGCCATCAACAACTATTGCAACGGCATGGTGTCGCGCATCAAGGGCCAGCAGATCAGCAACGAGGACCTGCTGATTGCGCTGGAGAAAACCGCGAAGCAGGCACACCGCGCCGGCCAGATCATCCAGCGCATACGCTCCTTCGTGAAACGCAGCGAGCCGAACCGCACCTCCGCCGACGTGGCCACCATGGTCAGCAACGCCATGGAGCTGGCCGACATCGAGCTGCGCCGCCACAACGTGCGGCTGAGCCATTACATCGCCGCGCGCCTGCCGGCCATCATGGTTGACCCCATCCTGATCGAGCAGGTGCTGATCAACCTGATGAAAAACGGTGCCGAGT
>NZ_JBDTTH010000134.1:0-7714 GCF_039930745.1 Polaromonas sp. | reverse complement strand
TGATGGACGTCATCAAGGACATGGAAACGCAGCTGCTGCAGCTGCTGATCGACAATGCACCGCATGAGAAACGCCACGAAGCCGGTGCCGGCCTGCTCAATGGTCCGCAAACCAAGGCTGGCAATCCCGATGCCGTCGATAACCAGAGCCAGGTTGACGACCTGTTGGCCAGCCTGGGGTTTTAGTGGCCTGCAACGCTGAAACCAGAAGTCGCTGCCCGCGCGATACAGGGCACGCTGCGGCGTTGCAAATGCGCGCGATGCCTGAGGCATCGCTGTGCTTTGCGCCTTGCATCGCACCCCGTCTCACGCGTTCCTCGCCTCCTATTTCAACGTTACAGGCCACTAGTCCGCTCGCGCCGCCGAGAGGCGATGGTTTAGGGCGAACGGTAGTACGTTGCCTGTCTTGATTTATGGAAGTCTCAGTAAGCCGCAAATACCGAAACAGCAGTGACTCGGGCCTGAGCCTGAGCCTGAGCCTGGATTCATTTTCCCCGCCATACAGGCACCTGGTGCTCCGCCCCGGAGGCTCCCTGATTGGCCAAGAAGCAGGTCTATTTACGGCTTGTTTGGCCTATAGCTAAAGGGCAGTCGCCTTAATAATCTTTGGAACAGGGCGCTTGTTGCGCCCGGCGCTCCGGAGCATTGATGGCGGAAGAAAGTGATCTCGAAAAAACCGAACCCGCCTCGCCCAGGCGGCTCGAAAAGGCGCATGAAGAAGGCCAGGTGGCGCGCTCGCGCGAACTGGTCACCTTTGTGATGCTGACCACAGGCGTTGCCGCACTGTGGGCCATGGGTGAGGTCATGGGCGGCCATTTTGGCAGCGCCATGCGCAATGGCCTGCAGTTTGAACGGGCCTCTGCATTCGATGCCTCGCACATGATGGTGCAGGCCGGGACAGCGGTGCTGCACGCCTTGCAGGCCCTGATGCCGCTGCTGGCCCTGATGCTGGTGGCCGCGCTGGTGGCGCCCATGCTGCTGGGTGGCTGGCTGCTGTCCGGCAAGTCGCTGGCTCCCAAGTTTTCCAAACTCAACCCGGTGGCGGGTATCAGCCGCATGTTCTCGACCGAATCCCTGGCCGAGCTGCTCAAAACCATCGTGAAATCGCTGCTGATCGGCGGCGTGGCCTGGTCGGTTCTTTCTGGCAAGCTGCCGGCCATCATGGGTCTGATGAACGAGCCGGTGACTTCGGCGCTGCCGCATACCCTGCGGCTGGTGGTGGTCTGCTGCACATTGATCATCGCCTCGCTGCTGCTGGTCGCGGGCATTGACGTGCCGTACCAGCTCTGGAGCCATGCCCGCAAGCTGCGCATGTCGCGTGAGGACCTGAGGCAGGAGCAGAAGGAAAGCGACGGCGACCCCCAGGTCAAGGCGCAGATCCGCCGCCAGCAACAGCAGATGGCCAAGCGCCGCATGATGGCCGAAGTGCCCAAGGCCGACATCATCGTGACCAACCCGACCCACTATGCCGTGGCGCTCAAATACCTCGACAAGGAAATGCGTGCGCCCCGCGTGATCGCCAAGGGCGCCGACCTGGTGGCCCTGCGCATTCGCGCCATGGCTGAAGAAAACAGGATTCCCGTTCTCGAAGCGCCACCGCTCACGCGTGCCCTGTACCGCCACACCCAGCTGGGCCAGGAAATCCCGGTGGCGCTGTATGCGGCGGTGGCCGAAGTGCTTGCCTGGGCCTACCAGCTGCAGCGCCTGCACAGCGAAGGCGGAGAGGTGCCGCGCACGCCCCAGAACCTGCCGGTGCCTGACTCGCTCGATCCCGCAGGGAGCCCCGCATGACCACGCTGACTGCGATGTCGCGCATGCGCCAGGCCATGCTCATGGGCGGCAGCGGCAAGGGCTTGGTGGGCCCGATCCTGATCATCCTGATTCTCAGCATGATGGTTCTGCCCCTGCCGCCGTTTCTGCTGGACCTGCTGTTCACCTTTAACATTGCGCTGTCCATCATGGTCTTGCTGGTGAGCATGTACACCATGAAGGCGCTTGATTTTGCGGCTTTTCCCGCCGTCCTGCTGTTCACGACGCTGCTGCGGTTGTCGCTCAACGTGGCCTCCACCCGCGTGGTGCTGATGGAGGGGCATACCGGGCCGGACGCTGCCGGCAAGGTGATCGAGGCCTTTGGCCACTTCCTGGTCGGCGGCAATTTTGCTGTCGGTGTCATGGTGTTCATCATCCTGGTGGTGATCAATTTCATGGTCATCACCAAAGGTGCGGGCCGGATTGCAGAAGTCGGCGCCCGCTTTACGCTGGACGCGATGCCGGGCAAGCAGATGGCCATTGATGCTGATCTCAATGCCGGCCTGATCGGTGAAGATGTGGCACGCAAACGCCGCGCCGAAGTGGCGCAGGAAGCGGATTTTTACGGCTCCATGGATGGCGCCAGCAAGTTTGTCCGCGGCGACGCGGTGGCCGGCCTGCTCATTCTGGTGATCAACATCGTGGGCGGACTGATTGTCGGGGTGGCCCAGCACGACCTCGGTTTCGCCGAGGCCGCGACCACCTACACACTGCTGGCTATCGGCGACGGCCTGGTCGCGCAGATTCCCGCGCTGGTGATTTCCACTGCGGCGGGCGTGATCGTCTCGCGCGTCACAACCGACGAGGATGTGGGTGGGCAACTGACCGGCCAGCTTTTTGCAAACCCGAAAGTACTGTTCCTGACCGCGGGTGTCATCGGCCTGATGGGCCTGATTCCGGGCATGCCGAACATGGCTTTCCTGATCATTGCCGGCGGCCTGATCTGGTTTGGCCGGCGCGTAATGCAGGGCAAGGCCGGCGGCGCTGATCCGGCGGCATCCGCACCGCCACCCACACCGGCAGTGGCGGAGTCGCAGGACGCCACCTGGGACGACGTGACGCTGGTCGACCCCCTCGGGCTGGAAGTGGGCTACCGGCTGATTTCACTGGTCGACAGCGCGCAAAACGGCGAACTGCTGGGGCGCATCAAGAGCATCCGCAAGAAGTTCGCACAGGACATCGGTTTCCTGGTGCCGGTCGTTCATATCCGGGACAACCTGGAAATCAAGCCGAACGCCTATGTGGTCAAACTCAAGGGTGTGCAGATCGGGCAGGGCGAGGCATTACCGGGCCAGTGGATGGCCATCAATCCGGGGCAGGTCAGTGCAACGCTGCCCGGCACGCAGACGCAGGACCCGGCGTTTGGTCTGCCGGCAACCTGGATCGATGCCAGCCTGCGCGAACAGGCGCAGATCTACGGCTACACCGTGGTGGATGCGGGCACCGTGGTGGCGACGCATCTGAATCACCTGATCCATGCACATGCGGCGGAATTGCTGGGGCGCCAGGAAGTCCAGCAACTGCTGGACCGCATCGGCAAGGAGTCGCCCATGCTGATCGAGGGGCTGGTTCCCAAGACGCTGTCGCTCACGACCGTGCAGAAGGTTTTGCAGAACCTGCTGGACGAAGGCGTCTCGATCCGGGACATGCGCACCATTCTTGACGTGCTTGCAGAGAACGCGCCTGCCGTGACCGACACCACGGAGCTGACGTCACTGATCCGGCTGGCACTGGGACGCTCCATCGTGCAGCAGATTTTTCCGGGCAATGAAGAGCTGCAGGTCATCGGGCTGGACGGCTCGCTGGACCGCGTTCTCCTGCAGGCCCTGACCAACAGCAATGGGCTGGAGCCGGGACTGGCCGACAGCCTGCTGCGGGAGGCACAGACGGCCATGGCCCGTCAGGCGCAGCTGGGCCTGACGCCTGTGCTGGTGGTCCAGCATTCGCTGCGCGTGCTGCTGGCCCGTTTCCTGCGCCGCAGCCTGCCACAGCTCAAGGTGCTTTCCCACGCTGAAATACCCGACACCCGCACCATCAAAGTCACCTGCACCATTGGAGGCAAAGCTTGAATACCCGTATGGAAACCAATACAGACAGCTGCAGGGTGGTGGCACCTTCCAGCCGCGAAGCGCTCCGCCTTGTGCGCGAAAAACTGGGACCCGAAGCGATCATCCTGTCGAACAGGGTCACGGCCGAAGGCGTGGAAATCGTGGCCGCGCTGGAGCGGGCCATCACCGCCATGACAGCTGCGGCGACGCAAGAGGCCGCTGCCATCCCGGTGCCGGCAGAAAGCCCGCCGGCCGCCAGGCTGCCAGCGGTGCCTGTGGCTGCCAGCGACGGTGACGCGGTCCTGCGGGAAATTCATTCGATGCGCGGCATGATCGAGGAGCAACTGGCCGGGCTGGCGTGGAACGAGGCGCAAAGGCGCGACCCGGTGCGAGGCCACCTGCTGCGCACACTGCTGGGCGCGGGTTTCAGCACCCGCCTGGCCAGGGACCTGCTGGCCAGCTTGCCGACCGGCCAGAATTACGCCAATGGGCTGGCCTATGTCAAGTCGGCACTCGAAGGCCAGTTGCCCCTGCTGGAAAACGAAGACGCCCTGATGGACGAGGGCGGTGTCTATGCGCTGATGGGACCGACCGGTGTCGGCAAGACCACCACCACTGCCAAGCTGGCTGCGCGATGCGTCATGCGTTTCGGCCCGGAAAAACTGGCGCTGGTCACCACCGACAGCTACCGGATCGGCGCCTACGAACAGCTGCGCATTTATGGCCAGATCCTGGGTGTCTCGGTGCATGCGGTGAAAGATGCCGTTGACCTGGAGGGAGTGCTGGCTGACCTGCGTGACAAGCACATGGTGCTGATCGACACGGTCGGCATGAGCCAGCGCGACCGCGCGGTTTCGGACCAGATCGCCATGCTGTGCAGTGCCAGCCGGCCGATCAGGCGGCTGCTGCTGCTCAATGCTTCCAGCCATGGGGACACGCTCAATGAGGTCGTACAGGCGTACCGCCATGGTCAGGGGGTTGCGAGGGCTAAAGACCTGGTGGGCTGTATTTTCACCAAGGTGGATGAGGCCACACACCCCGGCGTGCTGCTGGACATGGCCATCCGGCACCAGTTGCCCGTGCACTACATTTCCAGCGGCCAGAAAGTACCGGAGCACCTGGCACTGTGTGATCGCAGGCTGCTGGTCGACAGCGTGTTTCAGGCCAAAAGCACCAGCGCGCTGTTTGTGCCGGGCGAAGCCCATCTGGATGAGCGGCCGGTGGCGCTGCGCAACGACCAGGAGCTGCTTGCCGCGGAAGCTGTCAGCGAGCGCCTGCGTTCGCAGTGCCAGCAGCTGATACGCGCGCTCACCCACAACGCCCAGGAACTGACCTCCAATGCGGCCGCGCTGTCGGCCGGACGGATCGGTTTCGATGAAACCCGCGCGTTCTGGCAAAGGCTTTCGGACGAGCATGCCGGCCAGGCGGAGATCGCCCGAGACCTGCAGTTGCAGGCCGGCACGGATGCCGCCGCTGCTTGCGGGCGCTACGTGCTCCTGCTGGCCGGGGAGACCTCCCTTCCCGGGAAGAAAAATGCAGAGTCCTCTGTACACCGCAGCGCGGTATTGCTGTCGGATCGGACGGGTCTGCCATTTGCCGCCGTGCACGAGGTGCCGGCTAATCCCGCGCTTGCGGGCTCGCTTGCGCAGCACAGGTTTTCAAAACCCATCGTCCATCTGCTGGCATGCACACCGGAGCCCGGCCTGATTTCTGAATGGCAAAACGCGGGCCTTCACTGGGCCGCCTGCACAACGGCTACCCTGCGCGTGACAGCGGACGGCAGCGGTACGGCGGGAACGCTCGCCAAGCTGGCGGCCGTGGTGCCCTTCAGCACGGCGCAACCTTTTCTGTTTCGGGGGAAGGCCGCGCTGCTGTCGGTTGCGGACGTGATGGTCAAGCTGCGCGCGGGTGCCAGGAACGGCGCAAGCGGCAGCGGGCCGGACAACACGGCGCCCCTGCGCTGCGTGATCCGACGCGTGGTGGACGCGGCAAGCGGGAAACCATTGGCCCACAGCTACCTGCTCGCCAGCGCCGGCGTTCGGGCCACGGCGTTGCAGATGGCGCAGTGGCCAGGCTGGCGGCTGGCGGCTGAGCCTCACTTCAAGCTGCTTGGCCAGACCCTGGCCCAGCTCGCGGACGCGGGCACTGCCGGCGGCGAGGCTGCCGGGCTGAAACGCCTGCTGGTCGGCGGCCAGGTTTGCACCACGGTGCTTCGCCTGCAGCGGGCGCCACAAGCCTGGGCTGAGACGGCACGGCAGGTTCTGACGCAACTGGCAGGACACGCAGGCCGTGCGGGTCGTCCGGTCTCCGGACCCGTTTTGCTGGAAGGCCTGGCTAAATTCTTTGTGTTGCTGGATGCGCTCGAAACCGACGCAGCGGCAGCGTCGTCCCGGCCGCATGTGGCCGCGGCACAGGGTTGAGGAGGCTGTGTGAGAAAAGCGGTGACCGACCAGGCTGATGGTTTGCGGCGCCTGATGGCCGCCACCCCCGGAAGGCGAGTGGCCGTGGTGGGCTGTGAGGGGCCGAGCGTGTCGAGCTTCACGCGCAACCTCGCGGCAGCGCTGGTACAGGAGGGCAAGGATGTGCTGCTGATCGATGAGCGCGACGCTGCCCAGCCAGCCAGCATTCAGGGCGACGGGCGCATGCTGCTTCTCCACGCCGAGCTCGACCCGCATGGCGCCTTGTCGCCATGGGCCGCTCAGTCCGACCATATCCTGGTGGTGCTGCAGGCCCATGCGGCATCCATCAAGGCATCTTATGCCTGCATCAAGGGACTTCATCACGCCCACGCACTGCAGCGCCTGCGGGTGCTGGTGGATGGGGCGGCCGATGCCGCCGAAGCGCGGCGCATCCTGGCCAATCTTGCCGAGGCCGGCTGGCGTTACCTGTCGCTCGCGCTGGAACCCGCCGGCTGGGTGAGGGCGGATCCGCACCTGGCCAGGGCGCAGCGGCTCAACGCCACTGTCGTTGATGCGTTCGGGAACAGCCCCGCGGCCCTGGACTACAGGCAGGTCGCCTCCAGTCTGCTCCAGTGGCCTCAGCCCAGGACGCACAAACGCGTGCCTTCTCCACCACCTGAAACCACCACCGGCCGGCAGTTGGCGTTCGTGCCCTGCATGCCTGCGCTGCACTGATGCCAAGGGAAACTTTGAACCTGGAAACCGCAGTTGACTGCTTGTAATCGCTGGCTAAACAGAATGAACACTCACTTTTTCAGACACAAACACTGTCCCCAAGGGGGTGACAGCGTCACGCACCCAATTGATCCGCCGTGGGGCGCGCTGGCGGCGTTGCTCCTCCTTGCGGGCATCAGCCCGCCGCGTCGTCACGCCTTGCCAGCCCACCCCATGACGGCCCACTCGGGCGCGTTCCACTGCGGTTTCCAGGTTCAATGAGCCGACCCCCAAGAAAGCAGGAGTAGTCTTCCATGTACACATCCCAGGGAAAGATGGCCAGGTCGGAACCTACCGACTTGCTCAAGGAATATGCACCGCTGGTGCGGCGCCTGGCGCTGCAGCTGATTGCCAAGCTGCCGGCCAATGTCGATCTCGACGACCTGATCCAGGCGGGCATGATGGGGTTGCTCGATGCCGGCACACGCTATCAGGACGACCAGGGCGCAAAGTTCGAAACCTACGCCAGCCAGCGCATTCGCGGCGCCATGCTGGACGAGCTGCGCGCCAACGACTGGGTGTCGCGTGGCCTGCGGCAGTCCTCGCGCAGCGTGGCGAAGGCTGTGCATGTACAGGAGCAGAAGCTGGGGCGTGCACCGAATGAAGGGGAAATTGCCCAGGAGCTGCAGTTGCCGCTGGAGGCTTACCAGGAACTGCTGCAGGAAATTCACGGCTGCCAGCTGGT
>NZ_JBDTTH010000133.1:0-7755 GCF_039930745.1 Polaromonas sp. | reverse complement strand
CGCTTGCGCAGCTCGGTAAAACGCATGATGGCATCGACCAGGTCGCCGTCGGTGGCCAGCTCCAGCGTGTCTACACCAGCTTGCGCCAGGGCCTGGCGCAAGTCGGCTTCGCGCTGCGCGGCAATGCGGGCGAAGCGTTTGCGGAATCCGGCGTCGTGGGTATCGACCAGCAGTTGCTCGCCGGTTTCTGCATCGCGTATCGGTATCAGGCCGAGGTCGGGCAGCGCGAGTTCGAGCGGGTCGAGCAGGCGCACGGCCACCACCTCATGGCGCTGCGCCAGCTGGCCCAGCGTTTTTTCCCAACCCGGCTCGCTGATGAAGTCAGACACCACAAACACGGTCGAGCGGCGGCGCAGAAACTGGGCGGCGGAGCGCAGCAGGTCATCCAGTCGCGTGGCCGCCGTGCCCTGGGCCTCGGGGCGCGTCTGCATGCTGTGCAGCAGGCGCAGCACATGCGCGCGGCCACCGCGTGCGGGAAGCACCGTGTCCACACCGGTGCCGTACAGCATGGCGCCCACACGGTTGCCGTGGCGCGTCAGCATGCGGGCCAGCACCGCCACAAATTCACTGGAGACCTGGCTTTTGCGCTGCGAACCCGAGCCGAAATCGACCGAGGGGCTGAGGTCGAGCAGAAACCAGCTGGCCATCTCGCGATCTTCCGTGAAGACGCGCACATGCGGCGACTGCAGGCGCGCCGTGACATTCCAGTCGATGTGGCGCACATCGTCATGGTGCTGGTACTCGCGCAGATCGGCCAGATCCATGCCAGTGCCGCGCATCAAGGTGCGGTAGTCACCCTGCAACAGGCCGTCAAGCCGGCGCAGCACCGTCCACTCAAGGCGGCGCAGCACGTGCTCGGCACCCGCCAGCGGCTGCGCCGATGCCGGGGCGGGGACCTCGGCAGCTTCGGGTTGAGCGGATTTGCGAAACCAGTTTTTCATGGATGGTCAGCGCCCTGCGGGGCATCCTTCGACAAGCTCAGGACGAACGGAATGGTGCGAACGGGGACCTTGATTCAGTCCAGCCGGGGCCGCGGGTCCGGCTTTGCCGGCCCGCAGGCGCAGCGCCCCCTCGGGGGGCAGAGAGCTACGCGCAGCGAGCGAACGTGGGGGCACCATATTCAGGCGGCCAGTTTCTCGTGCTCAAGCGGACGCGCGGGCGCGGGCACCTTCGCCATGATTCTGGCGACGACAGTGTCCGGGCTCAGTCCTTCGGACAGGGCCTCATAAGACAGCACCAGCCGGTGACGCAGGACATCGGGCACCAGGTCCGTCATGTCTTCGGGCAGGACGTAGCTGCGGCCACGCAGCATGGCCAGCGCGCGGGCGCCTTCGGTGAGGTTGATGGTGGCGCGCGGGCTGGCGCCAAAGGTGATGAAGCGGGCCAGATCCCTCAGGCCATGCTTTTCGGGTGTGCGTGTTGCCGAAACAAGCCGCACCGCATACTGGATCAGCGAAGGGTCCACATAGATGCGCCGGCATTCACGCTGCAGGCTGGCCAGCTGCTCGGTGGTGGCCACGCTGGAGACCGCGACGGCCGGGCCGATGACGCGCTCGACGATCACGAACTCTTCTTCATCCGTCGGGTAGTCCACCAGCACCTTCATCATGAAACGGTCCACCTGCGCTTCGGGCAGCGGATAGGTGCCTTCGGTTTCAATGGGGTTTTGCGTCGCCATGACCAGAAAGGGCTCGGGCACGCGGTGTGTTTCGCCGGCAATGGTGACTTGCCGCTCCTGCATCACTTCGAGCAGCGCGCTTTGCACCTTGGCCGGCGCGCGGTTGATTTCGTCGGCCAGCAGCAGGTTGGTGAACACCGGGCCCAGCGAGGTGCTGAAGTCGCCGGTTTTCTGGTTGTAGATGCGCGTGCCGACCAGGTCGGCCGGCACCAGGTCGGGCGTGAACTGGATGCGCTTGAAATTGCCATGAATGGTATTGGCCAGCGTCTTGACCGTCAGGGTTTTGGCCAGGCCGGGAACCCCTTCGACCAGCAGGTGGCCTTGCGCCAGGATGGCCACCATCACACGTTCGAGAAAACGGTCCTGACCGACCACCACGCGTTTGACCTCATAGAGGATCTGCTCCATCAGCTGCGCGGTCTGGGGGTCGGTTGAAGCGGCGGGAGTTTGCATGAGGCGGGTCCTTCAGAAGGGGGTGAGGCCGACGGCAGAAGCGGCGTTTTCAATCGGTACGGCAAAGGCAATGCCGACAAAACTGCGCTGCTGGTTGGGGTTCAGAATGGCGGTGACGATGCCGACCACCTCACCGTCCATGGTGACCAGCGGGCCGCCCGAGTTGCCGGGGTTGGCGGCCGCGTCGAACTGGATCAGGTTGCTGATGTCCTGCTTGCCTTCGGGCGAGCGGAAGGTGCGCTTGAGGCCGGAGATCACGCCGGCCGACGCCGACGGTCCGATGCCGAAGGGGTAACCGACGGCCAGCACATGGTCGCCGGGTGCGAGGTCGCCGGTCGAACGCATGGTGGCTGCGATCATGTCGTCGGGGATCTTGTGCGCCTGCAGCACAGCCAGGTCGTTTTCCGGCTGGGCACCGGTGATGTGTGCGGTTGATTCCAGCCCATCGGAAAACACCACCTTGATGGTCTGAGCGCCCTGCACCACATGCAGGTTGGTCAGGATGATGCCCTTGTCAACAATCACCACACCAGTGCCGACACCGTACTCCACCTCTTCCTTGCCATTTTTGCTTTTGCCGTAGCCGGTGACGCGCACGACCGACGGTCGAATCGCTTCGTAGGCTTTGGCGGCCGCGGAGGGCAGCTGTGCTGTTTCCAGTGTTTTGAGAACGGCGGCGTTGATATCGGCCTGGGTCAGCTTGCGTGGCTGGGGGCGCAGCGCCAGCGACAGGCTGAGGGCCAGCAGAAAGGCCATCAGTGCCAGAGCTGACCAGAGCAGGCGCGGGCTGGTCAATGAGAAAAAGCGTGTTCCGGCGGGGGTGCCTGGTGGCGCCGGTTCAGTTGGCGCTTGTGCTTGGGGCGTATCCTCCCGCGGAGGGCTGCTGGAGCTGCTGTAGAGGGCTGGCCTGCGCATCCGTTTCACCTGTAAAAAAAGATTTTTCGGTGGGCTTTCTCGACTGACGAATGCACGGTATCACGTCTTGTTCAACCCTGCAGATTATTCGGGCTTGCGGCGGGGATATCTGCGTAGCCCCCGCATGAGGCATCATCGGATGCATGCCTGTCTGGATAGACACCCACTGCCACCTCGATGCCGGGGATTTTGATGCGGACCGCATGGCCATGCGGTCGCGGGCGACGGCTGGCGGGGTGGCGCATTGCGTGTTGCCGGCGGTGGGTGTGTTTAATTTTGCAACCGTTCGTCAGCTGGCACACGAGTTTGGCGACAGCTACGCCCTTGGCATCCATCCCTTGCTGGTCAGGCAGGCGCAGGACGGCGACCTGGCCCTGCTCGACGCCGAGCTGGCGCTACGCAAGTCTGATCCGCGCTTGGTGGCGGTCGGCGAAATCGGGCTGGATTATTTTGTGCCGGAACTGACACAAAGCCCGCTGCGCGAGCGCCAGGAATATTTTTACCGTGAGCAGCTCCTGCTGGCGCGAAAACATGGCTTGCCGGTGATTCTGCATGTGCGCCGTTCTGCCGACAGACTGCTCAAGCACCTGCGCGAACTGGCCCCGGAAAGTGGCTGGCGCGGCATCGGTCACGCCTTCAATGGCAGCAGCCAGCAGGCCGGCGAATTCATCAAGCTTGGCTTCAAGCTCGGCTTTGGCGGCGCCGTCACTTTTGAGCCGGCGCGGCAGCTCAGGCGCCTGGCCACCGAGCTGCCACTTGATGTGCTGGTGATGGAAACCGACTCACCAGACATTCCGCCGCATTGGCTGTACACCACCGCAGCTATGCGGGAGCGCGGCCAGGCGCAGGGCCGCAACGAGCCGGCCGAACTGCCGCGTATTGCCGCCGTGGTGGCGCAACTGCGCGAAATGCCGGTCCAGGACCTTGCCGCGGCAAGCACTGCCAATGCGCTGGAGGCGTTGCCGCGGCTCAAGGGTTTGCTGGCGTGCTGACCGGGTTGGCGCCGCTGGTTTCCGGCCGCACGCGGCTACTCATTCTGGGCAGCTTTCCGGGCGTGGCTTCGCTGGAGGCGCAGCAGTATTACGGCCACCCACAGAATCATTTCTGGAAGATTCTTCAAGCCGTTTGGCCATCCAGCCTAATGCCGATGGGCGTAGACAGCTATCAAAAGCGTAGCGAGTGGTTGCTGGACAGAGGCTTGGGCGTCTGGGACGTGTACGCGGCCTGCGAGCGCGAAGGCAGCTTGGACAGCCGCATTCGCCAGCCGGTGGTCAACGATTTTTCGCAGTTCCTGCAGCAATGCCTCGCGCTGGAGGCCATTGCCCACAATGGCGGCGAGAGTTTCAAACACGCCAGAAAAATAGCCCCCACGCTTGCCACTGCGTGTGCTGCGCTGCCCCCCGAGGGGGCTATTTCGCCTTGGGGCGGCCCGGCGGCGAAATGCGCGGGATCTTCCATCGTTTTCTATAAGCTACCGTCCACCAGTCCTGCGAATGCGTCGTGGTCGTTTGAGCGCAAGCTGGCGGCGTGGCGCGAGGTGTTCGAAAAACACGGTCTGGTGTGAGCCCGCGTCCGGCGGTTCCCCTGTTTCAGTGCATCCGTGGCTGGTGGATACACTTTGAGCCTTTGACGCTGACCGTGGAACAGGCATGCTGTTCCAGACGGGCAGAGCAGCCCGGCAGCGCCTTTCGCCGGTATCCAGATTGAACCGATGGCCCGCACAGAAACCAGCAACAAACTTTCACAGGCCGAACTGCCCGAGGTGAACTTCTCCGATTATGGGGACGTCCGCTACCTGCACCTGGGCACGGAGTGGGTGCAGGGGTCGATGCTGCTGGACAAACCTTTCGACATCGAGCTGGAATATGTCCAGCGCATGATGGTCTGGCTGCTGTTCATACAGACCGGTACCGTGGCCAGGCGGCACGCGATGCAGCTGGGCCTCGGGTCGGCGGCGTTGACCAAGTTTTGCTACAAGAAGCTGAAGATGAAAACCACGGCGATCGAGCTTAACCCGCAGGTTGTTACCGCCTGCCGGCTGTGGTTCAAGCTGCCGCAGGACGACCTGCGCCTGAAGGTGGTTATGGCCGACGCGGCTCAGGAAATCCGCAAGCCGGAATACCGCGGCATGGTCGATGCGCTGCAGGTGGACCTGTACGACCATGAAGCGGCTGCGCCCGTGCTCGACAGCGCTGACTTCTACGCCGATTGCCGGGAACTGCTCGGCGAGGACGGCCTCATGACCGTCAATCTGTTCGGCCGCGACTCCAGCTACATCCGTTCGCTGGAGAAAATCGCCGAGGCGTTTGGTCCCGAATCCGTCTGGGCCTTCAAGCCGACGCGGGAAGGCAACACCATCGTGCTGGCGCAACGTGAGCCGACCCGACCTGACCGCACCGAGCTGGGGCAAAGGGCAGAGGTGATCGAGTCGCGCTTTGGCCTGCCGGCCAAAAAATGGCTCAGGCTTTTCAAGCCGGTTTGCTGAGCTGCTAGGGTGGAAGCCGGCGCTTGATCAGGTACAGTGCCAGCATGCGTGCCGTCGTGCCTCCCAAACATCACCCTGAACCCAGCGCCAAATCCGTGCCGGCCGGTCCACTGGACTGGCGCCGCCTGGTGGAATGGCTTAGCGAAGACGGCGTGATCTCGGCTGCCGAGGCGCAGCGCACCATCGCGCGCTGCTCGCAGGTGCAAAGCGCCCAGCACCCCCTGATTCGCCTGGCCAGCGTCAGCATGACCCGCGTGGCCGACGGCAAGCCGCTGGACATTGAAACCATTGCGCAATGGCTGGCAGGCAGGGCCAGCCTGGGTTATCTGCGCATCGACCCCCTGAAGGTGGACGTGGGCAAGGTGGCCGACACCATGTCGGCCGTGTATGCCGAGCGCCACAAGGTGCTGCCGGTGCAGGTGACACCTTCCGAGGTGGTGGTGGCGACGGCCGAGCCTTTTATTACCGACTGGGTGTCCGAAGTTGAGCGCCAGGCCAAGCGCCGGGTGCGCCTGGTCGTGTCCAATCCGCTGGAAATCGCCCGTTATACCGCCGAGTTTTTTGCACTGGCCAAATCGGTCAAGGCGGCCATGAAAGCCGGCGGCAACGCCGGGGCTGCCAGCTTCGAACAGCTGGTGGAGTTGGGTAAAACCAACAAGCAACTGGACGCCAACGACCAGGGCGTGGTGCAGGTGGTGGACTGGCTTTGGCAGTACGCCTTCGACCAGCGCGCCAGCGACATTCACCTGGAACCGCGGCGTGACCAGGGCGTGATCCGTTTTCGCATCGACGGCGTGCTGCACCCCGTCTACCAGCTGCCCATGGGCGTGCACAACGCGATGACGGCGCGCATCAAGTTGCTGGGCCGCATGGACGTGGTCGAAAAGCGGCGCCCGCAGGACGGCCGCATCAAGACGCGTAATCCGCGCGGCGACGAAATCGAAATGCGTCTGTCCACCCTGCCGACGGCTTTCGGCGAAAAAATGGTGATGCGGATTTTTGACCCGGACACCACCGTCAAGGACCTCGACGCGCTGGGGTTTTCCCAGCACGACGCCACGCGTTGGGAGCAGCTCGTCAAGCGGCCCTATGGCATTGTGCTGGTCACCGGACCCACGGGTTCGGGCAAGACCACCACGCTTTATTCAACGCTCAAACGCATCGCCACCGAAGAGGTCAACGTCAGCACGATTGAAGACCCGATCGAGATGATCGAGCCGGCCTTCAACCAGACCCAGGTCCAGGCGCACCTTGATTTCGATTTCCCGGAAGGCCTGCGCGCGCTGATGCGGCAGGACCCGGACATCATCATGGTGGGCGAGATCCGTGACCTGCAGACGGCGGAAATGGCGGTGCAGGCCGCGCTGACCGGCCACCTGGTGTTTTCCACCCTGCACACCAACGACGCGCCGTCGGCGGTCTCGCGCCTGATGGAACTGGGTGTGCCGTCCTACCTGATCAACGCGACGCTGCTGGGTGTGCTGGCGCAGCGCCTGGTGCGTACCCTGTGTGCGCAATGCCGGGAGAAAGACGAGGGCGGTTCGCGCGAAGCGCTTTCGGAAATCGTCAAGCCATGGCAAATCAACGGGGGCTACCAGCCCTACAAACCGGTTGGCTGCGTCGATTGCCGCATGACGGGATTTATGGGTCGCATGGGCCTGTATGAGTTGCTGACGGTGACCGAGGCCTTCAAGGACAAGGTCACCAAGGAGCCGAGTATTGACGCGCTGCGGCGCCAGGCCGTGGCTGATGGTATGCGTCCGCTGCGACTGGCGGGCGCCCTGAAGGTGGCGGAAGGCGTGACCACCATTGAGGAAATCCTGTCCACTACGCCCCCGATGTCCTGAGGCCTGTCCCGGCCGGGACAGATCGCTAATTTTGCAACGTTTTGCCCCTTTTTTGCGTAAGTGGAAGCCACATGGCGTGCCAGACGGCTTGAATGCACAATCCAGCGATTCATTCTTTTATAGAGGAGATCGGTCGTGAATATCAAGAGTCAAAAAGACTTCTTTTCCGGGCTCATGTTTATGGGGGTCGGCGTGGCGTTTGCGTGGGGGGCGACCACTTACAGTGTCGGCACCGGAGCGCGCATGGGGCCGGGCTACTTCCCCCTGATGCTGGGCGTGTTGCTGACGATCATCGGCGCCGCGATCACCTTCACCTCCCTGGTGGTGGAAGCCGAGGGCGGTGACAAGATCGGCAAATGGGCCTGGAAGCCGCTCTT
>NZ_JBDTTH010000132.1:0-7902 GCF_039930745.1 Polaromonas sp. | reverse complement strand
GAATTCGCACTGGGCAACAAAAACGCCGCCATGCTCAAGCCCCACGCGCACCGCCCTGACCTGCTCGCGCAGGTACAAGCCGCCTTCGAGGCGCCGTCACTGTACGACGAAGCCCTGCGCCTGCTGGCCCGCCGCGGCCTGCCCGTACCCGCCAGTCACACGCAGCGTGACTGGACCCAGGGTTATGTGGAAAGCGATGCAGTGGAGCAGGCCTGGCTGGTGGTTTACCGCGACCCGAAGAAGTACTGGGACCTGTACCAGCTCGGCGAAGAACTCACCGACCTGGAAGACGCCTTCCGCCTCTGGCGCTTCCGCCATGTGACAACGGTGGAACGAGTAATTGGTTTCAAGCGCGGCACCGGCGGCACGGGCGGGGTGAGCTACCTGCGCAAGATGCTGGATGTGGTGTTGTTTCCGGAGATCTGGAAGCTGAGGACGGATTTGTAGGCGAATCGGGCATTCGCGCTTGCTTCGCACGCGTGACAGCTTCTCAAAGCTGTCATTGCGGACTTGATCCGCAATCCACGCTACGCCAGCCCGCGACTGTGGTGCATGCTGCATGGATGCCGGATCGCGTCCGGCATGACAGCCCAAAAAACGTTAACTGAACCGTATTGGGGCTAGAGCTCAATTTCTCTTAAGAATCCGGCTGCACAGCCACTGAAACTGCCCTCTGCAGCGGCAACCACAGCGTAAACCGCGTACCCGCCGGGCCAGACTTCCAGGACACCGTGCCGTCAATTGCCCGCGCCCGGCGCAGCTGGTTGCTCAGCCCGCGGCCTGTTGCCTCGCCCAGGGCTTTGTCGATGTCAAAGCCCTGGCCGTTGTCTTCAATGATGACTTGTACACCCGCACCTTCGCTCGCAGTGCGCACCTGGATCTCGTTGGCTTGCGTGTGGCGCAAGATGTTGGCCACGCTTTCCTGCACGATGCGCAGAACGTGCAGCGCGGCCGACCGGTCCAGCCAGCCCAGCGTTGGCAACTCCTTCACCTCCCACAGCAGCGCAACGCCGGCATCCTCCAGCCGCGGCTCCAGCCGGAAACGCAGCGTGGCCAGCAAGAGCAGCAGGTCGGCCTCGACGGGTTCCATCGAATCGATGGCCAGCTTGAGGTCATCCATGCAGTCTTTGAGAACTTGCGTCATCCTGGCATCGCTCATGCCGCCGTGTTCTACCGATCGGATCGCGCTGGTCAGCGACGAGCCCAGCCCATCGTGCATGTCCTGCATCAGCCGCTGGCGCTCGTCGCTGAGCATTTGCTGCTGCTCCACGGCGCGAAGGCGCTGGTAGCTCTGTTCCAGCTCGCGCTCGCGCGCCCGCAGGCGCTGCGCCAGATTCGCATTGGCGCGCTCCACCTCGACAATCGCCCCTGTGTAGTGCCGGTACATGATGTAGCTGAACATGACAAACAGCCCAATGATCGCGTAGGGGTTGGTGTACAAGCCTTCCGGGCTGACCCAGTTGTTTTGCAACGCAAGGTCGTACATGCTGCTGGCCACAGTGAACAAAACCCAGGCGGCCATGAGCTCAACCTGCCGCTCGCGGGAGCGCAAGGCATGGCGCAAGGCGTCTGCAAAGATCAGCAAGGCCAGCGGCAACAAGGTCAGGTAGAGCGCCGGCGTGATCAGGTTCAAATCGCGTATCAGGGATGTGACGCCCGGCACGGTTACCGCATTACACAGTAGCGTGACACCCACCAGCAAGGGCGTCAGCCAGCGCAGCGGCCGCCGGTGCAGGCGCTCCAGAAAGTGATTGACCAGCACAATCAGCCACAGCAGCGACGCAACCGTGAGCCAGTTAAACCAGGCGTCGGAGACGGGCAGGTAACTGCCCCCGACAAAGTAGTGAAGCATTCGTAAAAATGCCATGGTGGATGCGGCAAAAAACAGCAGGTACAGCCACTCATGCCTGCGCCAGATCCAGATGGCCAGCGAAAAAAAACCGACGGCCAGGAAGGCTGCACCACCCATGAAGGGCAGCTCGATTTGCAGAAAATGGCGAAGCTGGTAGCGCCAGGCCAGCGCCTGCGCACTGCCCACCCACACGGTAGAAAGCGCACTGCCGTTGCCCGGCTGGCGCGTCAGACGAAGCAGCACTGCGGTAGTTGGTGGTGTCCCAGCGCCACCGGCCAGCCGCAGCAGCAGCGGACGGTTGTAGCCGTTGTAGGTCAGGCTGCCTTCGGTCTGGTAGAGCAACTTGCCATCGCCGTAAACAGCGATCTGTCCACCGTTCTTCCAGCGCGGAATGTAGAGAAAACGCGCCTCCGGCCGGAGCCCCGTTGCGCCAAGGTCAAGCCGATACCAATCGGTGACAGTGGGTGTCTCGTCTGAAGGGCGGGCTGGCAGTTTCCGCGGCGCAATGTGCGGCAGGGCGACCGTTTGCCAGGCGCTCGGCAGCAGCGACGCGGCATCCACAGTGGGCGGCGCCGGCGTGAAACCCATGCCCGTCGCCTGCAGCATTTGCGCGTGTTTGATTTGAATCGCGGCACCCTCCCCTGGCGCCTGGCTGCAGCCGGCAGTGCAAACCACCACCCAAGCTATCAGCCATCCTGCCAACGCACTCCTAGCGTTCCAGCAGACCGCGGCTTCTGGCTTCATAAATGGCTTCCGCCTTGGAGCTGACTTTCAGCTTGGCGTAGATGCGCCGCACAAATGTGCGCACGGTGAAATGAGACAAGTCCATGAGCCGGGCAATTTCATACGCGGTAAAGCCTTTGGTGATGAGGTCCAGCACCTCTTTCTCCCGTGCCGACAGCGGTTGTGGTGTGTTGTCCGCGGGCTCGCTGCCGCCGATGTCTGCCGGAGCACCGGGCCTGAAGCGTGCCAGTACCTGCCGCGCAATGATGGGGCTGATGGGGCTGCCGCCGCTGGCCAGGCTGCGGATTTCGGACACTATTTTTGCCTGTGAGCTGTCCTTCAGAAGATAGCCGGCCGCACCCGCTTCGATGGACTTCATGACATGTGTTTCGTCGCCAAAGTGGGTGCTCACCATGATGCTGCAGCCGGGCCACTGCTGCGCCGCTGCCCATATCACGTCAATACCCGAGCCGTCGGGCAGTCCCAAATCAACCAGCAACACGTCAACCGGTGGCCCCTGCAGCAGGGCAAGACCTTCAGCCCGCGAGCCCGCTATTCCTGCAAGCCGCATGTCCGGCGCGGCCAGCAGTGCCCGGACCAGAGCATCGCGAAAATCGAGGTCGTCTTCGACGATGGCAACGTGGATCGGCGTGACGGCGGGCGCCTCATGTCCTGGCAGGACCGGACTCGACTGGTTCATCACGGCTCCCTTCTGAAATGACTATGCAGCCGGCGCCGCGTTCAGCGCGGCCTGAGAGTTCAGGCCGTGCTCCACCATGGCCGCATGTGTTGCGGCAGGGGAGAGGGGAAGTGCGTTCATGCACGGGATTTTGCGACGCAAAAAGCGTCAGGTATGTAGCACGTTCTTTCTACAGACAGGCCCTTTTTTCCTTCCTGACATCCAGCAGCACCCGTGACGAACCGCTTTGCGTTGCACCGCGAGGGCGCCCGGGTTTTAGGTTCAACTCCGGGGCAGGCACAGTCCGGGATCTATGCAGGCGATCCTCCAACGCCGCTCGGGCTGAGCCTGGCCTGTCCTGAGTTTGTCGAAGGATCGAAGCAACGCCACCGTTCGGGCTGAGCCTGTCGAAGCCTGTGCAAGCTTGTGTGGCTGTGGGTCTTCCTGCAAGCCGGGGGTTGCCCGCGGCAACTCACTTTCTTTTTGCGTCGCCAAAAAGAACGTAAGCAAAGAAAAAAGCGACCCTGCTGTCTGCGTCCCCCTTCGCTGCCGCTGCGGGGGCAGCCTGCGGTGCTCGGTCCAGCCGGGGTCGAGCTCGAACTCGCCTTCGGCTCAAACAATCGCTCGTCCTGATCCGGCTGAACCTCCGCTCCTCGGCGCATACAGAAGGGTGAGGGATGAAGAGGGAGCGGGATCGGATGCGGGGAGACCTGACGCGCGCAGCGCGTCAGGTCGGGCACGCGGCTGTCATGTTTGCACGCGGCGGCAAGCACACGCGGCCAAATGAGGCTCCCTTCCATCGCCCAGCGGGGCGAGGGAAGGGCGGGGGGTTGGGAGTGGGGAGTTGCGCCTACTGTCCAAAGCAGACCGCAGGCGCAGCGTGACGCAAGATTGCTATCTATTTAGCAGCTACTCCCGCCCATAAAACAAGGGTTGGAGCCCGTTTTTTCTTAAGAATCCGATTGAACAGCCACTGAAGCTGCCCTCTGCAACGGCAACCACAGCGTAAACCGCGTACCCGCCGGGCCAGACGTCCAAGCCACCGTGCCGTCAATCGCCTGCGCCCGGCGCTGCTGGTTGCTCAGGCCGCGGCCGGTTGCCTCGTTCAAGGCGTTTTCAACATCAAAGCCCTGGCCGTTGTCTTCGATGATGACCTGCACCCCCGCGCCTTCGGTGGCGGTGCTCACCCGGATTTCGGTGGCGCGGGTGTGGCGCAGGATGTTGGCCACGCTTTCCTGCACGATGCGCAGGATGTGCAGCGCGGCGGACGGGTCCAGCCAGTCCAGCGCCGGCAGTTCCTGCACCTCCCACACCAGCGAAACGCCGGCGCTTTTGATGCGCGGTGCCAGCCGAAAGCGCAGCGTGGCCAGCAAGAGCAGCAGGTCGGCCTCAGCCGGCTCCATCGAATCGATGGCGAGCTTGAGGTCGTCCATGCAGTCCTTGAGGACTTGCGTCACCTCGGCGTCGCTCATGGCGCCGTGTTCTACCGAACGTATGGCGCTGGTCAGCGAGGAGCCCAGGCCGTCGTGCATGTCCTGCATCATGCGCTGGCGCTCGCTGCTGAGCATGTGCTCGTGCTCCACCTTGCGCAGCCGCTCATAACTTTGCGCCAGCTCGGCCTCACGCCCTTTCAGGCGCTGCTCCAGGCTGGCGTTCATCTGCTCGACCTCCCCGATCGCCTGTACGTAGCGCCGCAGCATGATGAACATGAACGTGGCCAGCAGCAGGGTAGCGCCGTAAGGCGTGAGGTAAAACCATTCCATGTCAATAAGCTGCTGGGCCTTGAGCCAGTCGTAGATACCGAAGCCCAATGCGACGCAATTGCTGCCGCTGAGCAGTACGCCGTCCAGCGAACGACTGCGCACCGAGTGCCAGAGACCCACGCCGATAACGATCAAAACCAGCGAAATCTGCAGCAGTTGCAGCGCGGGGCGCAGCAGCACCAGCGCGGGCAGCGGCAGCACTCCTGGCAGGGTGCAAACGGTGAATACCGAAGTCAAGGCCAGCAAGGTCCATGTCAGTCGCGGCATGGGCCGGCGATGCAGCAATAGCAGGAAGGCATGGACGATCATGATTTGCCAGGAGAGGGCGTTCAGTGTGATCCATCCGAACCAGGCGTCGCTGACTGGCAGGCGCTCCAGCCCGGTGTGGAAGTGCCAGCGCCGCAGCACCTGCAGCACCGAGAACGCCGCCAGCAGAAGGTACAGCGGGTCCTTGCGTCGCCAAAGCCACACGAAGAAACAGAAGATGCCGATGACCAGGAAGGCTGCGCTGCTCATGAAGGGCAACTGGTATTCCAGCCATTCGCGCACGGTGTAGTGCGACAGCAGCGCCTGCGTATTGCCCACATAAAAAGACGACAGCCCGCCCCCTGCGCCCTGCAGGCTGTCCATCCGCACCAGGATGTCCGTTGGAGCGGCCATACGGGCGCTCTGGTTCAGGGCGATGAAAACACCCGGGTGGCGAAACAGGTTCCAAGCCGGGCTGCCCAGTGAACGGAAGACCAGGCGGCCATCGGCATACACGGCGAGCTGCCCTGCGGTCTGCCAGCGCTTGAGGTAAAAATGCGCCGTGTCGCCGGGCTGGTCCATGCCGCTGACCTGCACCCGGAACCAGCGGGTCGTTACCCGTGGGGTTCCACCCTGGGGGATGATCTGGCGCGCGAAGGCGTAAGGCAGAGCCACTTCGCGCCATGGCGTGCCAAGAGCATCGGCATCCACCACGGCCTCCAGCGGCCCGGCCGGGCCCGGCGCTTCCAGCATTTGCGCCGTGGTGTAGTGAATCACCGGGTAGGGCCCAGGCTGCGCGGTAGCGCCAGTGCCCGCCAGCAGCGCGGCAACCAGCGCCAGGGCCTGAACCACCCCGGCGCTAGTCCGCCAGCAGGCCGTGGTTGCGCGCTTCATAAATGGCTTCTGCTTTGGACGTGACCTTGAGCTTGCTGTAAATACGCCGCACAAAGCTCAGCACCGTGTAGCGCGACACCTGCATCAGCCTGGCGATTTCTTCAACCGTGAACCCCTTGGTGATGAAGTTCAGCACCTCGCGCTCGCGCGGAGACAGAGATACCGGCGCATCGCCGGGCGATTGCGGCGCTGGTGCCTCGCTCGCCCCAGCGCCCCCGGTCGCGGCATCATTCGGAGAGGCGCGAAAGCGCCGCAGCACCTGGCGCGCAATGATCGGGCTGATTGGGCTTCCTCCGGCCACCAGGCTGCGGATCTCGTCGGCTATTTCAGCGGAGTCGCTGTCCTTGAGCAAATAGCCGGCCGCACCCGCCTCGATAGAACGCATGACGTGGGTTTCGTCACCAAAGGTGGTGCTGACCATGATGGCGCAATGCGGCCACAGCCGCGTGGCCGCCTCGATGACATCAATGCCCGAGCCATCAGGCAGGCCCAGGTCCACCAGCAATACGTCAGCCGGCGCGCCCTGTAGCAGCGCCAGGCCTTGGGCGCGGGTCAGGGCCTTGCCCGCCAGCGTCATGTCAGGTGCCGCTTTGAGTGCGCGGCCCAGTGCGGCCTGAAAGCCCAGGTCGTCTTCCACCACGGCGACGCGAATCGTTGCGGGGGAGAAGGGGACGGCATTCATGAGTGGCATTGTGCGGCAAGCAGGGCGGCTCGCATGTAGTCACTTCTATCTACAGCTTGACCTTCTCCGCCTTTCTGAGCGCCAGTACGGACCATGACCACCCTGCTTTTGCATCGCCGGTGCGCCCCGGAGTTACGGTCCGCATCCGGGTTGTACACAGGTGATTTGCTATTCATTCCATAGCTTCTTGCGTCCTTGCCACAAGGGGCAAGTGCCAATTTGATGTGTAGACCCGCTGCGCGCCTGCTGCAGCAGGCGGCTGCCGGGGTATGGCATCCGCCCGGTCTGTAGCACGTTCTTTCTACAGACAAGTCCCCCACCTCCTTCCTACCATCCAGCATCACTTTGAACGCGCCCGTGCCCGGATCTGGGCAGCCGGACGCCTGAGACCACTGAAGAAAAGGATTTGCCATGAACCACATTTACCGAACACTCTGGAACACCGCCCTGGGCGCATGTGTGGCCGTGGCCGAAACCGCCAAAGGCGCCGGTAAGGGAGGTTCCTCGCGCAGCCGTTCCGCTATTGCCGATGCCACCGAATCCGACGGCTTCACCCTCAAACCCGCCTGCCGCGCCGCCCTGGTGCTCCTGGCTGCCCTGGCCCTTCTGACTCCCAAAGCTCATGCCGCCAATGCCGCCGACGCTACTGTCTCTCTCGGCGCCGGGTCGGTCGCCACCACCGGCAACACCACCACTGTTACCCAGGGCAGCCAGCGCCTGGCGATCGACTGGACCAGCCTGTCCACCCGCGCCAACGAAGCGCTGGTCTTTGCCCAGCCCAACGCGCAGGCGATAGCCCTCAACCGCATCACCGGCAGCAGCCCCAGCGAGTTGCTGGGCAGCCTCACGGCCAACGGCCAGGTGTTTATCCTCAACCCGAATGGTGTGCTGTTTGGCGCCGGCTCCCAGGTCAATGTGGGTGGCCTGGTGGCTTCCACCCTGAGCATGAGCAACGCCGACTTCCAGGCCGGCAACCATGTCTTCAGCAACAACGGCGCCAGCGGTTCCGTCGTCAACCAGGGCACCTTGAATGCCGCACCCCGCGGCTACTTGGCCTTACTCG
>NZ_JBDTTH010000131.1:0-7952 GCF_039930745.1 Polaromonas sp. | reverse complement strand
TGGCCTTGACGGTCTGGATGCCGGTGATGGTTTCGACCAGCATGGACTGGTTTTCTGCACCTCGCGCGAACTTCACATCCAGCCGCTGGCGCAGGATGGGAACAATCGCCAGGCTGAGGCCAAAGTACAGCGGCAGGCTGACCAGCACGATCAGCGTCAAGGGCACGCTGTAAAACAACATGACGGCGATGAAGATGACCGAGAACAGCACGTCGAGCAGCACCGTGAGTGCATTGCCGGTCAAAAAGCTGCGAATGTTTTCAAGCTCGCGTACACGGGCTACCGAATCGCCGACGCGGCGGGCCTGGAAGTAAGCCAATGGCAGCTGCACCAGGTGGCGGAACAGCCGCGCGCCCAGTTCCACGTCAATGCGGCTGGTGGTGTGGCTGAACACATAGGCGCGCAAGCCATTGAGAACGCTTTCAAACACCACGACCACCACCAGGCCGATGACCAGCACGTCCAAGGTGGTCAGGCCGCGGTGCACCAGCACCTTGTCCATCACGACCTGAAAGAACAGCGGGCTGACCAGCGCGAACAGTTGCAGCATGAAAGAGATCAGCAGCACCTCACCCAGCAGCTTGCGATATTTGACGAGGGCGGGCACAAACCAGGAGAAGTCGAACTTTTGCAGCTCGCCTGCCAGGCTGGCGTGGCTGGTGATCAGGATCAACTCCCCCGTCCATTGGGAGGCGAAAACCTCCATAGGTTCGATCATCGGCCGCCCAGCAGGCATGCCCGGATTTTGAAGGAGGACGCGCTGGCCATCCGTCTGGGCCAGGATGACAGTGTGAATCGAACCATCGGTCCCTTTGATCCGTGCCAGCGCAGGAAGTGGCGTCAATGCCAGCCGCTCAGGCTTGCTGTGAGAGAGCTTGGCCTTCAGGCCGAGGAACTTGGCGGCTCGAAGCAGGTCTTCGACAGAGACACTCTCAGAATCGGACAATCCAAGTTGATGCGCAAGCGTGGCAGGATCAGCAGCAACCTGATGGAACCGAGCGATTGCACACAAGGCAGCCAGTTCATGCAATGGGGAACGGGCAACGACACCGCCAACCACCTCAACACTCGACGTGATTTGCGCCTCTACAGGAATCCCCCCATGGCCCCCTGGCAAGGGGGCCGCCGCCGTTTGACTCATTCATCCTCCCGCTATTTTTTTTCTATTGCTTTTTTGAGCAGCCCGACTCTAAGCGATTCTGATTTCTCAAATTGTTGCGATTGGTAAAGCGTTAGATAAGCGCTACAGCTAAAAAAATAAGAATCGCAGCTCTTCGATTTGCTGCTGAATTTACTAGAGAAAAAAAGAATTCAAGCGCTCACCCCTGTCATCTTTGACAGGGGTCCCGGGTAAATCCCAACTCGCTTTTCGATGACAGTAAATAATTAGTTCTCGTATTTCGCTGCTCACGCATTCACCTTATCCAGCCAAGTGAATTGCTCCCGGGAATCGTTGGGGGTAGCTGTTTACGTCAGATCTCTACGTGGAGGTTTGAGTGGCGAGTTTTCGTAGTGGGTTACCTCAGCGTTTGCCGAAGGAATGTGAGCAGCATGTTGCCTCCGCCCGTCCGCGCCATGTTTGCTCCCGGCACGCGCGAAGCGGTGACCCCAAGCTGACTCAGACCCGTGAGCAGTTGGACAAGCTGGCTGTGGAGAAAGACATTCCGCTGCACACGCTATCGAATGAATAGCTGTTAGCGCCCGCCGCATAAGGGCTTGGGGTCGATTTGGCTTCATGAACTGCGAGGAAACCGCCCGCCCCCCTTGCATTGCATCCCCGGGGTGTGAGGTGGGAAGCCCTGCCCCGCATGCGGCACGCCCCGAACAGTGGCCAACCCACGTTAGGACTCCAGCCCGCGCGGCGCAGGAGGAAAGGCCGGCACCTCACGCACGGCCGGTGCTCAACACGCGATCCCCTCGCATACCCACCGCGCATACCGAAAATCCCTGATCCCCGTCACCTTTCCCTCCGCAAACGCCAGCACCACCATATAACCCGGCGCCCCGGCCCCTTCGTCGGCCTCGGTATCCACCCATAACCCCGGCCGGCCCTCCACGTTGATGGGCGTCATCCGCAGCCCGTAGGTTTTGGCCGCGTAATTGGTGAAGTACTCGCCGCCGCGCCCCTGCATCGGCTTGCGGCGCGCCACCAGGTCGAGCCGAAATTCCTGGCCCAGCATCTCGCGCAGGCCGTCGAAGTCCCTGGCGTTGAAGCGCTCGGCATAGGCGGCCAGCAGGGCTTGGTCTTGCGGTGACAGGCCGGGCGGCGGGGCCGCGTCGTCGGGCTGCCCTGCCAGCTCGCGCAGGCGCGCGCGACCACGGTGCAGCGCCGCCTTGACGCCCGGCACGGTGGTGCCCATCACGCCAGCCGTTTCTTCCAGGGCATAACCCAGCACGTCAGACAGGATGACGGCGCTGCGCTGCGCGGGCGCAAGGCGCATGAAGGTGCGCAGGGCTGCGGTAGTCACGTGGCGGCGGTCGGCGGGATCGGCCTGCGTGTCGGCAATGGCATCCACGTCTTCATCGGCAAACATCGCCTGCTCGCGCGAGCGGCGCCGCAGGAAGTCCATGGCCGCGTTGTGCGCAATGCGGAACAACCACGCCTCCACGTTCTGCACCGCCTGGGCGTCGTAGCTGTCGTTGGCCTTGATCAGCGTTTCCTGCACCACGTCTTCACCATCCAGCATCGAGCCCGTCATGCGCGCGCAATAGCGGTGCAGGCGGGCACGCAGCTGGGCCATCAGCTGGGGGAAATCGGGGTCGGGCAGGGGCGGATCGGGCAGTTTGGTGGGGCGCATGCGGGCCTTTGGTGAATGCGGATGAATGGCGGATGTATTGCGGATCAAGCCAGAAAGTTAAAGAGAAGACGCTTGGCAAGGGTTAAAGGATGCGGTGCACGCGAAAAATATTTCCGGATCGTTTCGGCCCCGTCCTTCGTCTTTGTCAGCGGGCACCAAAGAAAGGATACAAGCCAATGCAAGACATCAATCAATCCACGGGATTCACCCCCACCCAGCGCTGGGTGCTGGGCCTGGCCGCGGCCGGCTCTTTCATGGCGGTGCTGGACGCCATGGTGGTGACCACGGCCCTGGACACACTGCGGCATGACCTCGCCGCGTCGATGGAGGCGCTGGAGTGGACGGTCAACGCCTATTCGCTCTCCTTTGCCACGCTGCTGATGACAGGCGCAGCGCTGGGCGACCGGTTCGGGCGGCGCCGCATGTACGTCATGGGGCTGCTGCTGTTCGCGCTGGCGTCAATGGCCTGCGCGGTGGCGCCCGACACGGGCTGGCTGATCGCGGGGCGCGCGGCGCAGGGCATGGGCGCGGCGCTGCTGATGCCGATTTCGATGGCACTGCTGGGCGCGGCGTTTCCGCCGCCGCAGCGGGCCAGGGCTCTGGGACTTTTTTCCGGCATCACCGGGCTGGCTGTGCTGGCGGGGCCGCTGATGGGCGGAGCCATCGTGCACGGGCTGGCTTGGCAGTGGATCTTCTGGATCAACCTGCCGGTGGCGCTGGGGGTGATGTGGCTGACGCTGGCCAAGGTGCCGGAAGGCAAGGCCGCGTCGGCACCGCTGGACATTCGGGGTGCGCTGCTGATGACGGCGTCGCTGCTCGGCCTGGTGTGGGGTCTGGTGCGCGGCAACCGCAACGGCTGGGGCAGCGCGGAGGTGATGTTGTCGCTGGGCGGCGGCTCGGTGCTGGCTGCGTTGTTCGTGGCCTCGCAGCGCTTGCGTGCATGGGACGCGATGGTGCCGCCGCGGCTGTTCCGTTCGCCGGTGCTGGCGGTGGGGCTTGCCGTGAGCTTCCTGCTGACGGCGTCGCTGCTCGGCACGCTGTTCTTCATGGCGCAGTTTTTCCAGGTGGTGTGGCAGCTGTCGCCGCTGGTCGCGGGCGCGAGCATGCTGCCGTGGACAGCCACGCTGTTCCTGGTAGCGCCGGTGGCGGGAGCGATGGTCAAGCGCGTGGGCGAGAAGGCGCTGGTGGTCGTAGGCCTCGGCCTGCAGGCAACGGGCATGGTGTGTCTGGCGGTGCTGGCGTCACCGGTGGGGGGCGATGCCGGCTACTGGATGTGGGTGCTGCCGCTCGCGGTGGCCGGCGGCGGGATCTCCATGGCCATGCCTGCGGTGCAAAGCGCGGTGCTGGGCGCCGTGGAGCCGCCCGACATGGGCAAGGCGGCGGGCCTGTTCAACACCTTGCGGCAGCTGGGCGGCGTGTTCGGCGTGGCGCTGGTCGTCGCGGTGTTCACACGGGTGGGCGGCTATGCCAGCCCACAGCAGTTCGGCGCCGGTTTCACGGCGGTGTTGATGGTGACCGCGGCGCTTTCGCTGGCCGGCGCGGCGGTCGGCTCGCGGCTCAAGCCGCGTGCAGTCCAGGGCAATACGGCGGCAATGCAAGGAGTGAAATCATGAAAACAATCCTGGTGCGCTACAAGGTCAAGCCGGAACTGGCTGACGAAAACCAACGGCTGATTGAGCAGGTGTTTGCACAGCTTGCGCGGGACAAGCCAGATGGCTTGCGGTATCAGTCGTTTCGGCTGGCCGATGGCGTGAGCTTCATGCACCTGGCCACGCGCGGCGGAGAGGCAGATGAGAGCCCGCTGATGAAGGTGGAAGCGTTCCGGGCTTTCCTGGCGGGGATCAAAGATCGCTGCGTCGAGCCGCCGGTGCAGACGGAGGTGAAGGCGATCGGTCGGTATGACGGGCTTTGAGGCGTTTCATGCGCGCGCAGAGGCGTGCGCAGATCGACAAGCTGACGCAAGAGAAAGACATTTCGCTGCACGCGCTATCGAATGAATAGCTGCTTGCGCCCGTAAGATAAGGGCTAGAGGCCGATTTTGCCTCATGAACTGTGGTGCCGGCTCCGGTACAAGCCCTAGGCCGGCGACGCCCCCGGTGGCTCGCGCAAAGCGCGCTTCAACTCCCGCACCAGCTTGACCATCCCCGCGTCGCGTGGATTACAAGCCAGGCAGACGCGCCGCTTGGCGCCCTCCGCATCGCGCAGGGGCAGAACCACGACGCCCGGGGCGCCTTCACAGTGCGAGCGGGGCAGGATGGCCACGCCGATGCCCAACTCGACCAGCGCCACCGCGATCTCCTCGCGCTCGGCCACCGCCCGCACGTCCGGCCGGATGCCGGCTTGCGCCAGCACCTGCACCAGCATCTGGTTCATCGCGCAACTGGAGCGCTCGATGAAGGCCAGTCCGTCCAGGTCCGACAGGCCCAGGCTGGTGTTGAAACGCTTGGGGTGCGAAGCCGGGACGGCGGCCACGTAATCCTCCTCCCAGAGCGGCTCGGACCACTCCTTCGCGCCCACCTCCCGTTCGGTCACGAGGCGCATATCGGCCTCTTCGGCGCCCTGGCACAGCTTGAGCTTGGCCTCAGGCAGTTGCGCATGCAGGGCTCGGATCAGCGCTGAGACCTGGCGCAGGTGCATGTCCGGCTGCACCTGGAGGCGGATCTCCTGGTCCGCAGGTTCGCGAAAGCTGTTCACGACTGCCTCGGCTTCGGCCAGCAGACGGGTGGCCAGCCCGTACAACTTCTCGCCCTCCGGCGTGGGGCTCAGCCCGCTTTTGGAGCGGGTGAACAGCAGGCTGATCAGCTCCACCTCCAGGCTCTGGATCGCATGGGTGACCGACGGCTGGGCCACGAAGCAACGCCGCGCCGCCGCGGTGATGGAGCCCTCTTCATAGGCGGCCACGAAATAGCGGAGAGCTCGCAAGTCGAACATCGGCTTTCTTTCATAGATTTTTTATCTTAACCAGCAATATAAACAATATTTGCCTAATGCATGGGTAGCCCGTACAGTGCCCCACCATGCAACATACCAACCTCCTTCGCCCCTTCATCCTCCTTCTGGCGCTCCTTGCAGGCCTCGCCGGCCTGGCAGGCGCCCGCGCCGCGCCACCGGCGCCTGCCGCCCCGCCAGAAGTGGGCTTCTCCATCGTCAAGACCGGTTCGCTCCAGGTGCGCGAGGGACTGGTGTATTCGGGCGGCAGCTTTTCGAAGAAGGTGGACACCATCTTCTCGGCCATCCTGATCAAGCACGCCGGCGAGTTCATCCTCTTCGACACCGGCCTGGGCAGCAACATCGCCGAGCAGTACCAGCAGGACATGCCGCTGCTGATGCGCCCCCTGTTCAAATACGAAGAGCCGGTCACGCCGGTCAAGGCGCAACTGGAGAAAGCGGGGATAGCGCCTCTGTCGCGCATCATCCTGAGCCACAGCCACTGGGACCATGCCAGCGGCGTCACCGATTTCCCCGGCACGACCGTGCTGGTGACGCAGGAGGAACTGGAAGTGATCCGGCGGCCGGCCGGCACGACCGGCGGCGCCTGGCCTTCGCAGGTGGGGAGCCCATCCATCCAGTGGCAGCCCATCGCTTTCGAGCCGCGCCCCTACGAGGGGTTCGAGCGCAGCCTGGACCTTTACAAGAACGGCAAGGTGGTTCTGGTGCCGATGTACGGTCACACGCCGGGATCGCTCGGCCTCTTCCTCACCGTCGATTCGGGCAAGCGGTATTTCTTTGTGGGCGACGTGGTCTGGAGCGCTGCGGCTCTGGCCAACGGCAGCCCCAAGTTCTGGGCCGCGCGCCTCAAGGTCGACGACGACGCCTCGCGAACTCAGCGCACGATCGAACAGATCCGCACCGTGATGCAGCGCGACCCCGCTCTGGTGGTGGTGCCGGCGCACGACGGCACGGTGCAGAACGCGCTGGGCTACTTTCCTGCCTGGGTCCGCTAGAAGGCTGAATCAGTCCAGAGATGGCAGGCGCCCGGTCCGCATCCGCCGCGCGTTCCGTTGCGCACGCTATCGAATAAATAGCTGCTTGCGCCCGTCCGATAAGGGCTGGAGGCCGATTTTTCTTCATGAAAAGCACCAAGACCAGTTGAAACGCTGCCATTCAATCAGGCGTTTGAATCCGCGCAGGCTGAACTAAGATATCAGGCATGACCCGAATCGTAGGCACGCAAAACCGCAGCGAATTCATTCTGGACCCCGTAGAGGCCTGGCATCGCGGCCGGGCGCTGGACCAGATGCTTGCCACCGCGCGTATACCGGTGCCGCATGGCGTGCTGCGGGCGCCTCACCGTGTGTTCAACGAAATCGATGACGCACGGCAGTTGGCCCAGGCCCGGCTACTGAACAGCCCACAGGTCAAGACTCCGCCAGCCCAGCCATGAATCCCGACGCCCTTCTCGGCTTGCTGCGCCGCTTTCAAGCCGAAGGCGTGAACTACCTTCTGGTCGGTGGGCATGCGGTTCGCCTCAACGGCTTCAACCGCAACACGGAAGATATCGACATCCTCCTGCCCTCCTCACTCGAGAATGGCAGGCGGGTGATCAAGGCCCTTGCCTTCTTGCCATCCAGCAAAGAGCTTGACGTTCAGTGGTTTGCGCCCCCCGCGGACGAGCCGGAAAATATCCGGGTCGCCGACGAGTTGCTGATCGACCTGCTCTTCGCCGCCAACGAGCAGACCTATGAGAGCCTGCAGGACCATGTTCGAACGCTGGTGATCGATGGCGTTTCCATTCGAACACTGGATATTGAAGGCCTGCTCAAAACCAAGACCGACTACCGCGACAAGGACCGCATCGACCGTGAGGCGCTGATGCGTCTCAAGCAGCAGCTTTGAGTCGCTTGCTACTTCTTTAATAGCTGCTTTCGCCCGTCGGATAAGGGCTGTAGGCCGCTTTCGCTTCAAACATTCGCCTCAACCAGCTCCCCTGCAGTCATTGCGGGCTTGATCCGCAACCCATGCTTGCAAACCCCCGGCCTGGGGTTCAGGCCACATGGATCCCGAATCACGTCCGGATGACAAACCAAACAACTAGCCTGATCGCCGCCGCGCCAGCAACAACATCGCCGCCCCCAGCAACAAGGCCCCCACGCCCTGCTGCGCCGTCAGCGGCTCCGCAAACAGCCAGGCCGCTGCCAACGCCGCCACCAGCGG
>NZ_JBDTTH010000130.1:0-8128 GCF_039930745.1 Polaromonas sp. | reverse complement strand
GCGCCGCTGATGGCGATCTTGAACTTGCGAGGCAAAAAGGCGAACTCGGGGTGCAGCGTGCTCCACTGGCGCAGGATTTCACCGAAGGGCCGCGGGTCGGCAATTTCGTCAACGGCAATGCCGGCACGCTCGTCACTGGTGATGTTGCGTATGCAGTTGCCGCTGGTCTGAATGCCGTGCATGCTGACGCGGGCCAGCAGGTCCATCACGTCGGCAGACTTGTCCAGCGGGATCCAGTTGTACTGGATGTTCTGGCGTGTTGTGAAATGGGCGTAGCCAGCGGTCAGTTTCGAGCTGACGGACAGGCCGCTTTTCAGGTTGACAGGGCCGAGCTGGTCCTGTTTGGCCTGCGCTTCATTAAACAGGGCCGCATTGGGCTGGTCGTATTCGCGGGCAATTTTTGCCAGCACGCGCACCTGCGCGCTGGAGAGTTCACCGTAAGGCACAGCCACGCGCAGCATGGGCGCGTAACGCTGCACATACCAGCCGTTTTGCAAACGCAGGGGACGAAACTCGTCTTCAGGCAGCTGGCCAGCCTGCCAGCGTGTTAGCTGGTCGCGGTACTGGTCGGCGCGCGCCCGGACGAACTGGCGGTCAAATTCGGTGTATTGGTACATGGCTGTCAGAGAAAAAAAAGGGATTCAGATGGCGATGAGCTTGACGCCGGCATACGCCAGCAGCACGGAAAGAAGGGAGCGTATCCAGCGGTCGGGCGTGCTGTTGACCAGCCGCGAGCCGAGCCAGATGCCGGGCAGCGAGCCGGCCAGCAGCTTGGCCAGCAGCATCCAGTCCACGGAGCCGATGGAGGCGTGGCCCAGACCGGCGACCAGTGTCAGCGGCACAGCGTGGGCAATGTCGGCGGCCACAATGCGCGGCAGCGGCAGGGCGGGGTAAAGCAGCATCAGCACAATGACGCCGATGGCACCGGCGCCGACCGAGGTCAGCGTCACCAGGCTGCCGATGACCGCGCCAAACAGCACCGGCAGCGCCCAGTGACGCGCCTGCGTCGCGGCTTCCAGGGCGGCGGGAGCGATGTGGCGCGGGGCTGACTTGCCATAAACAGCCTTGTAGAGCATCGCTGTTGCGGTGAGCAGCAGCGCCACCCCCAGCGTGGTGGTCATCACGGCATGTGCGGCGGGGCTGGCGGGGCCAACCAGATGCAGCACGTAAAGCGTGATCAGCGAGGCCGGAATGCTGCCTGCGGCGGTCTGCCCCACAATTTTCCAGTCCACCAGCCGGGCGCGGGCCAGGCTGACCGTGCCGCCCAGTTTGGTGAAAGCGGCAAACAGCAGGTCGGTACCGATGGCCAAATGCGGCTTGATCCCGAAAAAGAAGATCAGCAGCGGGGTCATGAGCGAGCCCCCGCCCACGCCGGTCAGGCCCACTACCAGGCCGACGGCAAAGCCAGCAAAGACAAAAGCAAAATCATGCATAGCCGCACACTTTAGGTGTGCTGCTTATGAAAACAAACTACAGATTCGTTGTTCGCTTATGCGAATAAGCTTATTCACCAGTGTTTATGGGCGTTTCCCGAGCTTGATCATCAAATTTCGTGTCATCCGGACAACGCCTGTCGCAACAATTGGACACAAGCCCCGTATCATCCACGGCAATAACAAACCATAGGCAGGCACGGCAGTGAAGCGCATCTACGTCAAGTTCTACGGCTTCAGCGATACCGAGCGTCATGCACTGGATTCGGTGTTTCGCCTCTCCGAATCGCGTGACATCGTTTATTCCGCCTGGACGGCACAAACGGCGGAGGCCAGGCATGCCCCGGACATCCTCCTCATCGACGGCGACAGTTGGGAAGCCGTCCTGGAACTGGCAAATCCCCTGCATGACGCAGTCAAGCTGATTTGGATCGGCGAGGACCCGCCTGTCCAGGCCTGGCGGACGTTTCCCGCGCCGGTCAAATGGTCGGCCGTGCTGGAGGCGATGGACGAGGAGTTCGCGCCGCCAGCCCCTTCCTCTCCTTCCCCTCTTTCCGATCTTTCCCCTTTGCCTTCCGCTGCAGCACCGGCCTCGTCGGCGCTGGACCTCGATCTTGCGCATGAGCACGACCTCGACGTGATGCTGGATGCCGGGGCCGACGACACCGAGCCGCTACCGCTGGAACCCGGCGCCCTGCCGGCAGGCGGGCGCCGTGTGCTGGTGGTGGACACGGGGCGCGATGACCGCCTGTACCTGCGCGCCAAGCTCGCCGCCGCCGGCCTGCACGAGGTGGATGAAGCGGCCACTGGCACCGAAGCCCTGGTGCTGTTGAATACCCATGCCTACCAGCTCGTCACCCTGGACCTCGGGCTGACCGATATAGACCCCTGGCAACTGATCAAGGCGGTGGACAACACCCGACCTGCCATTGCGCACCTGTTTGTGACCGGCGCGGCGCCAAACTGGCAGCAGGGCTTGCGGGCGCGCTTCTCGGGTGCACAGGTGTACCTGAAAAAACCCCTGCATCCCGGGCAACTCAAGAAGTTGCTGCAAAAACTATAGCTGCTTGCGTCCGTGTTTATTGGGCTGGAGCACTAAAGCGCTTGAATTTTCCGCAGTATCAGGCAAGAAAGCGCTGCGGCGCCAGTGCCTGCGCCATGCGGTTTTCCAGCGGCAAAGGCTCGCCATGCAGCCCGGCCGCCAGCAGTTCGCCGCCCAGCACGGCAAAAGTCAATCCACGCGAGCCCATGGCCGTGCTGAACCAGAGTCCCGGCAGCACGCCGGCATGCACCGGCCCCACCAGCGGCAGCCGGTCCGGCGACGCGCAGCGCACGCCAGCCCAGGCTTGTACTGACCCCTCCTGAAAGGCGGGCGCCAGGCGGGCGGCCGTGGCCGGCAGCAGGCTCTGCAGGCGTTCAAGATTGGCCCGCTGGTCTTGCGGGTCGATTTCGCTGTCGTCCCGGTCCCGCTGAAAGCCGGCACCGGCCAGCCACATGGTTTGGCCGCCGGAAGGTACCGCGGGGATGAAGCTGCCATTGCCATTGACCGGGAAGGCGGGAAACACGCTTTCGTCGGCCACCTGCCGCAAGCCCCAGGACATCTGCCCGCGAATCGCCTGCAGCGGCAGGCCGGCGTCTACCAGCAGCCGGCTGGCATAGCCTGCGGCCAGCACCACCAGGCCGGCCTGCGCCAGGGGCTGGGCCTTCGCATCGAGCACGGTCCAAAGGCCGGTAGCGGCGCTGCGCTCCAGCCGCGCCACCTGCACCCCGCCGCGCCATTCAATGCCGGGTTGGGCGAGCAAGGCGCCGACGAGCCGCGCTGGCTTGATCCAGCCAGCGCGGTGGTGCCAGCAGGCCGCTGTGGCCGCATCCAGCCCGGCTTGGGTCTTCTGCGCCGGTAGCGCAACTTCGCTCCAGTCGCGGCCCGCTTCGGGCCAGTCTGCAGGCAGGCCGATGCTGCCGTCCAGGCGGCGCTCCAGCACGCCCCTGGCCTGCCAGTCCTGGCCTTCCCGCAGCAGGGCTTCGGCCTGCTGCAGCGTGGCGCGCACGCCGTAGCGCGACAGGCGCGAGAGCAGGCTGTCGTCGGGCGAGACATGCGGCACCAGCACACCGGCCGGCAAACCCGAGGCGCCGCCGGCCGGCGTGCCATGCGCATCCAGCACCAGCACCTGCCAGCCGCGCCGGGCCAGGCTGGCCGCCGCAGCTGCACCGGCCAGTCCCGCGCCTATAACCACACAGGTGGTGGGCTGCACGGGGGTGGCGTGCCTGGCTCTGCGCAGCTCCCAGCGCGGGTTGAACTCGCCCTGCAAGTTGTCGCGTTTGGGCGGCAGGCCCGGTTTTTTTTTGACGGCAAAGCCGACTTGTGCCAGCCCGTCGAGCACGCTGCGCGCCACCGTCCAGCTCGCAATGCGGGTGCCGCGGCGGCAGCAGCGCGCCACGGCCTTGAGCGTGTGGATGTCCCACATGCCGGGGTTTTTGGCCGGGCTGAAGCCGTCCAGGTACACCGCGTCGGCTTCAAAGGCCTGCTCGCGCAGTACGGCCCGGGTGTCGCCTATGTACAGGGTGAGCAGCACCAGCCCGCTTTCGAACACCAGCCGGTGCAGCCCCGGCAGCAAACCCCAGCACTGGGCCTGCAGCTGTTCGGCCAAAGGCAGCAGTTCGGGGTGGGCGGCCGCGGCACGCAGCACATCGACAGCGCCGGCGGGGTAGGCCTCGGTACTTACAAAATGCAGCAGGCGCGGGCGGCTGGGGTCAGCCTTCCAGGCCTGCCAGGTGACCAGGAAGTTCAGCCCCAGGCCAAAGCCGGTTTCGAGAATGCGCCACTGCGGCTGGCCGGCCCACAGCGCGGGCAGGCCGCAACCATGAAGGAACACCTCGCGCGACTGCGCCAGGCCGCCCAACTCGCTGCGGTAGCGGTCACCAAAACGCGGGCTGTAAGGCGTGCCGTCAGGCAACCATTCGATCAGTTCTCTCATGGCCGACAAGCGTGCGTGCCCCGGATCCAGACCAGCCGGGGCCGCGGAACCGGCTCAGCCGGGCCGCAGGCGCAGCGCCCCCTCGGGGGGCAGCGCAGTACACGAATTGACAAGCGTGGGGGCCTTATTCCGTCGGGGGAACGTAGCCCTGGACTTTGTCTGCGCCCGTGCCGAAGAAATGGTTTTCCATTTGACGAGCCAGGTACTGGCGGGCGCGGGCGTCGGCCAGGTTCAGGCGGTTTTCATTGACCAGCATGGTCTGCTGCTTCATCCATTCGGCCCAAGCTTCCTTGCTGACTTCTTCCCACAGGCGTTTGCCCAGCGGGCCAGGGTAGGGTGGAAAGTCCAGGCCTTCGGCTTCGCGACCCAGTTTGATGCATTTGACGGTGCGTGCCATATGATTGCTTTCGTGAGATGTCGTTATAGATGTTTTGGGTATTAAGAACTGAAAACTAATTCGTTCCTGTTTTGGTCTGCGGCTCCCGGAATCCAGACCAGAAAGCAGACCATGATCCCATGCAGCCATTTTATGAATGTTTCAACCCGTCTGGCATTAGCCGTTGCATTGGCAGGGTTGGCAAGCTGTGCCACTCCCGTCGGCGCCCGGTTGTTCGGGCAGGCTCCCCCGCTGAAACTGTTCACCATCGGCAGGCTCCTGGGCAGCTCTTTCGACCAGAGATATACACCCGGCAACAAGCGCAGCCGTCACGTCACTCGCCGTAAAGCTGGTGCCACCCTGAATTTATCGACAAATCGGCCTCCAGCCCTTGCAGGATGGGCGCCGACAGCTATCAAAACAATAGTGAGTCCTCGGCACGCCCCCATCTGCTTGTTTTTCGACCAAAAGGCCCCAGTTTCAGAGGCATGAACACAACCCAAACCCCGTCTTCCAGTGCCAGCCTGACCGTGACCCACGTGCTGGCTAGTTTGCTCGAGAGGCTGGAGCACAGCGTTGTACCCGTGGGCGCGGAGCAATACCGCTCGGTGGTGAACCGTCTGGCCAGCGCATTGAAAGAGGCAGAGCCCGGGCTCGAATTGGGTGCTTTGCTCGACACGCACCCGGCCGCGGCCGAAATGTACGAAAATACGCACTACCAGCACGCAGGCCTTTGCCGTTCGCCGCTGGATCCGGCGCTGGCTGCCGAACGGCAAGCCAGGCAAGCCATAGAGCGCGCAATGCGCCAACCCAACCAAGGAAACACCCATGGCCAGAGCTGATGCCAAAACCACCGTCCTCGCCGACGGACTGCGTTACAAGTCCAAGGTGTCGGGCTCCCCGTTCGTGGCGTCCGCCTCTTTCGGCGCCGCCACGATGTCGTGCTTCATGTGCGGCAAACACCGTCCCCGCTCGCAAATGGGCACACGCAAGGTGTTGGGCAAGTCCCATGCCGTGTGTGCGCCTTCGTGCAAGGCACTGGACGAAGCCGGCAGCTGATTCCATTTCTAAATCATCCGTGCACTTTGTCGGCTTCGCTAGCCGTACGTCTGTACTACCGTCGCTTCGCCTTCGCGTTCACGAATGATGTAGAAAAGGAATGAGACACAAACACTGCAAGGGAGGCCGATGACGGATCCGATGCACATCGTGTGCCCGCACTGCCACACGACCAACCGCGTGAAAAGTGGCGACCTGGCCAAGGCACCTGACTGCGGCAGTTGCCACCAGGCGCTGTTTACCGGGCACCCGGCCAGCTTCGACGAAGCCGCGTTTGACCGCCACATTGCGCGCAGCCAGATTCCGGTACTTGTTGATTTCTGGGCACCCTGGTGCGGCCCCTGCCTGCAGATGGCGCCGGCCTATGAGCAGGCGACGGCGCAGCTCGAGCCCGCGGTGCGCGTGGCCAAGGTCAATACCGAAGAAGCCCGCAACCTGGGCGCGCGTTTCAACATTCGCAGCATTCCCACCCTGGCGCTGTTTGTGGGCGGCCGCGAGGTCGCGCGCCAGCCCGGCGCCATGGGCGCGGCCGACATCGTGCGCTGGACGCGGGCGCACACCGGTTAAAGCCCTGAAGCCCGTGCAGGCATGGTGCGAGCCGTGCATACTGGGCAGTCAAAGAGTCCATCAAAGTCCAAAAGGGGATTTTCATGAATGACCACGCCAGGCCCGATCCGGTACTGCAACCGGACGAGGCGATTGACCACATCTTCGGCCCCGCATCGGCCCCGGTAACGCTGGTGGAGTACGCTGACTTCCAGTGCCCGTCCTGCGTTCAGGCGCATGGCGCGCTGAAAATCATGCTCGCCCACTTCGGCAGCGATTTGCGTTTTGTCTACCGCCATTACCCGCAGCGGGCGGCCCATCCCGATGCTGAACTGGCGGCCGAAGCGGCCGAAGCCGCAGGTGCCCAAGGCAGGTTCTGGCCTTTCCATGACCTGCTGTTCGAACACCAGCAGCACCTGAAAGAAAAGCACCTGCTGGACCACGCCCGCCTGCTGGGCCTGGACATGGCGCGCTACCAATACGAAATGAAAGACCACGTCTACCTGCAGCGCGTGCAGGAGCACCTGCAAAGCGGGCAGCACCTCGGCCTGCGCGGCACGCCAACGTTTTACGTCAACGGCGTGTACACCGACGTGTCATTCGGTTTGCATCACCTGCACGAGGCCATCGAGCAGGCGTTATTGCGAGCCTGACCCGGCGGCGGCTGGCGCAGGCTGCAAAAACACCGCGGCGCACATGGCCGAGGCCAGAGCGCACAACACGGCGGCCAGCACCACCCAGCGGAAGGCATGGATCAGCGTGGCAGGAGGCGCTCCCTCCATCGGGCCGCCCAGGGACGCGCTAAACACCACACCCAGCACGGCCACGGCCAGCAAGGCTGCGATGCGCGCCACGGCATTGTTCACACCCGAAGCCACGCCGGCGTGGGCAGTAGGCACCGCGTTCATCACGGTGGTGGTCAGCGGCGCGACGGCAATCGTCATGCCCAGGCCCAGCACCACCATGGCGGGGAAAAATCCCGCCCAGTAAGACCAGCCCACACCCGGCAGCGCCATCAGGGCCAGGCCGGCAGCGGCCAGTGCCGGGCCACCTATCAGCATGCGCCGCGCGCCGAAGCGCTCCATGGCCTGGCCGGCCGTTGAAGACAGCAGGCCCAGGATGATGGAAAAGGGCAGCAGCGTGGCACCCGCCGCAGTGGCTGAGTAGCCAAAGGCACCTATCAATACAAATGGCAGGAAGAACAGCACGCCGCCCAGCGCAAAGTAAAGCAGCAGCGTCAGCAGGTTGGTGCCGACAAAATCACGCGACTTGAACAGCGAAGGCGGCATCATGGGCGCCCGCACGCGCAGCTGCGCCACGCCAAAGCCCACCAGCGCGGCACTACCCAGTGCCAGTGGCAGCAGCACACGCGCATGGCTCCAGCCGCGCTCGGGTGCCAAGGTCAGCCCGTAGGTGAGGGCGCCCAGGCCGCTGGCCACCAACAGCACGCCCAGCCAGTCGAAGTGCCGGGGCGCGTCGGGGTCGCGGCTGTCAGGCACGGCGCGCAGGGCCAGCCAGACCGTGGCCGCGGCCAGTGGCACATTCAGGAAAAAAATTGCACGCCAGGACACGGTGTCCACCAGCCAGCCGCCCAGCACCGGCCCCGCCGCACCGGTAATGGCCGCCCAGGCGGCCCAGGTGCCTATGGCCTTGCCGCGTGCTTCGCCTTCAAACACATTGCCAATGATGGCCAGGCTGGCCGGCACCAGCAGTGCCGCGCCCACGCCCTGCAGCGCACG
>NZ_JBDTTH010000129.1:0-8209 GCF_039930745.1 Polaromonas sp. | reverse complement strand
TCATGGCTCAATCCTCTCAGAGATTTGAGCCTCCTCAAAATACGGGGCGATTCATCCCTTTGCGCATGACTTCGTAAGAAAGATGCAACCGCTGTACAAAATTTGTCGGCGTTGGAACTTCTTCTTTACCGTCCAAAGCCCACTGCGCCGTTCTTAAGAGCAAAGTTCTTGCGAACCGCTGCGTTGCTCCTCGAGGCAGAGTGGCAATTAATGCACACAGATTCACAATCAGATTTCGAAGCAGCCCCGGTGTCCCCGCTAAATTCTCCTTAGCCTCACGTGATGGACCAAGCAACGGTGCAATATCAGTGGTTATCGCACCTAACCACTCGCCTACACAGTCGAGCTGATTCTTACTAAGAGGTGTAGTTTTCGCTTCCGCTATGAACAATGCCAACTGGCTCAAGTCCGAGCCCGCCGCTTGGCGCCCTTGCGAAAGAGCCTCAACCACGGTGGTGCCTCCCCCGCAGAACGGGTCAAGCACCATGTCGCCACGTCGAGAAAAACTGACTATTGCCTCTCTAACGAATCGCTCACCAAACCTGGCGGGATAACGATAGAACCCATGAGTAAGGCTGGTTACGCGCGACGGCGCAGCAGCCGCTTCGAGCAGGCCCTCATACCGCAGATCTCCCCTCCACACTGCACTCATCAAGCCTCCCTATTGCTCACGCCTTGTAGCGAAGAGCTCTTATTCTCGAATTACGAACTCAACTATTGGCATTCAGAACTCCCAGTTGTATCGGGACGATTAAACATGGAAGCGAATTCAGATCCGGACAGAGCTGCAGTATCCATGACCCTCCATCCCCACACAAGGTCTCTTTCCCTACTGATACGCAGCGCAGGAAGGTTGCTAAGCAGTCCGTATGCTCGCACCGGGGTAGCTCTAAATACAGCAACACATGTAGCGTAGTTGGGCTAACTTAAACTTCTGCCCTTACGGCGATCCTGGACCGCCCCTGCCAACCCCTCCAGCACCGGCACCGTCTGCGCCATGCTGATGCAGGCATCGGTCACCGACACACCAGGTCGCAGCGGTGTGCCGGGCACGATGTCTTGCCGGCCTTCATGCAGATGGCTTTCGATCATGAGCCCGGTGATGCGCCGGTCGCCGGCGGCCATCTGCTGGGCCACCTCGGCTGCCACGGTGATCTGGCGCTGGTGCTGCTTGCTGCTGTTGGCGTGGGATACGTCGATCATCACCTGCCACCCCACGCCGAACAATCCCGCATCGTTACTCGCGTAGCCCAGCTGCGCCGTCTGTGCGCCGACCTGCGCCAGCGCCTGACCGCCAGCCAATCCACCCAAGCCCATCTGGCCGAGGCGCTGGTTCAGGATGTTGCATAGAGAGCGAATAACCCTTGATCTAGCTTGATTAAACTTGATTTTTGGGGGTTTGCACAGATAATCTACTGCTTATGCACAAAGTTATCCACAGCGACAACATTAAGTCCGCCATTCAAGCACGGGGGTGGACCCAAAAGGAACTGGCTACGCAGTTGGGTGTAACGGGCCAAGCCGTGACCAACTGGATGAAGGGCACGGATTTCCCCCGGCCAGACAAGCTGCTTAAGCTCGCAACCACCCTGAAGTTGGAGTTTGGCGACTTGGTGCAGTTGCCTCAAGCCACTCAGCCTGTGGTGGCGTTCCGCAAAAAGGCGGGCGCGAAGACCAAAGACGAGCACGTCATCAAGGCCATGGCCATGGGGGCTTTGTTAAAGGCACTGGTTCCGTTCTTGTCCGCCGTGCCGCAACTGCGCCGCCAGGTGCCTGATCCTTCTACCGAATATGCGGCCGTGCAGGAGGTGGTTTCGCAGGTCCGCAAGAATTTAGGGCTGGGTGAGGGCGGCGTGCTGCATTACGAGCAATTGCTGAGCGAGTTTGCCGAGAACGGGGCGGTGGTTGTGCCTGTCATGTGGGGCGCTCTGCAGAACCACAAGAACGCTTTGCATATTCTTTTGCCCCAGGAGCGCGTGACTTTCATCTTCTTGAATCTGGATACCTATCTGGAGGATTTCAAATTCTGGATGGCACATGAGCTGGCGCATGTGTTTACTCCGCAGCTGGCTGGGAAAGATGAGGGGGAAGATTTTGCGGACGCCTTTGCCGGCGCCCTGCTATTCCCCAAAGAACTGGCCCGCACGGCATATACCCAGGTTGCCGGGCAACCCAAGGCGCATGAAGCCACCGTGTTGCAAGCGTTTGCGCGTGAGCATGGTATTTCTCTCAATACCGTCTTTCAGCAAGTCAATGGATTCGCTCTGTCGGCGGGTTTGTCACCCTTGAAGCATGCGGCCATCGACATTCACAAAATGCGCAATGCGCAACGGGGCAAACTGGTAAGCGAGACGCTGTTTGCACCGTTACCACCATCGCCTTCGGCCTATTTGGCAGCGGCCGAGCGCCAGTTTCACAGCGACTTTTTTCAGGCACTGAGCCGCATGATGCAAGCAAAGCAAACCGGTGCGGGCTATATCCAACAGGTGATGGACATACCCATGCAAGATGCATTGGCACTGCATGGGGAACTGACCCGGTGACCACCGAAGTCCTGCTGGACACGAATACCTACCTTCGGCTTGCCAAGCGCATTCGCCCTGCGGTAGGGTGCCAGTTTGGCCAGGTTCCGTATGTCGTGGTGATTCTGAAAGTAGTGGAGGAAGAGGTCCACCGCAATCCCAAGCTCCGATTCAAAAACCCTTGGTTTGACGAGCCCGAGTTTGCGCAAGAGCGTTTGGCCAAGCAGACTCGGCTCAGTGCAGCGGATAAACAGGACATGAAGTTGGTGCAGGACGTGCTGATGGGTACAGTTCAGCTTGAGATTGACAAGTACACCTCCCACGGTCGTTCCCCACCAGGGCCTACGGATTGCTGGCTGCTTGCCTATGGACAGATCAAAAGCGCAATCGTTGTAACCGATGACTTGGGAATGCACACCTTGGCTGAGGAAGCGGGGCTGAGGGTCTGGCACGGGTTTGAGATGCTTGCGAAACTCAGATCAGCAAAGGTTGTGGATAACGATCTGGTGCGTGACATCTACGATGCACTGGAACGCAACGGTGATATGACAGACACTTGGCGCACGGCCAAGCATGAAGAATTCAAAAGAATATTTGGACCCAAGCCCAAGGGTAATGATTAAAAACCCGCTCGCTTTGATACGCAGCGCGGGTGTTCCATCCCTCACCGAAAAATCCCGTAGTTCCTCTCAGAGCCAACGCCGACCGCCAGCCAATCCACGCAAGCGTCTGGCCGGTGCGCTGGCGCAAAGACTGGAACTGGTTCGCGAACCGGCCAGCGTCATCCCTTTCTGAATCCGCGCCGCTCCCTCACCGCCCCCGCCAACCCCTCCAACACCGGCACCGTCTGCGCCATGCTGATACACGCATCGGTCACCGACACACCAGGCCGCAGCGGCGTGCCAGGCACGATGTCTTGCCGGCCTTCCTGCAGGTGGCTTTCGATCATGAGGCCGGTGATGCGCTGGTCGCCGGCGGCCATCTGCTGGGCCACCTCGGCTGCCACGGTGATCTGGCGCTGGTGCTGCTTGCTGCTGTTGGCGTGGGACACATCGATCATCACCTGCTCGCGCAGGCCGGCGCTTTTAAGCAGGGCGCAGGCGGCGTCTACATCGGCCTTTGAGTAATTGGGTTGTTTGCCGCCGCGCAAAATCACGTGGCAGTCGTTATTGCCGCGGGTTTCAAAAATCGCGGCCTGGCCCATCTTGGTCATGCCCATGAATGCGTGGTTCGCCTGCGCGGCCTGGATGGCGTCGGTGGCCACCTTGATGCCGCCGTCGGTGCCGTTCTTGAAGCCGACGGGGCAGCTCAGGCCCGAGGCCAGCTGGCGGTGGCTGGGGCTTTCGGTGGTGCGTGCGCCAATGGCGCCCCAGCTCACCAGGTCGCTGAGAAACTGGGGGCTCAGCAAATCCAGAAACTCGGTGCCCACGGGCAGGCCCAGGGCCAGCACGTCCAGCAGCAACTGCCGCGCCATTTCCAGCCCTTCATTGATGGCGAAGCTTCCGTCCAGGTGCGGGTCGTTGATATAACCTTTCCAGCCCACGGTGGTGCGTGGCTTTTCAAAGTACGCGCGCATCACCACCAGCAGCTCACCGGCCAGCGCATCGGCCTGCGCCTTCAGCTGGCGGGCGTAGTCCATGGCCTGGCCATGATCGTGAATCGAGCAGGGCCCCACCACCACAATCAGCCGGTCGTCGGCGCCATGCAGCACGCGCGAAATCGCCGCGCGGCTTTGCTCCACCAGGCTCAGGCTAGCTTCGGGCACCGGCAGCCACTCCTGCAGCAGGGCGGGCGTGATCAGCGGGCGCACCGCGCTGATGCGGGTGTCGTCAATGCGGGTGGTGTCGTGGGTAGACAGCGGCGTGGCGGGGTGGGTGTGGGTGGTCATGGGGCAGATTATGAGCGTTTTATGCCTCCAGCCCTTTGTGGACGGGCACAAGCAGCTACATTTTTAATAGCGGTTTTCCCGTCCATCGAATGTCTGGCGTTTGATCGACGGCAAGGAAAGCTGCCCGCGAGCGCGGCACGCAGGTGCAAGGAAGCTGCGCCAACCCAAGAGGACCCGACGTCACGGCGGGTTCAGCACCTCATATCGGCAGCAGCCGAGACTCTTATGGTCTTACGGCGGAGGCAATAAGCCTGAAAATAGTCAGTTGAAAAAGCTTAATTCTAGTCAATTGACATGACTTAATAGTAGTGCAATAATAAGACGGAATATTAGATAAAACACACGGGGCCGTTCAATCCCCAACCGTCCATGCCCGCTCCCAACGAAAAACTGGCCCAGTCCCTCGCTGAACTTGCTGCCTTGCAAGAGCGAGGTCACCGCGTCATCCGCGGCAACCAGCTTTCCCGCACGCATCGGGAAAGGCTGAGCAAAGCGGGCTTCATTGAAGAGGTTTTCAAGGGCTGGTATCTGCCTGGCAGGCCCGGGGAGCCGCTTGGCAGCACCGCCGCGTGGTTTGCCGGCATGCGCAACTTCATCAGTGGTTACTGCGATGACCGCTTCGGCCAGGACTGGCACTTGAGCCCCGAACAATCGCTACAGCTGCGCTCCGGAGAGCGAGCGCTTCCGCGCCAGCTTCAGGTGTGGACGAAGGGCGGCAACAATCAACGTGTCGAGCTTCCTCACGCATGCTCGCTCTTTCTTTATCGTGCGCCAAATTTGCTGCCTGCGCAGGCGGAGAGCAACGAAGGTGGGCTACGGCTGGTGGCGCTGGCGCCTGCCCTGGTCGCGGTCGGGCCGGGCTTCTACCAACAGCAGGCAGTTGCCGCGCGCATCGCGTTTGGCATGCTTGAAGACCCCGCAGAGCTGCTGAGTCCGTTGCTGCAAGGCTCGCATTCTGTGGTGGCTGGCCGGCTGGCGGGAGCCCTGCGAGCTCTCGGCCGCCCTGAAATGGCTGACGACATAGTCAACACCATGAAAAGCGCGGACTATGTGGTCCAGGAGGCCTCGCCGTTTGATGTTGTTCCGTTGGCCTTGCCAGGCGGACGACCGGAGTCGCCTTACGTACAGCGCCTGCGGCTCACCTGGGCGCAAATGCGGGGCGTCGTCATGGAGCAGCTGCCCGCGCAGGGCCCCCTGCCCACGGACATCGGTGCAGCGCTGAATGACGTGGAGGCCCGCTACGTCAGCGATGCCTACCACTCACTGTCGATCGAAGGTTATCGGGTCACGCCGGAGCTGATTGAACGCGTGCGCTCCGGCAGCTGGGACCCGGAAGGTGCGGACAATGGCGCACGCGACGCCATGGCCGCCAAGGGCTATTTTGAGGCCCACACCGAGGTGAAAGAGTTCATTGCCCGTTTGCTGAAAAGCCAGAGCCCGCGCCATGACGTGCGAGACGCGCTCGGCAGCTGGTATCGCGCGCTTTTCAGCCCAAGCGTTCAGGCGGGTCTGCTCAAGCCACGCGACCTGGCGGGTTGGCGCAATGAGCAGGTCTACATCCGCGGGGCCATGCACGTGCCGATTTCGAAAGAAGCTGTACGCGATTGCATGCCAGTCCTCTTTGAACTGATTGCCACGGAGCCGCACCCGGGCGTTCGCGCGGTACTCGGACACTTCTTCGTCGTTTACATCCACCCCTATATGGAGGGCAACGGCCGGCTGGGCCGCTTCCTGATGAACGCGATGCTGGTCACCGGCGGTTATGTCTGGACCATCGTCCCCGTGCAGCAACGCAAGCCATACATGGAAGCCCTCGAAAAGGCCAGCACCGGCCATGACATCGTGGAATTCGCCGCTTTCATTGGCAAACTCATTCGTGAGCAGACCAAAGAGCCCCTGTCGCGGCCGGGGTGACGTATCACCGAAGGTCGTCGCCTTGGACCTCAAGCTTGCGGTCGCGACCCTGCCCTGATGATCAGCGGCACACCGGCCTAGGCGCGGTGCCTTCATGGGGCGGGTTATGAGTGTTTTATGCCTCCAGCCCTTTGTAGGCGGGCGCAAGCAGCTAGCTTTTTAATAGCGAATCAGCGGCTCTCAAGCCGTGGCGTACTTCGCCATCAGCGCGGGAACCGCGGGCTTGGCGCAGCGCTGCAGGTTCATCAGCAGGGCGTGGTCGGGCTTGCCCACGCGACGGCGGGTGCGCAGGTCATGCTGGATCTGTCCCAGCAGCGACGCTGCCATTTCTGCATCGGCCAGCGCTCGGTGGGCCCGCCCGGCGCGCGGCAGGTGGTGGTAGTCCACCAGCACGCCGAGCTTGTGACTGGACGCCTGGGGATACAGCCTTCTGGACACAAGCATGGTGCAGGCAAAGGGCTGCGCCGCAGCCGCTCCGGCACGTGCCAGCTCGGCCTGCCAGAACCTGCGGTCAAACGAAGCGTTGTGCGCCACCATGGGTGTGTTGCCCACAAAGCGGCTCGCCTCGCGCATGACGGTAGCGGCGTCGGGCGCTGTGGCCACCATGGCGTTGCTGATGCCGGTGAGGCTGGTGATGAAGGCGGGAATGTGCACACCCGCATTCATCAGGCTCTGGAAGCGGTCAACCACGTTGCCGTTTTCAACCAGCACGATGGCCACCTCGGTGGCGCGGTCACCCATGGCGGGCGACAGGCCGGTGGTTTCAAAGTCGATAACGGCAACCAGGGTCATGCCTTTACTCTCTGCCTTCTCGCATCGACCAGGTATTCAATCGCGCTTGAGCTGAGTAATGCGGCAAACTCTTTGAACGTGGAAAGCGCCAACAGAACATCCTGCATAGCGCCGGAGACGCAAGGCTTCCAATGCGTCAATTCGTGACTGAATCGGTTGCGTTAGCCACCAAGCCAGATCCGCCGGTTCCTGGGCGACATGCAACTGGATACGTTTGACGACGCGTTGCATGGTCACCCTCTAAACGTCAATATTCGCAGCGCGCAGCGCATTCGTCTCAATGAACTCGCGGCGCGGCTCGACGTCGTCACCCATCAGCATGGTGAACACGTGATCGGCTTCGATGGCGTCGTCAATCTGCACGCGCAGCAGGCGGCGCACGGCGGGGTCCATGGTGGTTTCCCACAGCTGGGCGGGGTTCATCTCGCCCAGGCCTTTGTAGCGCTGGCGTGCGGTGGCGGCTTCGGCCTGCGTGATCAGCCAGGCCATGGCTTCGCGGAAGGTTTCTACCTTCTCCTCTTTCTGGCGTTCGCCTTCGCCGCGCGTTACCTTGGCGCCTTCGTTCATCAGGCCCTTGAAGGTGACAGCGGCTTCCACCAGCGCCAGGTAGTCGGCACCGTGCACAAAGTCTTGCGTGAGCACGCTGCTTTTCACGTTGCCATGATGGCGGCGGCTGATGCGCAAAATGGGTTTGTCGGTACGGGTGTCAAACTCGCCGGCCACTTCGGCCGTGGGCAGCTGGGCCTGCAGCGCGGCGGCTGAGCGCTCGGCGTCTTCCACGGTGTCCAGGTTCAGGGCCACACCGTCGGCAATGGCCTTGAGCGCTTCGCCGTCCATGTAGCCGCGCAGGCGGTTGATGACGGACTCGGCCAGCTGATGCTTGCGCGCCAGCTCGGCCAGTGTGTCGCCGGTCAGCAGCGTGCCTTTGCCGCTGGATGGGTCGGCACCGGTTTGCACGGCCGCGTCTTTCAGCGCAATCTTCAGCAGGAAGCTGTCGAGGGCGGCGCTGTCTTTGAGGTACTGCTCTTCCTTGCCCGACTTGACCTTGTACAGCGGCGGCTGCGCAATGTAGATGTGGCCACGCTCCACCAGT
>NZ_JBDTTH010000128.1:0-8344 GCF_039930745.1 Polaromonas sp. | reverse complement strand
GCCGAAATGGGCTACGAAACCATGACACCCATCCAGGAGCAGGCCATTCCGGTCGTGCTGCAGGGCAAGGACGTGATGGGCGCAGCGCAGACCGGCACCGGCAAAACCGCCGCTTTTGCACTGCCGCTGCTGCAGCGCATGATGAAGCACGAGAACCCGTCCACCTCGCCGGCACGCCACCCGGTGCGCGCGCTGGTGCTACTGCCCACGCGTGAGCTGGCGGTGCAAGTGGCGCAGCAGGTGGAGCTGTATGCCAAATACACCAACCTGCGCAGTACCGTGGTATTCGGCGGCATGGACATGAAGCCGCAGACGCTGGAGCTCAAAAAAGGCGTCGAGGTGCTGGTCGCCACACCGGGCCGCTTGCTGGACCACATCGAAGCCAAAAACACTGTACTTAACCAGGTTGAGTACGTGGTGCTCGATGAGGCCGACCGCATGCTGGACATCGGCTTCCTGCCCGACCTGCAGCGCATCCTCAGCTACCTGCCCAAGCAGCGCATCACCCTGCTGTTTTCCGCCACTTTCTCGCCGGAGATCAAGCGCCTGGCTTCCAGCTACCTGCAGGACCCGGTGACCATCGAGGTGGCGCGTTCCAACGCCACAGCCTCCACGGTGGAGCAGCACTTCTACGCCGTCAATGCCGACGACAAGCGTCGCGCGCTGCACCAGATCCTCAAGGCCCGCGGCCTCAAGCAGGCCTTTGTGTTCGTCAACAGCAAACTCGGCTGCGCACGCCTAGCCCGCTCGCTGGAGCGTGAAGGCCTGAAAACCACCGCGCTGCACGGCGACAAGAGCCAGGACGAACGCCTGAAAGCCCTGGACTCCTTCAAAAAGGGCGAAGTCGATCTGCTGGTGTGTACCGACGTGGCCGCACGCGGTCTGGACATCAAGGATGTGCCGGCGGTCTTCAATTTCGACGTGCCTTTCAATGCCGAAGACTATGTGCACCGTATTGGCCGCACCGGCCGTGCCGGCGCCTCGGGCTTGGCCGTGAGTTTTGCCGCCAGCAGCGACCAGCGTCTGGTGGCCGATATTGAAAAACTCATCAAGACCAAGATCGAACTGGAACCCATGGAGTTCGAGGAAGACCAGCCGCGCATCAAGGAGCAGGGCCGTATCAACGACGGCCGCCGCATGTACCGCGACAGCGGTGACCAGCCAGTGCGCGAAGCAGAAGAAGCACCGCGCGAAAGGCGTGAGCGGCGCGAGCCCCAGCGCCAGGCCATGTCGCGCGACCCCTTCTTCGACAAGCCCTACGAATCCAGCCTGCCGGCCGAAGCGCAGCCGGCCTGGGAAGAGGCCGTCAAGAGCGGCACGTCGCGCGGCGTGTCGGCCAACATCAAGCCCAAGAAAAAAATCGCCGCCCTGTTCAAAACAGGCAGCTGAAGCCGCGCGCCGGCAGCTGCCCTGCGGCAGGTGGTCGGCCCGCGCCTACTTTTTTCTGCGCAGCTATCTGATGCCTGTGCCCGGCCACGCGGGCTAAGCTGGCGCCATGAGTTCCCTGTACGCCGGCTTGCGCAGCGCTTATCAACACTCTTCTCTTCCCGTGTTGCTCCGTCCTGCGCGGCGCGCCGTACAGCTGTGGATAGATGCCGATGGCCTGCGCATGAGCGCGGCCATGTCTTTCTACGGTGTTCTCAGCCTGGCGCCCCTGCTGGTGCTGCTGGTGGCGGTGCTGGGTTGGTGGCTGGACCGGAGTTACATCGAAACCAGCCTCATCACCCAGATAGGCGGCGTGATCGGCGAGCAGGGTGCACAGCTCATCCAGCAGGCGCTGGCGAGAGCGCGCAAACCGTCCGATGGCCTGCTGGCCTCGCTGATCGCTTTTGGTTTGCTGCTGTTAGGCGCCACCGGGGTGTTTGCCGAACTGCAGGACGCATTTGAGCGGCTCTGGCGCCAGGACACCGGCGTGGTGCCGCAGCAAAAGTGGTGGTACAGCGCCTCGCTGCGCTTGCGCGGCATTGCCTACATCCTGGCCCTTGGTTTCCTGCTGCTGGTGTCGCTCGCCGTTTCGGCCATTTTGAGTTTCGTGACCAGTTGGGCCGGCGCTTACATGCCGCTGGAGCGCATTGCGGTGGCCATCAACGAGCTGGTGTCCATAGGGTTTTCGGCGCTGCTTTTCGTTTCGCTGATGCGCATGAGCGCCGGGCCCAAACCTTCGCTGCGCTACCTGGTCATGGGCGGCATTGCCGGCGGCATCCTGTTTGCGCTGGGCAAATACCTGATGGCGATCTACCTGTCCACTGCCGCCGTGGTGTCCGCCTATGGCGCGGCAGGTTCGCTGGTGGTGCTGCTGATGTGGATTTATTTTTCCTCGGCGGTGTTGCTGCTCTCGGCCAGCGTGGCGCGCTCCCTGTCGGACGAAGCGGATCTCCGGCACGCTGACAGGCCCTAGTGGCCTGTCCCGCAAATAAAGGCGATATGAAATCGCCCATTCAGCCACCATGCGGCGTTGCTCGTCGTTGCCATAGCTGGGCTATGTCGCTTCCTCACGCCTTGCCTGGCGACTGACTGGACAATTTCATTTCATCACCCTATTTGCGGGACAGGACACTATTGCTACGCTATTGATAGCTGCTTGCGTCCGCCCTTATTGGGCTGGATGCCAAAAAGGCTCTAAATTTATGAATTCAGCCCGGCGGCTGCGCCTGTGGGCAGGGCACGCTGATGGACTCGAATCGGCCCGGTGTGCTGCCCAGCCGGGCGGCCATCAGGCAACCGCCCCAAACGCAGCCAGTGTCCAGTGGCAAGGTGTTGTGCAGCAGCCCGGGCGCGCCGGCAGCGGCATGGTCGGCACCCAGTGTGGACCAGTGGCCAAACGCTACTGGCGTGCCGGCCGTTTTCCTTCCGGGAACTTCAAACCACGGTAAATAGCCGGGTGGCGCCGTCTGGCTGCCGCCCGTGGTGGCAAATTCCATCGTGCCCCCGGCCGTGCAAAAACGCATGCGCGTCAGGGCGTTGACGATCACGCGCAGGCGGTCGGCCCCTTCCAGGCTGTCCTGCCAGTGGTCCGGCGTATTGCCGTACATGCCTTGCAGAAAACCGGCGAGGTCCGGGCCGCGCAGCGCCTGCTCCACTTCAGCGGCCAGCGCCAGGGTTTGTGCGGTGCTCCACTGCGGCAGCACGCCGGCATGCACCATCAGCCAGCCATGCGCATGGATGGCCATGCGGCGATGCCGCAACCAGTCGAGCAGGGCCTCGCTGTCGGGCGCGTCCAGCACCTGCTGCACTGTGTCGCCGCGGTGCGGTTTGCGCAGGCCTTGGCGGATGCCGAGCAGGTTGAGGTCATGGTTGCCCAGCAGGCACTGCGCGGCATCGCCCAGGCCATGCAGGCTGCGCAGCACGCCGAGCGAGTCCGGGCCACGGTTGACCAGGTCGCCCAGCACGTACAGCGTGTCGCGGCTCGCGGAGAAATCAATCTTGTGCAGCAGTCGCTGCAGAGGTTCATTGCAACCCTGCAGGTCGCCAATACAGTAAAGTGCCATGTGTTCATTCTGCCTTCGGATCCATGGATTTCATCCTCATCGCCTTTCTGACCCTGCTCAATGGCGTTTTTGCCATGTCCGAGCTGGCGCTGGCTTCCAGCCGCAAGGCCAGGCTCAACGCCCTGGCAGAGGGGGGTGACAAGGGGTCTCAGGCGGCGTTGACACTGCTGGAAAACCCGACGCAGTTTCTCTCGTCCGTGCAGGTCGGCATCACGTCCATCGGCATGCTCAACGGCATCATCGGCGAGGCGGCGTTCAGCGCCGGCCTGTCGGCCTGGATCCAGACCTTTGGCGCGCCGCTGCGTGCTGCCGACATCACGGCCACCGCGCTGGTGGTGACCACCATCACTTTCATCACCATTGTGTTTGGCGAACTGGTGCCCAAACGCATTGGCCAGCTGTACCCGGAAACCGTGTCGCGGCTGGTGGCGCGCCCCATGATGTGGGTGGCCTCCGGTGCCAAGCCCTTTGTCTGGCTGCTGTCTTTCAGCACACACGCGGTGCTCAAGCTGCTGCGCGTGGACACCGCCGGGGACCGCACCGTGACCGATGAGGAAATCGCCGCCAGTCTGGAAGAGGGTCTGGACGCCGGCCTGATTGAAGAGCATGAGCACCAGATGGTGCAGAACGTTTTTTTGCTGGACGACCGCCTGCTCACCTCGCTGATGTTGCCGCGCTCGGACATCGAGTGGATAGACGCGAGCGACACCGTGGCGCAGGCCATAGACAAGGCAGGGGCCACCGGCCACTCCTGGTACCCGGTGTGCCGCGGCAGCCTGGACGACGTGGTGGGTATGGTCAACGTGGCCAAGCTGCTGGCGCTGCGCGGCCGGATCCAGCCGGTGGGGGAGAGTACCGCAACCGGCACCACCCCCACCCTGGCGGACCGCATTGACGCCTACACCATCCCGGCGGTGTTTGTGCCCGAAACCCTGACCGGCATGGAGCTGCTCGAACAGTTCCGCACGCAGTCCACACGCATGGTGTTTGTGGTGGACGAATACGGCGTGGTGCAGGGCCTGATGACGCCCATGGACATGCTCGAAGCCATCACCGGCGAACTGCAGCCCGGCGCCCAGGTGGACGCCTGGGCCACCAAGCGCCCGGATGGCAGCTGGCTGATCGATGGCGTGATGCCGGTGTCCGAACTCAAGGCCCGGCTCGACATCCGGGAGCTGCCTGAGGAAGAGCGGGGACGTTACAACACCGTGGCCGGCCTGCTGCAAAGCGTGTCGGGCCGGCTGCTGCGCACCGGCGAAAGGGTGGAAGCGGCCGGCTGGCGTTTTGAAGTGCTGGATCTGGACGGCAAGCGCATTGACAAGGTGCTGGTCAGCGCGGTGGCCGAGCCCTCAACCCCGAAAGCGCCCTGACTCGCAGGACTTTTTTCTTCAGGGCCGGCTGGCAGCACCGGCCGCCGCCGGGCGCACCGCCGGCGTCACGGTGATCAACACCTCGTTGGCGCCGAAACTGCCCGCCTGCATCTGTACCGTCGCCATCCGCTCGGCCTTGGTGAACGTCAGCAGGCTGAGTTTGGAAAACGAGCTGGACGTCAGCGTCCATCCCGCGCCGGGCAGGCTGTCGCGAAACCAGGCAAACACCGTTTGCGGCTCGCCCGACGCCGTCACGTTCAAGCGGCCCATCCAGGTGTTGCCCGAGCCCATGACCAGCGAGTCCTGCTGCTTGATCACCGACCCCGCCGGCAGCGGCACATCACCCGCCAGCTGTTTGGCGGTGGCCTCGGTCACGGTGCTGTCATTGCCCAGCTGCACATTCCCCATGGACGTGCAGCCCAGCAGGGCAAGGGCGGTGGAGGCAGCAAGCAGGGTTTTGATGGCGGTCATGGTGTGAACCCGTGAGAGGTGGCAACAATGCCTGGCCCCGGGGGCACCGCGTGGGCGGGCCCCGGTGATCAGGCAGCGCGATTGTAACGGCGCGTTTACGCCAGCCGGCGCGGTGGCCAGGGGCCATGAAAAATGCGACTTTTAACGCGCCCAGGTGTGGGGAAAGACCTGCGCTTTGTAGCGTCTTCCCACATCAATGCTTAGGGGAAGTCTTGATCAAATTCTGCGTTTAAAGCAGCCCGCGACCCGCCAGGTTGGTCATCAATGCGGTGACGCCAAAAGTCCATGGCGGCGCCTTGTCGCTGTGCGACACGCGGTTGACCAGTGCCCCCAGGGCAGGCGTCTCAATGCGCACCACGTCTCCCACCACATGCGTGAAGCCCTGACCGGGGCCCATGCGGTCTTGCGTTGGCGCAAACATGGTGCCCAGGAAGAGCATGAACCCGTCGGGATACTGATGGTTGGCCCCTGCGGCCTGGCTCACCAGGTCCAGCGGGTCGCGGCTGATCTTCGTGAGAGAACTGCTGCCCCGCATGGTGAAACCCTCGGGCCCATCCACCCGCAGATTCAAATCGCAGCGACGCACATCGGCAATGCCAAAGTGCGCGTCAAACAGGCGAATGAAAGGCCCGATGGCGCACGACGCGTTGTTGTCTTTGGCCTTGCCCAGCAGCAGCGCGCTGCGGCCTTCAAAGTCGCGCAGGTTGACGTCGTTGCCCAAGGTGGCGCCCACCGTCTGGCCCCGGCTGTTAACGGCCAGCACCACTTCAGGCTCCGGGTTGTTCCACACCGACAGCGGGTGGATGCCAATGTCTGCGCCCACGCCCACAGACGACATCGGCTGCGACTTGGTAAAAATCTCCGCGTCCGGACCAATGCCCACTTCCAGGTATTGCGACCACGCGCCCTGCGCCAGCAGCGCTTCCTTCACACTGGCTGCCTGCGGCGAGCCCGGCACAATGCCCGTCAGGTTGTCGCCCATGATCGCGCTCAAGGCCTCGCGTATGCCATGCGCTTTTGATGCATCGCCACGCGCCTGCTCTTCAATCACCCGCTCCAGCAAGCTCTCGACAAACGTCACCCCGCTCGCCTTGAGGGCCTGCAGGTCACACGGCGCCAGCAGCCAGGGCAATTTTCCACTTTGCGTGGCCGGGTCCGACTGCGCGAGCGCCACCTCCAGTTGCGCGACGGGCTTGGCACGGCCATCGGCCAGCGCGCTTTGCACGGCCGCCGCGGGGTCTGCAAGCTCGAACAGCTGTGTGGCCGTTGGCGCAATGGCGGAGAGGTCATGCAGTGCTCCGCCAGATACAGCAACCAGCACCGGCCCCACGCCGGGTTGCCAGATCCGGCCAACAAGCGTGGCCCGCGCGTGGTCTTGCGGCAGGATGGAAGAGGGGGTGAGTGCAAGCGTCATGGAAACGTCCCGGTGGATGCTGATGGTCAAACATCGTATGTTAATACGTGTGATGGAGCCCTGTGAAGAAACGCCTGCGATCAGACGAGACTGCGCCCAGAGACGAAAGGTAGGTTGGCGCCAGCGAGCTGTCCCTGCGCCGCGGGTTCCTGCCGGCTGGTGCGGTGGCGCAGGCCCGTGTTCAAAAAGGCGTTGACGGGCAAGCGCGCTCCACGCGCGGGCCGGCTCAGGCCTGGGAGCGCTGCAAGGAGGACGGCAAGGTGGAACGGAAGGCGCGGCCTATGCAATAGGCAATGAGATCACTCAGCTCGGTCGATTTGTCAAAGACGGCGTTGGCGCCCAGCAGGCGGCAATGCGTCAGCAGCGAGGAGATCGGGTAGTTGGTCATCACCAGCACGTCCTGGCGGTCGCTACGGCTCCTGCAGTGGCGCAGCACGCCGGCACCGGTGCCTTCGCGCAGGAAGAGGTCAAGAATGGCAAGGTCCCAACCCTGGGGGTTGCGCTCCATCCAGTCCTTGGCTTCGGCTTCGGTTTCCGCGGACCCTACCCATTCAATGTTGGCTTCTTCAGAAAGCGAGTCCATCAGGTGCTTGCGCATCAACTCATTGTCTTCAACCAGATAGACCTTCAATGCCATGTCTGTTCCTTGGAGGCCGCAGGTCGCGGTGGATCAATTTTTAAATTCCGGCAAGGATACCCGGGCCGGGATGTCAAAGAGGGTGGGTCGAGCGCCCTGTCCGGCGTAAGCGCTGTCCTACGCTCATAGGTTCAATTTGGCGGCAGGCGAATGGGTGAAATCTGACAAGACTGCCTCTTTATGGTGCGCTTGTGTGATGACAAGCGGACTGCGCTACGCTGCGCCTCGATTCACTGACTCAAATTGCGCTTGGCTCAGACGCCCGAGTGAATTCGCTCCGCATGTTTGGCGGAAGTGTCAGCGCAAAGGCGTGTCTTTTCCTGTGCGGTGCATGTACTTGTCCTTACAGAAAAACACAGCTTGCCGGCGCCGGCCGCACTCTACTCTCACTTCTCTCTTGCGTCCACGCAGCGCGGTATGGCAAGCCGTTCGAATCACGAAACAATCAGCGGGGCATAAATGAAAACTTCATCCAGGCCGGGATTGAAAAATCTGGAGGGCCCCATTGATTTCCTCTTCTCAATCCTTGTCATTCCCGCTGCGTATCTGCTGATGCGCTACCGCCGGGCCGGCTCCAGCCGGCTACCGCAAACCACTTCGCGCTTGAAGGCCCTCGGCGTGTTCCCGGTTCGCAACCACTATTACGAACCCCTGTTTGACGACAAATTGCTTTCGCATCCCTTGCATGAAGACAGGAACTTGCCCGGCATGGACCTCAGGTGGCGGCCTTGAATTTCCTGAAGCACTACCACCCAGACTTGCTCAGCCAGGTCTGCCCCTATCTCGCGGCCGAAAGCGAGCCAGGCTCTTTCTATTTCAGGGTCACCCCTGAACGGGCGCTAGCCCCGCTTTAAAACCCTCCTGGCCCTGCCCGCTGCTCGGCTTATTTCGCGCCCCGTCCATCCATTTTGAACCGCCCCGTGTTTCATGGAGGCTGTTTGGTTTAAGTCAGGCCTCCACCGTG
>NZ_JBDTTH010000127.1:0-8422 GCF_039930745.1 Polaromonas sp. | reverse complement strand
CGGTGGCGAACGGAGGCATGTTGTAGTGCAGCATGAAGCGGTCTTCGTAGTCGCCCGACAAAGCGTCGATGCGCTGTGCGTCGCGCTCGGTGCCCAGCGTGGTAACAACCAGCGCCTGGGTTTCGCCGCGCGTGAACAGGGCCGAGCCGTGAGTACGGGGCAGCACACTGTTGCGGATTTCAATGGCACGCACTGTGCGCGTATCGCGGCCGTCGATGCGTGGCTCGCCAGAGAGGATCTGGCTGCGGACAATTTTCGCTTCGATGTCGAACAGCATGCCTTCAACGGCCACGCTGTCGAATGCAGCACCGTCAGCCTTGAGGGCGGTCATGACTTCGGAAGTCACCACGCGGCACGCCTGGGTGCGGGCCTGTTTGGCGCGGATCTGGTAAGCGGCCTGCAGCTTGGCGGCGGCCAGCTGGTTGACCTTGGCGATCAGCGGCTCGTCCTTGGCAGGCGCCTGCCAGGCCCAGACCGGCTTGCCGGCATCGCGGACCAATTCGTGAATCGCATTGATGGCGATGTTGCCCTGCTCATGGCCGAACACCACGGCGCCGAGCATGATTTCTTCAGACAGTTGTTTGGCTTCGGACTCGACCATCAGCACAGCGGCTTCGGTACCAGCCACGACCAGGTCCATGGTGGAGTCTTTGAGCTGGGTCTTGCCGGGGTTCAGTACATATTGGCCGTCGATGTAGGCCACACGTGCAGCGCCGATCGGGCCGTTGAAAGGAATGCCGGAAATCGACAATGCAGCGCTGGAAGCGATCAACGCCGGGATGTCGCCTTCGACTTCAGGGTTCAGCGACAGCACGTGAATGACAACCTGCACTTCGTTGAAGAAACCTTCGGGGAACAGCGGGCGAATCGGGCGGTCGATCAGGCGCGATGTCAGGGTTTCAAACTCGCTGGGGCGGCCTTCGCGTTTGAAGAAGCTGCCGGGAATGCGGCCCGCGGCGTAGGTTTTTTCAAGGTAGTCGACGGTCAGGGGGAAAAAGTCCTGGCCGGGCTTGGCATCAGCCTTGGCAACCACAGTGGCCAGCACCACGGTGCCGTCCATATCAACCATGACAGCGCCGCCGGACTGGCGGGCAACTTCACCGGTCTCCATCGTGACCTTGTGCTGGCCCCACTGGAAGGATTTGGTGACTTTATTGAAAATGCTCATGTTTTATCTCCACTAGATTCAAGCACTTGAGGCAGTGCAGGAGGCCCGGAGTGGTGGCTTGCAGAACACGATGCCATTCCACAAAATGCCTGCAATTTCAGGTCTTTTCTTGTGGAATGACACAGCGCGTGATCGTTTTGCCTTGCTCCGAAGTAAGTCAGCGGCGCCGCTGGCGCTTCTGAAATTGAATTATTTGGCTATTTAAAGTGCAAAACGCCTGAGCTAGTGAACTAACTCAGGCGTCTTGCAGTCGTTTCAACGATTATTTACGCAGGCCAAGCTTGGCGATCAACGCAACATAACGGGCCGCGTCCTTGGACTTCAGGTAGTCCAGCAGCTTGCGGCGGCGGCTCACCATGCGCAGCAGGCCACGGCGACCGTGGTGATCCTTGGCATGGGTTTTGAAATGGGGCATCAGTTCGTTGATGCGGCCGGTCAGCAGGGCCACTTGAACTTCTGGGCTGCCGGTGTCGCCAACCGCACGTGCGTTAGATTGGACAATCTCGGCCTTGATTGATTTCTCGATCATGGATTTTTTCCTTGTGTAACTTGCGAGCGGTACAGTGTTCCCGACGTGGGAGTTGACCGTGTCCGCCGTGTTCTGCGCTGCGCCGCTTCACGAATGAAAAGGCACGCTTTTGCGCAGAGCCTTGGATTATAGCCCAGCCTGACGAATCAGGCACTCGGCAGCCAGCGCGCCAGGCGCTCGACCCCCTGCCCCAGCCGGCCCAGGTCATGGCTGGCGAAGCACCAGCGCAGCCAGCCTTGCGCCTCAGCGGACGGGTTGACCATGAAGGCATCGCCCGGCGCCAGACCCAAACCGGCCTCCACCACCAGCCTTTTGGCGGTGGCGAGCGAGTTCCCGAAACGTGCCTGGTCCGCCAGCCGGAAAAACGCATACATGCCGCCCCTGGGCGAAGCGAGTTCAACACCCGGTATCGCCTGTAGCAGGGGCACCAGGGTGTCGCGGCAGGTTTTGAGGTGCGCCACCAGTTGCGGCGTGACGTCGGCGGTTCTTTGCAGCCCCACGAGGGCGGCCCGCTGGACGAACACCGGGGCGCAGGAGGTGTTGAATTCCACCAGTTTTCCCATGTGCGGCGTCATGGCTGGCGGCATCACCAGCCAGCCCAGGCGCCAGCCGGTCATCAAAAAGCTCTTGGAAAAGCTGTGGACGACCACCAGACGATCTTCCGGCGCTGAAATGTCCAGAAAACTGGGCGCGCAGGCGTTAGAGGTGGCCTCGTAATACAGCCGCTCGTAGACCTCGTCGGCCAGAATCCAGGTACCGGTACGGCGGCAATGCGCCAACAGCGCCTCCTGTTCGGCACGGGTCAAGGTCCAGCCGGTCGGGTTGTTCGGCGCATTGACGATCAGCAGCTTGGTCTGCGGCGTGATTGCGGCCAGCAGTTCAGCCATGTCGAGCTGCCACTGGCCGGCGACCGGTTTGAGGCTCACGCAGCGCAGCTTCGCGCCCATGATGAGCGGTTGCGCCGTCAGGTTGGGCCACACCGGCGTCACGGCCACCACCTCATCGCCGGCATCGACGAGCGCCTGCACCGCCAGCATCAAGGCATTCACCCCGCCCGAGGTCACGGCAATGCGGTTCGCCTCAATCGGTGCGGCGCCCGCGCAGCGCAATGCGCTTGCATAAGCGGCAATGGCCTCGCGCAGCTCCGGCAAGCCCAGGTTGTGCGCGTAAAAGGTCTCGCCCTGTTGCAGCGAGGCAATAGCGGCCTCGCGGATAAACGTTGGCGTGACCTCATCGCTTTCGCCAAACCAGAACTTGAGCACATCGCTGCGCCCCATGCCCGCGTTGGCCACCTGGCGGATCATCGACTCTTCAAGGTCTACAACAACCTGTCGCATCACTGTCTTTCTCTGAATGGAGATGTTGCTCAGGGCCGCTGCATCTTGCAGCTGTGCGGCTGCTCGGAACGCGCGGCATCAATCGCCTTGATCACGCGAAAACCGTAACCCGAGCCTTCGACGTCGAATTTGACGCCGGGCGCACCCTGCTTGTCCATCACAGCCACCAGCAAGGGTTGCTGGAACTGATGGTCCGCCTTGCGCATGACACCTTTGTGGGATGCAAACAGCACCGTCGCATTTTCCAGCTGGGCGGCCACCGCGGCAGACTCCACCGTGCCGGCTTTTTCGATGCTTTGCGCCAGCGCCTCGACCATCAGCTGCATGCGCATGTGAACATAGTCGTCCTGGGGTTTTGGGAAACGCTGGCGGAAAGACTTGTAGAAGGTTTCCGACGCGGCACCCGGCTCATTAGGAAACCAGTCGGCCACGGCAATGACCTTGCCAACACCCGCCTCGCCCAAGGCGGCGGGAACGCCGAGCGCGTTGCCATAAAAGGTGTAGAAGCTGCCTTCATAACCCGCGTCCCTGGCGGCCTTGACCAGCAGGGTCAGGTCGTTCCCCCAGTTGCCGGTGAGCACCGCCTGCGCGCCGCTCGCCTTGATTTTCGCGGCATAAGGCATGAAGTCCTTGACCCGGCCCATCGGGTGCAGCTCGTCACCAACGATCTGGACATCGGGGCGCTGGGCCGCGAGCTGCTTGCGGGCTTCGCGCAGAACAGCCTGTCCAAAGCTGTAGTCCTGGCCAATCAGGTAAATGTTCTTGATCGCCTTGTCGTCCTTGAGCACATCCATCAGGGCCGCCATACGCATGTCAGCATGGGCATCAAAACGGAAATGCCAATAGCTGCACTTCTCGTTGGTCAACACCGGATCCACCGCTGAATAGTTCATGAACAGCACACGCCGGGCTGGCTCGCGCTCATTGTGCTTGTTGATCGCATCTACCAGCACCGCGGCGGTGGACGAGGAATTGCCTTGGGCCACCAGTGTGATGCCGTCATCCATGGCAGAACGCAATGCCGACAGCGCTTCTTCGTTCTGCCCCTTGCTGTCATAGCGTACAAAAGCCAGCGGACGATTGCCGCCGGGCAGCTTGACGCCGCCGCGCGCGTTGACACGCTCTGCCGCCCACACCAGGTTGCGGAACACTGCTTCACCGGTGTTGGCGAAAGGACCCGACAGGCTCTCGATCAGGGCCACACGGATCGGCGCCGCGGCAGACGGCTGCTGAGCATGCGTGGCCAGTGACAGCAAGCAGGCGCATAGGGCCGGCGCAATCCGTTTCAAGAGTACTGGAGCAAAAAAATACATTCAAAAATTTCCTTGAAATAACCCGCGCCACGCCTACCTGCTGTGCATGCGGCAATCACGGTTGAGAGCCGCGAAGTGTAAAGGGAAAACTTTCCCGCCTAACCCAAAGGATTTCACATGTTTTATTCACTCGCCAGCCGTCCCGCGCGCAGCTTCCAGCGCCCCGCCTCATCCCTGGTGCGAAGCGGCGCCCTCGACAAATTCCTGAGCGACACCCTGGGCGCCCTGTCGGACGTCCAGCCCAGTCAGACCGCCACCGTGGAGGACGGCGACAAGGCTTACTCATTACAGCTGGACGTTCCGGGCCTGGGCAAAGAGCAGCTGGACATCGGCATCGAAGGTGATGTCGTGCGTATTGCCAGCAAAGCCGATGCCGCCCGCAGCGTCAAGGCCGCCTGGCGTTTTCCTCTGGAAATCGACGCGGCCGCCAGCACAGCCAAGCTGGAGCACGGCGTGCTCACGTTGACCTTGAGCAAAAAAATCCCGGTCAGCAACGTGGCGACGCTGACCATTCAGTAACTCGCCCCCACGGTTGCTCACTTCGTGTAGCGCCCTGCCCCCCGAGGGGGCCGCTGCGCCTGCGGGCCGGCAAAGCCGGACCCGCGGCCCTGGCTTGAATTGATGGGCACTCATGGACGGTCGCGTCAAACCCGATCGTCCTGAGCCTGCAAAGGGCAAGCACTTCGCGGCACAAAAGTCAGGCTGCAATCTCCGCCAGACCCCAGCGCGGCTTCACATCGAAGGTGTAGCCGCGCTGCCGGTTTTCCAGGCCGGCCTGCAGGCGCATGCCGGCCGCCAGTGCAATCATGGCGCCGTTGTCGGTGCACAAATGCATCTCGGGGTAATGCACACGGATCCCCTTCTTGTGGCAGGCCGCGTTGAGCTGCTCCCGCAGCAGCGTATTGGCGCCCACCCCGCCCGCCACCACCAGCCGTTTGAGACCGGTCTGCTCCAGCGCCTTCAGTGATTTTTTAAGCAACACTTCAACAATGGCCGCCTGAGTGGAGGCCGCCAGGTCAGCTCGGGCCTGCTCGCCCATGGGTTCACCGAGTTTTTTGGCCTGCGTCAGCACAGCGGTCTTCAAACCGGAAAAAGAAAAATCCAGGTCTCCGCTGTGCAGCAGGGGCCGGGGCAGCTTGAAGGCCTGAGCGTCGCCGCCTTGCGCCAGCCTGGCCAGGTGCGGCCCACCGGGATACGGCAAACCCAGCAATTTCGCGGACTTGTCAAAAGCCTCGCCGGCCGCGTCGTCAATGGTCTCGCCCAGCAATTCGTAGCTGCCCACGCGGTCCACCCGCATCAGTTGGGTATGGCCCCCCGACACCAGCAGCGCCACGAAGGCAAATTCGGGCGGATCCGCGCTCAGGAAGGGCGAGAGCAAATGCCCTTCCAGATGATGCACACCCATCACCGGCTTGCCCAGCGACGCCGCAAGCGCGCATGCCACACCCGCGCCCACCAGCAAGGCACCGGCCAGCCCCGGCCCGCGTGTATAGGCAATCACGTCCACCTGCTGCAGCGAGCGCTGCGCCTGGCCCATCACTTCATCGATCAACGGAAGCACGCGGCGGATGTGGTCACGGCTGGCCAGTTCGGGCACCACGCCGCCATAGGCCTGGTGCATGTCGATCTGGCTGTGCAGTGCGTGCGACAGGAGCACAGGCACACCCCGCCCCGACGCATCAACCAGCGCCACCCCGGTCTCGTCGCAACTCGATTCAATTCCCAAAATAAGCATCCGGGAAGTGTAAGACCCGGCCACGGGGCAGCACGGCATGTTTGTTGCTGGTATCCCTGAGCCCATGCCCATGAACCACGCCAAACCCCATGACCACGCCACCGGGACCATGAAATCCGGCCTGAACTTCCTCATTGCCGCCAAGCGCTGCGAAATCGCCGAGCTGCAGCAGTTGGCGCTTACCAGCGCGCTGGTGAACGTGACCGGGCGGCTGGTCCACGGTCTGCAGCGCGAACGCGGACTGTCCAACCTGTTCCTGGCCTCGCAGGGCGAGCAGTTTGCCCGGGCCCGTTGCGAACAAATTGCCGAATGCCAGCGGCTGGACGCCGAACTGCGTGGCTGCTTCGACACCCTGGACACTGAGCCCGCCCGCGTGGGCAACGGCGCACGCCTGTTCAGCCGCATCGCCTATGTGCTGCAGGGCCTGGACGCCCTGCAGGGACTGCGCGAGCGCGTGGAAACGCGCGCCTGGCCGACCCGCCGCATCACCGACGCCTATGCCCGCCTGATCGCCGGCCTGCTGGGCGTGGTTTTCGAGGCCGCCGACAGCGCCAGCGACCCCGAAGTGTCGCGCCTGCTCGTGGCGATGTTCAATTTCATGCAGGCCAAGGAGTTTGCGGGCCAGGAGCGCGCCGCCGGCGCGGGCCTGTTCGCGGCCGGCCGGGCCCACTTCGCCGAGCAGCAGCGCTTACTGCTCCTGATCGATTCGCAGGAGCGCTGCCTGAAGGTGTTCAACGAATTTGCCAGCGCCGAGGTGGCCGCGCTGGGCGCCGACAGCCAGGGCGCGCCCCACCTGGCCGAGCTGGAGAGACTGCGGCGCATCCTGTGCACCGCACCGGACACCGGGACGCTCGACACCCAACTCAGCCAGACCTGGTTTGACTGCAGCAGCCGACGCATGGACCGCATGAAGTCTGTCGAAGACGGCCTGGCTCGTGAACTGGTTCAGGTCTGCCAGCACAAGGTTGCGGCGGCCACCGCTGACCTGTCCGGCTACGAAACCCTGGACGCCGTGGCGGCCCGCGAAGGCGACGCGCTGTCCTTCTTCCAGGACGCCGCACCCACACCGCTGGCGACCACGGTGGGCACGGGCATGCCTGGCCTGCCGGTGCCGGCCCAAGGTTACGGCCTGCACCTGGAACGGTCCATTCTGGAGCTGGTGCAGGATCAGGCCCGGCGCCTTCAGGCCATGAGCGACGAACTCGAAACGGTGCGCGCCAGCCTCAACGAGCGCAAGGTCATTGAGCGTGCCAAGGGATTGTTGATGGCGCACCGACACCTCAGCGAGGAAGAGGCGCACAAGACCATGCGCCAGATGGCCATGAACCAGAACCGCCGGCTGATTGAAGTGGCCGATGGCGTGCTCGCCATGGCCGAAGTGCTGCCCGCGCGCAGCCCTTGAAGGCGGGTTTTGCTGCAATGCACAAAATGGTGCCTGGAACCGTATTGATGCACCACGATGAAGCTATGCCAGAAATTCCGGCCGGAACTTTCTGACGGCGGCTCCTCCAGCCGAGCTGCGCGCCGATGCCCGAAATTATTCATATCAATCAATGCCTTGCGCCCTCTCCACGGCGATCTTTTGTTTCAAATTCCACCTGGCACGCAATCTGCTTAATCTACCCGGAGGGAGTTGAGCCAACGGCGGCCCAAAACCCGACTGTCACCCCTGACAAAGGACAACGGCGTCCATTTCCAGCTTGCTAAGCGCAAGCGACGAAATGAGCGCCGTTTTGCTTTTTTGGGTTCCGTTTTCTCAGCCAGGAGTTGAAATGACCGCTAAAAACACCCCCGCCGCCGAGGCGGTTGACCACCCCGCTGCGAGCCCGGTGCCCGGCATCGGCCGCCGCCGTTTTGTGGCCGGCGCCACAGCCCTGGTGGGCGCATCAGGCCTGACGCTGCCAGCTTTTGCACAGAAGCCCGGCCAGCCCGAGAAAGAGTCGCTCAAGTTCGGCTTCATCAAGCTGACCGACTGTGCGCCGCTGGTCGTGGCTTACGAGAAACACTTCTTTGAAGACGAAGGCCTGAACGTCACGCTCGAAGCCCAGGCCAACTGGAAGGTGCTGCTCGATCGCGTGATCGACGGCCAGCTCGATGGCGCCCACATGCTCGCGGGCCAGCCGCTGGGTGCCACCATCGGCTTTGGCACCAAGGCAGACATCGTCACCGCCTTCAGCATGGACCTCAACGGCAATGCCATCACGGTGTCCAACGCGGTCTGGGCCCAGATGAAGCCCCACCTGCCCATGGAGGGCGGCAAGGTCAAGCACCCGATCAAGGCCGACGCGCTCAAGAAAGTGGTGGACAAGTGGAAGGCTGAAGGCAAGCCCTTCAAGATGG
>NZ_JBDTTH010000126.1:0-8440 GCF_039930745.1 Polaromonas sp. | reverse complement strand
TCGAACTCGCCTTCGGCTCAGACAATCGCTCGCCCTGATCCGTTTTCGGCTGCGCCCCTCGGCCCAGCCCGACGGGTTGGGGGGAAAGACAAATACCAACACCAATTCGGGGAGGCGAGGACGCGCTTTGCGCTCCTCGCCGGAGCCCGATTGCGCTCCCGCTCCCGATTTCGTCCCCACCCCTTCTGGCTGCGCCGAGGAGCGCAGGTCCAGCCGGATCAGGGCGAGCGATTGTCTGAGCGTAGCGAGTTCGAGCTCGACCCCGGCTGGACCGAGCACCGCAGGCTGCCCGCAACGAAGCGGAGGGTCGCAGGCAGCGGGGGCGCCTTTTCTTTGCTTACTTTCTTTTGGCGAGCAAAAGAAAGTTACTTGCCGCCGGGCAACCCCCGGCTTGCTGACAAAACCAAACTCTTAAATCAACGACGCGGCTGTCAGCTTGACATGCATTCAGGCAACAGCGACCTCTTTGGCGTCGCGGGCCTCTTTCACCCGCTCAGTCAAGTGCTCCAACGCTTCCCGCACCTGGTCCACCAGGATCAGGCACAGGTCACCCGGTTGCAGACGGGCCAGCGCGGTGTCGATGGCAACAAACTCACCGCGGATTTCTTCGATGTGTTTGGTCCGCGCGGCGCCTGCCAGGCCTTCGCGCAGCAGGCCCATGACTTCGCCATCGGCCCGGCCGCGCTGGGCGGCGTCCTGGTAGAGCAGCACATCGTCAAAAGCCTGGCCCAGGATGATGGTCTGGTCGCGGATGTCGCTGTCGCGGCGGTCGCCGGCGCCGCTGATGACCACGCTGCGGCGCTTGGCTGGCATGGCGTCCACAGCCGCCACCAGCGCGCGCATGGCATCGGGGTTGTGGCCGTAGTCGGCAATCACGGTGGCGCCGCGGTAGTCCATCACGTTGAAACGGCCGGGCGCGTTATTCGTATCACTGACAAAGCTGGCCAGGCCGCTTTTGAGCGTGTCCCAGGTCACGCCAACGGCCCAGGCGGCGGCCAGTGCGGCCATGACGTTTTCAACCTGGAAGCCGATGCTGCCATTGCGCGTCAGCGGGATGCTGTGCAGCGGAACGCGCTCGCGCCACGCGCCTTCAGCCGCGACCAATGCGTTGCCGTCAATGTAGACGGTGCGTTTGCCCTGGGCACGGTGGGTGGCCATCAGGGGGTGGTGTCGGTCGGCGGCAAAAAAGATCACATTGCCGGGGCAGGTGGGCGCCATGGCCGCAACGATGGGGTCGGCCGCATTGAGCACGGCGTAGCCGGTGGGAGAGACGTTTTGCACGATCACGCGCTTGAGCACCGCCAGGTCTTCGACCGTGGTGATGTAGTTCAGGCCCAGATGATCGCCTGTGCCTACGTTGGTGACGACTGCGACTTCACAGCGGTCGAAACCCAGGCCTTCGCGCAGCACACCGCCGCGCGCGACTTCAAACACGGCAGCGTCGACATCGGGATGCATCAGCACGTTGCGTGCGCTTTTCGGGCCGCTGCAGTCGCCGCTGTCGGTCTGCCGGCCGTTGACATACACGCCGTCGGTGTTGGTCATGCCACAGCGCAGGCCGCTGGCCGTCAGCAGGTGCGAAACCAGGCGTGTGACGGTGGTCTTGCCGTTGGTGCCTGTCACGGCTACTACTGGCACGCGGCCGTCGTCGCCCGGCGCAAACAGCTCATTGATCATGGCGCCGCCAACGGCGCGGCCCTTGCCATAAGACGGCGACAGGTGCATGCGCAGGCCGGGCGCGGCGTTGACTTCGACCACGCCGCCGTTCTGTGCTTCCAGCGGCCGTAGAACGCTTTCGCAGACCACGTCCACGCCGCAGATGTGCAGGCCCACCATCTGTGCGGCGGCCACCGCACGGGCGGCGACTTCGGGGTGCACGTCGCCGGTCACGTCGGTGGCGGTGCCGCCGGTGCTGAGGTTGGCGTTGTTGCGCAGCACGACGCGCCGGCCGCGCGCCGGAATGGACTCGGGCGTGAGGTCCTGCGCATGCAGGCGTGCCACGGCGATCTCGTCAAAGCGGATTTTGGTCAGCGATGTGGCGTGGCCTTCACCGCGGCGCGGGTCCTGGTTGACGATATCGACCAGCTCGCGCACGCTGTGCAGGCCGTCACCCAGCACCTGCGGCGGCTCGCGCCGGGAGGCCGCCACCAGCTTGTCGCCGACGACCAGCAGGCGAAAGTCGTTGCCGGGCAAAAACTTCTCGACCATGACCGCGCCGTGTTCAGCGGCCGCGCGAAAGGCGATGTTCAGGTGGTCGCGCGTGACGATGTTGACGGTGACCCCCTTGCCCTGGTTACCGTCCAGTGGTTTGGCCACGACCGGCAGCCCGATCTGCAGGGCAGCGGCCCAGGCGTCGTCGGCATCCGTGACCGGCCGGCCCGTGGGTACCGGCACACCGGCGGCGAGCAGCAGCTTTTTGGTCAGGTCCTTATCCTGGGCAATCGATTCAGACACCGCACTGGTGGCATCCAGTTCGGCTGCCTGGATACGGCGCTGGTGCGAACCCCATCCGAACTGCACCAGGCTGCCCTTGGTCAGGCGTCGGTAGGGAATGCCCCGTGCCACGGCCGCATCCACAATGGCGCCAGTGCTGGGCCCCAGGCGCTCGTCTTCGTCGAGGTCGCGCAGCTGGGCAATGGCGGCATCGACGTCAAAGCCGGATTCGGTGAGTGCGGCGTGGATCAGCGCCCGGGCAAGTTCCAGCGCCAGGCGGCCGACGGCTTCTTCGCTGTACTCGACCACGGTCTGGTAAACACCGGGCTCCAGTGTGGCCCCGGTATGGCTGAAGGTGACCGGGCAACCGGCGTTGGCCTGCAGGGCCAAAGCGGCTGATTCCAGCACGTGAGCCAACGAGATCGGGCCGACGTAGCCGCCCGGTCGCAGCGCGCCTATGGCCGGGAACAGCGAGCGCACGCGCGGCTCGAAGCCGGGCAGGGTGTCGATAGCGCGCTCTGCCTGGGAGCAGGTCACGATGGCTTCAAGCGCCGTGTGGCGGCTCCAGAGGTTGGGGCCGCGCAACGCGCGTATGCGGGAGACTTCCATCAGTATGTCTTTCCTTCGGGGCCGGGGCCGTCAGCAGGGGTGTCCAGGTTGAAGGCTTCAATGCCTGCGCCTATCAGGTTGAGCGAAATGCCCAGTGCCCAGGCCGCGGCAATGGCGGCGAGCAGGCTGTTCTCAGCGGTCGGAGCGTGGCGGCCCTGCCAGAGAGCCAGCTTGTCCAGGCCCGGTAAAAACACCTCGCCGGCGCCGGTGGCGAGCACCACCTTGCCCTGTCGCATGAACACTGCGCGGCCGCCGCTGCCCACATGGGCGGCGATGGCGGCTTGTGCGGGATCCTCTGCGTAAAAAATGACCTCACCGTCGCACAGGCCGGCCATCTCCACAATGGCGGGGACCGCTGCATTCAGCACGGCGACACCGTCGGGCAGCACCACATCAACTTGTGATCGTATGACCCTGAACATGCCGTCTTCGCCCGCGACGTCGAACTCGCCCAGCGTTTCAGCACCGCCAAGGTCGGTGACCACGCCAACCTGGCAGCGGTCGTAAGCCAGGCCGCTGCGCAAAATGGTGTCCGCGCCGTTTTCAAGCACGGCAGCCTGTACCGCGCGGTTGATCAACAGGCGCTGGCCGGCTTCCCAATGCCTGCAATCGGTGGCATCCAGGCAGCGCCCGTCGAGAAACAGGCCGTCGCGGCAGGCCAGACCGGTGTGCCGCCCCGACAGCTGCAGCAGCCAGGCCACCAGGCGCGCAATGTGCTGGGTGCCGGCAGAGCCAGCCACGCCGACCACCGGAATACGCCCGCTTTGCGTGCCTTCCGGCGCTTCCGGAAACAGGTGATCGCAGATGGCGCGGCCTACCGGTCGCGGTGCGCCCTCGGCGGGTTGGAGGTGCATGAGCAGACCTGGACCGGCATTGACCTCCACCACGGCGCCGCCCTGAAGGTGCAAAGGGCGCGAGATATTCTGTGCCACGACATCCACGCCTGCGATGTCCAGCCCAACGACACGGGCCGCAAGTGAAACCACGTGGGCCACATCGTGATGAACTTCGTCAGTGCAGTCGATCGACACATTGCCGTTACGCTGGATCAGCACCGCGCGGCCGGTCACCGGAACGGAGAGCGGTTCCAGTCCCTGGCGCTGCAGCTCAAGCTGGATGGCGGTGTCCGTGTCGATGCGGATGGGGCTGAGCGGGAAATCCTCGCTCGGGCCACGCCGTGGATCGGTGTTGAGCTGTGTTTCGATGAGTTCACGCACGCTGGACCGGCCGTCACCGATGACCGAAGCCGTTTCACCGCGTGCTGCGGCAACCACCCGGCCGCCCACCACCAGCAACCGATGCTCTTGCCCGCGCACAAAACGTTCGACCATCACTTCGCTGCCGTGCCGGGCGGCAAGCTGGAAGGCTTCTTCAAACTGGTCCTGCGTATTGAGGTCGAGCGAGACGCCCCGGCCATGGTTGCCGTCAGTAGGCTTGACGACCACCGGCAAGCCGATTTCCTGAGCCGCTTCCCAGGCCTCTTCCGCGCTTTCGACGATTTCGCCCTCAGGTACCGGCACACCGCAGGAGGCCAGCAGGCTTTTGGTCAGGTCCTTGTCGCTAGCGATGCTTTCTGCAATGGCGCTGGTGAATTCGGTTTCGGCCGTCCAGATGCGGCGCTGGCTGGCGCCGTAGCCCAGCTGCACCAGGTTGCCGTCGTTCAGGCGGATGTGCGGGATGCGCCGCTCGGTGGCGGCGGCGACGATGGCGGCTGTGCTGGGGCCCAGGTAACACTCGTCCACCTTGGCGCGTACGCGGCCAACGGCCGCCTGCAGCTCTGCATCGCCATAGGCCTCGCTGTTGATGGCCGCCATCAGCAGGCGGTGGCCTTCGGCCAGCGCGCTGCGCGCGACCTGCTCATCGCGCGCGCGAACCACCATGCGGTAAATGCCGCGCTGCGAGGTGCTGCGGGTCTGGCCGAACCCGGTAGGCATGCCGGCCAGGTTCAGCAGCTCGATGACCACATGTTCCAGCACATGCCCGGCCCAGGTGCCTTCGACCAGCCGCTGGATGAAGCCCCCGCGCTCGCCGACACCGCAGTGGTGCTCCAGCAGGGCCGGCATCAGGGCCACCAGCCGGTCGCTGAAGCCGGGTAGCAGGTTGGAGGGGAAATCCTCCAGCGTGCCGAGATCCATCCAGACTTCCAGCACGGGCCGGTAAGTCCAGATGTTGGGGCCGCGCAGGTAATTGATGCGCAGAAGCTGGATGTCGTCCTTTTTGCTCATGTTTTGCTGAATCCGGTCAACCGGGCGGGCCGGGACAACGTTCTTTTCCTGGTGAGCGCCCAAAAAGGGCGCTTTTGTTTTGGGCGAAAATCCGGGGTTCAGCCCCGTTGTCTCAGAGGCACCGGTTTCCACGGCTTCCACATCACAATGCAACATTCCCATCCGGTTGACGCCTCCAGCGAGGCTGGCCATGCGCAGACAGACCTGCGCGCGCAGCTCGCAAGCCATGAGAACGTTCTATGTACAGTGCTGGTTGACCTGAATCGGCAACTTCGCTTTTCCCGGGGTTTGCTGGCATTGACCGACCGCCGCCTGATGGCTAGAGACCCGGAAACCGGCCTCTGGAACAGTTGGCCTCTGCCGGACAAAGCCCCCACGCTTGTTACTGCGAGTACGTCGCTGCCCCCCGAGGGGGCTGTGCTTGCTCGGGGCGGCCCTTCGCTGCGCACGTCGGCCCTGTCCCTGCGCCATTTCGACCATGCCGGCGTCGGCACGCTGGAGCTGCATGATGGCAGCGGACGGCTGGCCAGCTGGCGCTTCACGCTGGCGGCCAATGTGCAGGCGCTGCGCTTGCTGCGCCTGTTCGAGCAGCAATTGGCGCCAGGCCAGGGCGCTGTCGGGGACGACACGGCCTTGTGTCCTCTGTGCGACACGGTGCTGCCACCGGACAGCGACGAATGTCCGACCTGCGCCCGCGAGCTGCATACCCCGCCGTCCACCTGGGTCTTGCTGCGGCTCTGGCGTTTTGCCCGGCCCTACCAGGGGCAACTGCTGGCGGGCTTTTTGCTGACGCTGGCATCCACCGCGGCCACCCTGGTGCCGCCTTACCTGACGATTCCGCTGATCGACGACATCCTGATCCCGTTCCAGAACGGCCAGCAGATCGAGTCCTGGAAGGTGCTGGCCATCCTGGGCGCCTTGCTGGCGGCGGCGCTGGTCGGCTGGGGCCTGAACTGGGCGCGCACCTATTTGCTGGCCCTGGTGTCCGAACGCATAGGCGCGGATTTGCGCACCGCCACCTTTGACCACTTGCTGGAGTTGTCGCTGGACTACTTCGGCGGCAAACGCACCGGCGACCTGATGGCGCGCATCGGTTCGGAAACCGATCGCATCAATGTTTTCCTGTCCTTGCATGCGCTGGATTTTGCGACCGACGTGCTGATGATCCTGATGACCGCCGCCATCCTGTTTTCCATCAACCCCTGGCTGGCGCTGGTGACCCTGCTGCCGCTGCCTTTTATCGCCTGGATGATCCACGCGGTGCGCGAACGCCTGCGCACCGGCTTTGAAAAAATCGACCGGGTCTGGTCGGAGGTGACCAATGTGCTCGCCGACACGATTCCGGGCATCCGGGTGGTCAAGGCCTTTGCCCAGGAAAAACGCGAAGCCCAGCGTTTTCGTGATGCCAATGTCCACAACCTGATGGTCAATGACAAGCTCAACAAGGTCTGGTCGCTGTTCACGCCCACGGTGTCGCTGCTGACCGAAATCGGCCTGCTGGTGGTTTGGGCCTTCGGTATCTGGCTGGTGTCGAAGCAACAGATCACCGTGGGTGTTCTGACGGCGTTTATTGCCTACATTGGCCGCTTCTATACCCGGCTTGATTCCATGAGCCGCATCGTCTCGGTCACGCAAAAGGCCGCGGCCGGTGCCAAGCGGATTTTCGACATCCTCGACCACGTCTCCAATGTGCCGGAGCCGGCCAGTCCGGTGCCCATGACGCCGCTGCAGGGTCGCATCGAGATGAGCGGGCTGGGTTTTCGCTACGGTAACCGCGCGGTGATCCGCGGGCTGGACCTGAGCATCCAGCCCGGCGAGATGATTGGTCTGGTCGGCCACAGCGGCTCGGGCAAAAGCACGCTGGTTAACCTGATCTGCCGCTTTTACGACGTGACCGACGGCAGCATCAGCGTGGACGGCACCGACATCCGGCGTTTTACCGTGGCGGATTACCGGCGCAACATAGGCCTGGTGTTGCAAGAGCCCTTTTTGTTCTTCGGCACGATTGCCGAAAACATCGCCTATGGCAAACCGGGCGCCAGCCGCGCCGAGATTGTGGCCGCGGCCCGTGCCGCCCATGCACACGAGTTCATCCTGCGCCTGCCCCAGGGTTACGACTCACTGGTGGGCGAGCGCGGCCAGGGCCTGTCGGGCGGCGAGCGCCAGCGCATCTCGATTGCGCGCGCGCTGCTGATCGACCCGCGCATCCTGATTCTTGACGAAGCGACGTCTTCGGTGGATACCGAGACCGAACAGGAAATCCAGAAAGCGCTGGATAACCTGGTGCAGGGCCGAACCACCATTGCCATCGCGCACCGGTTGTCTACCCTGCGCAAGGCCGACCGCCTGGTGGTGATGGACCGCGGCCAGGTGGTCGAGGTCGGACCGCACGACGAACTCATGGCGAAACAGGGCGCTTACTGGCGGCTCTACGAAGCGCAGGCGCGCCAGGTGGACAGCGAAGGCGACCAGGACGCCGAGGAAGGGCGCATTGCGCTGGCCACTTCGCAGGTGGCCCACACCGCCCAGCGCAGCGGCAATGCCTGAAGGACTACGCATGACTTCTCCCCAATCCTTGACCAACCCCGCTTTCCAACTGGAGCGCCACGCTTCGGGCAGCTTGCTGTTGACGGATGCGAAGGGTGAGCAGCACCTGGGTGTGGTGCCGGTGCGCGCTTTTCCGATTGCCGCGCCCGACGAAGGTATGTCGCTGGTAGGCAGTGAAGGCCGTGAGCTGGTCTGGCTGGACAGCCTCTATGGCCTGCCATCGGCACTGCGCAGCCTGCTCGAGGAAGAACTCGCGTTGCGCGATTTTGTGCCCGAAATCACGCGCCTCAAAAGCGTCTCCAGCTTCGGCACGCCCAGCACCTGGGCGGTGGAGACCGACCGCGGCGACACCTCGTTTGTGCTCAAGGGCGAGGAAGACATCCGCCGGCTGAGCCGGCAGTCGCTGCTGATTGCCGCTGGGCATGGCGTGCATTTCAGTGTGGAGGACATGGGCGCGCTGGATCGGGCTTCGCGGCGGCTGCTGGAACGCTTCCTTTAGTACCTCCCGACGCGGCAGTCATCCCGGACTTGATCCGGGATCCATGTTGGCCAGCTCTTGCTGTGTGGTGTGCCAGCAAGCCGGGGGTTGCCCGGCGGCAACTCACTTTTCTTTTGCGTCGCCAAAA
>NZ_JBDTTH010000125.1:0-8491 GCF_039930745.1 Polaromonas sp. | reverse complement strand
CTGCGGCGACTGCGGCATCGACTTCGGCGGCGCTGGCCAGCGCGACTCGGCCTGTCACCTGGCCTGTGGCGGGGTTGAAGACTTCTTGGGTGCGGCTAGATGTGCCGGGCACGACATGCCCGTTGATGGCATGGCCAATGGCTGTAACGGGCTGGTTCATATTTGGGCGACTCATATCATTCATGTTGCAAACTCCATTGAGCAATCGCCAAGATTAGCGGACACCGAAGCTGAGCGCCAGTTTGAATTTCTCAGTAGTGATATAAATATTGCTAATAATGGACATTCAAACCCTTCGAATTTTTGCGGCTGTCGCCCGCGAGGGCAACCTCTCGCGCGCTGCCGACAAGCTGGCGCTGACGCAGCCCGCTGTCAGCCTGCAGATCAAAGGCCTGCAGGCTGCCACGGGCCTGACGCTCTTCACGCGCAGCGCCCAGGGCATGAACCTCACCCGCGACGGCGCGGCGCTGCTGCCGCTGGCCGAAAAAGTGCTGGCCGCGCAGGGTGATTTCAAGAACGCAGCCGCCAGCCTGCACACGCAGGTGCGCGGGCGGCTGCGCATAGGCACCATCCTCGACCCCGAGTTCACCCGGCTCGGCGCTTTTTTGAAGGTGCTGGTGGAAATGGCGCCCCAGGTCGAGACCGAGTTGCGTCAGGCCATGAGCGGCGAGGTGCTGGCCCAGATAGAACGTGGCGAGCTGGATGTGGGTTTTTATCTGGGCATACCCGAGCAGGTGCCCGGTCATGCCGCTGATTTTGAATCAAATCGATCTCCAGCCCTTTCAGGACGGGGGCAAATAGCTATTAATTCAGGAGCAGACCGGCAAGACGGCCGGTTGTCGCTGTTTACGGTGCGCGAACTGACCCACTTCACCTACCGGGTGCTGGCGCCCGCGGGCTGGGGGCCGCAAGTGCGTGGCAAGGGCTGGAAGGCGCTGGCCGCCTTGCCGTGGATCGCCACGCCGCCGGCCTCTGCGCACCACCGCCTGCTGGCCAGCGTGTTCGGCCCGCTGGGGGTCGAACCTCATCGTGTGGCGTTGGTGGACCAGGAGGCCTCGATGCTCGACCTGGTCAAGTCCGGCGTCGGCCTGAGCCTGGTGCGCGATTCGATCGCCATGCGCGAGTCCCATGCCGCCGGCCTGGTGATTGCGGACCAGGTCAGCCTGCAAAGCGTGCTGTGTTTTGTCAGCCTGGGCGCGCAGCGCCAGGCGCCGGTGGTTGCAAGCGCCTGGCAGGCGCTGGAGGCCGTGTGGTCCTGAGTTTGCAAGCAGCGCTGTAGGACAGGGTGGGCGACGTGTTGGGGGCAAATGCTGTAGCCCGCGCGTCGAGTGCTGGATTAACATGCCTTTACAAGCGGCAGCGCGGCTCAGCGGCCCAGTGCCCGAGCGCCGCCCTGTCTTGTTCATCGCTCCCCAGCCGTTTGCCCTATCGAAACCATGCCATCTCCGGAGGACGACGCCGCGCGCGAATCCACTCCGCATATTGACCAGCAAGACACGCCCGATGGCGCGTGTTGTCTGGTGTTGGGGTCATGGACTGCCGCCGAGCTGACGGTCCGGCCCGCATGGGAAGCGCTGGCGTCACAGCTGAAAGCCCTGATGCCTGAAGCTTCCGGCGGAACCGCCCTGTGGGACTTACGCCAGATGGAGCAACTGGACCACCTGGGTGCACAGGTGCTTTGGAACCACTGGGGCCGCCAGTGGCCACAAAAACTGGAGGTCCTTGCGCCGCAGCGCATGGTGCTCGACCGCGTGGCCGAGTTCAGTGCTGACCGGCCCGAACCACCCGCGCCGGGTTTTCGGCAGGCCTATTTGTCTTTGGGTGAGGGGGTGCTGCAAGTGGTGGACCACGGCGCCGACCTGCTCGCGCTGGTGGGTCGGCTGATGCTCAATCTTGCGAAGCTCGCCAGGAAACCCCGTGAGGGCCCCTGGCGCGACCTCTCCGGCCATCTGTACCACATAGGTGCGACGGCCCTGCCCATCACCGCGCTGGTAGGCTTTCTCATCGGTGTCGTGCTGGCTTACCTGATTTCTCAGCAACTGCGCCAGTTCGGTGCCGACGCCTTCATCGTCAACATCCTGGGCATCTCGCTGATCCGTGAGCTGGGCCCGGTGCTGGCCGCCATCCTGATTGCCGGGCGCTCCGGCTCGGCCATCACCGCGCAGATTGGCGTGATGCGCGTGACCGAAGAGCTCGACGCCATGCGCGTGATGGGCATTGCCCACAGCTACCGGCTGGTCATGCCGCGTGCGATTGCGCTGGCCATCGTGATGCCGCTCATCAGCGTCTGGACCACCATCTCCGCGCTGCTGGGCGGCATGCTGGCCGCCGACCTGGTCATGGGAGTGACGCCGTCTTTTTTCATCGACGCCTTGCCCGAAGCGGTAGATGCTGCCAACCTGACGCTGGCCACTGCCAAGTCGGTGGTCTTTGGTGTGCTGATTGCCTTGATAGGCTGCCACTTCGGCCTGCGCGTCAAGCCCAACACCGAAAGCCTGGGCCAGGGTACGACGGCCTCGGTGGTTACATCGATCACCGTGGTGATTCTTGTAGATGCTTTGTTCGCAGTCCTGTTCAAGAGTATCGGCATATGAATATGGCCCCCACGCTCGTCACTGCGTGTACTTCGCTGCACCTTGCAGGCCGCCGCTCGCCAGAGGCTTCGCTTCTGTCGTCTGTCCAAACCTGCCTAAGCAGGTTCGGAGCCGCAGACTCCAGCCCCGAGGGGGCCGCTGCGCCTGCGGGCCGGCAAAGCCGGACCCGCGGCCCCGGCTTGAAAAGAGAAGAGCCCCCACGGTCGCTCACTGCGTGTAGCTTCCTGCCCACCGAGGGGGCCACTGCGCCTGCGGCCCGGCGAAGCCGGTTCCGCGGCCCCGGCTGGTCTGGATCCGAAGCCCCCGCGCTCGTTGCTTCTTGGGTTGTGCAATATGAGTGACGTGATCGTTGACATCCGCAAACTGTCTACCGTTTTCACCAACGGCAAGAAGGAGTCCGTGGTTCACAAGGACCTTGATCTCGCTATCGAGCGTGGTGAATTCCTGTCGCTGGTGGGTGGGTCCGGTACCGGCAAAACCGTGCTGCTGCGCGAGATGCTGGGGCTGGAAGAGCCGACCACTGGCGAGATCACAGTACTGGGCCGGCCGGCGGCCGAGCTGGGCAAGCGCGGCGCGGCGCGGCGTGTGGGCATGCTGTTCCAGCATGGCGCGCTGTTCTCAGCTTTCACGGTGCTGGAGAACATTGCTTTTCCGCTGCGCGAACTCAAGACATTGCCTGATGCCCTGATCCGTGAGGCTGCCATGGTCAAGCTGCAAATGGTGGGCCTGGCACCGGAGCATGCCGACAAGATGCCGGCCGACTTGTCCGGTGGCATGGTCAAGCGTGTGTCGCTGGCCAGGGCGCTGATCATGGACCCGCCGCTGCTGTTGCTCGACGAGCCAACCGCCGGCCTGGACCCGGAGAGTTCGGACAGCTTTTGCGCACTGCTGCGTTCGCTGCACAAGGGCATGGAATTGACGGTGGTGATGGTCACACACGACCTGGACACGCTGTTCGAGCTGAGCACGCGCATTGCCGTGCTGGCCGACAAGCAGGTCATTGTCAACGGTCCGCCGCGTGATGTGATTGCGTTTCCGCATCCCTTCATCCGCAACTTTTTTCTCGGTGAACGGGGCCAGCGCGCGATGGAGTTGCTGCGCGAATACCCGTTCACCGTCTGATGCATGGCTGCAAATTCATTTTTTGGGCGAACTGCGGCGTTGCGCGGTGCTCGCAATCCTCATGTACCTGGGTACATTCCGGTTGCTGCGCTCCGGGCGCCTTGCATTTCATCCCAAAAATCTGAATTTTCAGCCATGCATCGCTACATCTATTAAGCGAAGAGAGAGAGGTTTTCAAAATGGAAAACAAAGCCCATGCCATCGCCGCCGGCGCCTTTGTGCTGGTGGTCGCCGCGTTGCTGGCGCTGCTGGCCGTCTGGTTAACGCGCGACAGCGGCGAGCGCCACCTGTACGAGCTGTCCACGCGCGAAACCATTTCAGGCTTGCAGCCGCAGGCCCAGGTGCGCTTTCGCGGCGTGCCCGTCGGCAAGGTCGAGTTCATCGGTTTTGACCACAAGACCAAAGGCAACGTGCTGATCCGCATTTCGGTGGACATCGGCACGCCGCTGACCCAGTCCACCTTTGCCACCATCAGTTCGCAGGGTGTCACGGGGCTGGGTTTTGTGCAGCTCGAAGACGACGGCCCATCCACCGTGCAGCTGGTGCCCAACGACGACGATCCGCCGCGCATCCCGCTCAAACCGGGCTTGCTCGACAAGCTGCTCAACAAAAGCGAGGTGATCATGGACCAGGTCGAAGCCGCCAGCACGAAACTCAACAAGTTGCTAGACGAGAGCAACCAGAAAACTCTGATGACCTCCGTAGAGCAGTTCGGCCAGGCCGCTGACAGCATCAACCAGCTGGCCCTGAAGCTCGATCCCTTTGTGGCCACCATGCCGCGCCTGGGGCAAGAAGCCAGCGCCACCATGAAGTCGCTCAAGACTGCGGCCGATGATGTATCCAAAACCGCCAACGAAGTGAACACCACGGCGCAAAAGCTGAACGCCAAGGGTGGTCCGCTCGACAAACTGGCCGACGGCGGCGCGGCGTTGTCCGCTTCCGTAGAAACTTTCAGTGCGGCAACGTTGCCGCGCCTTGGCGAGGTGGCCGAAGAAACCGCCCGCGCCATGCGCCAGCTGAGGCGCACCGTCAACGCGGTGGACGACAACCCGCAATCGCTGATTTTTGGCAACGGCCCGCGCACGCCAGGCCCAGGCGAGCCAGGCTTTACCGCTCCCGGAGGAAAACCATGAAACCCGAAAATGCTATCAATAAAGCAGCTGCTTGCGCCCGCCCCATAAGGGCTGGAGGCCTGTTTGGCTTGATATTTGTGGCAACGCTGCTGCTGGGTGCCTGCTCGGCGTTGCCGGACAAGCCGGTGCGTGCCGCACTATACGACTTCGGCCCCGGCCCCCTGGGCCCGCTCCCCGAAACGCGGCAGGCCCCGCTTGCACCGCTGGCGCTGGCTGACATCTCGACGCCCGGTGGTGTACTGGACAACCAGGCGGTGCTGTACCGGCTGGCCTATGCCGATGCGCAGCAATTGCGCCCCTACTCGCAGGCGCGCTGGAGCATGCCGCCGGCGCAGCTGGTGCGCCAGCGCCTGCGCGAAACGCTTAGCCGCAACCGCGCCGTCTTTAACGCCGGCGAAGGCCCGGCCCTGAACCGCAGCGTCAACCAGGGCGTGCTGCCGCGCATGCTTCAGCTGCAGCTTGAAGAATTCAGCCACCTGTTCGACGCGCCGGCCCGCAGCACCGGCCTGATACGGCTGCGCGCCACCTTGGTGGAGATCCAGCCCAGTGGTGAAAAGCTGCTGGCCCAGCGCAACTTCACGGTACAGCGCACAGCGCCCAGCAACGATGCCCCCGGTGGCGTACGCGCGCTGACAGCCGCCACCGACGCCGCCATTGAAGAGATAGCGACATGGCTGCAACAGGTCCCGTGAGTTCCGACGCCGCAGGCGGCGCGCCTCAGGAGCGCAGCGCAGGGCCGCCCCAAGCAAGCCCGGCCCCCCCGGGGGGCAGCGCCATACACAAAGTGACAAGCGTGGGGGCCATCTCCCTGGAGGAGAAACTCGCGCAGGCCGGGTTGGAGCTGCTCGGCAGCTGCCAGAAGATGTCCGGCCGCGGGCCCGGCTTGCTGACGCATTCGGCCTTGCTGGAAGACTTCACGCCGCAGGAACTCGACGTCCTCGGCGAAGCCATGCTGCTGATCCGCGCGCAGCCCGGCCAGGTCCTGATCAGCGAAGGTGATGAGGGCGACTGGATGCTGCTGCTGCTCAGCGGCACGGTGGACGTGACCAAGGCCACACCGCCGGCCGGCGATGAGCCCGATGCGCCGGACACGTTGTCGCGGCTCAGCGTGGCCACCGAAGGCGCGGCCCTGGGCGAAATGTCCATGTTCGACCGCGACGTGCGTTACGCCACCTGCACCGCCATCGACACTGTAGAGGCCGCCGTGCTCGGCCGCGCTGCCATCGGGCAACTGATACGCCAGCACCCCGGTGTGGGCGCCAAGCTGGTCGTCAAGATCACCCAGCTGCTGGCCCAGCGCCTGCGCAACACCAGTAACCGGCTGGTCAGGTTGCTGCAAAAAGCGTAGCTGCTTGCGCTCATCGGTATTGGGCTGGAGGCTGATTTGACAGATCTCATGGGAGGGCGAACATGAACACACCAGCTTTGCGCGGTGGCCTGCTGGCCTTGTTCGCGGCAACGCTGTTTGGCGTCAGCACCCCGCTGGTTCAGTACTTCGGTAAGGGGCTGGGCGCGCTGAGCACTGCGGCCCTGCTTTATGCGGGTGCTGCGGTGGCCGGTACGCTGCTGCGCCGTCCCGCCCAGCAGGAGGCCAGTCTGCAACGTTCCGATTTGGGGCGGGTGCTGGCGGTGGTGGCCTTCGGCGCCGTGATCGGTCCGGTGGCACTGGCGTGGGGTCTGCAGCGCGCCAGCGGCGCCAGTGCTTCGTTGATGCTCACCTTGGAGGCCTTGTTCACCGCCGTGCTCGCCTGGCGGCTGTACCGCGAAACCATGGACGCCCGGGTCTGGGCCGCCATGGGGCTGCTGCTGGCCGGGGGTGTGCTGCTGATTCTGGGCCAGGGCCGACTCGGCGAAACACAGTTCGCCGGCATGCTGGCCGTGCTGTTGGCCGCTGCCGCCTGGGGCATCGACAACACGCTGTCACGCGCACTGGCCGAGCGCGACCCCGGGCAGGTGGTGCTGGTCAAGACCGCGCTGGGCGCTACGGTCACGGCCCTGCTGGCGCTTGTATTTGCAGAACCGCTGCCCGGGCTGAGGGCCGCGGCCGGCCTGCTGGCGGTGGGCGCCACCGGCTACGGCCTCAGCCTGCGCTTTTACCTGCTGGCACAGCGGGCTTTCGGCGCGGCACGCACCGGTTCGGTTTTCGCGTTTGCGCCATTCATCGGTGCGCTGCTGGCCCTCGGCATGGGCGACCGGTCGGTCAGCTGGCTGATAGGCGCCGGGGGGCTGCTGATGCTGGGCGGTGTGCTGCTGCACCTGATGGAGTCGCACGGCCATGCGCACGCGCACGCGGCCATGGACCATGAACATGCGCATGGCCACGCGGATGGCCATCACACCCATCGCCACGAGCCGATGCCCGAAGAGTCACACAGCCACCGGCACCACCACGAGCCGCTGCAGCACGCGCACCCGCATGTGCCTGATGCGCACCATCTGCATCGTCACTGAAGGGGACGGGTATCGGTGGATGCGTTGCTATTGAAAACAGAGCTGACTGCGCCCAATTGGCATGGGCGAGAGGCTGATTTGTTCATATACCCCGGCCGAGAATCGGAAACAGCTTGAGCAGCCCACCGGTCATCACCTCGATGGCCAGCGCGGCAAGAATCAGGCCCATCAGCCGCGTCATGACATTGATGCCGGTCTTGCCCAGCACGCGGGCAATCGGATGAGCGAGTGAAAAACACACGGCCGTGGCCAAGCCGATCACTACGCCGTAGCCGACCAGCATGCTAAGCTGCAGGAAGTTCTGAGCCTTTTCTGCGTAGATGACCACAGTGGACATGGTGGCCGGGCCGGTGAGCAGCGGGATGGTCAGGGGTACCACGGCGATGCTGGCACCCATGGCCGCCTTGGCGGCGCCGTCTTCCAGCTCGTGCGTGTTCGGCTTGGCCTCGGCGGGTTGTGCGTTGAGCATGTTCATGGAGCTGATCAGCAGCAGCATGCCGCCCCCGACCTGGAAGCTTGCCAGCGAGATGCTGAAAAACTCCAGAATCTGCAGGCCCAGCAGTGCGCTGATGGCGATGACGACAAACGCGCTGAACGAAGCGGTGACGATGGTGCGGCGGCGCTGTTCGGGCGAAAAATCGCGCGTGTAATGGATGAAAAACGGCACGATGGCCAGCGGGTTGACGATGGCCAGCAAAGTGACAAGTGGTTTGAAGTCCATGAAAGTTTCTTTTGCAGTGCGTTCGTCAAATGGGGGATTTAACCGAGGTCGTTATACATCAACCTGCTGCGTGCCCATCATGAAAAAATAGGGTCGATGCTGGAATAGGCCTTGATGGGTTTAATCTTGGTCGAATTCGACCAATCTCCGATGGCACGGAGCGCCAGGGCGCCGACTGGGGAAACCCCTGAAATCGAGGCTTGCAGCGGATATCTGGGATTTAATACGTAGCGAAGCCTTTGAGCGGAAGGTTGTAGCTGCCACGTATCAAGGATCGCGAGCGCATCAGCACCGCAAAACCGGTTATAAATTAACGGCATGCAAGAACAGTATTTTCACGCCGCCAAGTTTGAGCCGCCATACGTAGCGGAACCGACTTTCATTCGTTAGACCTCAGACGACGCACGGAGTGCACATCCATGTCAATTCAACACGACCAAGTAACGCCTGTCTCGCTACCTCAAGAGTCA
>NZ_JBDTTH010000124.1:0-8609 GCF_039930745.1 Polaromonas sp. | reverse complement strand
GAGCAGCAGATGCAGCCGTTGTTCATCTGGATGATGTTTTCCTGCGTGTCGTTGACGAGGATTTCGTTGTCGATGTTTTCCTCGCCGAACTCGTTTTCAATCACGGCGATCTTCTGGCCGTGGGCCTCGGTCAGGATGCGCTTCAGAAGCGTGGTTTTGCCCGAACCCAGGAAACCGGTCAGGATGGTCACGGGAATCAAACTCATGGTGTGTGCCTAAAACAATACGTGGAAAACGGGATCGATGGACCCGTGAAGATGGGGAGTTTAGCGTTCAAGTCAAGGCCCTGTGACCCGGTAGGGGTCCCCCGGAAGGCTTACTCGCCACTTTACAGACGCTGTCAAGTTTTTCGGCCTCGTCAGCAGCCAGTCGCTACGTTATTGATAGCTATTAGCGCCCAGTGGGTAAGGGCTGAGGCCACATTTCGTTCAAAATTCTATTTTTTGAGCAGCACCAGACCCTTGAGGTATTCGCCTTCGGGAAAACTCACGGTCATCGGGTGGTCGGGCGCTCCGCCTAGGCGCTCGGTGATGAAGGCATCCACCCCGGCATCTGTGCCCGCCGATGCGACGATTTTGTGAAACAGGTCGGCGCTGATGCCGCCTGAGCACGAATAAGTGAAAAGCACGCCGCCCGGCGCCAGGATGGACAACGCAATGCGGTTGATGTCCTTGTAGGCACGCGCCGCCCGTTCCGCGTGGGCGACAGTGGGCGCAAACTTGGGCGGGTCCAGCACGATGGCGTCGAAGGTCTGGCCCTGCTTGTGGAACGCACGCAGCGAGGCGTTGACGTCGGCATCCAGCATGGTGGTGCGGTCCGCGTCAAAACCGTTGAGCGCCACATTGGCTTTGGCTTTTTCAATCGCCGGACCGGACGAGTCGATCGACGTGACATGGGCTGCGCCGCCGGCCAGAGCCGCCACAGTAAAGCCACCGGTGTAGCAATAGCAGTTAAGCACGCGCTGGAATTGCAGGCGCCGCGCATGCTCGGCAAACTTGCGGCGGCTGTCGCGCTGGTCGAGGTAGAAGCCGGTCTTGTGGCCCGTGGCGATGTCCAGGCCCAGCTGCCAGCCATGCTCGGTGATGGTCAGGTCGGTCGCACCCGAACCGGCCAACCAGCCTGTCGCCTCCGGCAAGCCCTCCAGCGAACGCACACTGGCGTCCGAACGTTCGTACAGCCGGGTGAGCCCGGTCTCGGCCAACAAGGCATCAACAATCACGCTTTTCCAGCGCTCGACACCGCAGCTTGAAAACTGCGCTACCAGCGTGTCGGCGTACTGGTCCACCACCAGGCCGGGCAGGCCGTCGGACTCACCGTGCACCAGGCGCCGCCCGTCACTCTGGATGTCAAAACGCTCCCTGGCCCGGATGGCAGTGGCGATGCGGGCCCTGAAAAAAGCGGCATCGATACGCTGGGCTTCGTCAAAACTCCAGATGCGTGCACGAATCTTCGAACTCGGGCTGAAGGCCGCCCAGCCGAGGAACTGGCCTTCATGGCCTTCGACCCGAACGGTTTCTCCCGCATCACCGCCGCCACGGGCAATTGCGCCGTCAAACACCCAGGGGTGACGCCGCAGTAGCGAACGCTCCTTGCCTTCTCTCAGCCGTATTGATTTCATGCCGCTATTGTCGCGGCTGGCAAACCCTCGGTGACCGGCCGGCGGAATTTGCGACAATAGTTGATGATTTTTAGCGACTTTTCGGCGCATGTTGCCGGCAACAGGACAAGGGCTCCATGGCCCCTGCGGATGTTGTTGGCCTTCGCGCTGGCCCTGCTGCTCGCCCTTGCCGGCCTTTCAGCCGGGGCCCGCACGGTGCTGGACCTGGATGCCGACAAGCAGCCCGTCGCGCTGGCGGACTGGGGAGACTACTGGATTGACGAGCAAATCAAACTGGAAGCAGCGCAAGTTGCGAGTCAGGGTGGACTGGCCTGGAACAGCACGCCGGCGCGCGGCATCTATCCCCTGCAGCCCGGACAATCCCTGTGGATACGCTTCACCGTACCGCCGGCGCCCGACATGGAGCGCTGGCTGCTTGAGATCCCTTATCCCGCGCTGGACCGGGCGTCGCTGTACAGCCTGGACAGCGTCGGGCAATGGATAGAACAACGCGCCGGCGACCTGACACCCATCGGCAACTGGCCGGTGCCGCATCGGCATCCTTTGCTGGTGGTCAATTTCAACGCAGAAAACCCGACGCATTACCTGCTGCGCATCGAAAACGCCCAGGGTTTCAGCGCCCCTATCCGTTTTGTTAGCTCCGGCCACCTGCTGCGCGCCGAGCAGCAGGTGTCTCTCTTCCTGGGGGCTTATTTCGGCCTGGCGCTGATGGGCTGCGTCGTTGGCCTCGCCGGAGCCTTCTGGCTGCGGGACCGGGCCTATCTGTATTTCGCGGCCTGCTCCGTGCTGATCGGCCTGACGCAGGCGGCCATCACCGGCGTGGGAGGCCTGCACCTGTGGCCTGAGTCACCGGACTGGACAGACCGCTCGCTGGTCGTGCTGGGAACCTGGATGCTGGTGTCGCTGATGCTGCTCAATGCCGCCATGGTGTCACTGGTGCAGCGCTCCCGCATGCTCAACGCCCTGGTGTGGGCCACCGCACTGGCCGGCGCTGCGCTGTCGGTGGCGCTTGGCGTGACCGACAGCGCGATCCGCATCAAGCTGATCCTGCCTTACCTGGTGCTGGCGCCGCTGATGATGCTGCTGGTTAACCTGTGGGCCTGGCGCCGCGGCGACCGCTTTGGCGGATGGCTGCTGCTCAGCGCCGCACCCTTTGCCCTGAGCCTGGTGCTGGCGATTGCGCGCTACCTGGAATGGGTGCCCCTGAGTTTTGCCACCGAACAGGGTGTGCTCGCCAGTATGGCATTGCAGATGCCGGCCATGCTGGCTGTCCTCGTCCTGCGCAGCCAGCAGCGCCGGGAAAGCATGCGCCGGATCCAAGGGCTGGACCGGGTGGACCCGTCCACCGGCCTGATCAACGAGTCGGTGTTTGCCGAACGCGTGATGCGCATGATCGCGCGCTCGGAACGATTCAAGTACCAGGGTGCCGTGCTGATGATCGACCTGGTCAATACCGAGCAGATACAGCGCGATTTTGGCCGCCGGGCGGCCGAAGAGCTGCCGCTGCGCCTGGCGGCGCGGCTGCTCTCCACGGCGCGTGAGATCGACAGCGCGGCACGCTTGAGCGAACAGCGTTTTGGCATGGTGGTGGAAGGCCCGGTGTCCCCGGAAGAAGCCGCCACCCTGGGGCCGCGCATCGTCGCGCGTTGCCTGATGCCTTACAAGGGCCTGCCGGAAGACTGTGTCGCCCAGGTCCGTGTTGCCTATGCGCTGGTACCCCGCCAGGGCCCCACGGCTGAAATCGTGCTGGCCAGGCTGGCCCAGCGCCTGACCGGTATACCGCCCGAAAGCAAGCGTGCGGTGTTCATGATCCCTGACTATAAATAGAGCTCCCACGGTTGCTCACTACGTGTAGCGCCCTGCCCCCCGAGGCGGCCGCTGCGCCTGCGGACTGGCAGAGCCAGATCCGCGGCCCCTGCTTGAAAAGAGAAGAGCCTCCATGGTCGCTGTGTTCCGTTCGTCCTGAGCTTGTCGAAGGATGCCCCCCCGAGGGGGCGTTGCGCCTGCGGGCCGGCAGAGCCGGACCCGCGGCCCCTGCTTGAACAGAGGGGCCTGCATGGTCGTCCACTGAGTCACCGTTCGTCCTGAGCCTGTCGAAGGACCGTCGGTCGTGGCGCCGCAAGGTCAGGACTTGGTCTTGCCGGCCGGTTTGCCGCCTGCCAGGCTTGCACGCGGATGCGCGGCGTCGTAAACCTTGGCCAGGTGCTGGAAATCGAGCCGGGTATAGACCTGCGTGGTGGTGATGTTGGCGTGGCCCAGCAGCTCCTGCACTGCGCGCAGGTCCCCGCTGGACTGCAGCACATGGCTGGCAAACGAGTGCCTGAGCATGTGCGGATGCACCGGCGTGGCCAGACCTGCCTGCAGCGAGCGCTGCTTCAGGCGCACCCGGATGTGCTGCGGCGTCAGGCGCGTGCCGCGCTGGTTGATGAACAGCGCCGCGTCGTCCTTGGCCCAGGCGCTGCGCAGGGTCAGCCAGTCCTGCAGGGCCTCAAGCGCCTTGCCGCCCACCGGCACGCTGCGCCGCTTTGAGCCCTTGCCGAGCACATGCGCCTCGGCGGCCGGCAGATCGATCCAGCCGCGCGCCCGGCTGCTGGCCACCGCGTCCAGCCCGGTCAACTCGCCGATACGCAGGCCGCAACCGTACAGCAGTTCGGTGATGCAGCGGTCTCTGGCCTCCAGCGACGGGTTCGCAGCGTCATCCCCCGGGTACGCCGCCAGTTGCACCGCCTCGTCCACACTCAGGGCCTTGGGCAGGGGCTTGGCGGCTTTGGGCGCGCGCAGATCCTGCACCGGGTTGCTGGTCACCAAGCCTTCGCGGCCGAGCCAGGTGTAAAAACCGCGCCAGCCGGAAAGAATGAGCGCAATGCCGCGGCCGCTGCGGCCACCGCTGTGCATCTGGGCCACCCAGCGCCGCATATGGATGTTCTGCACCCCCGTCAATGCCACGCCGGCCTGCGCGCAGTTGGCCCGCAGCTTCTGCAGGTCCAGCGCATACAGCTCGACCGTTCGCTGCGCCAGGCGTTTCTCGACACGCACGTGCTCGAGGTAGCGCTCTACCAGCGGGTCGGCCTCGGGCACCGCTGCCGCGCCATCGGTGTTTGCGGGCAGCGCGGGCTTGGCCATTCATTGGTTCAGGTGGGGCTCAGCTCAGCCCAGGGGCAGCAGGCGCGACAGCGCCGCGCCGGCAAGCTCGCCGATGCGTTCGAGGAAATCTGTGCCCATGCCGCTCTGGAAGCGCTCCGGGTCCGGCGAGGCCAGTACCAGCATGCCAAAAGCCTGGGGCGACTTGCCCGGGCGCAGCGGAATCAGCGCGACCGACAGCGCCTGGGCCGGGTCGGGCAACCAGCCCACCGCCTCGAAACCGGAATTGACACCGCAGTACGGTGCGGTCAGCGAGGACGCAAAGGCCTGCGTGTCTTCACTGACACCGGTGGAAAAGTTCTCGTCCGAAAAAATGCCGTTCACGTGCCAGACCTTGATAGCTGCCTGCGGGATCGAAAACTGCGTCTGGATCTCGCGCACGATGGTATCGGGCAAATCACGCGCATGGGCCGTGAGCAGCAGGTTGAGCGTGCACTTCTGCAGCTTGTCGGCAATACCCACGTTCTCCTGGCCGTAACGGATCATCTCGACAACCCGCGACTCCAACGCCTTGATCTTGTCGCGCAGCATGCCGGCCTGACGCTCCTGCAGGCTCACCGCGCGGCTACCGTGGCCGCTGGACAACTGCACCGTGGCCAGCAATTCCGCGTGGCGCTCGAAAAAGTCCGGCGTATTGGCCAGGAAGTTGGCAATGTCGTCTTCAGTGATCGGGTTCTGGATGGAGTGTTCGCTTGGATTCATGTTGTTGGGGTTTTCGGTTAAATCGTCAAAATCTACAGATGATCGGGAACGTTGATGGCGGCTTCAAACACCGTGGTGGCCGGCCCGGTCATCAGCACCGGCGCCGCCCTGGCATCCAGGCCGCCCTGCCATTCGATGGTCAGCGTGCCGCCATGGGTAAGCACATCGACCCGTGCATCCAGCAGGCCCAAGCGTATGCCAGCCACCACCGCGGCGCAAGCCCCGCTGCCGCAGGCCAGGGTTTCGCCGGCGCCGCGCTCATACACGCGCAGGGCGATCCGGCTGCGCGAGACGACCTGCATGAAGCCGGCATTCACGCGCCGCGGGAAACGCTCGTGATTCTCGATCAGTGGCCCGTCCTGCAGCACGGGCGCCGCCTCCACGTCGTCCACCAGTTGCACCGCATGCGGGTTTCCCATGGACAGAACTGCTACAAAAACAGGAGCTGCTTGCGCCCATCCCACAAGGGCTAGAGGCCATTTTTGCCATGAATTCACGGTTTCAGGCATCAAACCGGTGGCATCGAATGGCACACGCGCGAGATCGAAGATGGGCGCGCCCATGTCCACGGTGACGCGGCCGTCGGACTGCATGCGCGGCTCGATCACACCGCTCAGGGTTTTGACCTTGACCGCGTCCTTGCTGGTCAAGCCCTGCTCGCGCACAAAACGCACAAAGCAGCGCGCGCCGTTGCCGCACTGCTCGACCTCACCGCCGTCGGCGTTGTGAATCACGTACTCGAAGTCGATGCCGGGCTCGCTGGTCGGCCGCACCGACAAAATCTGGTCGGCCCCCACACCGAAATGGCGATCCGCCAGAAAGCGGTATTGGCCGGGCGTGAGGTTCAGGCGCTCGCGGGTCTCGTTGAGCATGACAAAATCATTGCCTGCCCCCTGCATCTTGGTAAATCGGATCAGCATGCCCGCATTATCCGCCGAGGCAACACCTCACCTGCATCAAGGAAAGACACCCCATGCGCATTCCCGACTGGACGCCCGCCCTGAAAACCCAACCGCAGGACCTGGTGGACGCCATCCTGAAACGCCGCGGCGGCACACTGATCAACCTCGACAAGGCCCTGCTCTGGAGCGAGCCGCTGGCGCGCGCCTGGAACATTTACCTCGGCGCGGTCCGCACCGGCCTGCCCACCAGCCGCAAGCTGCGCGAGCTGGGCATCTGCACGGTGGCGCTGCTGACCGGCGCGGCTTATGAATACAAACACCACGCGCCGGATTTTCTGGCGGCCGGCGGCAGCCAGGCCGAGCTCGATGCGCTCAACGCCGTCGTCGAGGCCGATGCGCGCGCCTCGGCAGATCACCCGGCACTCGGCCCTGTCGAACAACTGGTGGTACGTTACGCCGCGCAGATGACTGTCGACGTGAAAGTCAGCGATGAGGTGTTCGAAGGCCTGCACAAACATTTCGATACGACCGAGCTGGTCGAACTGACCAGCGCGATTGCCACCTACAACATGGTGGCGCGTTTTCTGGTGGCGCTGGGCGTGTCGCCGGAAGAGCATAGCTGAGGAAGCGCTGCACAAGCCCCCTGCGGCGCGCGATCAGCCGGGCTCGGGCGGTCTGCTGCGTTGAATTTCTTGCCAATAGCCAGCTATTGGCTGCGAAATCCGCCTTGCACCCCATCCCGATCCGGCTGCCGCACATCCGCAAGGACTTATTCAGCGCTTCCTTAGAACAAGTCCCCGCACCGCGGGGCATGGGTATAAACGGCATCGGAGCCCCCTGCGTCCATGAGGGGGCGAGAATCAAAAGCATGCAAAAAACACGTCCCCGTTTTTCTGTGCCCGCCTTCTCCAGGCTGGCACCAACACTGCTGATGATTTTCGCGCTGGCGGCCAGCGCGCAGACGCCGCAGGCCAACAGCAGCCCCGCGCCAGCCACAAGCAGTGACGTCGAACGCGATCAGCGCTTCGCGCGCTGGATCGCCGACTTCAGCACCGGCGCGCGCACCGCCGGCATCAGCGAGGAAACCCTGCGGCTCGCCTTCGATGACATCCGCTTCATTCCGCGCGTGACCGAGGCCGACAGCGCGCAGCCCGAATCCACGCGTGCCGTCTGGGACTACCTCGACAGCGCAGCGTCGGCGCAACGCGTAACCCGCGGCCAGGACCGGCTGCTACAAGCGCGGCCTGCGGTGGACGCGGCAGCCGCGCGTTACGGCGTGCCGGCAGAAATCCTGGCGGCGATCTGGGGCATGGAGAGCAACTTCGGCAGCAACACCGGCGACATCCCGACCATCGACGCCCTGGCCACGCTGGGTTTCGAGGGCCGGCGCGAGGCCTGGGCGCGCACCCAGCTGCTCGCTGCGCTAAGAATTTTGCAGAACAAGGACATAACCCGCGCGCAGATGATCGGCTCTTGGGCCGGCGCGATGGGCCAGACGCAGTTCCTGCCCTCGAACTTTCTGGCCTATGCGGTCGATGCCGACGGCGACGGCCGGCGCGACATCTGGGGCAGCCTGCCCGACGTGATGGCCTCGACCGCCAACTTCCTCGCACGCTCAGGCTGGCAGGCTGGCCAGCCGTGGGGGATGGAAGTGTATTTGCCGTCGGGCTTCGACTACGCCCTCGCCGATGCAGCCACGCGGCAGCCGGCTTCGGCCTGGGCAGCGCTGGGCGTGCGCTCTGTCAACGGTGCGCCGCTGCCCGCCCTGCCCGACAGCGCCATCCTGCTGCCGGCCGGCGCGCGCGGTCCGGCTTTTATCGTCGGCCCCAACTTCCGCACCATCCTTCGCTACAACAATTCGACCAGTTATGCGCTCGCCGTCAGCCTGCTGTCGCAGGCGCTGGCCGGTGGGCCGGCCGTGCAAGCCGCCTGGCCGCGCGACCTGCAGCCCCTGTCACGCAGCCAGTTGCTGGCGCTGCAGACAGCGCTGAATGCGCGCGGCTTCGACAGCGGCACACCCGACGGCATGATGGGCTCGGCCACGCAAAGCGGCATTCGCCGTTACCAGCGCAGTGTGGGGTTGGCGGCGGATGGGTATCCGACTTTGGAGCTATTGCAGGGGCTGCAGTGAGATTGTGCTGCGCGGTTCAATTTTTGACTTAATCGGCCCGCCGAAGGGGTCCGCCTGAAAGGAATACGAAGGGACTTCCCACTTTCTGGAAACGGCATCGAGTGCCAAGATTGAT
>NZ_JBDTTH010000123.1:0-8787 GCF_039930745.1 Polaromonas sp. | reverse complement strand
TGGTGGAAGCCGAGGGCGGTGACAAGATCGGCAAATGGGCCTGGAAGCCGCTCTTTTTCATCATTGCTGCCAACCTCGTGTTTGGGCTTTTGCTGGCAGGTCTGCCCAGCATCGGCTTTCCCGCTTTCGGCATGATTGTTGCCATTTACGCCCTGACGTTTGTGGCCAGCATGGCGGAGCCGGGATGGAAATTCAAGGCGACCTTCATTCTGGCAACCGTCCTGGCTGTCGGTAGCTATATCGCCTTTGTTGTGGCGCTCAAACTGCAATTCCCCGTGTGGCCTGAGTTCATCACGGGTTAAGGAAAAGTCATGGAACTGATTGAACATTTGTCGCTTGGTTTTGGTGTGGCCTTCACGCCAATCAACCTGCTTTACGCCTTTGTGGGCTGCCTGCTGGGAACGCTGATTGGCGTGTTGCCCGGCATTGGCCCGGTCGCCACCATCGCCATGCTTCTGCCAGCGACCTACGCGCTGCCACCCGTGTCGGCGCTGATCATGCTGGCCGGTATTTATTACGGCGCTCAGTACGGCGGTTCGACCACGGCCATTCTGGTGAACCTGCCTGGTGAGTCCTCGTCGGTGGTGACCTGTATTGATGGCTACCAGATGGCCAGAAAAGGGCGAGCGGGGCCTGCGCTCGCTGCAGCTGGTCTGGGGTCGTTCTTTGCGGGCTGTTTCGGCACGCTGATCCTGGCGGCTTTTGCGCCGCCGCTGACCGAACTGGCCTTCAAGTTTGGCCCGGCCGAATATTTCGCGCTGATGGTCCTGGGCCTGATTGGCGCCGTGGTGCTGGCATCTGGCTCACTGCTCAAGGCGATTGCCATGATTGTGCTGGGCCTGCTGCTCGGGCTGGTGGGCACCGACGTGAACTCCGGCGTGGCGCGTTTCAGCTTTGATGTTCCGGAACTTACCGACGGCATTGGCTTTGTCGTGATCGCCATGGGTGTGTTCGGCTACGGCGAAATCATCAGCAACCTGGCCCAGCCCGAGCACGAGCGTGAGGTTTTCACCGCCAACGTGTCAGGCCTGATGCCGACCAAGCAGGATTTCAAGGACATGACACCCGCGGTGCTGCGTGGCACCTTCCTGGGGTCGGCGTTGGGCATTTTGCCTGGCGGCGGTGCCTTGCTGTCAGCCTTCGCGTCCTACGCGCTGGAAAAGAAGATGAAGATGAAGCCGGGTGAAGTCCCCTTCGGGCAGGGCAATATCCGCGGCGTGGCCGGCCCCGAGTCCGCCAACAATGCCGGTGCGCAGACTTCCTTTATTCCCTTGCTCACCCTGGGTATTCCGCCCAATGCCGTGATGGCGCTGATGGTCGGTGCGATGACCATCCACAACATTCAGCCCGGTCCGCAGGTGATGACCAGCAACCCGGAACTGTTCTGGGGTCTGATCGCCTCCATGTGGATAGGCAACGCGATGCTGATCATCCTGAACCTGCCGCTGATCGGCATCTGGATCAAGCTGCTGACCGTGCCCTACCGCTACCTGTTCCCGGCGATTGTGCTGTTCTGCGCAATTGGCGTGTACTCGACCAATAACAACACCTGGGACGTCTGGATGGTCGGCATTTTTGGTGTGATCGGTTATCTTTTTGTCAAGTTGGGCGCCGAGCCCGCGCCGTTGTTGCTCGGCTTCATCCTGGGACCGATGATGGAGGAAAATCTGCGTCGCGCCTTGCTGCTATCGCGCGGCGACTGGAGCGTGTTTGTAACGCGCCCGCTGTCAGCCGGTCTTTTGGGCGCCGCTGTTCTCATGCTTGTGATTGTGCTGTTGCCAGCGGTCAAGAGCAAACGCGAAGAGGCTTTTGTTGAGGACTGATGCCTCGGTGAATCTTCCAGAAAAAGGCGCCTCCGGGCGCCTTTTTTTTTGATCAAAAAAGACGGAACCCAGGTATGGGAAAAACAGGGCCAAACCGTTGCACAATGGCGAGATGAAACGTACGCATGCTATCTTTCTGGCGACCATCGGTGCGGCTTGTGCTGCCATTCTGCCCGCTGCGGCCCAGACTTCTCCCGCGGCTTCCGGCGCCTATCCTGCGCGTCCGATCCGCATGATCGTGCCGTTTCCGGCAGGTGGGGCCACGGATATCCTGGCTCGGGCGCTGTCGCAAAAACTCGGTGAAAAAATCGGGCAGACCGTGGTGGTCGACAACCGGCCTGGTGCCGGCGGGACCATAGGCGCCGACGCCGCTTTCAAAGCCGCGCCGGACGGCTACACGCTGCTGCTGGCCACATCGAGCACACACAGCATAGGGCCGGCCATCAACCCGAAAATTCCCTACAACGCCGAAACGGACTTCACGCCTGTGGGCTATGTTGCGAGTTCGCCCAACATTGTGCTGGTGCCCAACTCCTCGCCGGCCAGGACCATGCGCGAGTTCATGGATCATGCGCGGAAAAATCCGGGTCGATTGAACTATGCGTCCAGCGGCAACGGCACCATCGTGCACCTGACCACCGAGTACTTCAAGGCGCAGTCTGGCACCTTCATTCTTCACATTCCCTACCGCGGCACGGCGCTGGCCATGCCGGACCTGATCAGCGGCAAGCTCGATGTGCTGTTTGATTCGTTTGTCACCGGCATGCCGCATGTCAAGGACGGCAAGTTGCGCGCCCTGGCGGTGACCAGCCTCCAACGCACGGCACTGGCGCCGGATCTTCCAACGGTGTCCGAGACCCTTCCGGGCTTCGAGTCCGTGACATGGTTCGGCGTGTACGGTCCCAAAGGGCTGAGTGCCGAGCTCACGGCCAGGGTGAACCAGGCGCTCAATGCGGCGCTGGCCGATGCCGAGGTGAAAGAACGGTTTGCCCGGCTGGGTGCCGAACCCACCGGAGGCACGCCCCAGGCTTTCGCGGCCATGGTCAAGGCCGACAACGCCAAGTGGAAAAAAATCATCTCGGAGCGCAAGATCACCACGGAGTGACAGTGTTTATTTCTCTATTTCGCGCCAGGGCCTGGTGCCCGTTTCCTCATTGCAGAACCGTTCATGAACTTCAATTACGCCAACCCCTACACCTCGACCCGCATTCCCCTGTTTGCCCGCAATGTGGTGTCCACTTCGCATCCGCTGGGCGCCCAGGCCGGGCTGCGCATGCTGCTCAAGGGCGGCAACGCGGTGGACGCAGCGATTGCTGCCGCCGCTGCCATGACCATCGTCGAGCCGGTCAGCAACGGGCTGGGCAGTGACGCCTTCTGCATCTTGTGGGACGGCAAGGAATTACACGGCCTGAATGCCTCGGGCCGTGCGCCGCAGGCCTGGACACCCGACTATTTCAAGCGCAAACACGGCGCCGGTGCCTCCACCCCGCCCAAGCGTGGCCTCGATTCCGTGAGCGTGCCGGGCGCCGTGGCCGGCTGGGCGACCATGAGCGAGCGTTTTGGAAAGCTGCCTTTTGCGGACCTGATGGAGCCGGCCATCGAGATTGCCGAGCGCGGCTACCTCGTGCCCCCAGTGGTGCAGCAAAAGTGGGCGGCAGCAACGGATGAACTGAAGTCGCTGCCTGGCTTTGCGCAGTCTTTTTTGCCCTGGGGCCGCGCCCCGAATGTTGGCGAGCTGTTCCAGTTCAAGGCCGCGGGCAGGGCGCTGCGCGCCATCGCGCAGAGCAAAGGCGCCGCCTTTTACGGCGGGGAAATTGCGCAGGCGTTGGAGAAATTTTCCGCACAAAACGGCGGCAGCCTCACGGCCAAAGACTTGGCGTCCTACCAGCCGGAATGGGTCAAGCCGATCGGCAAGGACTACCGCGGCCACACCCTGCACGAGATTCCGCCCAATGGCCAGGGCATTGCCGCGCTGATTGCGGTGGGCATCCTGGACAAGTTTGACGTCGCCGGCATGGCGGTGGACGGCGTGGATTCGCAGCACCTGCAGATCGAGGCGATGAAGCTGGCCTTTGCCGATGTCTACAAATATGTGGCCGAGCCATCGTCCATGGCGGTGAGCGTCGATCAAATGCTCGATGACAGCTACCTCGCTTCTCGTGCCAAACTGATCGACATGAAAAAAGCGCAGGACTTCGGCGCCGGCAATCCGGTCAAGGGCGGCACCATTTACCTCACCGCAGCGGACGAAGATGGCATGATGGTCAGTTTCATCCAGAGCAATTACATGGGTTTCGGCTCGGGTTGCGTCGAACCCGAGTTCGGCATCAGCCTGCAAAACCGCGGCCACGCCTTCAGCCTGGAGCCGGGTGCCAACCAGGTTGCGCCGGGCAAGCGCCCTTTCCACACCATCATCCCGGCCTTCCTCACGAAAGACGGGCAACCGGTGATGAGTTATGGCGTGATGGGCGCCAACATGCAGCCGCAGGGCCACATGCAGACCCTTGTGCGCATGCTCGACTACAAGCAAAACCCCCAGGCCGCCTGCGATGCACCGCGCTGGCGCTACAACGCCGGTCTGGAAATCAATGTCGAGGCCGCCATGAACGCGCAGGCAGTGCAGGGCCTGGCGGACCGCGGTCACCGCGTGGAGGTCATCAACGACTCCTACCAGGACTTCGGTGCGGGCCAGTTCATCTGGCGTGCGGGCGACACCAAGGTCCAGGGTTATGTGGCCGCCAGCGACAGCCGCCGCGATGGACAGGCTGTCGGTTTCTGAAAACTTCCCTTGACTCAAAGTTCAGAACAAAAAACCTCTCCAGCCCATACACAACGGGCGCAAGCAGCTTCCAAAAGCATAGCAACCGGACTGCTGCTCGCGACCTTGGGCGCGATTGCATTCAGCGGCAAGGCGATCATCGTCAAGCTCGCTTACCGTTATGGCGTCGATGCGGTCACGCTGATCATGTACCGCATGCTGTTTGCGTTGCCGATTTTTTCCGTGATGGCCTGGTGGGCTAGCCGGGGCAAGGCGGCGCTCACACGCAAGGACTGGCTGGGCGTGCTCTGGCTGGGATTCACCGGTTACTACCTCGCGAGTTTCCTGGACTTTGCCGGGCTGGCCTACATCACCGCTTCACTGGAGCGTCTGATTCTCTACCTCAATCCCACGCTGGTCCTGCTGCTCGGGTTGGTGCTTTATCGCCGGCGCGTCAGTGCGCGGCAAATCATCGGCATGGCGATCAGCTACAGCGGCGTGGTGCTGGTCTTCGGCCACGAGATCACCCTGTTGGGCCCAGAGGCCGCCTGGGGTGCACTGCTGGTTTTCCTAAGTGCCATCAGTTATGCGCTGTACCTGGTTTACAGCGGCGAGATGGTCAAGCGGCTGGGTGCACTGCGGCTGGTGGGCCTGGCCACCACCGTGGCCTGCCTGTGCTGCATTTTGCAGTTTCTGCTGCTCAGGCCGCTCAGCGCTGCGGCTGTGGCGCCCGAGGTGATCTGGCTGTCGGTGCTCAACGCCACCCTGTGCACGGCTGCGCCGGTGCTGATGGTGATGATGGCCATCGAACGCATAGGCGCCAGTCTGGCTGCGCAGACCGGCATGGTCGGCCCGATGTCCACCATCCTGATGGGCGTGCTGATTCTCGGGGAGCCGTTCACCGCTTGGGTGGCGGCGGGGACGGTATTGGTGATCGCGGGGATTTTTGTGTTTACTCGCGCGGGGAAGTGAGGGTTGCAGCTTTGTTTGCGTCACGCTGCGCCTCCCGTTCGCCCTGGACAGTAGGCGAAACTCCCCACTCCCAACCCCCCGCCCTTCCCTCGCCCCGCTGGGCGATGGAAGGGAGCCTCATTTGGCTGCGTGTGCTGGTGCCGCGTGCAAACATGACAGGCGCGTCAGGCCTCCCCGTATTGGTATCCGTATTCGTGTCCCCCACCCGTCGGGCTGGGCCGAGGAGCGCAGCCGAAAACGGATCAGGGCGAGCGATTGTCTGAGCCGAAGGCGAGTTCGAGCTCGACCCCGTTTTCGGCGAGCACCGCAGGTTGCCTGGAGCGAAGCGGAAGGACCCAGACCATCGGGTCGCCTTTTTCTTTGCTTACTTTCTTTTTGGCGACGCAAAAAGAAAGTGAGTTGCCGCCGGGCAACCCCCGGCTAGCAGGAAGAACCACTTACTCGCAAGTCTTGAACAGACTGAGTCCGAATGCGGAAAATCGAGCTTTACTTTTTCACCGGCACCCGCCGTTCGGAGCGCGCGGTGGCCGCTGGCGCATCGACCCGGCTGGCCGTGCGTGCGGCCGCAAGTCTTTCCATGCGTTGCGCCACGGTGATGGCGCTTTGCCCACTCAAACCGTCCATGCGATTGCCCATGGCTTGCTCCAGCAGGTCCAGCCTCTGCTGGGCCGGCGGATGTGTGCTCAGGGACAGGGCAAACAGCGGGTTGTCAGGCGTGGCGGTGCGCAGCTGCTGCAGCACGGCCACCAGTCCGTAGGGATCAAAGCCGGCGCGTGCGGCCAGGGCCACGCCGCTGCGGTCTGCATCGAATTCATCAGTCTGGTCCAGCCCGCGCGAGTACAGGTCGCGTCCAAGGCTGAGGAACTGGGCCGACATCGCACCGGCCAGTTCGCCCTTGACCTGTGAACCGATGACCCGGGTCAGCAGGCCAGCCCTGGCCGTTTTGGCGATGGCCTGCAGATGGTGTTTGGCCGTCACGTGGGTGATCTCATGCGCCAGGATGCCGGCCAGCTCGGCTTCGTCGGCAACGCGATCCAGCAGGCCTTTGGTGACAAATACATAACCACCGGGCGCGGCGAAGGCGTTGAAGCCGGGATCGTCCAGCACCACAAAGGTCCAGGGCAGATGCGGCCGCGCGGACTGCAGGCTGATCCAGCGCCCGAGCTGGTTGACATAGCGCTGCAGTGCCATGTCGGGGTGCAGGGGCTTGCTGCCCAGAAGCACCGCGGCGAGCTGGCGGCCAATTTCGATTTCTTTCGGCTCGTCGATCTGCTCGAGCGACTGCGACAGCAGGCCGATCAGGTCGGCGCCGCGAGCCGCCTGGCCACCGCCCGCCGGGGCCAGGCTGGCACCCAGCATGTTCCCCAGCACGCCTCCGGCCGATGCGGGCTGCGGTTGGGCTGGTGCTTCCGCGGGGGCCGCCTGGCGCAGGAATGAGCCGAGCAGGTTGATCGCCTTGCCGGCGTCCTGGCTGCGCGCCGGCGTGTTCGCCAGGAGGCCGGCAAGGGTCAGCGGCAGCAGCCACGCTGTGCATACGCGGGTGGGTAGCGTTTTCATGAGCGCGGCTCCTGGCTTGTCAGTTGTTGTGGTTGGTAGCGGGGCTGGTGGTTTGCACGGGGGCCGGTGCGGGCAGGGAATCCACCGCCCGGCTGGCCAGTGCGGCGCTGCTGGCGAACTGCCGCGCCTGGTCCGCGTCCAGGCGCAGCGTATCGGCCTGTGCCACGGCCGCCATGTTGGGCTGCGAGCGCGCCAGGTCTTCAGCGCCCAGCCCGCGGATGCCGACGGTAGAGGTGGCCGTGGTGGCGCCACCCTGGGCGCTGCCCTTGTTGAAGAAGCTGGTCAAGCCGCGCAATGCATTGGCACCGGCGCTGGGCGCGGCAGCAGTGCTGGCCGACGCCACATCAAACATGTGGACCCAACCGCTGGCGCCCTCGACGGTGCGCACCTGGATCCAGGCGCCCTGGCGCGCACCCAAGCGCGTGACGGGCGTGCGCGCGGCCAGGGCGGCCAGGCTGCGCGAATTCTCGCCGGGCGCTTCGCGCAGCTCGGCCGCGCGCTTGATCAGCACCGACTCGTCCTGTGCATGGGCCAGGGTGCTGCCCAACAGCAGGGCGCAAGAGCCCAGCCAGGCAAAACGCTTGAATTTACTCAGTATCATGGCCCATCACCTCCCAACGATTAAGTGGAAATTATTATGGATTTAGGTATTGCAGGCAAATGGGCTTTGGTTTGTGGCGCAAGCAAGGGCTTGGGCCTGGGTTGCGCGCAGGCACTTGCGCGTGAGGGTGTGAATGTGCTGATCGTCGCGCGCGGCGCCGAGGTACTGCAGTCGGCCGCTGCAAATTTGATAGCTGACAGCGCCCGTCCGGCGGGGGCTGAGGTCCAATTTGTTGCTGCAGATATCACCACCGCCGCGGGTAGGGCGGCAGTATTTGCAGTGCGTCATGACTTCGACATTGTGGTGACCAATGCCGGCGGGCCACCACCCGGCGACTTCCGCGACTGGGACCGCGACGCCTGGATCAAGGCGGTCGATGCCAACATGCTGACACCCATCGAGCTGATCAAGGCCACGGTGGATGGCATGGCGACGCGTGGCTTTGGGCGCATTGTCAACATCACCTCTAGCGCGGTGAAGGCGCCCATCGACATCCTCGGCCTGTCCAACGGCGCGCGTAGCGGCCTGACCGGTTTTGTCGCTGGCGTGGCGCGCAGCAAACTGGCGGCGCAGGGGGTGACCATCAACAACCTGCTGCCCGGCGCTTTTGACACCGACAGGCTCAAGGGCACCATGAAGGGGGCTGCAGAAAAAACCGGACAGCCGCTGGAAGCCGTGCTGGACGCACGCCGCAAAACCATTCCGGCACAGCGCTTCGGCTCGCCCGAAGAGTTCGGTGCGATCTGCGCGTTTCTGTGCAGCGTGCACGCGGGCTACATGACGGGCCAGAACGTGCTGGCCGATGGCGGGGCTTATCCAGGCAGCTTCTGAGTTGCCCTGGCACTGGCCCTGAAGCGGCCGGTGTTCAGAACGTTTCCCATTCCCCACTGGCGGTAGCCAGCTTGGGCGCTGCGATGGCCTGTTGGGCCCGTGGTGGCTGCGGCTGTTTGCGCGCTGCGTGCCGCACGGGGCCTGCTCCCCGCTGAGCAGCCCCTGGCTGACGAGGTGCCTCGTTATCCAACCGGAACACACTGACCACCTGGGACAGCCCGCTGGCCTGCTCCTGCAAGGAAGAC
>NZ_JBDTTH010000122.1:0-8812 GCF_039930745.1 Polaromonas sp. | reverse complement strand
CCTTGGCTTCGGAGGCCAATACTCTATCCACTGAGCTACAGCCGCAATGCTGAAATGACGGTCCTGACCCACTTTGCATGCGTCGGGACTTCGCAGGAGCCGGCTCTGTGAGCCTGATCCTGTGGAAGTGGTGGATTCTACCAGCCGGGGCCGGCCGCCCCGGTCCGCAGAGAGGCCGCAGCTATAATCGAAGGTTGTCGAATATGAGTTGCTTTAGTTACCGATTTTCAGTTTTTTGAGGAAGCCATGAGCGCAAACGATCACACGACGGCCCACGAAGAAGACCACTCTGGCCCCATCAAAACACCCCAGCAGCTGCTGCTTGCCGTTCTCTTCTCCTTTGTCGTTCCTATTTTTGCCATCATTGCGCTGGTTTATTTCGTCACCTCTGACAACAAACCGGCGGCTGGCACAGGCGACCTTGAAAAAGCCATTGCGCAGCGCATCCAGAAAGTGGGCACGGTTGAAATTCGCGATGCCAACCGCCCGCTGAAACCCGGCAATGAAGTTTACGCGGCCCAATGTGCGGCCTGCCACGCCGCTGGCGTTGCTGGCGCGCCGAAGTTCGGCGACGCCGCAGCCTGGGGTCCGCGCATCCAGAAGGGTTTTGCCGCCCTGCTCAACTCCGCACTTAAAGGCAAGGGTGCCATGTCCCCCCAAGGTGGCGGTGAGTTTGACGATGTTGAAATCGGCAAAGCCGTCGCGCACATGGCCAACGCTGCAGGTGCAAAATTTCCCGAGCCGCAAAAGGCAGCCGTGCAGGCCAGCGCTGCGGAACCCGCCGCGCAAGCAGCACCCGTTGCTGCATCCCCTGTTCCAGCCGCAGCTACTCCATCCGCAGCACCCGTTGCGATGGCCGCAGCGCCAGCCACGGTGTCCAAAGCCGGCGCCGGCGAAGCGCTGTACAAACAAACCTGCTTCGCCTGCCATGCTGCAAGCGTCGCAGGGTCCCCAAAATTTGGCGACAAGGCCGCTTGGGCACCGCGCATCAAAACCGGCATTGACGCCCTGACCGCCAGTGCGATCAAGGGCAAGGGCGCGATGCCACCCAAGGGCGGCTCCAGCGCCTCCGACGCCGACATCCGCGCGGCCGTCGAATTCATGGTGAGTGCAGCCAAATAAGCTGGCCTTTGCACGCACCCCAAAAAGCCGGTCAGTGACCGGTTTTTTTATGTCAAATACGACTCCAGCCCTTGACTGACGGGCGCAAGCAGCTCCTGAATCAATAGCATCATGTCGATGTTTTTCGGCCCGCTGCCGGACTGCGGACGTAGGAGAAACGACGCGGCAAGTCGCTCGTGGTCACCTCTGCGGGCACCCACAGGCCCTGCTCAATCGCATCAGACGCCTGCACCATGTCCTGGGTATGCACCAGCCCGAAACCCAGGTCGGTTTCGAGGTAGACGCGGCCATGTTCATCGAGAATGCAGCGCTGCACGCGCGCGGACCGGCCAGTGTGCGCCGTTACGGAGAAATCAGGCGCATTGCCGATGCGCCAGACCAGCGGGGTCGCTTCGAGTTCGACATACACGCGTTGCGGGCCATTCTGGAAAAACCACTGGCCAGCCGGGTCGCTTTCGTAATTGCGGGCAATGAAGTCGATCAGCTTGTCGTGCTTGAGCAGCGACCCCTTGCCGGCCGCCGGACCACCGGCAAAAGGGCCTGCGGCCTGCGCCTTGTCATCGCGCATGTACCAGTTGCCGCGCGCGTCCAGTCCCAGCCAGCCGAAGCAGTGAGGCACATTGGGCCATTTGGCGATGGCCTGTCGAACAATGTCATCCATGCGGTTTATTTTGCTCCGCATCGATCTGCGCCGTGAAAAACCCGCACACTGCCTCGGGCATGGCGCGCACATGGCCCGGAAAGGGTGCGGAGGGAAACCCGACGTGTCCGCCTTCACGCGGCTGCCAGAGGGTCACGGCCGCACTCACATCGGCGGCCTGCGGCAGGCTCGCGGCGGGGATGAAGGGGTCGTTGAGCGCATTGAGCGCCAGTGCAGCGACCGTTATGCGGCGCATGTGCGGCTTGGCCGAAGCGCGCGTCCAGTAGTCTTCCGTATTTTTGAACCCATGCAAAGGTGCCGTGACGATGTTGTCGAAGGCATACAGGTCGCGGGCGGCAAGCAGCGCCTCGGCGCTGAACAGTCCGGGGTGCTGCTCGAGCTTCTTCAGCGCCTTGGGCACCATGGACCGCAGGAACATGCGGGTGTACACCAGCCGGTTGAAGCCCTGGCCGATCGCATGGCCGCTGGCTGCCAGGTCCAGCGGCGAGCAGACCGAAGCCACCGCTGCAACCACGTTGGTGGCCGCCTGCCCCATCTCGCCAGCCCAGCGCATCAGGGCATTGCCACCCAGCGAAATACCGACGGCAAACAGCGGGCCGCGATGCAGTGTGCGAAAGCGATGCAGGATCCAGTCGATCTCTTCGAAGTCGCCGGAATGGTAGGCGCGTGGCGCGCGGTTGAGCTCGCCTGAACAGCCGCGAAAATGCGGCACGGCGCAGGCCCAGCCACGAACGCGGGCCACATCGGCAAAAGCTTCGGCGTAATGGCTGGCCGACGAGCCTTCCAGGCCATGGAACACCACAAGCAGGGGCACCTGACCTGCTGCAGTTCCTGGATGGGCATGCTGCGCAAAGTCAACATCGACAAAATCATCGTCAGGCGTGATCCAGCGCTCGCGGCGAAAGCTCGGCGCCTCGCCCAGGTAACGCTGCGAACGCAAGGCGGCATAAATCGTCTGCAGGTTGCCGCCGGGCAACCACCACGGCGCGTGGTAATGCATCACGGCTGCGGCCTCACTCAGTGCAGCACCTGCGGGCTGTCCGAGATTTCCTGCATCTCGCGCGGCGTGCCGGGGCTGGTGTGGTGCGCCACCATGCGCCAGCCCTGCGCGGTCTTGTGATAGACGTTGGTGGCAATCACGTAGGCGTGAACGGGGCCTTCTTCGGTCATCACTTCAATGCGTTCCAGCACACTGTGGACGCTGGAACTCATGGCTTCAACCTTGCGGACTTTTTCGGCATGAGCACGGATGCTGCCATTGGCAAACATGGCGTCAAACGCAGCGCGTATGGCGGCCATCCCCACGAGCCGGGGCCCGCCTGGGTGGACACAGACAATGTCGTCCTCGTCGGCCCAGCAGGCCATGAGTTTTTCGATGTCACCGCCTTGCAGCGCCTCGTAAAAAGCCGCTTCAATGTCATCGGCGCTGCCGTTGTTCGCCTGGGAAACTTTGGGTTTTCGCATGGAATCATTCAGAGGATGAACGCTCGGCCGCACTGGATGGCCGACCCGTATTAAGCCACGCCCGCACCACGCCGTGCATGTCTTGCGCCTGGCTTGCCTGCCAAAGCAATTCCGGTGCCGCCACATGAGTCCCCGCCGGCAGCGCCCTGAGAACCAGGTCCACAAACTCGGCCAGCTTTGCGGGGCGCACCGGCTGTTCGCCGGCCGGGATCATGTATTTGAGGGTAGAAAGCATCCAGGCGGCCACATTTTCCGGAAACCCCAAGCGCCCCTGCGCGGACGGCTTCTGCGCCGAACGCACCAGCAGAACACGTTCAAAGCCCAGCGCGGCCACCTGCTGTTCGTCGATGCTGGCCAGGCCGTGGCGCAAACCCTGGGGCAGGCGCCCCGGCGCGTGCGGCAGCACCAGCACCAGGGTCTGGACACCACATCGTCTGAGCCACTGCGCCAGCGCGAGCAGCTGTTCCGGCTGCGGCGTCCACAGTGCACGCTCGCGATCGTGGTACAGCCGGGGGGGCTCGAACATCACCACGCCTGTCTGTGCTGGCAGCGGACAGACCGGCCAGGCCGCGATGTCCTCTCCCCGCACCGCCGCAATCGCTACCTGCGCCAGACCGGTGTTCATAGGTTCACGCGCCAGCACCTGGGTATGGGCAAAGCCGCCACTGCCCGCCAGCCGGCGCAAGACTTCGCTGCCGAGTGCGCCCGTGGCGCCAGCCACGATCAGCCCTGCCTGGGCGCTGCTGCGGGTGGCCGGCCTGAACGATGCCTGCAGGGCTTGCAGCGGGGTGGGGGACTGGGGGGACGAAAGGGAACAGGTGGAGTGCAGCGACATTCGACTATGGTAGTGTGGCGGCTTGCATTTTCTGGAGGCTTGTCATGAAATCACGTTTTTTCGCCTGGGTCCTTGCCGGCCTCTCTGCCCTGTTGCTGTCCGGCTGCGGCTACAACAACTTCCAGAGCCTGGATGAACAGACGAAGTCGGCCTGGTCGGAGGTGCTCAACCAATACCAACGCCGCGCCGACCTGGTGCCCAACATCGTGGCCACGGTGAAGGGTGAGGCCAATTTCGAGCAGGAAACACTGACCAAGGTTGTGGAAGCCCGGGCCAGGGCCACCTCGATGCAGGTGACCCCGGAGACCCTGAACAACCCCGAAGCTTTTGCGAAATTCCAGGCGGCGCAGGGCGAGCTCAGTTCGGCTCTGTCGCGACTGCTGGTGGTGACGGAAAATTACCCCAACCTCAAGGCCAACCAGGGCTTCCAGGACTTGCGCGTGCAGCTCGAGGGCACAGAGAACCGCATCGCGGTGGCACGCAACCGCTACATCCAGGCGGTGCAGGCCTACAACGTGCTCACGCGCAGCTTTCCCACCAACCTGACCGCCATGGTCTTCGGCTACTCGGTGAAACCCGGCTTCACCGTTCAGAACGAGGCGCAGATCTCCGCGCCTCCGACCGTGGACTTCAACAAAAAATAAGCAGCCACCGTGGCAAGCCGCTGGATCGGAGCTATGGGCACGGACTGGGTGAACCGGTGCGTGGGCGTGTTGCTGGCGGGCTGCTGCCTGGCGGGAGTTGCACAAGCCCAGGACCTGCAGCCCATCCCGCCGCTGACGGCCCGCGTCATGGACAGCACCGGCACGCTGGATGCCGGGCAGATCCAGGCCCTGGAAACCAAGCTGGCGGCCTTTGAGAAAGCGCGCGGCACGCAAGTCGTGGTGCTGATGCTGGCAAGCACCCTGCCCGAGGACATCACCGACTACACCCAGCGCGTCGGTGACGCCTGGAAAATAGGGCGCAAGGATGTCGGTGATGGAGTCTTGCTGGTGGTCGCAAAAAATGACCGCAAGGTCCGCATTGCCACCGCCAAGGCACTGGAAGGCGCCATTCCCGACCTGGCGGCGCGGCAAGTCATCGACCGTGCCGTCACGCCGCGTTTCAGGCGAAACGATTTTGCCGGCGGCCTGGATGCCGGGGTCGACCAGATCATGGCGCGCATCGCCGGCGAAAACCTGCCGCTACCCGACGTCGACGCTGGCAAACCTGCAGCGCCGGGCTTCCAGTGGACGGATCTCGCTGTTTTCCTTTTCTTTGCAGTGCCGGTGGGCGGCCGCGTGCTGGCCGGCATGTTCGGGCGCAAGGCCGGATCGCTGGTCACCGGCGGAGCAGTCGGTTTCCTGGCCTGGATCGTCACCTCCAGTTTGTTGATTGCCGGCGCAGCCACTGTCGTCGCCATGCTGTTTGCGCTGGTTTCCAGTGTGGTGCCCACCGGCCGGCGCGGCGGCTTCTCCGGTTGGGGCGGCCACACGGGTGGCGGGGGCTGGAGCAGCGGTGGAGGCGGCGGAGGTTTCAGTAGCGGTGGCGGCGGTAACTTCGGCGGCGGCGGCGCGTCCGGCAGCTGGTAGGGAGCGACCATGGGCCTTTTTCTCTCACGCCTCCTCAAACACCTCTGGCTGGATGAGGGCGACACGCGCCGCGCCATTCCGCCCGATTTGCTGGAGCGCTTGGCGCAGCGCGTGGCCGCCAGCGAAAAACGCCACAGCGGCGAGATCCGCATTTGTGTGGAAGCCGGACTGCCGCTGAGCTACCTGTGGCGACGCGCCAGCCCGCATGACCGGGCGGTGAGCCTGTTTGGCAAGCTGCGCGTCTGGGACACCGAGCAGAACAACGGCGTGCTGATTTACCTGCTGTTGGCCGACCACGCCATTGAAATCGTCGCCGACCGCGGCTTGGCCCGGCATGTGAGCCCGGCGCAGTGGCAGGCCACGGTGGCACGCATGGCCCAGGCCTTCAGGGAAAAACGGTATGAGGACGGGTTGACGCAGGCGCTGGAAGAAACCTCGGCACTGCTAATGGCGCACTTTGCCATCGACGGCGTGCAGGACCCAGCCCACAATCCCAACGAGTTGCCTGATACGCCCTTGCTGCAATAGCCAGGCGGGCGTCAGGCGACACTGGTCACGCCACTTCAGGGCGCCAGAACCACGGCCAGTACAAAAAGAGCAGCCACCGCAAGCACAGCCCGCGTCAGCCAAGCCTTGCGGGCGCGCCTGGCCTTGCGCTCTGGCGATGCTTCTTCCCATGTCAGGCTATCCAGGAGACTGTCCATTTCGCACCTCATTGTTGACCTCTACCCGTCGCAACAATAAGAGGGCAAGCCACTCCATGGCTGTCATTTAGCGTGTCCAGTTGTTACCTTGCCCTCCCTGATACAGCGGCGGAACCCAAAATGCTCCACATTTGATAGCTGCCTGTACCCGCCGTATATGGGCTGAAGGCATATTTTTCTTGAATGGATGGAGCAAGCGGTATCCACATGACGAAATGAGAACGTGGCGTGGCAACCACTCCGGCGGCAGGATTTGTCAGCGCGCCAAGGCAAAAAGCAGGGGCTGCCAGATTGCGTGCTGGCGGCGATCCGCACTTTACCGCCCGGTCCATCGGCGCCACCTTCTGTTCGCTGCGCACGGGTTCGTGGATCTCCCGGCGACATTCCATAAAAAAACCGGTCTCAGGGACCGGTTTTTCATGATGCACTGGCGTTTATTTTTTCTGCCGATACTTACGCAAAGCCGCAATCTGCGCGGCCATCACGGCCAGCTCGGACTGGGCCATCGCAATATCAATATCGGTCTTCGCGTTTTTCAGCGCTTCCTCGGCGGCGGCCTTGGCGACGCTGGCCTTGGCTTCGTCAAGGTCCTTGCCGCGAATGGCGGTGTCGCTCAGCACGGTCACGCAATTGGGCTGCACTTCAAGCAGGCCGCCGGCGACGAAAACGAACTCTTCCGTGCCATCGGCCTTTTCAATACGCACAGCACCAGGTTTGATGCGGGTGATCAGCGGCGTGTGGCGCGGGTAAATGCCCAGCTCGCCCGCCTCACCCGGCAAAGCCACGAACTTGGCTTCGCCGGAGAAGATGGACTCCTCCGCACTGACAACATCGACGTGGATGGTGTGTGTGGTGTCCATGGCTTAGACCTTCTTGGCCTTCTCGAAGGCTTCGTCAATCGTGCCGACCATGTAGAAGGCCTGCTCTGGCAGGTGATCACACTCACCGGCCACAATCATCTTGAAGCCGCGGATGGTCTCAGCCAGGCTGACGTACTTGCCGGGCGAGCCGGTGAACACTTCAGCAACGTGGAAGGGCTGGCTCAGGAAACGCTGGATCTTGCGGGCGCGGGCCACGGCCAGCTTGTCTTCAGGGGCCAGTTCGTCCATGCCCAGAATCGCAATGATGTCGCGCAGTTCCTTGTAGCGCTGCAGCGTACCCTGTACGGCGCGGGCCGTGTTGTAGTGGTCCTCGCCGACCACGGCGGGCGACAGCTGGCGGCTGGTCGAGTCGAGCGGGTCCACGGCAGGGTAGATACCCAGCGAAGCGATGTCACGCGACAGCACCACGGTGGAGTCCAGGTGGGCGAAAGTGGTGGCAGGCGACGGGTCGGTCAAGTCATCGGCAGGAACGTAAACGGCCTGGATGGAAGTGATGGAGCCCACCTTGGTGGAGGTAATGCGCTCTTGCAGGCGGCCCATTTCTTCGGCCAGCGTCGGCTGGTAACCCACGGCGGAAGGCATGCGGCCCAGCAGCGCGGACACTTCGGTACCGGCCAGCGTGTAGCGGTAGATGTTGTCCACGAAGAACAGCACGTCACGGCCTTCGTCACGGAAGGACTCGGCGATGGTCAGGCCGGTCAGCGCCACGCGCAGACGGTTGCCTGGGGGCTCGTTCATCTGGCCGTAAACCATCGCAACCTTGGACTCGCCGAGGTTCTCGAGGTTCACCACGCCGGAGTCGGCCATCTCGTGATAGAAGTCATTGCCTTCGCGGGTACGTTCACCCACACCGGCAAACACGGACAGGCCCGAGTGCGCCTTGGCGATGTTGTTGATCAGCTCCATCATGTTCACGGTCTTGCCGACACCGGCGCCGCCGAACAGACCCACCTTGCCGCCTTTGGCGAACGGGCAAACCAGGTCAATCACCTTGATGCCGGTTTCCAGCAGTTCCTGCGAAGGGCTCAGCTCGTCGTAAGCCGGGGCCTTGCGGTGAATCGGGGCCGTCAGGGTCTGGTCGACCGGGCCGCGCTCGTCGATGGGCGCGCCCAACACGTCCATGATGCGGCCCAGGGTCGCCTTGCCCACAGGCACGGTGATGTTGGCATTGGTGTTGTACACCATGTTGCCGCGGCGCAGGCCGTCGGACGAGCCGAGCGCAATGGTACGCACAATGCCGTCGCCGAGCTGCTGCTGCACCTCAAGGGTCAGCGCGGAGCCTTCCATCTTGAGCGCGTCGTAAATCTTGGGCATCTGGTCGCGCGCGAACTCAACGTCAACCACCGCGCCGATACACTGAACAATCTTGCCTTGAGCTTGAGCCATGACTGGATCCTTTTCCGTTCTTTAAATCTTGTAAATCTGGGCGCGGCTTAAACCGCTGCAGCACCGGCAACGATTTCCGAAAGTTCTTTCGTGATCGCCGCCTGACGCGTTTTGTTGTAAACCAGCTTGAGCTCGCCAATCACGCTGCCGGCGTTGTCGGTGGCGGCCTTCATGGCCACCATGCGGGC
>NZ_JBDTTH010000121.1:0-9145 GCF_039930745.1 Polaromonas sp. | reverse complement strand
TCCTTGCGGAAGGTCATCTTGCCCTTGGGCGTGTCAAAGCTCATGCCTTCCATGGTGGTGATGAGCTTGTTGGTATTGGTGTCGCCATTGGTCTTGGTGAGCGCCGTCACCACAGCCATGGCTGCCGAGAAACCGCCCGCTGTGAAAAAGTCTGGCGGTGCCTTGAACTGCTTGTAGTGCTGAGCCACCATCGCATCATTTACAGGGTTCTTGGGGATGCCGAAGTAGTAGTACAGCGCGCCTTCCATGCCCGGGAAGCTCTTGTAGGCGACCATGGCCGGCAGGATGTTGCCGCCGGTGGCAAGCTTGATGCCGAAGCGCTTTTCCAGTTCCAGATCGGCAATCTTCGGAAACGGCGTCGGGCTGCCCGACCAGCCCACCGAGAGGTACTTGTTACCCGGCTGGTCCTTGAGCTTGTCCACAATGCGTTGCAGGCCGGCCGTGAAGTCTGTGGTGCCCACGGGCAGGTACTCTTCATGAACAATCTTGGCGTTCTTCATGAACGACTTGGCGGCCTTCACGCCATCACGGCCAAAGGCATTGTCGTTGGCCAGAAGGGCGACCACATTGCCTGGCTGGTCCAGCGCTACGGCATTGGCGGCGGCGTCCTGGCTGGAGTTGCGGCCGGTGCGGAAAATGTACTTGTTCCATTTGTCGCCGGTAATGCTGTCGGCCACGGCAGGCTCGACCAGCAGGATTTTCTTGTATTCCTCGGCCACCGGCAGCATGGCCAGCGCCACGGGCGAGGCGGTTGGACCCACGGCAATGTCCACTTTGTCGTCGGCGTAGGCCGCGGCCAGCGCCGCCTTACCCACGTCGGGCTTGCCCTGGTCATCCTTTTCAATGACCACCAGCTTCTTGCCGGCCACCATCATGGTGCCGCCGGTGGCGTAGCTCAGGCCCATATTGAAACCAACAATGGTCTGCTTGGCGTAAGCCTCCAGCGGACCGGTCTTGCTGGCGATCAGCGCAATCTTGATGTCTTTGGACTGGCTCAGGGCCAGCGGCGAAACCAGGGAAGTGGCGATGGCGGCAAGCGCGATCAGGGTGCGACGATGCATGGAATGTCTCCTGTGTGGGTTATGCACCAGGAATGCACAGGCCATGCCAACTTCAAGCTATTGATTTATATGGATATTTTTTAAGTCAATTATTGATTGCTCAAATTTAATACAATAATTTTGTATTTATTTAATACAACTGCATTATTTTCGATCAGGGTTATCCAGACGTTCGTAGAGCTTGGCACGCGAGATTCCCAACAACCGCGAAGCCGCAAGCTTGTTGCCACCCGTGGCCGCCAGGGCAGCGGCAATCGCGCGCCGCTCGACCTGCGCCACCTGTTCTGCAAGCGGCCGAAGAGGGTCGGAAACCGCCAGTTCGCTCCCTTCAAGCGCCGCCGGTACCGGCACGATGCGTTCAATACCGGCTTCTTTCAGGACTTCCTCAAACTGTACGCGTTCAATGTTGGCCGAATCGCTGCGCATGGCTGCCTGCTCAAGCACATTGCGTAACTCGCGGATATTGCCGCGCCAGGTTTGCGCTGACAGCAGGGCCAGCGCATCGGCCGAGAGCTCGGGCTGGCGGTCGCCGCTGCGCAGCGCCATCTCCTCACCCAGCACTTCGAGCAGGGCCGGGATATCGGAGCGGCGCTCGCGCAACGGCGGCACGCGCACCGGCAGCACATTGAGCCGGTAAAACAAATCCTCACGGAACTTGCCCTCGCGCACCAGCATGGCCAGGTCGCGCGAGGTCGCCGCGATCACCCGTGCGTCGAACGGAATCAACTTGTTGGAGCCCAGCGGTTCGATCTCGCCTTCCTGCAGCGCGCGCAGCAGCTTGACCTGCAGCGCCTGCGGCATGTCGCCGATCTCGTCGAGGAACAGTGTGCCGCCGTCGGCCAGCTTGAATTTGCCTTCACGCCCCTTGCGGTCGGCACCGGTATAGGCGCCGGGTGCCACGCCGAAGAACTCGGCTTCCAGCAGTGTGTCGGGCACAGCCGCAATGTTGACGCTGATAAAAGGCCCGCGCGCACGGCTGGACGCCGCATGAATGGCGTGGGCCAGCAGCTCCTTGCCGGTGCCGGTTTCGCCCAGCAGCAGCACCGGGCTCGAGGTCTGCGCCGCGCGACGCGCCTGGCGCTTCACCTCAACGGCAGCCGGACTGGTGCCTATGAAACTCGCAAACGTGTGTTTGGACTGGCGCTGTCCGCCTGTGTGCTGCAGGCGCTGGCTGGCCAGTTCGCGACGCGCATCGTCGAGGTCGCGGTGCAACAGCGCAAACTTGCTGATCAGCGGCTGCAAGGTGGTCTCGGGGTGATCGAACAGCACGATGCCAATGGCGCCTATCACGTCGCCGCTGCCTTCGTCGCGCAGCGGAATGCGGCTGACGACAAAGGTGCCGGCGCGGTTGGTCAGCAGGTCGATCAGGAAGGCTTCGCCGGTTTCCAGCACACGCCGCATCTGCGTGTTCGGGATGACTTCTTCGACCATGTGGCCGACAAACTGGTCCACCGACGAAAAACCCAGCGCCGGCAGGAAACGCTTGTAGCCCTCGTTGAGCCAGACAATGCGGCCGGTGCGGTCCACCAGGAACATGCCCTGGCTGATGCTGGAAAACAGCTGGAACATGGACCGCGCCGCCAGGGCCAGGATGCTCTGGGCATCGCGAGGCAGGCCATGGGCAGTGGTGTCGGTGTATTCCATGCGCAGATGGTAGCGCGACACCGCTGCCCTGCCCGAGTCCGGCTCAGCGCCGGTGTTTCCAGCACCCGTATTGCTGTAGCGACTTGTACCCGTCATTCCCGGGCGGGAGCCCTGTTTTCTGCGCAGACTTCCGGTCTCAGACCACCAGGCGGCGGGCTGCCCATCGTCTGGCCAGGCGCGGCAGGATGAGCACCGCCAGCACAACCACGATCAGGATCACCGATACCGGGCGCTGCAGGAACACCATGGCGCTGCCCTCACCGATGGACATGGCGTTGCGCAACTGCGCTTCTGCCAACGGGCCCAGGATCATGCCGACCACCACGGGCGCGGTCGGAAAGTCAAAGCGCCGCATCACCACCCCGAGCACGCCGATGCCGTAGAGCAGGAACAAATCAAAAGCGCTTTGCCGCATGCCATAGGCGCCGACGGTCGCAAAAATCAGGATGCCGGCGTACAGGTAAGGCTTGGGAATCTTCAGCAGCTTGACCCACAGGCCAACCATGGGCAGGTTCAGCACCAACAGCATCACATTGCCGATGTAGAGCGAGGCGATCAGCGCCCACACCAGGGCGGACGACGACGTGAACAGCTGCGGGCCAGGCTGGATGCCGTAGTTCTGGAAGGCGCCAAGCAAAATGGCCGTGGTGTTCGATGTGGGAATGCCCAGCGTGAGCAGCGGGATCATGGCCATGGTGACCGTGGCGTTGTTGGCGGCCTCCGGGCCGGCCACGCCCTCGATGGCGCCTACGGTGCCAAACTCATCCTTGTTGTCGCCCTTGGCGAGCTTCTTCTCGGCGGCATAACTCAGGAAGGTCGGAATCTCGGTGCCGCCAGCAGGAATGCAGCCAAACGGTGCGCCTATGGCCGTAGCCCGCAGCCAGGCGGGCCAGGAACGGCGCCAGTCCCTGGCCGTCATGTGCACCTTGCTCAGCTTGTTCTGGGTCTCGACCACCCGGCCCTCGTACAACACGGCATACATCGCTTCGGCCACGGCAAACAGACCCACCGCCACGAGCACAATTTCGATGCCGTCCAGCAACTCGGGCACGCCGCCCGTGTAACGTGCCTGACCGGAGATCTGGTCCAGCCCGACCAGGCCCGCCGCCAGTCCGAGAAACAGCGCCGCCATGCCGCGCACCGTGCTTTTCCCCAGCACCGCGCTGACGGTGGTGAAGGCCAGCACCATGAGCATGAAGTATTCGGGAGGGCCCAGCTTGACCGCGAGCTCCGCCACGATGGGTGCAAACAGCGTGACCAGCACCGTGCAGATCGTGCCGGCCACAAACGAGCCGATGGCCGCCGTGGCCAGCGCGGCGCCGGCGCGCCCGCTCTTGGCCATCTTGTTGCCTTCCATGGCCGTGACCATGCTCGCGGTTTCTCCCGGTGTGTTGAGCAGGATGGAGGTGGTGGAGCCGCCGTACATGGCACCGTAATAAATGCCGGCGAAGAAGATCATCGATGCCGTGGCTTCCACCTTGGCCGTGATAGGCAACAGCATGGCCACCGCAACAGCGGGCCCAATGCCGGGCAATACGCCGATGGCCGTGCCCAGCGCACACCCGACAAAACACCACAGCAGATTGATCGGGGTGGCTGCAGTCGCAAAGCCCTGCATCAGTTGGTTAAGAATGTCCATGATTTACAGCCAACCCGATGAAGTGAGTCCCGGCAGATTGATCGCCAGGAATTTGGTGAACATCCAGAATACTGGGGCGGAAATCGCCAACCCGATTGCTGCGTCCTTGAGCCAGGCCACCGGCCGTCGGTCAGCCCTCCCCTCGGCTCCTCGCAGTCCCTGGACCGCGAGCACAAAACACAAGGTGCAACTCAAAATAAAACCGATGGTGGTGATCAACGCGGCGTTGGACAAGAGACCAGCCGAGACCCAGGCAAAGCCCGCCCAGTGACCCTGGACGGCGCCCGCCGGCTCATCGAGGGCGCGAAACCCGCCGGTGCGCGCCTCCCAGACCATGAAGCAGCCGCACACAAATAGGGCGACAGCCACCAGCCAGGGCAGGAAATTGGGGCCCACGCCGCCGTACCCGGCCGCCGAGGAAATGCTGACAGCCCCCGCCGCGAGGCCGAGAGCGAGGAGCACGACGCCGGCGCCGATGAGCGTCTGGGCACGAATAGAAACCTGAGTTTGGGTCATGGCTTGCCAATCCGAAAGTGAAACTGCCGCCGGGCAGATGCAGGGGCATCCCGCCGCCAGCCGAAACAGGGTTGTCGAAAAAAAGTCCGAAGGTCCCGCCAGCCGGCGCCGCCACCCAAGGCAGGCAGCGACCCGGCCGGAGGAAGACGAGGCTTAGACCATGCCCGATTTGACCATGGTGGCACGCAGGCTGGCCATGTCGTCATCGACAAATTTGTCGAAGGCTGCGCCTGTCAGCACGGCAGGTGTCCAGCTGTTTTTCTCCAGCGCCTCGCTCCAGCTCTTGGACTTGACGGCCTTGAGAATCATGTCGGTCAAGGCCTGGCGCTCGGGAGCCGAAATGCCCGGCGCGCCGTAAACGCCGCGCCAGTTGCCAATCACCACATTGATGCCCTGCTCCTTGAGCGTCGGCACATCAACGCCTTTGAGGCGGGTGTCGGACGTGACAGCCAGCGCCTTCATTTTTCCAGTGGCGATGTATTCCGAGAACTCGCTGTAGCCGCTGCCGCCCACGGTAACGTTACCGCCCAGGATGGCCGCTGTAGCCTCGCCGCCGCCCCGGAAAGCGACGTAGTTGATCTTGGATGGATCCACGCCCACTTCACGCGCAATCATGGCTGCGGCGATGTGCTCGGTGGAGCCGCGCGAACCGCCACCCCACTTGACGCTGCCGGGGTCTTTCTTGAGCTGCGCGATCACCTCTTTCATGGACTTGAACGGAGAGTTGGCGGGCAGCACAAACACGTTGTATTCGCTGGTCAAGCGCGCAACCGGCGTGACCTGCGACAGGCTGACCGGCGGTTTGCCGGTGATCAGGCCGCCGAGCATGACTGCACCCATCACCATCAGGGCGTTTGGATCGTTCTTGCTGCCATTGATGAACTGGGCCAGGCCGAGCGCACCGGCAGCGCCGCCCTTGTTGTCATAGGTCACGCTGGATGCAGCACCGGACTCTGTCAGGGCCTTGCCCAGGGCACGGCCCGTGGTGTCCCAGCCGCCGCCGGGATTGGCCGGAATCATCATTTTCACATTGGCCGCAGCCAGGGCCGACAGGGGGAACGCGCCTGTAGCGGCCAGGGCGGCCAGGGATTTCAGAAAGGTGTCGCGACGCATGAGTGTCTCCTTGTAGTGGTGATAACAGGCCGATGATGCACCTTCTGTCTGTCAAACGGCTGTCCGCAGGCATTGGGGAAAGTGCTAGGGCCTGTTCACACTATTTATGCAAGATGCGTTGCGAGTCAAAAAGGTCATGCGCGAGGCGCAAAATGCAGCCGGGCTGACGCCCGGCAAGGCTTTGCAACGCTGCGCATGGCCCTTTTTGGCCGCAACCCGAAAGGAGCATGGTTAAAACAACATCACTCGTCGTTGCACTCCTAACCCAGCCGCCCAGGCTGGGTGTCGTCGCGCGCCTAGATTGGCGCTGTTTTAACCACGTTCGCACTTGCATAAATAGTGTGAACAGGCCCTAATCCTGCCCATGTCATCTGCCACGAAATTGCTTTTGATCGAGGACGACCCGTCGATGCAGGCGGCACTGCAACGTGCCCTGAGCCGGCGCGGCATGGAAGTGCTGAGCTGCACGGACGGCCGCGCGGCGCTGGCGCAATGGACCTCGGCACAACCCGACGTGGTGGTGCTGGACCTGAGCCTGCCCGGGCTGGACGGCCTGCAGGTGCTGGAGCAGGCGCGCCGCCAGGGGCTGACCACGCCCGTGCTCATCCTGACGGCGCGCGGCACGGTAGGCGACCGCATCATCGGCCTGAACACGGGCGCAGACGACTACCTGCCCAAGCCCTTCGACCTCGACGAACTCGAAGCCCGGCTCCGCGCCCTCAGTCGCCGACGCCTGGGCCCTAACACCGAATCGGGCGCTGGCGACCCTGTTGCAGGCGGACTTCGCTATGAAAAGGAGAGCGGTGCGATTTACCACCGGGACCGGATCCTCGAACTCACGCCGCGCGAGCTGGCACTGCTGCAAGCGCTGATCGTCAAGCCAGGCCAGGCGGTGTCCAAGGAAAAGCTGTTCGAACTGGTGTTTCCCGGCGAAACCGAGGTGCAGTACGAAGCCGTGGAAGTGGTGGTGTACCGGCTGCGTAAAAAAATAGCGCATACCGGCGTGACCCTGGTGACCCTGCGCGGCCTGGGTTATTTGCTGAAAGTGGATGCGCCATGAAAGGTGTGGAGGCCGACGTGCGCAGCGCAGGACCGCCCCAAGAAAGCACAGCCCCCCGGGGGGGCAGCGCATTACACGAAGTGACAAGCGTGGGGGTCGAAGCCTTCAGCGCCGGGCCGCCCCAATCAAGCACAGCCCCATCTTCCGGTGAAAGGGGCAGCGCAACGCCGGAGGCACACGAAGTGAAAAGCGTGAGGGTCATGTCCCTGCGCAAATACATCCTGCTGGGCATCCTGCTTCCTGTCGGCCTGCTTGTCACACTCAACACCGCAAGCCTGTACAGCCATGCGCTGGATGCCGTCAATACCGCTTACGACCGCACCCTGCTGGCCTCAGCCAAATCAATTGGCGAGCAGCTCGATGTAAGTGGTTACGACGAGCAGTCGGCGCTGCGCGTCACCGTGCCTTACGCGGCACTGGAAGCGTTCGAGGCCGACAACCAGAGCCGGCTGTTTTACCGCGTCTCCAATCTCCAGGGCGAGCTGGTCTCGGGTTTTGCGCAACTGCCCTTCTGGCGTGGCGTCATTCCGGCCAAACCGCCCTATGCGGCGCTGGTTGATTTTTACGATGACGTGTATGCGGGCGACGGTGTGCGCATCGCGGTGCTGCTGCAGCCGGTCGCCAGCTCGAACGGGAGGGGCATGGCCGTCATCCAGGTGGCGGAAACGCTGGAGTTGCGCACCACGCTGGCGCGGAAGATCCTGTTCGACACCCTGTGGCGGCAAGCACTCCTGCTGGCCGTGATTGCACTGGTGGCGGTGGTTGTGGTACAGCGCGCCACACGGCCGGTGCGCCGCCTCAGTGCCGAGTTGCAGGCGCGGCCCGAGGGGGATCTGACGGCCATTGCCGCGCCCGATGCACCGCGCGAACTGCTGCCCCTGGTCGATGCCACCAACGAAGTCATGGGCCGGCTGCAGCACCTGCTGGACAACCAGAAACGGTTTGTGCGCGATGCAGCGCACCAGCTGCGAACGCCGCTGGCCGTCCTGAAGGTGCAGGTGCAGTCGGCGCTGCGCGGTGACATGGACGCGCAAGCGGCGCTGGCCGAAATCAACCAGACCGTGGACCGCGCCACCCTGCTGGCCAACCAGATGCTGGCGCTGGCCAAGGTCGAGCAACTGCGCCAGCAGGCCGACCTGGGGCCGGTGGACATGGCCGCCATTGTGCGCGCCGTCGCGCTGGACCTCGCGCCCCTGATTGCCGACAAGGACCTGGACTTTGACATCGAAACCACGGTGGCCCGTGTCAATGCCCACGAATGGATGCTGGGCGAGTTGTGCCGGAACCTGCTGCACAACGCCATCAAGCACAGCCAGCGCGGCGGCTCGCTGTCGGTGCGGCTCCTCAGCGACGCGCGCTACCTGGCGCTGACCATCAGCGACAGCGGCCACGGCATTTCGGCGGAACTGGCGGCGCGCCTGTACCAGCCGTTTTCAGCCGGCAATGTGCGCCACGGCTCTGGCCTGGGCCTGGCCATCTGCCGCGAGATCACCCAGGCACTGGGTGGCAGCATCACGCTGGAAAACCGTGAAGACCATGGGCGTATTGCCGGACTGGACGCGACCGTGCGCCTGCCGCTGGTACACAATGATGACTGATGAACAGGCGATATCGATATCGACAAGCAGCCACCGGGCCAGCGGCCAATCGGCGGCCTGCACCTGAGGGAAACGATGCGAATTGACAAGTGGTTGTGGGCCGCGCGGTTTTACAAGACCCGATCGCTGGCGAGTGAAGAAATAGGCAAAGGCCGGATCCAGGTCAATAGCCAGGATGCCAAGCCCGCGCGAGAGATCAAGGCCGGCGACGCGGTGGCCATGCGGCAGGGGCCGGTCATCCGCACTGTTGTCGTCCGGGGCCTGAGCCAGCAGCGCGGACCGGCGCCGGTTGCGCAGCAGCTCTACGAAGAAACGCCCGATAGCGTGCGCCTGCGTGAAGAGGCAGCCGAGCAGCGCCGCATGAACGGTGAGCCGGCCGGCAGCCAGGAACATGGCCGGCCGACCAAACGCGACCGCCGCTCCCTGGACAAAGCCCAGGGCCGGAACTGGAACAACCGCTGGAGCGCCTCCAGCGACTGAAATGCTCCTGTTTTAATAGCTGGTAGCGCCCGCC
>NZ_JBDTTH010000120.1:0-9186 GCF_039930745.1 Polaromonas sp. | reverse complement strand
CCCACCGGCGGCACACGGGTGCTGGCCTACCCGGCCGCGCATTACGCGGTGGCCGACGGAAAGCAGGACTACGCCTTCGTCTATCTGAACCTGCGCATGGCCGCAGGCCGCTCGGATGCTACCAAAAAGAGAGCTGGTGACGCACTATTGGCGGCGGCTTCAGCTCATTTTGACCCTCTAATGAAGGAACGGCTGGTCGGCATCACGCTGCAGGTGGACGAAAGCCCGGGCCAGGTCTACGACGGCAAACACAGCAACCTCCATCCCTTGTTCAACAAATGACGCCCCTCTTCTGTCATTGCGGACTTGATCCGCAATCCACGGCCACAACTACCTGGATGCCGGGTCGAGCCCGGCATGACAGCAGATCCGGAAAGGACATGGTCAATGCTTGATGCCTTGCTCATCAAACAGCTGGCCGCCGAGCTGGACCATAGCGAGAAAACCCGCATACAGGTCGAGCATTTTTCAAAGCGTTACCCCGGCATGACTGTCGGGGACGGCTACGCGATTTCACGTGCGTGGGTACAAATGAAGATCGCCGAAGGGCGCGTGGCCAGGGGCCACAAGATCGGCCTGACCTCACGCGCGATGCAGATCTCCAGCCAGATCGGCGAGCCCGACTACGGCACGCTGCTGGACGACATGTTTTTTGAACCCGGCGATATTCCCGCGGTGCGCTTTATCGCGCCGCGTGTCGAGGTCGAACTGGCCTTTGTGCTGAAGAAAAAGCTGGAAGGTACACACATCACGGTGAACGACGTGCTGGACGCCACCGACTACGTGCAGCCTGCCATCGAGATCATCGACGCCCGCATCGAGCAGTTCGACCGCCACAGCAAGGTCATGCGCAAGGTGCAGGACACCATCAGCGACAACGCCGCCAATGCGGGCATTGTGCTGGGCGGCCGCAAAATGTCGCCGCAGGGCATCGACCTGCCCTGGGTTGGCGCCATCCTGCGCCAGAACGGCGTGGTCGAGGAAACCGGCCTGGCAGCCGGCGTGCAGGGCCACCCGGCCATCGGCGTTGCCTGGCTGGCCATGAAACTGGCGCCCTGGGGCGAATGCCTGGAAGCCGGCGAAGTGGTGCTGGCCGGCTCTTTCACCCGGCCTGTGGCCGCGAAAACAGGCGACCGTTTCGATGCCGACTACGGGCCACTCGGTCGCTTTGAATTTTTCTTCGCCTGAAAGGTCGCTATGCAAACCCCCATCAACACCTTCAAACAGGCCCTTCGTGACAAACAGGCGCAAATCGGCCTGTGGCTGAGTTTGTCCGACGCCTACAGCACCGAGATTTGCGCCGGCGCCGGTTTCGACTGGTTGCTGATCGACGGTGAGCACGCACCCAACGACGTACGCAGCATCCTGGCGCAGCTGCAGGTGCTCGCGGCCTATCCATCGTCGCATCCGGTGGCACGCGTGCCCATGGGCCACGGCCATGTGGGCGAGATGCTGATCAAGCAGTACCTCGACATCGGCGTGTTAACCCTGCTGGTACCCATGGTCGACACAGCTGCGCAGGCCACTGCGCTGGTGCGAGCCACGCGGTATCCGCAATATGACGCAGAGGGCAGGGACATCGGCGGTATACGCGGCATGGCCGGCGCGCGCGCTTCGCGCTGGGGGCGCTACCCGGCCTACGCACACGAGGCAAATGCGCAGATCTGCCTGCTGGTGCAGGCCGAAACACAAACCGCGCTGGACAATCTCGATGCCATTGCCGCCACCGAAGGCGTGGACGGTGTGTTCATCGGCCCGGCTGACCTGTCGGCCTCGCTGGGCCACGTTGCCAACCCGGGCCACCCGGACGTGCAGGCCGCCATTGAAAAAGCGATCAGGCGCATCCTCAAGGCCGGCAAGGCGGCCGGCATCCTGAGCACCGACGAAACGCTGGCGCGCCATTACCTGGACATGGGTGCCACCTTTGTCGCCGTCGGGCTGGACACCAACCTGCTGGTGCGCCACACCAGTGCACTGGCTGCGCGTTTCAAAACCGGCGTCGCTGCTGTGCCTGTCAGCAAAACCTATTGAACGGAGACCTGCATGAACGCCATCCTCCAGAAACCCGGAATGCACCCCGACGAATGGAAAGCTCGCGTCGAGCTGGCCGCCTGCTACCGTGTGTTTGCCATGCTCGGCTGGACCGAGATGATCTACAACCACATCACCGTGCGGCTGCCGGACAGCGTCACCAGCGGGCAAAAGCAATTTCTGATCAATCCCTTCGGCCTGCACTACAGCGAGGTCACCGCTTCGAATCTGGTGAAGATCGACCTGCAGGGCAAGGTGCTTGACGGCTCGCCGTATCCGGTGAACCCGGCGGGATTTACCGTGCATGCGGCCTTGCATGACGGCCTGTCCGACGCCCATTGCGTGATGCACACCCACACCACCTCCGGCATTGCGGTGGCCTGCAGCCAGGGCGGGCTGGCACAGAACAATTTTTATTCGGCGCAGCTGCACGACCTGGTGGCGTACCACGACTTCGAAGGCATCACCATCCATGCCGACGAAGCACCCCGCTTGCTGAAAAACATTGGCAACAAACCGGTGGTGGTTCTGCGCAACCACGGCCTGCTGGCTTGGGCCAAAACCCTGCCGCTGGCTTTTGTGCGGCTGTGGACACTGCAGCGCGCCTGCGACATCCAGATGGCACAGGCCGCCATGGGGCCGGCAATCATGGTGCCCGAAGCGGTCGCCAGAAAAACCACCCACGACTCCTTTCAGTTCGACGCCCAGTTTGGCGCCGGCCAGGACGTGTTCGATGCGCTGGTCCGGCAGGTCGATAAAATTGACATTAGCTATCAAAACTAGAGCTACTCGCGCCCGAATCCAAAGGGCTACAGGCCAAAATGACTTATAAAAACATCCAAAAAGCATGTATTTACGGCGCCGGCGCCATTGGCGGCTGGACAGGCGTCGGGCTGGCGGCTGCGGGCTGCAAGGTCAGCGTGGTGGCGCGCGGCGCAACGCTGGAGGCGCTGAACAGCCAAGGCCTGCGTGTGGTGAGCGCGGCCGGGACACGCTCGGCGGCCGTGCAAGCCAGTGCGGACCCGGCCGCGCTCGGCGTGCAGGACCTGGTGATCATCGCGGTGAAAGCGCCGGCGCTGCTCGACGTGGCTCGCCACATCGCGCCGCTCATAGGCCCCGACACCCTCGTCCTGACCGCCATGAACGGCGTGCCCTGGTGGTTCTTCCACGGTTTTGGCGGTTCCTACGCGGGCACCACCTTGAAGGCAGTAGACGCCACTGGCGAGATTGCCGCCGCCATTCCGGCGGCCAATGTGATCGGCTGCGTTGTGCATGCGAGCTGCTCGGTTGATGCGCCCGGTTTGATCCGCCACCACTTCGGCAACGGCCTCATCATCGGTGAGCCGTCGGGCGCGCAGAGCCCGCGTGTGCAAGCGCTGGCGGAGCTCCTGGTGCGCGCCGGTTTTGCAGCCAGCGTGTCGGCCCAAATTCAGAAAGACGCCTGGTACAAACTTTGGGGCAACATGACGGTGAATCCGATCAGTGCCTTCACCGGCGCCACCACCGACCGTATCCTCGGCGACGAGCTGGTGCGCGATTTCATCTCGAAGATCATGCTCGAAGCCAAAGAGATAGGTGCACGCATTGGCATCCCGATCGACCAGCAGCCGGAAGACCGGCATGCGGTGACACTCAAGCTGGGCGCTTTCAAGACCTCCATGCTGCAGGACGTGGAAGCCGGCAAGGCGGTCGAGCTTGATGCCCTGGTCAGCGTCGTGAAGGAACTGGGTGAACTGACGCAGGTGCCGACGCCGTTTACCGATGCGCTGCTGGGCCTTTCGCGCCTGCATGCTCGCGTCCATGGACTCTATCCATGACGACAGGCAAAGCCATCAGCGGCACCGCCTTCGCCACCCTGCTGCTCATCGCACTGATGATGGGCGCCAACCACGTGGCGGCGCGCCTGGCCTTCAACAACGGCGTGGATGTGGCCACGGCCGTGGCTTTTCGCAGCGTGGTCACGGCGCTGGTGGTGGCCGCCCTGCTGGCCATCCAGGGTGTGCGCATACGCTTTACCGCGCGCAACAAGCGCGTCCTGCCGGTCATCGGCCTGCTGATCGCGGTGCAAAGCCTATGCCTGTATTCAGCTGTGGCGCGCCTGCCGGTGGCGCTGGCCCTGCTGGCTTTCAACACCTACCCGATCTGGACCGCGCTGTGGGACCGGGTGCTGTACCGGCGCTCGCCCGAGCGCGCCATGCTGCTGGCCATGCCGGTGATTCTGGTGGGTCTGGCCCTGGCGCTGGACGTGTTTGGCGCGGCTTCAGGCCTGGGCGCGGCCGGGCAGTGGGGCCGTATCGGCACCGGTGTGGCCTTCGCGCTGACCGCCGCCGCCACTTTCGGCGTGGCGCTGGTGCTGACCCAGCACGAGGCCAGCGACGTGGATGGCCGCGTACGCACGCTCACCACCATGAGCACCGTCGGCCTGTTCGCGTTAGTGGGCGTGGCCTTCCAGGGTGGCTTTCAACTGCCTCAGGCGGCCATGGGTTGGTGGGGCCTGGCCGCGCTGACTTTTCTCTATGGCACGGCGTTCACCATCATGTTCACCGTGCTGCCCAAGCTGGGCGTGGCGGGCAACTCGGCCATCATGAATGTTGAGCCCGTCTTTGCGCTGGTGCTGGCATGGCTGATTTTGAACCAGGCGATTGCGCCCGTGCAGGTGGTAGGCGCCTTGCTGGTGGTGGGCGCGGTGATGGTGTTGGGCCTGCGCAAGCGCTGAGAACACGATCCGGTTAAAGTGCGCTTTTCCCGGCATCCGCTCACTATCCAGGAGACACCCCATGAAACACATCGGCGTTATCGGCGCTTCGGGCCTGATGGGCCATGGCATCGCCCGCAACCTGCAGGCCAAAGGTTTTGAAGTCAGCCTGACGGTGCACCGCAACACCGAGCGCGTGGCCGACCTGCTGGCCGCGGGGGCTCAACAGGTCGCCACGCCCGCAGCCTTGGGCATCTGCGACGCGGTCATCATCTGCGTGACCGGCTCCCCCCAGGTCGAGCAGGCGCTGGCCGGCCCGCAGGGCGTGTTGTCTGCCGCGCGCAAGGGGCTGATCGTCATCGACACCTCCACCAGCGAGCCCGAGTCCACCCGCCGCTTGGCTGCCCTGTGCGCCGAACGCGGCGCCACCCTAGTGGACGCCCCGCTGGCGCGCACACCGGTGGAAGCAGAACTCGGCAAGCTCAACACCATGGTCGGTGCCGAGCAGGCGGTGTTCGACCAGATCCGTCCGGTGCTGGCGGCCTATTGCGAAAACATCTTCCATGTCGGCGGCCCGAGCGCCGGTCATGTCATCAAGCTGCTGAACAACTTCATCGGCCAGGCCATCTGCACGGCCACCGCCGAAGCTTTTGCAGTCGGCGCCCTGGCCGGCATTCAGCCGCAAAAGCTGGTTGAGGTGGTTTCGGCGGGCGCCGTCAATTCCGGCCTCTTTCAGGCCATGGCCAAAACCCTGAACGGCGACTTCTCCGGCCTCAAGTTCGAACTGGACAACGCGCGCAAGGACTTGCGTTATTACACCCACCTGGCCGAAATGGTGAACGTGCCCTCACTCGTCGGCGAGGCCGTGCACCAGAGCCTGGCAACGGCCAGCGCGCTGGGGCAGGGCAAGAAGTTCGTCCCCGCCCTGGTAACGGCGCAGGAAAAACTGACCGGCGCGAAGATCGCGCCGCAGTAAATCGACCCCGTCTTACCATGGCGTGTTAACACCAATCCCGAGAGGGTCATGGGCCTACAGATGCGAAGACGCCATCGCCCTAAAATCGATCACCACAGAATGCCGCAGCTACTGCGGCGGACAGGACTTCATGCAAGCGACCCCAAAGCCATGTGCGATCCAGATGCTGCCTGTTGGACGTGTGGTGGGTGGCCGACGAGAGGCCACGAAAGACGGCTGGGGAAAAAACCGCTGCACGCTCGCACTTGATCCGACGCGCTTCGGCCCCGAGGCGTTGAGCGGGCTGGAAGCACTCTCTCATCTTCAAGTGCTGTTCTACTTTCACTTAGATGCGGAAGAAGCAGAGGAGGTCGGCGCGCGCCATCCACGTGGACGCACCGATTGGCCTTGCGTGGGCATCTTCGCGCAACACGGGCGCATGCGACCCAACCGCATCGGAACGTCCTATTGCCGCATTCTTGCCGTGTACGGTACTGACATAGATGTGGAAGGTCTTGATGCGGTTGATGGTTCACCGCTGCTCGATCTGAAGCCAGTTTGGATGGAGTACTTGCCAAGTGGCGAGCTACGGCAACCGGATTGGTCACACGAGTTGATGGCGTTCTATTGGTAGCCTAGCGGGTTTGCGCCCTGATCAGCTTGACCGCCTGCGGCAGGGAATTTGCCGCAGGGATGAAATGGTCAATCGTGGCGCCCAGTGCCACCGCGCAGGCAAGGGCGCCCAGCAAGGGCTTCCACGTCAGGCGCACCGCGGCCGACATCCAGCCTTCCCGCACCATGCGCACGGCTGCGCGTGCCGAGACGTAGGAAAAAGCCAACTCGACCGCCACGGTCAGCAGAACCTCGAAGCCAAAGAAAAGCAGCAGCAGGGAACCAGCGCCAAGAAAGACTGCTGCCCCAATCAGGAATATGGCCACCACCGGAATCACCACAACAGCACCTTCATCGGCGCCGCCAAGAACGTCCATCGCGCCGCCTGCTGCATCACCCAGACCGGCGCCTGCATCTGCCCCGCCACTGAAGTCACCGGTCGCACCACCTCCACCGAAATCGCCGCCCTGGCCCGACTGCAGTGTGGGCAGGTTAACGGCATCCCGGCCTGCCGGGAAATTGCCGAGAACATCAGCAAGGTCACCCGCGCCGTCTAGCGAGCCCGGGTCGCTGGAGCGTCCGACCAACACAGCCGCCCACCACCGCAATACCAGCAAATAGGAAAGATAACCTGCGCCCAGGGTGACGAGATAACGCAGGGCCAGAGAATCCACCCCGAGCATCATTTGAAGATGCGAGACCAGCCACATCATGGCCAGGGTGAAAGCGCCTATACACGCGCCGTGGATGGCCAGGCTGTGCCGCTGACGGAGTTCGCGCTCGAGCCGGCTTTCCAGCACCCGGACCGACCGCCAGTTCGACAGGTTTTTCATTCCACCTGGAAAGGCACACGCGGTGCCACCGCGCACATCAACTCATAACCCACCGTCCCGGCGGCCTGGGCAATTTCGTCGATCGACAGAATAGCCCCGCCCGAAGACCGGCCCCAGAGGGTGACCTCCGACCCCATGCCGGCATCGGGCAGTGGCGTCAGGTCCACAGTGAGCATGTCCATGCTGACGCGGCCGACCATGCGCGTGCGCACGCCGTTGACCAGAATGGGCGTGCCCGTGGTGCAGTGCCGGGGGTAGCCGTCGGCATAGCCGCAAGCCACCACACCGATACGCAAAGGCCCTTCCGCCGTGAAGCTGGAGCCGTAACCCACGGTATCGCCCGCGACGAGGTGTTGCACGCCGATGATTTTTGAGGACAGTGTCATGGTGGGCTGCAGGCCCCAATCCGCGGCGCTGTGTTCGGGAAAATCGGGCGCGCTGCCGTAGACCGCAACGCCAGGGCGCACCCAATCGGACTTTTCGCCAATAGCGGCGCCATGCCGCAAGACCGTGGCGCTATTGCTGAGCGTGCGCTCGCCGGGCAGATCATGCGTGGCGGCTTCAAAGGCATGCAGCTGCGCGGCAATGCCCTTGGGTCCGTCGGCGTCGCTGAAATGCGTCATCAGCGAAATTTCTTCCACCTGCGGCAGTGCGTTCAGGCGCGTCCAGGCCGCGCGGTAACGCTCGGGTGCGAAGCCCAGGCGGTTCATGCCCGAGTTCATTTTGAGAAACACGCGGTGCGGCACCTGGGTTTTGTGGATGGCCAGCATGTCGATCTGCTCGTCGCAATGGATGGTGTGCCACAAACCCAGGCGCGAGCACAGCTCGAGGTCGCGCAATTCAAAGCAGCCTTCCAGCAGGAGAATCGGTCCGCGCCAGTCCAGCGCGCGCAGGCGCTGGGCCTCGGCCAGGTCCAGCAGGGCGAAGCCGTCGGCACTGCGCAGTGCGTCAAATACACGCTCGATGCCATGGCCATAGGCGTTGGCCTTGACGACCGCCCAGACCCGTGCATCGGGCGCGGCAGCGCGGGCACGCGCCAGGTTGTGACTGAGGGCGGCGGCATGAACGGTGGCAAGAATGGGACGGGGCATGGTCAGGTGGCTACCGGTTGGCGTCAGATGAAAGAGGGCAAGTACGGCCGGCAAGCGAGGGTTCCCACCTGCTTGTCAAGGCCTATTTGTCGATTCTGCCAGCTTGCCGCGTGCTATAAACCTTGGTCATCAGGAGGCATTCACTTATATCGTGCAGCATCAGACGGCCTGATGCATTCGCCACAGTGATCAACACAGATTAATGAAGCTGAAGCGCGGTTTTTACACCATCATGGCAGCCCAGTTTTTCAGCTCACTGGCTGACAACGCGCTGTTCGTCGCCGCCGTGGAGCTGCTCAGGAGCAGCGGCGCGCCCAAATGGCAGCCGGCAGCCCTGGTGCCCATGTTTGCGCTGTTTTATGTGGTGCTGGCGCCGTTCGTGGGCGCCTTTGCCGACGCGCAGCCCAAGGGCAAGGTCATGTTCATCAGCAACGCCATCAAGGTAGTGGGCTGCCTGATGATGCTGTTCGGCACGCACCCCCTGATGGCCTACGCCATCGTCGGCCTGGGGGCCGCGGCGTATTCACCGGCCAAATACGGCATCCTCACCGAACTGCTGCCGGCTTCGCAGCTGGTCAAGGCCAACGGCTGGATCGAAGGCCTGACGATTGCGTCCATCATTCTGGGTGTGCTGCTCGGCGGCCAGCTGGTCGGCCACTCCGTCTCGGGCCTGCTGCTGTCGTTCGACTTTCCCGTCATCAACACCGGCATCGACACGCCGCCCGAGGCCGCCATTTGCACGCTGATCCTTCTTTATGCCATCGCGGCTTGGTTCAACACGCGCATCCCGCTGACCGGCGTGGAAATGCGGCCGATGCCGCGCAACAAGCTGGAGCTTCTGCCCGACTTCTGGAACTGCAACGCCGCGCTGTGGCGCGACAAGCTGGGGCAGATTTCGCTGGCCACGACCACGCTGTTCTGGGGCGTGTCGGGCAACCTGCGCTACATCGTGCTGGCCTGGAGCGCCGC
>NZ_JBDTTH010000119.1:0-9370 GCF_039930745.1 Polaromonas sp. | reverse complement strand
CTTTTCGGATTTTCATCAACGCCGAGCTTGAAGAGCTGCAACAGGCGCTAGAGGCTTCACTGAAAGTATTGCAACCAGGAGGACGTTTGGTGGTGATCAGTTTCCATTCGCTGGAAGATCGCATCGTCAAGCAGTTCATCGCCGAACATTCGCGCGAGGTGTTCGACCGCCGCGCGCCTTTTGCAGCGCCCAAAGCCATGCGGCTCAAGGCGCTGGAGCGTGTGAAGCCCGGTGCAGAAGAGGTCGCGGCCAACCCCCGTGCACGCAGCGCCGTCATGCGGGTAGCCGAGCGAACCGAGGTGCCGGCTCAGACCCCGGCGCAGCGTTATCCAGGTGCATGGACATGACACGCTTGAATCTCGTGCTCCTTCTGGCCGTGCTGTTCAGTGCGCTCTACCTGGTGCACACCCAGTATGAATCGCGGCGTCTTTACGTCGAACTCGAAAAATCGGCGGCATTGAGCCGCCAGCTCGAGTCTGACAAGGAGCGCTTGCAGGTCGAAAAACGAGCGCAGGCGACGCCGCTGCGTGTTGAGCAACTCTCCAAAGACAAGCTGCAAATGCGTTCGGCGACGCCGGCCATTACCCAATACGTCACCTATAAAAATCCGGCTGCGGCAGGTGGCTCTCATGAGTAGAAGCGTGCGCTACACCTCCAGCCCCCTGCTGGCCAGCAAGACCCCCGTCTGGCGTAGCAAGCTTATCGTGGCCGGCATTGCGCTGACCTTCGCCGGGCTGGCCGGTCGCGCCGCGTTTGTGCAGGTAGTCGGCAATGATTTTTTCCAGCGTCAGGGAGAGGTGCGGTTTGCCCGTACCCTGGAGCTGCCGGCCAATCGTGGACGCATTCTGGATCGCAATGGCCTGATCCTGGCATCCAGCGTGCCGGCGCCCAGCATCTGGGCGATCCCGGAAGACGTGGACGCCAGCAAGGCCCAGCTCGCCGAACTTGCGAAGTTGCTGGACATGCCGCTGGCCGAGTTGAACAAGAAGCTGGCCGACGAAGACAAGACCTTTGTCTGGATCAAGCGTCAGGTGGATGCGCCAGTCGGTGAAAAAATCCATGCACTTGGCATCAAGGGCATTTACCAGCGCAAGGAGTACAAAAGGCAATACCCGGAAGGCGAGGCCGTTGCGCACGTGGTGGGCTTTACCAATGTTGAAGACCGGGGCCAGGAAGGCATGGAGCTGGCATTCAACCAGGATCTTGCCGGGCACGCCGGTTCGCGCCGGGTGATCAAGGATCGCCTGGGCCGTGTGGTGGAAGACGTGCGCGAACAGGTGCCTCCGGTGGACGGCAAGGATCTGCAGCTGTCCATCGATAGCAAGATCCAGTTCTTCGCCTACCAGAAGTTGCGTGATGCGGTGCTGGCCCACAAGGCCAAGGCCGGTAGTGTGGTCGTGCTGGACAGCGTGACCGGCGAGGTGCTGGCGCTAGCCAACTACCCCAGCTTTTCGCCAGGCAGGCGGCAGAGCCTGAGCGGCGCGCAGCTGCGAAACCGCGCCTTGACGGATACCTTTGAACCCGGCTCGACCATGAAGCCCTTTATTGCAGCGCTGGCCCTGCAAAAAGGCATGGTTACTCCCGAAACGACCATCCAGACCGCGCCGGGCCGCATGGCCATAGGCGGCTCCAGCATCTCGGATGCGCACCCACAGGGCCTGCTCACCGTGAACCAGATCATCCAGAAGTCGAGCAACGTCGGCACGGTGAAGATGGCCATGCAGATGCAGCCTCGCGAGATGTGGGAGATGTACACCCAGGTCGGGTTTGGCCAGAAGCCGCAAGTGCCTTTCCCAGGCGCGGTCAGCGGACGGTTGCGCGCTTACAAGACATGGCGGCCGATTGAGCAGGCCACCATGAGTTACGGCTATGGCCTGTCTACCTCGCTGTTCCAGCTGGCGCATGCCTATACCGTGTTTGCGCGGGACGGTGACCTGGTCCCGGTCAGCATGGTCAAGAGCGGCGAACCTGCCGCTGGTGTGCGTGTAATCAGTGAAAAAAATGCCATTGCTGTGCGTCACATGCTGCACCTGGTTACCGGGCCGGGCGGTACTGCACCCAAGGCGCAGACCATGGGGTATTCAGTGGGTGGAAAAACCGGTACGGCGCACAAGCAGGAAGGCAAGGGTTACGCGGACAAGAAATACCGCGGCTTTTTTGTCGGCATTGCGCCAACAGAAAAACCGCGCATTGTCGTGGCGGTGATGATTGACGAGCCCAGCAATGGAAAATATTTTGGCGGTGATGTCGCGGCGCCGGTTTTCAGCGAGACGGTGCAGCAGACGCTGCGCATGATGGGCCTGCCGCCCGACATGGCCGTCAGGCCACAGATCGTCACCAACCCGGTGGAGGAGTCGTTCTGATGGAGCGCCTGTACACCCCCGAGCAGGCCGCGCGCTGGCTGCAGCAGCGCGTGAGCGGCACGCTGTGGAGCGACAGCCGCAAGGTCACCGCCGGCGATGGTTTTATTGCCTGGCCGGGTGCTGCCACCGACGCGCGCAAATACGTGGCCGGGGTTTTGGCCGCGGGCGCGCAGGCCTGCCTGGTGGAGCAGGCAGGCGTGGATGCCTATGGGTTTTCCGACAAGCGGGTGGCTGCCTACAGTGGCCTGAAAATGGCGACGGCGCCCATTGCCGCTGCGTATTTTGAGCACCCCAGCCAGAAGCTGGACGTGCTGGCCGTGACCGGCACGAACGGCAAGACATCGACTGCCTGGTGGCTGGCGCAAGCACTGGGCAAGCTGGGCCGGCGCTGCGGCGTGGTCGGCACGTTGGGCATGGGTCAGCCTGGGGCCATGATTTTCAATGGCCTCACGACGCCTGATCCGGTGCTGTTGCAGCAACAGCTCAAGCGCTGGGCCGATGAGAATTTTGTCGCTTGCGCGCTTGAGGCATCTTCAATTGGCATTGCCGAGCACCGGCTGGACGCCACCGACATACGCGTCGCCATTTTTACCAATTTCACGCAGGACCACCTCGACTACCACCACACCATGCAGGCCTATTGGGAAACCAAGGCCCGGCTGTTTGGCTGGTTAGGACTGAAGGCTGCCGTGATCAACGCCGACGACACACATGGAGCAGCTCTGGCCATCTCGCTGCGTGATTCGGATCTCGATGTCTGGACGGTCTCCCGCCTGGGCCCTGCGCGCCTGCAGGCACAGGCCATTGACCATGGCGTGGATGCAATGGATTTTGATGTGGTGGAGGGCGATGAACGCCACCGGCTCTCGACGGCACTGGTCGGGCAATACAACGTTTCCAACTTGCTCGGGGTGATAGCGGCATTGCGCGCGCTTGGCCTGCCCCTGAAGAACGTGGTTGAGGCCTGCGCCCACCTGTCGCCGGTGCCCGGGCGCATGGAAACGATTGCCTTGACCGGTCGGCCGCTGGTGGTGGTGGACTATGCCCACACGCCGGATGCGCTCGAGAAGGTGCTGGGCGCGCTGAAACCGGTGGCCGGTGGGCGTGCCGGAAAACTCTGGTGCATTTTTGGCTGCGGCGGCGAGCGCGACGCCAGCAAGCGCCCGCTGATGGCGCGCGTGGCCGAACAACATGCAGATCGGGTGGTGGTGACCAGTGACAACCCGCGCGGCGAAGATCCTCAGGCCATCATTGGCCAGATTCTGACGGGCTTCAAGCAAGGTGACGCGGTGCAGGTGCAGGTTGACCGCGCGCTGGCTATCGCACTCGCCGTGAGCCAGGCTCAAGCCGGCGACGTGATTCTGATCGCGGGAAAAGGCCATGAAACCTACCAGGAAACCGCTGGCGTCAGGCAGCCATTTTCCGACAAGTCCCACGCCGAAGCGGCCCTGAACCGGGGTGCGAGCCGCCAGCTTGCAGAGGGAGACCACGCATGATGAGCCTGCAGCAAGCCCTGCAATGGCTGCCTTCGGCGCAGCTGCTCGGGGATGGCGGGCTGCGTTTCCAGCGCGTGCATACCGACACGCGCAGCCTGCAACCCGGGGACCTGTTTGTTGCGCTCAAGGGCGAGCGTTTTGATGCCCACGACTTTCTGGCTCAGGCCAGAAGCCAGGGTGCGGTGGCGGCGTTGGCCGAGCGTGGCTTGACGGACGAAATCCCCGGGCTGCTGGTGGTTGACTCGAAGCAGGCCTTGGGCCAGCTCGCTACGGGCTGGCGCTCGCAGTTCACCTTGCCGATGATTGCCGTGACCGGCAGCAACGGCAAGACCACGGTCACGCAGATGATTGCATCCATCCTGCGCGCATGGAAGCAGGACGGCGCCTTTGCGACCGAGGGAAACTTCAACAACGACATCGGCGTGCCGCTGACCCTGCTGCGTTTGCGCGCCAGCCACCGGGCCGGTGTGGTCGAACTGGGCATGAACCATCCCGGCGAGATTGCCAGTCTGGCGGCCATGGCCCAGCCCACTGTGGCCCTCGTCAACAATGCGCAGCGCGAACATCTGGAGTTCATGGCCACCGTGGAAGCGGTGGCCCGGGAAAATGGCGCTGTTATTGCCGCGTTGCCCGCGTCCGGCGTGGCGGTGTTTCCTGCGGATGAGGCCTACACCCCGGTCTGGAAGGAACTTGCCGGCGCTCGTGCCGTGTTGACCTTTGCCGAATCGGCGGTGGCCGACGTGACAGCGTCGGCGCGGTGGATGGGGGGTGCGTGGCAAGTCAGAGCGCAGACGCCGCAGGGTTCGCTGGGCTTTTTGCTGCAGATCGCAGGCCGGCACAACGTCAAGAATGCGTTGGCAGCCACGGCATGCGCGCTGGGCGCGGGTGCGCCATTGACAGCCATCGCGGACGGCCTGTCTGCTTTTGTTCCGGTCAAGGGCCGCTCGCGGGCACTGGCCCTGCGTGTCGGCAGGCGTGCACTCACGCTGATCGACGACAGCTACAACGCCAACCCCGACTCGGTACGTGCTGCCATTGATGTGCTTGCTGAACTGCCCGGCCCGCGGCTTCTAGTGTTGGGCGACATGGGCGAGGTGGGAGACCAGGGGCCGGCCTTCCATGCAGAAGTTGGTGTGCACGCGCGTGAGTGCGGCATCGAACAGCTGTTTACCCTGGGCGCGCAGTCCATCCATGCTTCGCAGACCTTTGGCACCGGCCAGCATTTTGGGGACGATCTTGCTTCGCTTCAGGCAGCGGTCGTCCATGCCTTGCCGGTGACAGCCAGCGTGCTCGTCAAGGGATCACGCTTCATGAAGATGGAGCGTGTGGTCCAGGCCATCAGCGGGCTCGCTGAACAACAAGAAAAAGAGGAGAAAACAGATGCTGCTTAGCCTGGCCCAATGGCTGCAAACCCTGACACCTGAATTCGGCTACTTCCGGGTATTCCAGTATCTGACTTTTCGCGCCGTGATGGCCGCCCTGACGGCGTTGTTGATCGGCCTGCTTGCCGGGCCCTTTGTGATTCGCCGCCTGATCAGTCTCAAGATCGGCCAGCCTATCCGCGAATATGCCATGCAGACCCATCTGAGCAAAAGCGGAACCCCGACCATGGGCGGGGTACTGATTCTGCTTTCCATCGGCATTTCTACATTGCTGTGGTTTGACCTGAGCAATCGCTTCGTCTGGATTGTGCTGATCGTCACGCTGGGGTTTGGCGCCATCGGCTGGGCCGATGACTGGCGCAAGGTTGTGTACAAAGACCCGGAAGGCATGCGCTCGCGGGAGAAATATTTCTGGCAATCCGTGATCGGATTGCTCGCAGCGCTTTACCTGGTGTTCAGCATTTCCGAGAGCTCCAACATGCGCGTACTGGAGCTGTTTTTCAGCTGGGTGCAGTCGGGCTTCGACGTGAACCTGCCGCCCAAGGCCGGCCTGCAGCTGCCTTTCTTCAAGGAAATCAGCTATCCGCTGGGCGTGTTCGGTTTTGTACTGCTGACCTACCTGGTGATCGTCGGCTCGAGCAATGCAGTGAACCTGACCGATGGCCTGGACGGGCTCGCCATCATGCCGGTGGTGATGGTGGGTTCGGCGCTGGGCGTCTTTGCCTATGTGACGGGCAGTTCGGTTTATTCGAAGTACCTGTTCTTTCCGCATATCCCGGGCTCCGGCGAGTTGCTGATTTTCTGCTCGGCCATGGCCGGTGCCGGTCTGGCCTTTTTGTGGTTCAACACCCATCCGGCGCAGGTCTTCATGGGCGACGTCGGTGCGCTGGCGCTGGGCGCAGCCCTGGGCACGATCGCGGTCATCGTGCGCCAGGAAATCGTGTTGGCGATCATGGGCGGCATTTTTGTGGTCGAAGCACTGTCGGTGATGCTGCAGGTGATGTATTTCAAGTACAGCCGCCTGCGTTTTGGCGAAGGGCGGCGCCTGTTCAGGATGGCGCCCCTGCACCATCATTTTGAGAAAAGCGGCTGGAAGGAAACGCAGGTGGTCGTGCGCTTTTGGATCATCACCATGCTGCTCTGTCTGGTTGGCCTGTCGACCTTGAAACTACGATGAACGAAAACGAACCCCTCAACCCCGGCGATACGCCCGAACAGCCTCCAGCGGAGGTCAGGCCGGAGCATGCGCCGGCGGTTGACCCTGTGCTGGATCTGGCGGGAGATGTGCCGCCAGCAGAGCCGTTGGCGCAAGCCCCGGTGGAAGAAGTGGCCCAGGTGCGCCCTGAGGGAGCTGGCAAGGGAGGGGCAGAGCCTCTGCCCGAGACCCTGACGGCCGCGCGCGACGCAGCCGCCTTTGTGGCGCAATTGTTTGCCGAGGTGAGTGCGCCTGAACAGGGGGCACCAGTCGAGCCTGCGGCTGAAGCGTCGCCATCAGCCGACGAAACCGCCCGGGATGACGCTGAAGACGGCACACCTGCAGTCGCCGATCCTTCTGATGAGCTGATGGTATCCCCGTTGCACGGCCAGCATGTGCTCATTCTGGGGCTGGGTGCTTCGGGGCTGGCCATGGCGCGCTGGTGTGTGCGTCAGGGCGCGCGCGTGACAGTGGCCGATACCCGCGAGACCCCTCCCCAGCTGGCACAGCTGCAGGCGGAGTTGCCGCAAGTGGCTTTCCGTGCCGGCGCCTTCGAGGCCGGCCTGATAGCGGGCAGTGACGTCCGCGCCATCTTCAAGAGCCCGGGCCTGTCGCCTGAGGCGGTCGCTCCGGTCTGGCAGGCGGCTCAGTCCATCGGCTTGTGGGCTGGCGGGGAACTCGACCTGTTCGTCCGCGCCATGCAGGAGCTGCAGGCCCAACGCGGCTACGCTCCCAAGGTACTGGCGATCACCGGGACGAACGGCAAGACGACAACGACGGCGCTCGCCGGCCGCCTGGTGGCGCACGCCGGCAAAACCGTGGCAGTGGCGGGCAACATCGGCCCGGGCCTGCTGGATACGCTGGCCGCCCACCTCAATGCAGGTACGCTGCCCGAGGTCTGGGTGCTGGAACTCTCCAGCTTCCAGCTCGACGGCGTGCAGGGCTTCGAGCCCACCGCGGCCACTGTGCTGAACCTGACGCAAGATCACCTGGACTGGCATGGCAGCATGGAAGCATATGGGGCTGCCAAGGCGCGCATCTTTGGCGGCAAGGGTTTGCTGGTGCTCAATCGCGATGATCCGGCGGTGATGGCCATGCTGCCGAGCACCGCCGGGCCGCTCCAAGGTGCGAGAGCCCCCTTCGGGGGCAGCGCAGCACACGCATTGGCAAGCGTGGGAGAGCAAAAAATTCCAGCGGTGCGCGCGAAGCTGCAAAAGCCGCAGTGGCGCGAATACGTGAGTTTCGGGCTCGGGATGCCCCAGCGCCCGGGGGACTTCGGCATCGAAACCATCAACGGCATGGCCTGGCTGGTGCATGCCGCCGAGGCAGACGAGACCATCAAGAAAAAGCGCCCCCACGCTTCGCTGCCCCCCGGGGGGGCCGTTCACGCCTTGGGGCGGCCCGGCGGCGTTCAATACAAGGACGAAGAGATGGAGCTGCATGTGCAGCGCCTGATGCCGGTGGATGCGCTGCGCATCCGCGGGCGCCACAACGCCACCAATGCGCTGGCTGCGCTGGCGTTGGCCGGCGCCGCAGGCGGCAGCATGGCGTCCATGCTGCATGGCCTGCGCGAATACACCGGGGAGCCGCATCGGGTGGCCTCCGTCGCGGTGGTCAACAACGTCGAGTATTTCGACGACAGCAAGGGCACCAATGTGGGCGCCACCGTGGCGGCCCTGACCGGCCTGGGTGCCGAGCGCAAGCTGGTGCTGATTGCCGGGGGCGATGGCAAGGGGCAAGACTTTTCACCGCTGGCCGGGCCGGTGCGCCAGCATGCGCGCGCAGTCGTCCTGATCGGGCGCGATGCGCCCTTGATACGCGCAGCGCTCGAAGGCACCGGCGTGGCCGTGCTCGATGCTGACTCCATGCCGGCCGCCGTCGAGCTGGCGAGGCGGCAAGCGCAAACCGGTGACGCCGTGTTGATGTCCCCCGCCTGTGCGAGTTTTGACATGTTCGACAACTATCCGCACCGTGCACGGGTGTTTTGCGAGGCAGTCCAGGCGCTCGCGCAGGATGCGGGGGTGGTCTCATGAGCACGGTCGCCCGTCTCTCTGGCTGGTTCTCCAGCCTGGGCGGGAGCACGCCCGAGGGCCTGCCGGTGCGACTGAGCGGCCAGCGCCGATCGCGTTCCGCGTCGGCGCCGGTGCGCATGTCGGGCGTGGACCAGGCACTGATCTGGGTCACGGTGGCCTTGCTGGTCTGGGGCCTGGTGATGGTGTACTCCGCCTCCATCGCCATGCCGGACAACCCGAAGTTCGCGCGCTATGCGCACACCCACTTTCTGCTGCGCCATGCCATGTGGTTGGGGGTGGCCTTTGCCGTAGCCCTGCTGACCTTCCAAGTGCCGGTTTCGACATGGGAAAAAGTGGCGCCCTGGCTGTTTGTGGTCTCGCTGGTGTTGCTGATACTGGTGTTGATTCCCTTCATCGGTAAAGGCGTCAACGGCGCGCGCCGCTGGATTTCGCTGGGCTTCATGACCTTCCAGCCATCGGAGCTCGCGAAGTTTGCAGTGTTGCTGTACGCCGCTGACTACATGGTGCGCAAGATGGAAGTCAAGGAGCGCTTCTTCCGTGCCGTCCTGCCCATGGCCGTGGCCATCGGCATCGTGGGCCTGCTGCTGCTGGCCGAGCCCGACATGGGCGCCTTCATGGTCATTTCGGTGATCGCGATGGGTATTCTTTTCCTGGGCGGCGTGAATGCCCGCATGTTTTTTGTCATCGCCACCGTGGTAGTGATCGCCTTTGCGCTGATGGTCATGCTCAGCGACTGGCGCCGCGAGCGCATCTTTGCCTACCTGGACCCATGGAGTGACAAGTACTCGATGGGCAAGGGCTACCAGCTGTCGCATTCGCTGATCGCCTTTGGGCGTGGAGAGATTTTCGGCGTGGGCCTGGGCGGCAGCATCGAAAAACTGCACTGGTTGCCCGAAGCGCA
>NZ_JBDTTH010000118.1:0-9393 GCF_039930745.1 Polaromonas sp. | reverse complement strand
CATTTTGTGGGTGATTTTTGGTTTTTCCATGGTCTTGTTGTGGGACCAGTGGCAGCTTGCCAACGGCAAGAAGGCGACCTTCTTTCCCTCCCCCGCACCCGCGGTGAGCACGACGGCGCCTGTCGTTGGCAAACCCGCCGACGGTGCCGCGGTGCCTAGCGGCCAGACCAGTGGCAGCGCTGCGCCGGCACCGGTAGCTTCCGGTGTACCAGCCGCATCCGTTGCAGCGGGCGTGCTGCCCGCCACCACGCCCTCCGCGACCAAGGAGCGCCTGGTGGTCAAGACCGATGTGCTTGACCTGGCCTTTGACACCGAAGGCGGTACGCTGGTGCATTCGTCCTTCCCCAAACACAAGGACATGGCGGACAAAGGTTCCGGCTTTGTGCTGCTCGACCAGAGCCCCACGCGTATGTATGTGGCGCAGTCCGGCCTGATTGCCGGTGCCGCCGGGGGCAGCTTCCCCACACACAAGACGCTGATGACGGCCGTGCCCGGCGAGCGCACGCTACAGGACGGCCAGGACAGCCTTGAAGTCAAATTCGAATCAGCCGATGTTGGCGGCGTCAAGCTGGTCAAGACCTACACGCTCAAACGCGGCGCGTACGACATGACAGTGCGCCACGACGTGATCAACACGGGCGGTAGCGCGGTTTCGCCGCAGCTTTACCTGCAGTTGGTACGTGACGGCAACAAACCGCCGGGCGAATCCTCGTTTTATTCCACCTTCACCGGTCCGGCGGTGTACACCGAGGCGCAGAAATACCAGAAGGTTGAATTCAGCAACATCGAAAAAAACAAGGTGGAAGTCGAGAAACAGGCCACCAATGGTTATGTGGCCATGGTCCAGCATTATTTTGCAACGGCCTGGATGCTGGCCGACGGTGTCCAGCGCGATATTTTCTTCCGCAAGGTGGACACCAACCTGTACGCCGTGGGCATGATCACGTCGCTGGAGACGATTGCACCCGGCGTGACCAAATCGGTGGAAGCGAAGTTTTTTGTCGGCCCGCAGGTTGAAAAGCAGCTGGAGGCGATTGCCCCCGGGCTGGAGCTGGTCAAGGACTATGGCTGGCTGACGATCCTGGCCAAGCCGCTGTACTGGCTGCTCGACAAGCTGCACGGCTTTATTCACAACTGGGGCTGGTCCATCGTGGCGCTGGTGCTGTTGCTCAAGGCCGGGTTCTACTGGCTCAACGCCAAGGCTTATGCCAGCATGGCCAAGATGAAGGCCGTGAACCCCAAGATCATGGAAATGCGCGAACGCCTGAAAGACAAGCCGCAGGAAATGCAGCAGGCAATGATGAAGATGTACAAGGAGGAAAAAGTCAACCCGATGGGGGGCTGCTTCCCGATCGTGATCCAGATTCCCGTGTTCATTGCGCTGTACTGGGTGCTGCTCAGCTCGGTGGAAATGCGCAATGCGCCATGGGTCTTGTGGATCCATGACCTGTCGTCGCCGGATCCCTTCTATATCCTGCCCATTGTCATGGCCCTGACGACCATGCTGCAGACCGCGCTGAACCCGACGCCACCCGATCCAATGCAGGCCAAGCTGATGTGGTTCATGCCGCTGATCTTCAGCGTGATGTTCTTCTTCTTCCCGGCCGGCCTGGTGCTCTACTGGATCACCAACAACATCCTGTCAATTGCACAACAGTGGGTGATCAACACCCGCATGGGTGTGCCGCCCCAGTTCAACTTGCCGAAGTTCAGCTAAAAAACAAAAAAGGGCCGCTTCGCGGCCCTTTAACATGGTGCCTCCATGCTGGCCCGACACCACGATCTCATTGCTGCCATCACCACTGCGCCCGGCCGAGGGGCTGTGGGCATCGTGCGCATTTCCGGCAAAGCCATGGCCCCGCTGGTGAAGGCACTGTGCGGCCGTGCGTTGACGCCTAGGCAAGCTACTTACCTGCCTTTCCGCGATGCCGCGGGACAAGCGATTGACCAGGGCCTGGCGATTTATTTCCCGGCGCCGCATTCCTATACCGGTGAGGATGTGCTGGAGCTGCAGGCCCATGGCGGGCCGGTGGTGCTGCAGTTGCTGCTGGCCCGCTGCTTGGAAGCTGCAGCGGAGCGCGATGCGGCCACGGGCATGCCGCGCCTGGTAGGTCTGCGCCTGGCCCAGCCCGGGGAGTTCACCGAGCGCGCATTCCTGAACGACAAGATCGATCTGGCGCAAGCGGAGGCGATTGCCGACCTGATCGATGCCAGCACGGAAACCGCGGCGCGCTCGGCCGCGCGTTCGCTCTCCGGCGAATTTTCCAGGGAGGTTCATGCGCTGCTGGACCAGCTGGTGCACCTGCGGATGCTGGTGGAAGCGACGCTGGATTTTCCGGAAGAAGACATTGATTTCCTCCAGAAGGCGGATGCCCAGGGCCAGCTGGACCGGCTGCAGCAGACACTGGCTGCCGTGCTGCAGCGCGCGCAGCAAGGCGCGATCTTGCGCGAAGGCATCAAGGTCGTCATTGCCGGGCAGCCGAACGCCGGTAAAAGCTCTCTGCTCAATGCGCTGGCCGGGGCCGAGCTGGCCATCGTGACACCGGTGGCCGGTACCACGCGCGACAAGGTCAGCGAGCTGATCCAGATCGACGGCGTGCCGCTGCATGTGGTGGACACCGCTGGTCTGCGCGACAGCCTGTTGCCCGAAGTCGATGAAGTCGAAAAAATTGGCATCGAACGCGCGTGGACGGAAATCCAGAGCGCTGATGCTGTGCTGTTCCTGCACGACCTGACACGCCAGCAAACGCCTGAGGACCTGCGCATTGCCATGAATTACATCGCAGCGGATGCAGACATCGCGGGCGCTATCGCCGGGAAACTGCCTTCGAGCACGCCAGTGATTGATGTCTGGAACAAGGCGGACCTGGCAAGCCCTGGCGTATTGGCCGCCGTGTCTTCGGGTGTTCTCATTTCTGCCAAAACCGGTGCGGGTTTGCAGCAGCTGCGCCAGCAGCTGCTGCAGGTCGTGGGTTGGCATGCCGCCCCAGAAGGCGTTTTCATGGCGCGGGAACGCCATGTGCGCGCTCTTCGGCAGGTCGACGCGCAACTGGTGCGAGCGTCGGTACAACTAGGCGCGCCGGTGCCTGCCCTGGACTTGCTGGCGGAAGATTTGCGCCAGGCCCAGAATGCGCTGAGTGCCATCACCGGCCAGTTCACGCCTGACGACCTGCTGGGTGAAATCTTCTCGAAATTCTGCATTGGCAAGTAGCACGCCAACTATCGGCGTAAATGAGATACATGTGCCACGGGCGATGTATCAGGTGTAAACGGGCGTTAACGTCCCTTGCGGCTTGGACGTCCTGAAGGGTATCTTCCGTCCAACCATGAACGCACCCCTTCCCACCTCGGTTCGCTTTGACATCCAGGGCCTGGCCAGCGCCATTGCGCACAGCCATGCGAGCGATGCCCTGCGCTGCCAGTTCAACTCGCAGCAGTGGGAAGTGCTGGCTACCTACATGCAGCCGTTCGCCTTGCAAGTCGGTCAGTCGCTGATCGAGCAGGGGGCGGCGGACCAGACGCTGTATTTCATCGAGAGCGGCACCCTGAGCGTGCATTACCAGGACGACAAGGGGCGTGTGCGACTCGCCATGGTCGCTGCCGGATCAATGGTTGGTGAGGGCGCATTTTTTGCACGTCTGCCGCGTAGCGCCACGGTGCAGGCATCCAATGCCTGCAAGCTCTGGTGCCTGACAGCCCTGCGTTTCAAGGAGCTGTCGAATCGCCATAGCCTGATCGCGCTTGAGTTGGCGCTGGCCATGGGTGGCGTGCTGGCCAAACGTCTTTACAACCGGCCCAAACGTGTGGCGGTCACCTGAATTGACAGCCGGCCGCTCCCCGGATGTAAAAGCAGTGGTGGGGCGACAACAAGGCGTGCGAAAAAAATCGCCAGATGCAGTGCACTCAAACCGCCATAGCGTGATTTATTGCAGGAATGCGCGTCGGAGTCTCCCGGCGGTGAGTTCGGCCAGCTCAACGCAGGCGGATTCAAGAGAAGGACTCAGTAAACTTGGACGAAGAAGTTGCGCAAATTTTCTTCGCAACACCAACCCTGATCGCTGCATGCGCAGCTATCGTTTTTCAGGCGCCAGTTGATGTCACTTTTTAGTTGGTTCTCCGGTAAATCCAGCCAAGACGAAGGTCTTTCCGTCCAGCCACAGCTGGACAGCGACAGCGTCGGCCTGAGCCGCGTCGAGCGTACCCGTCCGGTGGCGGGTGCGCGGCCCAAAGTATCGGCGCCCATGCCGCTGAACAATCCTTCCGAGCAAAGCGGCCAAAAAACCCAAAGGCATGCCAAAAGGGAATTGCTGTATGCCGCTGTGCGTGAGGCCATGATCCGCGCTGGTGTGTTGTCGGCCAGCTATAAATTCAAGGTGCTTTCACTGGACCCGCGCGGCGAGCAGTTCATGGTCATGATGGACCTGGCACAGGAGTTTGGCGGTCAGACAGAACGCCTGGCGGAAATCGAAGTCCTGATTGCCCAGAGTGCCAAGTCGCGCTACAACATCCGGGTGACGGCGGTTTACTGGCGCATGAACGAGCTGGTTTCTGTGGGCCAACCCCGCCCCAGCGCCCATGCCGCAGTCGCCAGCCCGCGCCCCAATACCGAAACGCCAAAAGCGGCACCTGTCGTATCCGCTGGTCCGGTGCAGGTTGCCGCAGCGGTTGTCGCAGAAGTTGCTACGGCGGAACCGGTGGCTGTTGCCCCTCTGGCGCCGCTGCCCAAACGTTATGAACCCATCCAGGCCGATGAAGTGACGGCGTTCAAGCAGGCCCTTGCCGCTGCATCAGCCAGCGGCATGCCGCGTCCCGCCAAGGGCACGTCTGACAAAGACGACAAAGACGACCGAAGCGGCTCGCGTTCTTACACCCTGCTGACCGGGTTTGAAGACACCGAGATGCCCGAAACACCCATGACCGTGCCCGCCTTGAGCGCCACCCAATATGGCGACCTGGTTTGATCAACAGATGCCGGGCTACATGGCTGCCGGCACCTGAATAATGAGTCAAATCGGTCTCTAGCCCTTATTCCACGGGCGCTACCAGCTATCAAATTGATAGTTTTCGGCGCGGCCTAATGTCCGTCGAAATCCAGCAGGGTAAAAAGCGGTAACCCGCTGGCGCGCAATTTGTCGGAACCGCCGAGTTCCGGCAGGTCCACAATCGCGGCGCCTTCCATCACCCGGGCCCCCAGTTTTTCCAGCAGTTTTTTGCCGGCCATCATGGTGCCGCCGGTGGCGATCAGGTCATCGATCAGCAGCACCCGGTCGTCGGGTTTGACGGCATCGGTGTGCAGCTCAACGGTGGCGCTGCCGTACTCCAGTTCATAGGTTTCCTGCACGGTGGTGAAAGGCAGCTTGCCCTTTTTCCGGATCGGAACAAAACCGATGTTGAGTTCGTAAGCCACCACGGCACCAAGAATGAAACCGCGCGCATCAAGCCCGGCGACCACATCCGGGCGCAGGGCGGGGTCCATGTAGCGGTGCACAAAAGCGTCGATCAGCACACGAAAAACCTTGGGGTCCTGCAGCAGCGGCGTGATGTCGCGAAACTGCACACCCGGCGCCGGCCAGTCGGGCACGGTGCGGATGTGGCTGCGGAGGTAGGGGCCGTAGTTGAAAGAGTCGCTCGAGGCGGGCATGGGTTTGCTTGGAAGTTCTGCGGGCCCCCATTTTGCTCCGACCGATGGCCAGCGGCCATCTGTGCCCGGCATGAACATTCAGCCGCGCAAAAGTTTCTGCTCAGCCAGCGCCAGGGCCTCGGTCCGGCCCGAGAGCACCAGGGTGTCGCCGCCCTGAAGCCGGGTGTTGTCCAGCGCTTCCAGAGCCTTGCCGCCGCCGCGCCGCAGGCTGACCACGCGCACGCCAGTCGCGTGCAATGCAAACTCGCCAAGCTGCTTGCCGACGGATTTGATGCCCAGCGGCAAAGTGACGGTGGAGAGGCGCTCCTGCTCCAGGTCACCCGCCGTGTCGTCGTCGGCGCCGCGGAAGTAGCCGCGCAGCAGGTTGTAGCGCACATCGCGCTGGTCCTGCACCACCCGGATCACGCGGCGCATGGGCACGCCCACCAGCGCCAGCGCATGGCTGGCCAGCATCAGGCTGCCTTCAATGGCCTCCGGAACTACCTCGGTGGCGCCAGCGGCCTGCAGTTTTTCCAGGTCGCGGTCATCCACAGTGCGCACAATCACCGGCACGGTGGGGGCGTGGGCGCGGATGTTTGCCAATACCTTGAGTGCGCTGGCGGTGTCCAGATAAGTCACCACCACGGCACTGGCACGTGCCAGGCCTGCAGCCATCAGCGACTGCAGGCGCACGGCGTCACCGAACACCACCGAGTCGCCCGCGGCAGCGGCCTGGCGCACCCGATCGGGGTCCAGGTCGAGGGCGATGTAGGGAATGCCTTCGCCTTCGAGCATGTGGCCCAGGTTCTGGCCGCAGCGGCCATAACCGCAAACAATCACATGCCTTTCGGTATTGATGGACTTGCGTGCAATGGTGGTCATTTGCAGCGACTGCTGCAGCCATTCGCTGGAGACCAGCTTCATCACGATGCGGTTGCTGTACATGACGATGAAGGGTGTGGCGAGCATGGACAGCACCATGCTCGCCAGGATGGGGTTGAGCAGCGACGGGGGAACCAGGTTGTTGCCCTGCGCCAGTGTCAGCAGCACAAAGCCGAACTCACCGGCCTGCGCCAGGTACAGGCCGGTGCGCAGCGACACGCCGGCGGTGGCCCCCAAGGCCCGGGCCAGCGCCGTGATCATGACCAGTTTGAACAGCACCGGCACGGTCAGCAACAGCAGCACCAGTGGCCAGCGCTCAAGCACCAGCCGCCAGTCCAGCAGCATCCCGATGCTGATGAAAAACAGGCCAAGCAAGACATCGTGAAAGGGCCGGATGTCGGTTTCGACCTGATGCTTGTACTCGGTTTCGGAAATCAGCATGCCGGCAATAAAAGCGCCGAGCGCCAGGCTCAGGCCGGCCAGCTCGGTCAGCCAGGCCAGCGCCAGCGTGACGAGCAGCAGGTTCAGCACAAACAGCTCTTCACTTTTGCGCCTGGCCACCAGCGTCAGCCACCAGCGCATGACACGCTGGCCGCCGGTCAACAGCAAGCCGACCAGCACCGTTGCCTTGAGCCCGGCGATGGCCAGCGCCATCAGCAGCTTGTCGGGTGAAGCGCCCAAGGCGGGAATCAGCACCAGCAGCGGCACCACGGCCAGATCCTGGAACAGCAGCACGCCCATCACGCGTTTGCCGTGTTCGGACTCCAGCTCCAGCCGCTCGGACAGCAGCTTGACCACGACGGCTGTGCTGCTCATGGCGATGGCGCCGGAAAGCGCCAGCACCATCTGCCAGGACATCTTCCACAAGGTGGGTGCCAGCGCGGCCAGGAACAGGGAGCCGACTGTGGCCAGCACTATCGTGAACGCGACCTGAAGCAGGCCCAGCCCGAAGACATGACGCCGCATGGAGCGCAGCTTGGGCAGGTTGAACTCAAGCCCGATCACAAACATGAGGAAGACCACACCGAACTCGCCGAGGTGGCGCACCCCGTCGGAATTCTCGGCCAGTGCCAGCGCATTGGGACCAATCACCACCCCGACGGCTAAATAACCGAGCATGGGCGGCAGCTTGAGCGTGCGGCAAGCGACCACACCCAACACAGCAGCCAGTAAATACAGCAGTGTGAGTTCGAGCGCAGTCATGTTTAGATGGTAGCTGAAGGGCTTGTTGTTCTTGACAGCGGCCATCAATTTCGCTGCGCTGCAGTGCAACCAGCGGGATTGGGGCCATGCGCCTGATGCGGCTCTATAGAATGCGGGCATGAGCTTTGAACCTGCGAAATTTGATCCCGCGCGAGCGCTGGCACTGGCCCACGAGACCCTTGAAATCGAAGCTGCCGCAGTGCTTGGACTGAAAGGCCGGATCGGCCCCGAATTCGCGCAGGCTGTGCAGGTCATGCTGGCCTGCAAGGGGCGGGTCGTGGTGATGGGCATGGGGAAAAGCGGCCACGTTGGCCGGAAAATTTCCGCCACGCTTGCCTCCACCGGCACGCCGGCCATGTTTGTCCATCCGGCTGAAGCCAGCCACGGCGACCTCGGCATGGTGTCGCCGGGAGACATCGTGCTGGCGATCTCCAATTCCGGCGAAGTGGAAGAGCTGGCGGTTATCCTGCCGGCCCTGAAACGCCTCGGCGTGACGCTGGTGGCGATGACCGGCCGGACCGCATCCACACTTGCGAAACATGCCGACCTGGTTCTGAACAGCGCCGTGGATGCGGAGGCCTGTCCGCTCAACTTGGCGCCCACGGCCAGTACGACGGCGCAAATGGCGCTGGGGGATGCGCTGGCGGTTGCCCTGCTCGATGCCCGCGGCTTCAGGGAAGAAGACTTTGCCCGCTCCCACCCGGGCGGCGCACTGGGCCGCAAGCTGCTGACGCATATCGAGGATGTGATGCGCACCGGTGACGCGGTCCCGGCGGTGGGTCTTCAGGCCAGTTTTACGGAACTGATGCGCGAGATGAGCAACAAGGGTCTGGGCGCTTCGGCCATCGTCGATGATGCACGCCGGGTGCGCGGCATTTTTACCGATGGTGATCTGCGCCGGCTGATTGAAAAAGGGGTGGACCTGCGGGCCAGCAAAGCCGCCGAGGTCATGCACCCCGATCCGCGTACGCTGCATGCTGGCGCACTGGCAGTAGAGGCGGTGGCGCTGATGGAGCAGTACCGCATCACCAGTGTGCTGGTGGTGGACGATGCGGGGGTTCTGTGCGGTGCGCTCAACAGCAACGACTTGCTGCGCGCGAAAGTGATATGACCCCCACGTTTGTCACTTCGTGTACTGCACTGCCCCCCGAGGGGGCCGCTGCGCCTGCGGCCTGGCGAAGCCAACTCCGCGACCCCGGCTTGAGAAGACGGGGAACTATGCGTACGGACTCGATGCAGTTTTCAGGTAGTTACGCATGAAGGTCGTGTCGCCGGCCCTGAACTTCGCACCACAACTGCTGCTGCTCGCACAACAGGTGAAAGTGGCTTTTTTTGATGTGGACGGTGTCCTCACAGATGGCGGCCTGTATTTCGGGGAGTATCCGGAAGGCGATCCCCGGGCGACACCGCAGGTCGGGTTCAATGCCGCGGGCGAGACACTCAAACGTTTTAATTCGCTTGACGGACACGGCTTGAAACTGCTGCAGCGCGCCGGCATCACGCCGGCCGTGGTCACCGGCCGCGACAGCGCCGTGCTGCGTACACGCCTGCAGGCGCTGGGTGTTGTGCATGCCCATTTCGGTACCGAAGACAAGCTGCCGGCCGCCGAGATCACCCTCAAGGCGCTGGGGCTCGACTGGTCGCAGGCTGCATTCATGGGTGACGACTGGCCGGACCTGCCGGTGATG
>NZ_JBDTTH010000117.1:0-9490 GCF_039930745.1 Polaromonas sp. | reverse complement strand
ACCATGGCCGCGTCCATGATGCCGATGGACGGGATGTTCAGGATGGCGGCCTTGCCCTTGAACTCGGGGTTGAGCAGTTCGGCCCAGGAAGAGATCGGGCGCTTGATCAGGTCGGGGCGTATGCCCAGCGTGTCGGCGTTGTACACCGTGGGGATCAGCGACATGAACTGAGTCGGCGACTTGGCGAACACCTTGGACTTTTCGCCTTCGAGGTAAATCACCTTCTTGGGCGCCGTTCCCTGGTCGCCGACGGCCTTGCCGGCCACGGTGCCGGTGGTGAACAGCGAGGTGATCTTGTCGGCGTTCTTGATCTTTTTGGTGTCAATGCCTTTCAGGTTGCCGGTCGGCACGATTTTCTTGAGCGAGAAGTACTCGGTGTCGATCAGGTCGAAACTGTTGGGCGCGGTGACGGCGCGTTTGGTGACGTCGTCGGTGGTGACGGCCACGTACTGGATGGTGATGCCGGTGTCGGCCTTGAACTTCTCGGCAATGGCCTTGTCCTGGTTCACCGCGGTGCCGAGGTAACGCAGGGTGATTTTTTCCTGGGCGTGCACGGCGGGCGCCAGGCCGGTGGCCAGGATGCCGGCCATGCCGGTGAGCAGGGTACGGCGTTGCATGCCGAGAGCTTCAGGGTTGGGATTGATGGTGTCGCTGGACATGGTGGCTCCTTGGTTAAAAACGTGAATGAGGGATCAGGCCCGCAGCGCGTGCGCGGCGTGCCAGGACAGGTGAACGGACTCGCCCATGGCATAGGGGCGCTGGGCAAAGCTGGCTTCGGGCAGCATCACCGAGACGCTGGTGGGGCCGGTGCTGGTGGCGGCATCGAGACCGAGCAGCACATAGGTGCCCTGGTACTCGACATCGGTGATCACTGCCCCCATGCCACCGATGCCGGCCGCCGGCGCGGTGGGCTCGGACCGCGCAATCAGCATGTGGTCGTTGCGCACGGCGATCTTGCCGGCGCCGGTGTCGATCACGTTGTGGCCACCCATGAAACGAGCGATGAATTCGGTGGCTGGCGCGTTGTAGACCTCGTGCGGCGAGCCGACCTGCTCGATCAGGCCGTTGTTCATCACCACCATGGTGTCGGCCAGCGCCATCGCTTCTTCCTGCGAGTGCGTGACGTGGATGAAGGTCAGGCCCAGTTCCTTCTGCCAGCGGCGCAGTTCGGCGCGCATCTGGATGCGCAGGAAAGGGTCCAGCGCCGACAACGGCTCATCGAGCAGCAGCACGCGCGGCTGGGTGATCAGGGCGCGCGCCAATGCCACGCGTTGTTGCTGTCCGCCCGAGAGCTCACCGGGTTTGCGTTGCGCCAGGTGACCCATGGCGACGCGCTCCAGCAGGTCCTGCGCCTGCTTGTGGCGCGTGGTCTTGTCGACACCTTTCATCTTCAGGCTGAAGGCCACGTTGTCGAGTGCCGACAGGTGCGGGAATAGCGCAAAACTCTGGAACATCATGGCGGTGCCGCGGGCTGCGGCCGCCAAACTGGTGATGTTGCGGTTTTCCAGCAGGATGTCGCCGCTGCTGACGGTTTCGTGGCCGGCGATCATGCGCAGGGTGGTGCTTTTGCCGCAGCCCGACGGGCCGAGCAGGCAGCAGTAGCTGCCGCTGGCGATGCGCAGGTTGATGTTGTCTACCGCAGGTGCGCCCTGCGCATACCTCTTGGTCAATGCAACCAGTTCAACGGCAGCAGGGGCGAGGGGCGTGACAGGGTCCATGCCTCGTCACATGCAGAAGGCATGCCAGCCTTGTACACAATCTAGCGCACTTATTGTGTACAAAATGCACTGGCATGGTGCGGGAATGGGGCGCGCGGTAGCTCGATGCCTCGCTGTGAATCAGATCAGGGCGCGAGGGCTCGCGCTGGTGTCACTTCATCTTGCAGGTATTGAACCCTAGCAGGGCATAAGGCGGACACCAGCCCACCAGGCCGGTTGCCAGGGGAACCACGCCCAGCCAGCCCCACCAGCCGACGGTGCCGGTGGCAGCCAGCCCGACCAGCACCAGCCCGATGGTGATGCGAAGAATGCGGTCGATGCCGCCAACATTGCTTTTCATGAAAGGCTCCAATGGTGAAGAGACTTTTTATTGGGCCTCCGGACGGGGGCTGTGTCCTTGATCTGGGTCAGCCGGCACGCGCGGTGGCGTCCATGCTGGTTGCGCCAGTTCTTCCGCGAGCCGGGCGCGCTGTCGCCTGGGCAGGCCGCGCAGGCCAGCGAGCACCCACTGCGCCCTGGCCGTATTGATTTCCCCGGTTTCTGCCCAGCGGCGTGCCTCCAGTCCGGGGTTGTGCAGCATGGCTGCCAGCCAGACTGCCTGTGCAGGCTCTAGTGCATGTGCGCGCTGGCCGAAGTAGTGCTGTGCGGCGGCCTCGGCGCCGCACAGGCCCGGCCCCCAGGGCGCATGTGCCAGGTAGAGCTGCAGCATGCGCGGCTTGCCCAGCGTCTGCTCCATCTCCACCGCGTACAGCAACTCCCGCAGTTTGCGCACGGGACTGCGCTCGCCCCCGGTGACCAGCAGTTTGGCCAGTTGCTGGGGCAGCGTGCTGGCGCCGCGGCTGATGCGGCCGTCGCGCTGGTTCTGGCGCATGGAGGCGCTGAACTCGGCGAGGTCGTAGCCGGGATGTTCGTAAAAGCGCTGGTCTTCGGCAGTGATCACGGCGCGCGAGAGCCAGCTGTCGGCGGCGAGGCGGCTGGTGCGCCGGCTGCAGCTGGAGCGGGCTGCGGCAAACACTTCGGTGCCCAGGCCGCTGACCTGGAAACCTTCGACCTGCGGCGTCAGGCTCAGCTGGCCATTGGGCAAGCTGAATTGGGCCTTCAGGGCAAAGCGGCCTTCAATGCGGGCGCGTGCCAGCTCGGGAATGGCTGTGCCGAACAGGGCATAAGCGTCGGCGATGGCGCTGGACGGCAGCTGCAGCTGGACTTGCAGCTGCCGGTTGCTCAGCTCACCGCGCCAGGTGGCACGCAATGCGCCCGAGGCCAGTTCGCCGTCAAGCAACTGGCCCTGCCGGCGGATGCTGAGCCGCAGTTCCTGCAGGACGACCCGCTCCTCACCGAGCGCGGACGGCGTGAGCGTACACGGCGCGCAATGCAGCAGCAAGGTGCGCGTGGGGGCTTGCCAGGCCAGCTGCACAGGGCCGGCGCGTGTTGCCAGGCGGCGGCCGTTCAGCAGGGGCCCGACCCAGGGCGCAGTGGCGAGGCGCAGCATGGTCGGCACGCCGGCCTGCAACTGCAACGGGCCGGCGCGCAGCGGCGCGGACCACTCGTCCGGTAGTGGTGCCAGCACCATTTTTGCTATGAAATAGCTAGCTGTCAGCCCAGATGCAGCAGGGGCTAGAAGCCAAAAAAGCATCAAACCCAGGCGGCGCAGCGTTTTCACAGCGGGCTCGCGACGGTGATGGCCTGCCACGGGCCTTGCGACTGGCCCAGGACGGCAGCCCAGTACCAGGCTGAGGTATCGGTGAAGCCGCGGCCACCGGCATCGACAATGCGCTCGCAGACCCGCTGGCGCTGCCCGCCGCGCCGCGCTTCAAAGCAGCGCCAGAGCAGCCGCTCGCGGTCCAGCTCGAGCTGCTGCGCGGCGATCTGGTAGCCCAGGCCCTGGTAGCAGTCGGTGGCCGGATGCAGCATGCGCGTCGGCTTGTCCACGCTTCGCACCACCAGCACTTGCGTCCCATTGGTCAGGCGGCTCAGCGTACCCGGAAAGCGCCGTGCAAAACGTTGTTCGACTTCGCTCAGCGCCAGCGGGCGCAGCGCCTGGCCTTGCCACTGCGTGACGAACTCGCTGCTGCTGGCGGGCTGATGCGGCTGGATGGATGGCCGGGCCAGCGCAGCGAAGACGGCCCACAACATGCACACGGGTAGCAGCACCGCCCACAGGCTTTTGTGCATGACGCGGTTGATGAAGCTGTTTTCAAACATGGCGTGTTCTCCCGGAACGTGTTTTCTCCGGGCGGGCCATGACCCACGCAATGGCGGCACACACGGCGGCCAGCACTGCCAGGCCGACACTTTCGTGAACCCAGCCGGGCACATGGCTGCCCGAGGCTTCGGCGGCCACCAGCACCGTGTTGCGCAGCACATTGCCACTCAGCACCAGCACGCTGACAGCAGGCAGACGGGTGAAAAAGGCACGGTTGCTGCGGGCGAGGTAAAGCGTGACGGCGCAGGCGCTGAAGTAGCCAAACCAGGCCATCTGCACGCCTGAACACGGCGCGTCCACGATCACCAGCTGGCCGTCCACCAGCAGGCTGGCACCGCTGCGCTCGACTTCATGGCCCAGCATCAGCAGCCAGCGGCTGGCTTCGGCGGTGATCACACGCAGCGGGTAGCCGGCATAAAACTGCAGCGAGGCCAGCAAGGGCAGCGACAGCACCGACAGGCCCAACACCGGCCCGCTGGCCACCGTGCCGGGCAGGAAGGCGCACAGCCCGGCGGCCAGTGTGCTCAATGAAAGCAGGGCCACCAGCAGCGGCGGCAACGCGCCCTGGCTGATAGTTGCTGCCACCGCGCCGGCCAGCGCTAACGCCAGCCACAGCAGGCGCGGCGCGGGCCGCAGGCGGCGGCGCTGCTGCCAGCCCAGCAGGGCCAGCGCCGACAGCGCCAGCAGCCCCAGTGGATCGTCGGAGCGGTCCAGCATGCGCTGGCCCATCCACAGCCAGGTCGGCCACAGGGCGGCGGCCAGCAGGGCGAGCCAGATCCATTCGGGCGCGGTGTCGATGCGCACGCCCCAGCGCACAAAGCCGGGCCGCTTGAGCAGGCCCTGCGGCCGGGCCAGCGTGTGAAGGTCGGTGAATAAAGCCATGGCGCGTCCTCAGGCGGTCAGGCGGGCTGCGTTGTGACGACGCTGGCGGCGCGCCAGCATGGCCAGCACCGACAGCATCATGGCCATGCCGCCCCACACCGCGGGCTCGGGTGTGCCGGGTACTTCGGCACCTATCGCGAGGTTGCTCACGCCCTGCGGCATGGGCGAGGGCTGGTTCACGCTGGGCGCGTCAAGCGCCTGGGTGTTGCGCACGACCTTGTCCACCGCGAGGAAGCTGGTGTACTGCGTGAGCAGGTTGTACTGCAGGCCGAGCTCGGTGATGCGCTGGCGCTGGGCGTCGCCACCTTCAAGCGCCTCCTGGTCGGACAGGCCGGCGATGCGATGCCGTGCCCAGAGGTAACGCAGCGCGGCTGCGTCCTGGCTGCTGCTGCCCACGGGCAGGGCCTTGCGATAGGGGCCGCTGGCACTCTGGCCTTCGATGACCAGCTGGCCGCCGGCCTTGCCGCGCCATTTGCCAAAGACCACCACCGGGCGCTCGCCCAGCACATCGGGCAATTGGGCGGGTTCCACGTCGTACACGTCCATGCCCTCAAACCGGGCCTTCACGCTGGTCAGAACGGGCGAGTCGATCATCTTGCGAAAGCGCGCGGCCTCGGCGGGCGCTTCGGAGGCTTTGGTGATGATGAAGGGCTCGCCCATGCCGGCACGAGCCAGGCCTTCCATCAGGTGGCGGTTCACCGAGGAGCCGATGCCGAAAGAAAACAGGTTGGCCTGCGAGAGGTTGCGGCGCACCAGTTCGAACGCTTCACGCTCCACCGAGACGTAGCCGTCGGTCACTACCACGATGGTGCGCGAGACGTCGGCGGCCTTGGGCTCGGCGTAGACGCGCTTCAGGGCCGGGATCAGCTCGGTGCTGCCGCCACCGCCCATCTGCACGATGGTGTTGATGGCCTGGTCGATGTTGGCGCGGCTAGCGGGCACGGAGCTTGGGCTGAGGAAGCGATTGCTGCCGGAGAACAGCAGCACGTTGAAGCTGTCGCTGGGCCGCAGGCTGCCGATCAGCTCGCGCAGCAGGGCCTTGGAGGTCTCCAGCGGGAAGCCGTGCATGGAGCCGGAGATATCGACCACAAAGATGTATTCGCGCGGGCTGATGGTTTGCGCCGCAATCTGTTTGGGCGGCTCGACCATGGCGAGGAAGAAGTTTTCGCCGCTACCTTCGTAGAGCATGATGCCGGATTCGATGCGGTCGCCGGCAAGCCGGTAGTCGAGGATGAAGTCGCGGTTGTTGGCAGGGCCGCTGCCGGGGCGCAGCGACACGCTGGCGCGTTTGCTGCCGGTGTCGCTTTCATCTGCAAGCTGTACGTTGACGCTGTGGGAGTCAGAACGCACTTCCTTCAGGCCGATCGGCGTGACAAGTTGCACCTTGATGTCAAAGGCGGTGGCCGAAGGCTGGCCGGCCGGCAGGTAGGGCTTGGCCACCCAGGGCGCCTGGGCGTTTTCCGACTGTGGACTGTTGTAGCGCGGGCCGACCACGGTGGGAAAAACGAACTGGTAGTTGCCCGACTGCGGCACCAGCAGCTCGGTGTAGCGCAGCTCGACCTTCACGTCGTCGCCGGGCATGATGTTGGCGACGTTCATCTGGAACACATTGGGCAGATGCTGCTCGAGCAGGGCGGCAGTTTTGCCTTCTTTTTTGGCGCTGTCGTATTCGATGCGCGCCTGCTGCTTCTCGCGGATGTTGGCGGTGATCAGGCGGTCGGCCAGGCGCACATTCATGCCATAGACCGCGGCCTTGGTGGAACCGGGAAAAACGTATTTGGCTTCAATGGCGCGCTGGCCTTCGTTGCGGTAGTGCTGGGTGACGGTGACGTCGGCGATCACGCCGGAGATGCGCACGTCAACCAGGGTGGCCTTCAGGGGCAGCTGGTCCAGGCCGGGTTCATCGCTCTTGACGAAGAAGTAGGGGCTCTCGGTTTTCTGCCGTGGGGCGGTGCTGTCGCGGTCCTGGGCGTGCGCGGGGCTCAGCGTCAGCGTGATGAAGCAGGCGGCGGCAATACCGGCGGTGGCAAGCCACAGCCAGCGCGCGGCGGAGGCTGGGTGGAACAGGGTGGGCGACATGAAAAACTCCTTGGCAGGCGTGCGACAGTGCACGGGTCCAAGGATGTCGGCCATCCGGGAAGGCGGTTCGAAGCTTTCGGGAAGCTTGTGTGAAGTCGGTGTGAAATGTCGTTACGAAATTGCGAATCAAGAAGAAGCGCGGGGCAGCGACAGCGTGGCAATGGCACCCTGGCCGGGTTCCCCGGGCACATTGGCCAGTTCGATGCGCCCGTCATGCAGGGCGGCGATCTCGCGCACAAAGGCCAGGCCCAGACCGGTGCTCTTCTTGCGCGAATGCGGCCTTGCCAGCGAGTAGAACTTCTCGAACACCTTGTCCTGGGCGTATTCGGGAATGCCGGGGCCGCTGTCCTGCACACGGATGCGCACCGAGCGGGGCTGCAGCTGCAGCGAGAGCACGACGGTGCCGCCGGCAGGCGAGAAATCGACTGCGTTGTCCAGCAGGTTGCTGACGGCGCGGCGCAGCAGGAAGGCATCGCCCTCCACCGCCGCGTCTTCCGGTGCATCCACCGTGATGCGGAGGCCGCGCGCAGCCGCGGCGTCCTGGGCAGCCTCCGCGAGTTCCGCGAGCAGCGGCTTGATCGCCACGGGCACCGGGCGATCCAGCGCGCGGCGGGTTTCCAGCGCGGTGAGCTCCATCATGCGGTCCACCATCTCCTGGATGCGGCCGGTCTCGCGCATGATGTTGGCCAGGAAGCGCTGGCGCTCGGCCTGCGGCATGCCGGCTTCCTGCAGCAGTTCGGCCGCACCGCGAATGGCCGACAGCGGGCTTTTGACTTCGTGCGTGAGGGTCTGCACATAGTCGGCCACATAGTTGCGGCCGGCCAGCGCGTCGCGCATTTCGTCATAGGCCGCACCGATGGCGCCCAGCGCGCGCCGGCCCAGGCGCGGCAGGTTCAGCGAGCGCTGGGCCCGCACGTACCGCACGTAGTCGGCAATCACGCCGAAGGGCCGCACCAGCCAGACAGAAACGATCACGGCCAGCAGCAGCACCGCCAGCACGGACACCAGGCCGACAAAGAGGGTTTTCTGGCGCGCCGCGGAGACAAACTGGCCGAAGCTGGTGACCGGCTTTCCAATCGTGGCGACACCGATGATCTCGTTGTTCCAGCGGATCGGTGCGCCCACATACATGACCGAGCTCAGCGGGTCCGCCTCCACGTCGCGGGTGGTTCGCGCGCCGTAGTCGCCGCGCAGCGTGAAGCTGACGTCGTGCCATTGCGAATAGTCGGCTCCGGCGGACTTCCCCAGCGAGTCGAACAGCACGCGGCCCGAGCGGTCGGTGACATAGGCGCGCATTTCAATGCGCGTTTTGGTAACCGAATAGATCTGCGACAAAAACTGGCGCGCGTACAGCGACTTGAACAGCGGCTCCAGCCGCGTGGTGTCGATGGCGCCGGCCTGCACGTCCTGCTCGATCAGGCCGGCCAGCAGGTGCGAGGTTTCGACCAGCGACTCCTCGGCCGACTCGCGGTAACGCGGGTCGATCTCGGCGACCACGCGGTAAAGAATGAAGGCAATGCCGGCTGCATAGATCAGCAGGATGCCGATGAAGATGCGGTTGCGCTTATTCAACGGACCCCCACGCTTTTCACTGCGTGTAATGCGCTGCCCCCCGAGGGGGCTGGCCTTGCTCGGGGCGGCCCTTCGCGGCGTCCGTTCCGGCTCAACGCTGCTCCTGGGGCAGATCCTCGGCCAGCGCGTAGCCCGAACCGCGCGAAGTGCGTATCGGCTCGGTGTGTGGCGCCACCGCCTTGAGCTTGGCACGCAGGGTCTTGATGTGCGCATCCACGGTGCGGTCGAAACTGGCGGCGTCGTCGTCCCAGACTTTGGTGAGCAGCTCGTCGCGGGTGTAGACCCGGCCGGGCTTTTGCACCAGCAGACGCAGGATGCCGTATTCGTAACGCGACAGCTCCAACGCCTGGCCGTAGAAGCGGATCTGGCGGCGTTCTTCATCAAGTGAAAAAACCACGCTGACTGCAGGAACGGTTTCCCGGGGCCCGGCAGCGGTCGTACGCACGGTGCGGCGCAGGATGCCGCGCACCCGCGCCACGAGTTCGCGCGGCGAAAACGGTTTGGCAATGTAGTCGTCGGCGCCGAGTTCGAGGCCGACAACACGGTCGATCTCATCACTTCGCGCCGTCAGGAACAGCATGGGCACGGCTGCCCCGCCGGGCAGAGCCTGCAGGCGCTTGAACAGCTCGAAGCCGTTGAGGTCAGGCAGGCCGACGTCAAGGATGGCGAGCGCCGGCGGCTCGGCTGCAAACTCCTGCAGCGCCTGCTGGGCGGTGGCGCACCACACCGGCGCAAAGCCGTCGGTGGCCAGCACATACTGGATCGTGTCGGCAATGCCGGACTCGTCTTCTATCACCAGGATGCGGGGCTTGTGGAGCATGGGGGGTATGGTAGCTGTTGGGGCGGCTGTCATCCCGGGCCTGATCCGGGATCCATGTCTGCTGACTCTTTCAGCGCTTCGTTTGGTTGTAGTTCGCCAGCAAGCCGGGGGTTGCCCGGCAGCAACTCACTTTCTTTTTGCGTCGCCAAAAAGAAAGTAAGCAAAGAAAAAGGCGACCCGATGGTCTGGGTCCCTTCGCTTCGCTACGGGCAACCT
>NZ_JBDTTH010000116.1:0-9951 GCF_039930745.1 Polaromonas sp. | reverse complement strand
TTTGCTCTTGGCCCACCCTATTTCTGAACGATGCACTTCGTACTTGAATCCGCCCATCAAATTTCGATCTTGCTGCCCAGCTCCACCACCGAATTGTTAGGCAGGTTGAGAAAATCCGCCGCGCCGCTGGCGTTGTGGTGCATCTGCGCAAACAGCTTCTCGCGCCACGGCGCCATGCCGCTCCCTATGCTTGGAACCACCACATCCCGCGACAGGAAATAGCTGGTGGTCATGACCTCCAGTTCGCAGCCGCGCGTGCGCATCTGCTCCAGCGCCTTGGGCAGGTCCGGGTCGTTCTTGAAGCCGTAGTGAATCACCACCTGCCAGCAGTTATGGCCCAGTGACTCGATCGCCAGCCGCTTGTCCATGCCTATCCAGGGCACCTCATGGTTGCGCACCGTGACAAACAGGTTCTGCTCGTGCAGCACCTTGTTGTGTTTGAGGTTGTGCAGCAACGCATTGGGCACAGCGCCCGGTTCGGCGGTCAGGAAGACGGCCGAGCCGGCGACGCGGGCCGGCGGACTGATGAACACGGCTTCGAGGAAGCTGGGCAGGTCGATGGCATCGGCGCGCAGCTTCTCATTGAGCAAGGCGCGCCCCTGCTTCCAGGTCATCATCAAGGTGAATACAGCGGCGGCGATCACGATGGGGAACCAGCCGCCGGCGAAAAGCTTCATGAGGTTGGAAGCGAAAAAGGCGAAGTCAACCACGAAGAAAACGCCCGTGGCCGCCACGCACAGCCATAAGGGGTATTTCCAGGCGTGGCGGATCACGAAGAAGGTCAGGATGGTGGTGATCAGCATGTCGGCCGTCACGGCAATGCCGTAGGCCGCCGCGAGGTTGCTCGACGAGCGGAACATGACAACGGCCATCACGATCGCGATGAACAGGGTCCAGTTCACGAAGGGAATGTAGATCTGGCCGGTATCGCGGACGCTGGTGTGCTGGATGTTCAGGCGCGGCAGGTAACCGAGCTGGATCACCTGTTTGGTAACGCTGAATGCACCGGTGATGATGGCCTGCGAGGCGATCACCGTGGCCATCGTGGCCAGCAGGACCAGCGGCACCAGCGCCCACTCTGGCGCCATCAGGTAGAAGGGATTTTTGACGGCCGCCGGGTTCCCCAGCAACAGCGCGCCCTGACCGAAATAGTTGAGTGTCAGGGCCGGCATCACCACCGAGAACCAGGCCAGGCGGATCGGCTTTTTGCCGAAATGGCCGAGATCGGCATACAGCGCCTCAGCACCCGTCACGCACAGCACCACGGCGCCCAGGATGATGAACGTCGTCCCCGGGTTGAACCACAGGAACATCAAGGCGTAATGCGGGCTCAGGGCTTTCAGGATAACCGGGTTGGTGATGATCTGGGCGATGCCCAGCAAGGCCAGCACGCCAAACCAGACCAGGGTGATCGGCCCGAAAAACTTGCCGATGCCTGTCGTGCCGCGCTTCTGGACGAAGAACAGGCCGAACAGGATGGCCAGCGTGGCGGGAATGACGAAGCGGGTGAATGCCGGGGAAATCACCTCCAGCCCCTCGACAGCGGACAGGACCGAGATGGCCGGAGTGATGACCCCGTCGCCGTAAAACAGCGCGGTGCCGAAAATGCCAATGATGAGCAGGACGCGCCGCAACTCGGGCTTGTCTTTGACCGCTTGAGACGCCAGCGCGAGCATCGCGACCAGCCCGCCTTCGCCGTTGTTGTCGGCGCGGAGCACCAGCAACACATACTTGAAAGACACGATAACGCTCAGCGTCCAGAAGAAGATGGACAGGATGCCGTAGACATTGTCGGGCGTGAAGGCCACATGCCCGGAACCGAAGACTTCCTTGATGGCATACAGGACGCTGGTTCCGATGTCGCCGTAGACGACACCGATGGCGCCCAAGGTGAGCGCCGCAAGAGATGATTTTTTACTGGACACAAAAAAATTCTCGCGGGGCCGGGGTCATGCTGCCCCAACGGCGAGAAAGGGTTGTCTTGGAGGATGCTATTTTGCGCCTCACCCCACATCCGGCAAGCAGCACAGGCCCCTAATCGCGAGAATCCGGTATTTTGTTGCACTGCAACAACTTGTAACCGGGGTGCGGCATCAAGCGTGCGGAAGCGAAGCACCGCAGGAAACGGCGGCCACTCTGTTTTTGATAGCAAAGAGTTCCCGCCAATCAAGGGCTGGAGGCCAAAAAGGCTCAAAATTGAGCGGTTTGAGCGGCCACGGGAGGCAAGCCCTTCCCCGATTTCCTCAGCGGCCGCGGGCAGGCCGGCTTTGCCGGATGCCTTGCGGCGTCCCCTGGAAGGGGGAAAGGAACTACACGGAGCGCAGCGGAGTGAACAACAGGGTGCCATTCCTCATCTGCCTTTTCCAGCAGCAGCCAGCGAACCGGCTTTGCCGGACGCAATGCGGCGTCCCCTGGAGGGGAAAAGGAACTACACGGAGCGCAGCGGAGTGAGAACGATAGGGGTGAACCTAATCGTACACCTCAGCATCCGGATCGGTAGCTTCCAGCTCGTAGCTGGCCGCCAGCATGGCCAGGCGGCCGATCACCCCATACATATAGAAGCGGTTCGGCCCGCTGGAGCCCGGTTTGACGCCCGGCTGCGGCAGCCGGCCACTATCGGCAAAGGCTAGCGGCACAAAGCTGGCCCCCGGGGCGTTGAGGTTCTCGTCAATGCCGCGGTCGGCGTGCACGCGGTAAAAGCCGCCCACCACGTAGCGGTCCATCATGTAGACGACCGGCTCGGCCACCGCGTCGTTGATGCGTTCGTGGGTTTGCACCCCTTCCTGAATGATGACTTCGGACAGCGGCTGGCCGTCCTTGGTCGTGCTCATCTTGTTTTTGGCCTTGCGGTTGAGCTCGTCCAGGTCTTTCACATCGCGCACCGTCATGATGCCCATGCCGTAAGTGCCGTTGTCGGCCTTGACGATGACAAACGGCTTCTCGTTGATGCCGTATTCCTTGTATTTGCGCTTGATCTTGGTCAGCAGCGCATCGACGTTGCTGGTCAGGCAGTCCATGCCTGTGCCTTCGGCAAAATTGACTTCGCCGCACTTGGCAAACATCGGGTTGATCAGCCAGGGGTCTACGCCCAACAACTTGCCGAAACGCTTGGACACTTCTTCATAGGCCTGGAAATGGCGCGACTTGCGCCGCACCGACCAGCCCGCATGCAGCGGCGGCAGCAGGTACTGCTCGTTGAGGTCTTCCAGCATGCCGGGAATGCCGACTGACAGGTCGTTGTTCAGCAGGATGGTGCAGGGGTCGAAATTTTTCAGGCCCAGGCGCCGGTCAGTGCGCACCAGCGGCTCCAGCGTGATCTGGTCGCCGGTAGGCAGGGTCAGCGTGGTCGGCGCGGTGATCTCCGGGCTGAGCGAGCCAAACCGCACATTGAGCCCGGCCTGGTGAAAGATGCGCTTGAGCTGCAGCACATTGGCCAGGTAGAAGGTGTTGCGCGTGTGGTTCTCGGGAATGACCAGCAGGTTGCGTGCCTCGGGGCAGATTTTTTCAATCGCGGCCATCGCGGCCTGCACGGCCAGCGGCAGCATCTCCGGTGTGAGGTTGTTCCAGCCGCCGGGGTAGAGGTTGGTGTCCACCGGCGCCAGCTTGAAACCCGCGTTGCGCACATCAACCGAGCTGTAAAACGGTGGCGTGTGCTCCATCCACTCCAGGCGGAACCAGCGCTCGATCGCCGGCGTGGTGTCCAGGATGCGCTGCTCCAGCTCGTTGATGGGGCCGGTCAAGGCAGTAATGAGGTGCGGAACCATGCGGCCACTTTCAATGGGGAAACGTTGTTATTGCTTCGGTGATAGCTGACCGAATTTTAGGGAGATTGGGGTGCCCCGACGCGGTTACAAGAGGTAAGCCGCGGAGGCCTGCCGGCGCCCGGCCGGCCGGTGGCTTTTTCAGGTGCGGACTTCGCCCTGGCCCAGCACCACGTACTTGAGCGAGGTCAGGCCCTCGATGCCGACCGGCCCGCGCGCATGGAACTTGTCTGTCGAGATGCCGATTTCAGCACCCAAGCCAAACTCGAAACCATCTGCGAAGCGGGTACTCGCATTCACCAAAACGCTGGCTGAATCCACCTCGCGCAGAAACTTCTGAGCATGCATGTGGTCGCGCGTGAGGATGGCGTCGGTGTGGTGGCTCGAGTACTTGTTGATGTGGGCAATCGCCTCATCAACACCGGCAACCACCTTGATGCTGATGATGGGCGCCAGGTATTCCTCGTACCAGTCCTGCTCGGTGGCGGCCAGCACCTTGGCTGCCGGCAGTTTCGCGAGAACGGCTTCGGCTTCGGCGTCGCAGCGCATCTCCACGCCCTTGGCGGCGTAGATGGCGCCGATTTTCGGCAGAAACTCCGCTGCCGCGCCGCGCGCGACCAGCAGGCCCTCGCTGGCGTTGCAGGGGCTGTATTTCTGGGTCTTGGCGTTGTCGGCCACGGTGACCGCCATGGCGATGTCGCAGGGGTCGTCCACATAGACATGGCAATTGCCGTCCAGGTGCTTGATGACCGGTACCTTGGCGTCGCGGCTGATGCGTTCGATCAGGCCCTTGCCGCCGCGCGGGATGATCACGTCGACAAATTGCGGCATGGCGATCAAGAGGCCGACCGCTTCGCGGTCGGTGGTGGGCACCAGTTGCACCGCATCGGCCGGCAACCCGGCCCCGGTCAGCGCCTGCTGTACGAGCGCCGCCAGCGCCTTGTTCGACTCGATGGCTTCGGAGCCGCCACGAAGAATGCAGGCATTACCGCTTTTGATGGCCAGCGAAGCGGCCTCAATCGTCACATTCGGCCGGCTTTCGTAAATCATGCCGAACACGCCAATGGGCACGCGCATCTGGCCCACGCGAATGCCGCTGGGCTGCTGCTTCATGCCGATGATCTCGCCGATCACGTCCGGCATGGCGGCCAGTTGTTCGCAGCCCAGGGCCACGGTCTCGATGATTTTCGGGCTCAGCTTGAGCCGGTCCAGCATGGGCCCGGCCAGGCCGGCGGTTTTGGCGCGTTCCAGGTCCAGGGCATTGGCCGTTTGCAGAGGCGCCACCTGGCTGCGCAGCAAACCGGCTAAAGCCAACAACGCTCTGTTTTTAATAGCTGCTGGTGCCCGCGCCATAAGGGTTGAAGCCACTTTTGACTTTAAACCCATGACCTGCATGAGTTGCGGCAATTCGCTGCGGGCAGCCAGGGCGTTGGGGGAGTCGGGCGCGTTCATCCTGCTATTTTGCCTCTAATCATGGCAAGGAGCCTGTCGGGCTTGGGGCGTCGAAAGCGAAAATCGGCCGCAGCGAGGACAGTTTTTGCCGGGTTTGCAGGCCCATAGCCCAGCGATGGGACAAAAAGATGGCGAAAAATGGACCGCTGCGGTCGATTTGCAGCCGACGATTCCCAAGTCCGACAGGCTCCTAGAGATCAGCTGCCGGCGCGAACCCCGCGGCGCTGCATCATGTCCTCACTCATGGCCCGCAGGGCGTTCACCGTCAGCACCGCCTGCGCCGCGGGATAGGCCAGGCGGTCTTCGTCCGCCAGATGCCGTTCGTACAGGCCGGCGAAGCGGTCCAGTGCCGCCCTCTGGGGCTCTGTGAGCGGCGTCCCATCATCCACCGGGCTCTCGGCAATCTCATGCAGAACGCGGCGCGCCTCGGGCCAGGTCACCTCCATCGCCCGGTGGTCCCGCACCAAGCGTTCGACCAGTGATCGCAAACCGGCATCCGGCCCAGCCAGCAAAGGAGGGAAGACATGCAGCTCTTCGTCCTGGTGGTGCAGCGGGGCAGCGAGGTCAAAGTAACGCATCACGTCGCGAGCCGCCTGGCGAGCCGGCTCGTCGCGGCCTTGCGCCAGCAGGTGCTGCTGCAGGCGCGCCAGCAACGCCAGCATGCGCTCCACACGTTCGTGGCAGGCGGCCAGCATTTCAAAAGGCGCTTCGAAGCCCGCTGCCGGCGCATGAAAACCTGGCAGCGGCGCCGGGCCTGTAGCTCGGCGCAGCACACCCATGTCAGCTGAACTGCACCGGTTGCCCCTGCGGGTCAAACGGAATAAATGCGCCAATCTGACCTTGCTTGATGGACTCGACCATGCGCTGCAGCGGCTCCTCGGCATCTTCGGTGGTCGGCGCGCGGTTCACCGAACCCGACATGGCGGCGGCAAACACCAAGCCCCAGTTGTGCCCGAACTGGCGGGACTCCTGCACCAGCGCGGCAAACGAACTGAGCTCCTCGGGACGTTTGTCCACACACATCAGCGGAACCAGCGTGCCACCCTGGCCGGCTTCGAAACGCTCGCGCTGCACCGGCGTGCTGTCCTCGGGCAACTCGACACCGGTAAATACAAACAGCAGGCGCTGCGGTTCGGGCTGGGCGCGGGCGGCCTGCAGCAGGTCGTCAAAACTCAGAATTTCCATGGCTTCATCCAGTCACAGGGAATAAAAAGGGTCTGCCGGCTCGCACTCCGTTGCGGCTGCGTCGGCAGAAAGGCTGCTCACAAAATCAGCAGGCACCGGCCTCAAACGGGCGGGCTTGCGCGACTGGGCCGTGCCGATGCTGACAAAACACAAGGCATGTTCGCCGCTTGCCAGGCCGAACAGGGTACGCAGCCCGCCGCACTTCAACGCCTTGCCGCTGGTCAATGACGAACCATACCCCAAAGCCGTGGCCATGAGCAGCATGTTTTGCACCGCGCAGCCGGCCGAGACTGTGCGTTCAGCCAGATCAATCCCGGCATCGCCACACGCGCTATCAACCACTATCAACATAAGCAAGGGCGCGCGATGCGCTTTTTCGCGGGCCTGCGCGATCTGTTCAGGAGTGGCCTGCGCATCACGCTCAACCAGCGCTGCACCAAAGACCGCGGCCAGCCGGGCGCGCGCTGCTTGCGGCACCAGCACAAAGCGCCAAGGCAGCAGTTGCCCATGGTCGGGCGCGGTAGCGGCGGCGTTCAGAATCATGCCAAGCTGTTTCGCGTCGGGGCCGGGTGCCACCAACCGTTTCGGCAAAATGGTCTGGCGCGACTGCATGAGCGCAGCCGCCAGGACGGCCTGGTCGGCGTCAGACGTGACGGAGGCGGGGAGCGTAGCAACAAGGGGGCTCATCAGGGCCTGCCTCAACCGGGGCGTCCGTCGGCGCGCAGCCGGCCATACCAGCTGCCCAGCCGCAGGCCCCACACACCGGTGACACCGGCCCACATCAGCGCGGCCGCCAGCAGCAGCCAGCCCGTCCATGCGCTTTGCGCGGCAGCAACCATGCGCAGCAGCGTGGCTGCCTGCAACAACCAGAACAGGGACCAGACCAGCTTGTCCGCCACCAGCGCGCGCCCGCTGTGGCCGCAGGACACTCGCGTGACCATGGCCAGCATCAGCGAAGCCAGGCAACCCATGGTCAGGGCATGCAGCGACCCGAGGGCCAGCACAGGGGCGTCCTGCAACAGGCCCAGCCATTGCGACACGCCACCCAGCACCAGCGCCAGGCCGAACCAGAGGAATCCAATGTGCAGCATGGCCAGCAGGCGGTTTTTGAGGCTTTGCACCAGGCCCCACACCACGGCCAGCCAGATCAGGACGGCGCCGGCCGCCAGCTCAAAGGTGCCTCGTGCGGCCAGCCAGAGCAAACCTGCCGCCCCCTGCGGCGAGCCATCGAACTCGATCCACACGGCGGCCACCTCGACGGCTGCAATACCCAGCATCAACCACAACACCCAGAAAGGGCGCCAGGCGTCGATGAAAGGCAAGGCGCTGGAGGTGAAAAAAGGAATCATGCGGTGTGCCACCGACACATAGACCACCACGATGAAACCCCACAAGCCGGTCAGCACGCAGGCCCGCGCCACCGCAGGTGCACCCAGCAGCAAACTCAACGCGAGACCCGCCAGGCTCAGGCAGCCCACCACGCAGGCCACGCCTACCGTGCGTGCGTGCAGTTGGTCTTCGGCCCGGCTGCGCCGGATCAGGCCCCAGAACAGGGCCGTTACCCAAGCCAGGCCCGCCCCGGCCAGCAGCAGCCCGGCCAGCGCGATCAGGCCATGCAGGTGCGCGCCGATCAGCCAGACCAGCCAGCCGCCTGCCTGGCACAGCAAGGGCGCCAGCACTTGCCGGGGCGCCGGGGGCTGCACGCCCAGCCATTTGGGCCCGGCCGTGAATAGAAACCCCGAAAAGAACAGTGGCAGGAAACCCAGGCTCATCACCGCCCCGTGCACCAGCGACGGCGACAGCGCATAAGGCAGGCTCAGCGCCGGGCTGACACGGTCCAGTTGCACCAGAGTCCACCAAGCGCCGGCAGCCAGCAAAATCACCATCGCGAGAAAAAACCCCAGTCGGTGCGGCGCTAGCAACAGGTGGCCCGCTCGCCAGCGGCGGTCTACCTGGGCGCGCTCGCTGGCCGAGGGCTTGCCTGAGCGCACCCGCGGAAGCGGCACCGCGTGTTCATTCATCCGCAGACACCGAGGTGGCCGCACTGGGTACAGTAGTCGCAGCCGTCCTTGCGGATCACTGCGTGGGCGCCGCATTCACTGCATTTCTTGCCCGCCATCACTGGCGGCGCAAGCGCCATGTCGATCTGCGGCTCCATTGCAGCCAATGCGCCAGTCGCATGTTGCTTGGCCCGCCGCGCGATGATGTTCTGCACGGCATAAGCAATGGCGGCCACTTCCGAGTCGTGCCACAGCGGCACGCGCGTGCCGTCGGCTTTCTCGTAGGTGCCCAGTCGCACCGGGCCGCGGTCCCAGGCCACCTTGCGCATGTCGCTGAGCGCACGCTCCAGAAAACCACCACGCGCCGCCAGCGAAAGCATGCGCATGCTGGAGGTAATCCACTGCTGCGACTCGCCGCTTTGCCCAACGGGCATGAAAAATTCGATGGCTCGCTCAACTGTGCCTTCCCCCAAAGCAGCCGGCACGGGCAGAAAGGACACCACGATATAAAGTGTCTTGCGCCCTTCCTGCGTCCAGTAATCTACCTTTTCCGCCACTGCCGACAACGCACCCTTGGGACGGCTTTCGATCACCGTGCGCATCGGGTCCACGGCGGGCGCTGCTGGCGGCATGGCTTCAGGGTCTGCATGGGTTTCGAGTACCGAGCCCAGAATGGCGTTGGGCCGATAGGTGGCCAGGCCCTTGAGCTTGGCACGCCAGGCCTGCTGGTACAGACCCTTGAAGTCTTCGTAGGCGTAATCGGCCGGCACATTGACGGTCTTGGAGATCGCTGTGTCCACAAAGGGTTGCACTGCTTCCATCATGCCAATGTGGCTGTCGGCCGACATCTCAAGCGCCGAGACAAAGTAGCCGGGCAGCTTGTCCACATCGCCGCCGAGTTCGCGGTAGAGGCGCCAGGCATGGTCTTCCACCGCGTACTCCGTCGTGCTGCCGTCAGACTCGCGCTTCTTGCGCCGGTACATCCAGGAGAACGGCGGCTCGATGCCGTTGGATGCATTGTCGGCAAACGCCAGGCTGACGGTGCCGGTGGGTGCAATCGACAATAGGTGGCTGTTGCGGATGCCGTTGGCGCGGATAGCCTGTTGCAAGGCGGCCGGCAGGCGGCTGGCAAAGGTGCCTGCGGCCAGATAGCCTTCGGCATCGAACTTCGGAAACACGCCTTTTTCTTTCGCCAGCGCCACCGAGGCGGTGTAGGCCGCGTCGCGCATGGAGACGGCAATACGCGCCGCCATTTCGCGCCCCTCGGGCGCGTCGTAGCGCAGGCACAACATGGCCAGCGCATTGCCCAGGCCGGTGAACCCGACGCCGATGCGGCGCTTGGCGGCGGACTCGGCCTGCTGCTGCGGCAGCGGCCAGAAGGTCACATCCAGCACGTTGTCGAGCGCGCGTACCTGGGTTGTCACTGATTTGGTGAAAGCCTCGAAATCGAAGTCCGGTACACCGTTGAAGCCAAAGGGGTGGCGCACGAAGCGCGTGAGGATGATGGGCCCGAGGTCGCAGCAGCCGTAGGGGGGAAGCGGCTGTTCGCCGCA
>NZ_JBDTTH010000115.1:0-10406 GCF_039930745.1 Polaromonas sp. | reverse complement strand
TGCCGGCGGCGATCTGGCTGGAGGCGGTGGCTATGGTGTCTGTGCCTTGGCGGACGTTGCCGACGATGCCTATCAGGTTTTCCTGCATGAGCTTGAGCTGAGCCATCAGGCTGCTTGTGTCGCCAGACTTGAGATCGATGCGTATGCTCAGGTCACCCGAGCCCACACTTTGTGCCACGCTGGCGGCTTCTCCCGGCTCGGCACCGAGTTGACGCCCGATGGAGCGGACCATGACCCAGCCAAACAGCCCCGCAAACAGCATGCCGCCAGCGATGGCCGAAATCGAGACCATGCGGATCGTGGCATAACGTGCCTCCGCTGCATGGAACGCTTTCTCCGCTTCGTCAAGCTGCAACTGCACCAACGCGTCACTGCTTTTCTTGGCTGCGTGGTACAGCGGACCGACTTTCTCGCTCAGCAAGCGCTGAGCCTCTTTCATGTCGTTGGCACGCAGGGCGGCCAGTGCAGGCTTGAGCCCTTCCTCCGCGAACTTCTTGCGTTCTTCGGTAAACACCTTGGCAAGCGCCGCTTCTTCCTTCGTGAGCGTCGTCAGCATGTAGGCATCCCAGCTCTTGGTGATCGCGGCAATGTTGGCCTCCACCAATGCAATTTTGGAAGCGACGACATCCGGTGCAGGGTTCAGCAGCGCTTCGGTGAGAAGCAGTTCATTGGAGATCTGCCGCGCCCCGATGTCACCGAGTTGTCCGGCGGGCACCGTGCGGTCCGCATAGACCGAACGCAGGGCATCGTTGGACGCCCCTATGCCAAAAAAGCCAATGCCACCAATGGCCATAAGAAATACCGACAGGACGCTGATCAGAATAATCAGGCGGGTGGAGATTTTCAGATTGTCGAGGTTCATTTGATTCTTCCCAAGTTCAGCTAACTCATTAATAAATGCGCTGCCCTGAACAAAACCCGGCATGCCGCGCCTGCAAACTACTACCTTCTACTTATCGGCAACAGATGAAAAAGATTGAGGGCCAAGGCGGATTCATCTTCCTTTTTTCGGACTTTTTGCACGTTTCCCGCCCTGGAAGGCGCCGCAGCGCCTGCCGCCGGAGACTGTTTGGAGCGCAGCTAGACTTAGCGCCATGAAAACCGCCGACATCGCCCCCTTCTTCGCCACACTGAAAGCCGCCAACCCGCTACCGGTGACCGAACTGGAATACACCAGCGTGTTCGAGCTGCTGGCGGCCGTGCTGCTGAGCGCCCAGGCAACCGATGTGGGCGTGAACAAGGCCACGCGCAAGCTGTTCCCGGTGGCGAACACGCCGCGGAAAATACTGAACCTGGGCCAGGAAGGGCTGGAGAGCTATATCAAGACCATCGGCCTGTACCGCAGCAAGGCCAAACACCTGATGGAGGCCTGCCGCATGCTGGTGGCGCAGCACGGCGGTGTGGTGCCGCGCAGCCGCGAAGCGCTGGAAGCGCTGCCCGGCGTGGGCCGCAAGACGGCCAACGTGGTGCTGAACTCGGCCTTCGGCGAAGCCACGATGGCGGTGGACACCCACATCTTCCGCCTGGGCAACCGCACCGGCCTGGCGCCGGGCAAGACGCCGCTGGAAGTCGAGCTGAAGCTGCTCAAGCGCATACCGCCCGAGTACCTGGTGGACGCGCACCACTGGCTGATCCTGCACGGGCGTTATGTGTGCGTGGCGCGCAAGCCAATGTGCTGGCAGTGCGCGGTGGCGCCCTATTGCGACTACACACCGAAAACGCCTGTGCCGGCGTGAGCCCCGCCGTGATTGCGGCTTGGCCCGTAATTACGGGCAGGCTGCTACTTTATTAATAGCTGCCTGCGCCCGTATCTAAAGGGCTACAGACCCTTTTCACTTACAAAATAACGGGCAGCGCAATATCCGCCTCGGTGCACAGGCGGCCGATATCGATGATGCCGGCGCCAAACGGCTGGGGCTGCCAGCCCGGTGGTTTGCGGCAGCTTGCAATGGCTGCCTGGCGGAAGGCTTCCACGCGTTTGCCAGTGCGCCCGTAGTTCGCCGCGATCTGCGGCCCCCAGCACCGCAGCCACAGCGCGGCGCCGCCGGTGGTGATGGCCGTTGCGTAAGACGTGCCGTTGCCAGTGCCCTTGATGACGCTGCCGATGCCTGTGCGCACCGCCATGACCTTGCTGATGACCGCCCCTGGCGCGCTGAAGTCCACCTCCGGGCCAAAGCTGCTGCCGTGCCAGGGCAGGCTTTGCCAGGTCACCGCCCCCACTGCAATGGTTTCGGGCAGGCTGGCCGGCGGCACGACCGGATCCACATGGTTGCCGGCGGCACACACCACGATCACCCCCTTGGCATAGGCATTGGCCAGAGCCTGCCGCATGACGGGAGCCACCACCGGTGGGTACACGCCCAGGCTCACATTGACGACATCCACCTTCGCGACGTCGACCAGGTAGTCCAGGCCTTCGGCAAATTCGTCTTGCCGGCCATTGATGGCGACCGAATCGGTGATGCGCACCACCACATGCGGCACGCGGGGCGCCGCTCCGTGGAAAACGAAGCCGGCATCTTCTCCGTGGCCGGAGATGGTGGTGCCTATGCGCGTGCCATGGCCCTGAAAAAGGCCACCAACGGGCATGGTGTCCACGCCGGCGCCGGCCTGCACCGCAAGCGTCGCCCAGCCGACCGGCAGTTGCTGGTGCATGATGGTTTTGCACAAGTCCTGCAGCAGCCAGGTGCCGCCGGGCTGCCCGTGACCCCAGGCCTTGTGCTGGGTGTAGCCGGTGTCGAGCTGGCCGACGCGCACGCCCTGCCAGTCGATGGCATCCGGGCCACCGAGCGCCGTCCAGGCTGCCTGGATGTTCGTGGCCTTGTGATGCCATGCCCTGCCGCCCACGGCATCCGGCGCCGGAATATCGGCCTTGGGATCGAGGTCTTCCTCGATACGCTGCATGTACAGCGTGTAGACCTCTTCTTCCTTGATCCAGTCGATGCGGTTGGCACCGGCGTTGCGCAGCAAGCCGTCCAGCGGTGTGCCGGGATTTCTCGCGCGGATGTGGCGCAGCAGATGCGGCCGTACCAGTGCTTCGTGCACGCCGACCTGCAACACACCGACATCGATGCCCGGCCCTGCCAGCTGAAGCAGTTGCCGGCGGTAATCTTCAAACGTGCCGTGGGTGACGATCACCTTGGCGTAATAGACGCTGCTCATAAGCTTCCCCTGTGTTGGTTGAACTGTCGGGGCTGAGCTTATGAATCCGGCCGGCGCGGCGCTTCCCACAAATATGGGAGGCGCCGGTTTGCATTGAAAACGCGCAATGTCATGCGCCTGCAGAGATGACCCCTGATGCGCGCAACGGCTACAGCGGCCACACGTTGGATGCTCGGAAAAAAGTGTTGATAAAACAAGCACTTGTAGCAAGTCCCGGTGTGGGCATGGCAGGTGTGCCGGGCCACTGGCCAGGCGGCCGCCACAGCATCGCCTGGCGAGGCGTTCCGCGTGGCGGTGAAAAACCGCACAACAATATTTGCAGCTCCGCAGCAAAAAAAACAGGCCCGAGGCCGCAGAACGGACCCGGGCCATCAGGCGCGATTCAACGGGAAGCAGAAAACGTCAGAACAGCAGGTTCGGCAGGAACATGGCGATGGCCGGCACATAGGTGATGATCATCAGGAACAGCAGCAACACCAGCGTCCACGGCAGGGCCGCACGTGCTACCCCCATGATGGACATTTTGGTGATGCCCGCAGTGACAAACAGGTTCAAGCCTATGGGCGGCGTCACCATGCCTATCTCCAGGTTCACCACCATGATGATGCCGAGGTGAACCGGGTCGATGCCCAGGCGTGAAGCGATGGGGAACAGGATGGGCGCCATGATCAAAATGATGCCGGTAGGCTCCATGAACATGCCGGCGATCAGCAGCAGGATGTTAACCACAACCAGGAATTGCCAGGCGGGCATGCCCCAGCCGACGATGGTCTCGGCAATGGTCTGGGGAATCCGTTCAGTGGTCAGGACATGCGCAAACAGCAGCGCATTGGCCACGATAAACATGAGCATGATGGTGACCTTGCCGGAGTCCAGCAGCACCTTGGGCACCTGCTTCATGCCGATGTCGCGGTAAACAAAAACGGCAATGAAGAAGGCGTAAACGGCAGCCACGGCCGCAGCTTCGGTCGGCGTGAAGATACCGCCGTAAATGCCACCCAGGATGATGACGATCAGCAGCAGGCCCCAGAGCGAGTCGCGGCCCGACTTGAGCATTTCTGCCATGCTCGCCCGCGGCTGGCGCGGCAGGTCCAGCATGCGCGCGCGGACATAAATGGCCACCATCAGCATCAGGCCCAGCAGCACGCCGGGAATGACACCGGCCATAAACAGCTTGCCGACCGAGGTTTCGGTCGCCGCACCATACACCACCATCACGATGGACGGCGGAATAAGAATGCCCAGCGTGCCCGCGTTGCAGATGACGCCAGCGGCGAAATTCTGCGGGTAGCCTGCCTTGACCATGCCGGCAATCACGATGGCGCCAACCGCCACCACCGTGGCGGGCGACGAGCCCGACACGGCGGCAAACAGCATGCATGCCAGCACCGACGCCATGGCCAGGCCGCCGCGCAGGTGGCCGATACAGGCATTGGCAAAACGGATCATGCGGCGTGCCACGCCGCCCGTGGTCATGAACGTGCCACCCAGAATGAAGAAAGGAATGGCCAGCAGCGTGTAGAGCTCTGAGGTTTCGAACAGCTTGAGGGTGAGCGAGGCCAACGAGTCCTGCGCGAACATCAAAATGGTCAGGATGGACGACAGGCCCAATGCCACGGCGACGGGCAGGCCCAGTGCCATGAAGACAAACAGAAGAATGAATAGTGCGGCGATGGTCATTTGTGGGCCTCGCCGAAAGAAGGTTCGTCCTTGAGCTTGAGGGCGTCCTTGGCTTCGTCACCCAGCAGGTGGACATCTTCGCCACGAGCCAGCCGCCACAAAATCTGGGCGAAACGGAAGGCCAGCAACAGGAAGCCCAGCGGCAACACCATGCGCGGTATCCAGCTCTGAATGGGGATGTCCTGCATCAGAATGCCGACGCTGTAAATCTTGTACACATACTGCACTCCGCCGACGACAACAATCAGTGCATAGGCTATACAAAGCGCGGCGGCGACCGACTCGACGATGCGGGCAGAACGTGGCCCCAGCGTCTTGACCGCAGCGTCGACGCCGATATGGGCACCAACACGCACGCCATAAGACATGCCGATGAAAATCAGCCATGCAAACATGACCCCGGTGAGCTCCAGCGCCCAGACAAAGCTGTAGTTGAAAACATAACGCGCGATCACCTGCATGAAGGTGACCAGCGTCATTGCCGCCATCAGGAAGGTGATCAGACCTTCCTCTAAATGTTCAAGCCAACGCATGGATGTACAAAGGGCCCGCCAGGCGGGCCCTTTCCTTGTGGTTACTTGTTGGCCTTCAGGGCGCCATCGATCAGGTCACGCCCGATGTCGCCTTCAAACTTCTTCCACACCGGCTCCATGGCCTTGCGCCATGCGCCCACATCGTCCTTGGAGAGCTTCTGGATCTTGGCCTTGCCGGCGCTCTCAATTTTCTTGCGGTCGCTTTCGTTGATATCAGAAGCCAGCTTGTTTGCGTGGGCTGTGGCTTCGGTCATGGCTTCAGCCAGACCTTTGCGCACGTCAGCTGGCAGACCGTCCCACCACTTGGCATTGGTGACGACCATGTAGTCGATCACGCCGTGATTGGTTTCGGCAATGGTCTTCTGCACTTCATGGAACTTCTGCGAGTAGATGTTCGACCAGGTGTTTTCCTGACCATCGACCACGCCGGTCTGCAAGGCCTGGTAGACCTCGGCGAAGGCCATTTTCTGCGGGTTGGCACCAAGCGCGCGGAACTGTGCCTCAAGCACATCAGACGCCTGGATGCGGAACTTCAGGCCCTTGACGTCATCGGGGCGAACCAGCTTGTCCTTGTTGCTGGACAACTGCTTCATGCCGTTGTGCCAGTAGCCCAGGCCGAGCAGGCCACGGCCCTTCATGGCCTCCAGCAAAGCCTTGCCTTGCGGGCCGGACTGGAAGCGGTCCACCGCATCGATATCGTCAAACAGGAAAGGCAGATCGAAGACCTGGATCTTCTTGGTGTAACGGTCGAACTTGGACAGCGAAGGCGCGATGAACTGCACGTCGCCGAGCAACAGCGCTTCGAGCTCCTTGGCATCACCGAACAGCTGCGAGCTCGGGAAAACCTGCACCTGCACCTTGCCCGGCAGTTTTTTCTCGGCCAGCTCCTTGAACTTCAGTGCACCCTGCCCTTTGGGTGTCTGCTCGGCCACCACGTGGCTGAACTTGATCACGATGGGTGACTGGGCCGATGCGACAAATGGCAGCGCGAGCACGCCAGCGGCAAGGGCCGTGGCGAGAAGGGTGCGGCGCAAACGATGGATTGTTTTCATGTTGTCTCCTGGTTAAATAAAAGTTGCGGATTGAGCATGCGTCTGGGTGGGAATATAGGCTTGTCAGCGCTCGATCACCATACGTATAAACCGATGCTTGGGCATGGTCTTGCAGCAGCGTCGCATCGGGTCTCCCTCTCCGGGGAATAACCCTTGTCTCGCCGGCTGGAGGTGCATCACCCATCTTGCGGCAAACGGCTCCGGAAGCCATCTGGGAAAACCCTTCTCAGGTAGGGTCGGGGCCTCCACGGGCATGGAGGGTACGGGCCAGCGTGCGCCGCGCAAGCAGCAACACCGGCGCATCCACCATGCGGCCGTCGAGGCTGACCACGCCACCGCCAGCAGCCTCACCGGCAGCGAGTACGCGACGGGCCCGGTCGATCTCGGTCGGGCTGGGGGTGAATGCAGCATTGACCGCCACCACCTGCGAGGGGTGAATGCATAGCTTGGCACCAAAGCCGCCGCTGCGGCTGCGCAGCAGATCGCGCGCAAGTTGCGCCGGAGCCTGCAAGTCCACAGTCACCCCATCGATCGGCGAAGAGAGCTGTGCGCGGCGCGAAGCCAACAACAGCGCCAACCGCACCGCCGTCAGCTCGGCTTCGTCGGGCTCGCAAACCAGGCCAGCATCGGCCTGGAAGTCGAGGTTGCCAAAAGCCAGCCGCAATACTTGGGGGCTGCGCGCCAGTGCATCGGCTGCATCAAGGCCGGCAACAGATTCAATCATCGGCACCAGCGCACATGCAGGGCCCAGCACCGCCGCGACATGCGAGAGCTGGGCCGCCTGTTCCGCCTTGGGCAGCATCACGCCAGCCACACCCAGCCCGCCCAGCAGGTTCAGGTCGTCGCCATGCCAGGCCGTGTTGCCCGCATTCACACGCACCAGCACGCGCGCACGACTGGCCGTTGGAAGGGCCGGCCAAGCCTGCGCAAGCAGTTGCCGCGCCTGCGCCTTCTCGCCGGGAGCAACCGCATCTTCGATGTCGATGATGACGGCGTCAGCGCCTGAGGCCAGCGCCTTGGCAAATCGCTCGGGCCGGGTCGCGGGCACGAACAGAAAGGAGCGGGCCAGCGCCAGCAGCTGGCCGTCGAAACCACTCATGCATTGCCTTCCAGCAGCAAGCCAACACGCGGCCATGACGCGACCTGCCACAGGGCATCAACCGCTACTTGCATGTCGCCCGGGCTGGCGCCGCCGCTGAAGGCAGCCAGGCGCAGGGCCTTGGCGGTGATCTCTTCGCGGCTCAGGGTGTTGCCGGGGTCGCCCTTGGGTTCGTCCACCCGGCCCTGCAGCACCCGGCCGTCGGTGGTGGTGACGGTGACCTTGCCTATCCAGCGGCGCGGGTAGGCGGCATCGACTTCGGCGTCGAGCGCCATCACGACTTTGTCGCGCAACGCGACGGTCGGACCGTCCTGGAAGTGTTGGTCAAACTCGACCAGGCCGGCGTGGCCGAAACGCGCCACCAGCGCCAGCACCGTGCCCATGGAAAACTTGCTCTGGTGCACCGTGGCCGGGTTGACGACCGGCCCCAGTACGTCGATGGCACCCTGGTGCACATGCGTGACCACGCGCGCCAGGTCGGACGGCTTCAGGTCGTTGGCCTGCATCACCTGCAGCAGCGCGTCGGCTGCCGGATGCGTGTGGCGACAGGAGGCGTGGTACTTGAAGGAGGTCTCGGCCGTGGCCCAGCGTGTGCCCAGGCCATCGACCAGTTTGGCGGGATCGGCGTCGCTGGACATACCGGCGGCCATGCCCTGCGGGCCTTCGAGAATGTGCGCTGCACCGGTGAAGCCGTCGCGCGCCAGGCAGGCCGACATCAGGCCGGCGGCAGCCGCATGCGCGGTGTGCAGTTGCTTGGAGTCGGCGGCTGTTCGCAGAAATTCCCACAGGCCGGCCGACTGCGTACCGGCAGAACCGAAGGCATGCTGCATCTGCGCGGCATTCAGGCCCAGCAGGCTGCCGGCTGCGGCGGCGGCGGCCAGCGTGCCGGCGGTGCCGGTGGTGTGAAAGACCTTGTAGTGCGACCGGCCCAGGAATTCACCAACACGGATGCCGACCTCATAGCCGACCACGGCGGCGGTCAGCAGCTGCTGACCGCTGCTGCCCAGGGTTTGTGCCATCGCCAGCGCGGCAGGAAATACCACCGTGGCCGGATGGAACACCGAGCCGTTGTGCACATCGTCCTGCTCCGCCACGTGCGAGGCCGCAGCATTGGCCATGGCGGCAAAGTAGGCACTGCTGCGACTTCGGCCAATCACTACCTCGGCAGCGCCCTCGCTGGGCCCCATGCTGGCCGCAAAACTTGTGATGGTCTCGACCGGACGCGAGCCCTTGCCCGCAACCGCCGAGCCGAACCAGTCCACCAGCAGGTCTTCGGCCTTGCGGACGACGGGTGAAGGGATGGCGTCGAAGCGCAGCTTGGCGGCAAAGGCGGCGAGTTGGGCGGTGGGGGTGTTGTTCATGTTTATGACAATAATTTCAAGCAAAACAGGCGTCCAGCCCTTATGTGTACAGCGCAGCCGGCTATCAATTAGATAGCACCCATCTGCTGCAGCGCAGCGATGTCTTCATCACCCTGTCCCAACTCGCGCAGGATGGCCTGCGTATGCTGGCCGACGGCGGGGACGGGGTCCATGCGGTACTCAAAGCTGCTGACGCGGCCGGGGGGCAGCAGCGCGGGAATGTCACCCACGGGCGAGCCCACCTGGCGCCAGCGCTCGCGTGCCTTGAGCTGCGGGTGCGCCCAGAGTTCGGCCATGCTGTTCATGCGGGCGTTGGCAATCTGCGCTTCGTCGAGCTTGCGCGTCACGTCGCTGGTGCTCATCCCGGAAAAGGCGGCAAGGATGATGGCCTTGAGCGCATCGCGGTGTTCGTTGCGCCGGGCATTGCTGTCGAAGCGCGGGTCTTTGGCCAGTGCGGGCTGGGCCAGGACAATTTCGCAGAACACCAGCCACTCGCGCTCGTTCTGCAGGCCCAGCATGACGGTGCCATCACTGGCCGCAAACGGGCCATAGGGATAGATGGTGGCGTGCGATGCCGCGCTGCGCGGCGGCGGCGCGGCGCCGGCATACGCGTAATACATGGGAAAGCCCATCCACTCGGCCAGCGATTCCAGCATGGACACGTCGATGTGCGAACCCTTGCCCGTTTTGCCACGCTGCAACAGCGCCGCCAAAATGCTGCTGTAGGCGTACATGCCGGCCGCGATGTCGGCAATCGAATTGCCTGATTTGCTGGGCTCGTCGGGCGTGCCGGTCACCGAGAGGAAACCGGCTTCGCTCTGGATCAGCAGGTCGTAGGCTTTCTTGTCGCGGTAAGGGCCGTCTTCGCCATAACCCGAGATGTCGCAGACGATGAGCTTCGGGTAGGCCGCGCTCAGCTCATCAAAGCCCAGACCCATGCGCGCCGCCGCGCCGGGCGCCAGGTTTTGCACCAGCACATCGGCCGTGGCCAGCAGTTCCTTCAGGACGGCCAGTGCCGCGGCTTGCTTCAGGTCCAGCGTCAGGCTTTCCTTGGAGCGGTTCACCCAGACGAAATGCGAGGCCATGCCGTCGACCCGCTGGTCATAGGCCCGCGCGAAGTCACCAACGCCCGGACGCTCGACCTTGATGACGCGGGCACCCAGGTCTGCGAGCTGCCTGGTGCAGAACGGGGCGGCGATGGCGTGTTCGAGGGAGACGACGGTGATGCCGTCAAGGGGTCTGGTTTGTTTGGTCATTGAATATCCGTGGGGAGGGAGCCTGCCAAGGGCTTTGCACATTCTTGCGGTGCAAATGCGGGTATGGTTTCAGCGCTGAATCGAAGGCTGCGGTTCGCCAGCAAGCCGGGTCTCGCCCCGGCGGGCGAGGCACTTTTCTTTGCGTCGCCAAAGAAAAGTACCCAAAAGAAAGGCGACCCGATGGTCTGGGTCCTTCCGCTTCGCTCCAGGCAACCTGCGGTGCTCGCCAAAAGCGGGGTCTCGCTCGAACTCGCCTTCGGCTC
>NZ_JBDTTH010000114.1:0-11265 GCF_039930745.1 Polaromonas sp. | reverse complement strand
AGAGGCTGTTGTTCATGTCCTTGAGGGCTTGCATCAATTGACCGGTTTCATCTTTGCTGGTCACTTCGATATGGCTACTCAGGTCGCCGGCGGCGACTGTTTGTGCCACCTGCACGGCCCGATGCAAGGGCTGCGTGATGCTGCGTGCCAGCAACCAGGCCAGGAAGAGGCCAAGGCCGAGCGACAGCAAGGTACAGACGATCAGCAGCAGGCTGGTGGCGGCACGCAAGTCTTCACTTCGCTGTGCTGCTGTGTCCAGCAGGGCCCGCTCGGTGTCCACCATCTGCTGCACACCGGCAAGATAGCTGCGCGAGGTAGGCTCGAAGCGTTCGTTGAAGATGCGGTTGGCACCTTCCACATCGCCTGCCAGCTTGGCTTTGCTGACCTCCTCGCGCGCCGCCAGGTAATTCTTGCGAAGCTCGCCCACCTTGTCGAACAACTGGCGCTTCTCGGGCGTGTCCATCTGGGTTTCGATGAATTTCTGCAAGGCATTGGTTTGTGTGATTGAGGCTGCCGTTGCCGGCGCGAAATAGGCGATCAGGCTGACATCGCCGCTTTTGGCGATGGCTGCGGCCCGCTGCACGCCCGATGTGGTGTGGCGCAGCCAGTCGGCACCGGCCCGCTCGGTCTTGACGTTGTTCTCGACCATGGCGCTGATTTCAGTGCCCAGTTGCCGCAGCTTCAGGACGGCAAGCACACTGCTCGTCAGAAACAGGGCAAGGATGATGCCGACCACCAGGGCCAGTCGCTTGCCGATCGAGATATTGCTTAGAAACATGAACGGGACTCCAGAAATTGAGGGGAGGAAAAAGCGGCATGCCTTGTGCCAATTGAATTTGCGGAATGGGGGAACCGGAGGGAGGCAGCGGCATGGGGCGAGCCCACGCCCATTGCTGGTCATGCGCCTTTCCTGTGCATGGCGGGCTATCCTCCGTCGCGGGGCAAACAGGCGCTTCATCAGGAATACCCGGATCTGGCGTCGCCCACGACAGAGCGGCTGGCCATGCACCGCCTCCCTCGTTATCCGTTTATCGGCAGCGCCGCCAGAAACTTGAGGCTTGGGTTGCAGGAAATTGTGCGGAAACGTTACGCCGATGGGCTGGGCAGTAACCGGAGCTGGCGGACCTCGGAATGCAATATCAATCCGGCCTGTACGACGAACCCGGCGAGGGCCAGCACCAGGCAGGCCGCCTCGCCCCAGGTCGCCCCGACCCAACCGCCCAGCGCGGCACCCACCGGCCTGGCCCCGGTATTGACGGCCAGGAAGATCGCCGACACGCGTCCGAGCATGGCGCCGGGTGTCACAGTCTGCCGCAGCGTGGTCGAGGTGATCGTCCAGATGATGGGGCCGGCACCGAAAAGAAAAAATGCGAACGCTGCCACTGCGCCGGAAGGAAGCGCCAGCGTGGCGACCATGATCAGCGCCGCCAGCACCGAAACTATCGGGCCGAGCTGGATGGCCCGGCCGAAAGGCAGCTTCGCGACAACGCGCGGTGCCAGCAGGGCACCTGCCACCATGCCGGCACCGTAAGCGGCAAGTGTCAGTCCCACCGCGGCTGCGTTCAGGCCGAGCAGCCGGACGGCATAGGGCACATAGGCGGCCTGCAGCACAAACCAGGAAATGTTCCAGGCCACGGCCGTCAGAAGTATGGGCCGCAGCAATGGATGGCTCCAGACAAGGCGTGCCCCATCCTGCAGCTCGCGCAGCGGATGCCGCTGTGGCGCTGGCGTGCGCTGCGGCTCCGTCAACTGTAGAAGCAGCGCCACCGCCGACGCCGACAACACCGCGGCCAGCACAAATGCTGTGGATGCACCGGCCCACGTGACCAGTGCGCCGCCGAGCGCCGGCCCCGCGGCAAAGGCAGCGCTCCGGGCGAGTTCGAGCCTGCCGTTGGCCCGTGCAAGTGCCTCGCGCGGGACCAGCACCGGCACCAGGGCGGGCGCAGCGACGCTGAAACCCACCGTGCCGACAGCACCCACAAAGCCCAGCACCGCCAGCAGCCCGATCGAGAGCTGGCCACCGGCAAGGGCAGCCAGCAGGCCGAGCAGGGCCAGTGTGCGCAACACTTCGGACGCCACCATCAGGCGCTTGCGCGAAGTGCGGTCTGCCAGCAAACCCAGGGGAATCGATAGCAGCAGGAAGGGCAGGGTCTGGGCCGTGGCCAACAGCCCGATCTCGCCAGGGCCAGCGCCCAACGCCAGTACGGCCACCATCGGCACAGCCGCCAGGCTCAATTGCTCGGCTAATTGCGCCGCAAGGTTGGACCTTGTGAGGGCCAGCAGAGAGCGGGGAAGTGTTGCGGTCATGTGTTTTCGGTGTCGGGAAATGGCCTTATCCTGCCGCGGGAGCCGGCCAGCACTGGCCATTTACGGACCTGCGAGCAGGATCCGCAGGGATAATCGCCCATCGAAGGGGGACCAGCCGGTACGATGGCCGGCAGGGCTTGTTGTCAACCATACCGTCCGGGGGGACACATGAGAAAAGCAGCGTGGGTACTTGGCGTGGTCCTGCTTGTACTGGTCGCCTATCTTGGTTTGTGGCCGGTGCCGATAGAGCCTGTCAGCTGGAACGCGCCCGCCGCGCCCGGTTATGCGGGTCCGCACGCGGTGAACAACCGGCTGGCTGGTCTGCAGGTGATTTCGCTGGGCTCGGAGGAAGGGCCCGAGCACATCGTGCTTGCCAAAGACGGCAAGCTCTACACCACGGTGGTCAGCGGCAACATCCTGCGCATGAACCCGGACGGCAGTGCGCAGGAAGTATTTGCCAACACCGGCGGAAGGGTACTGGGATTTGACTTTGATGCTGCAGGCAACCTGATTGCAGCCGACGCGGTCAAGGGCCTGCTGTCCATCACCCCGGACAAAAAGATCACCGCGCTGACCGACAAGGTTGGCGACGATCCGATCCGTTACGCCGATGCGGTGGTGGTGGCCGCCAACGGGAAAATCTACCTGAGCGATGCTTCCACACGTTTTGCGCCGGCCCGCTGGGGCGGCACTTTTGAAGCGAGCGTGCTGGACATCCTGGAGCAGTCGTCCACCGGGCGAATTCTCGAATACGATCCCGCCTCCCAGGCCACGCGTGTGGTCGCCAAAGGCCTGAGCTTTGCCAATGGTGTGGCCTTGAGCCAGGACGGCAAAACGCTGTTTGTTGCTGAAACCGGCAAGTACCGGGTCTGGAAAATATCAGTCGATGCCAGCAACCTGGACGTGGCGCAACCAAGTCCGCAAGCCCGTGTGCTGCTGGACAATTTGCCGGGGTATCCGGACAACCTCATGCGCGGCCTGGACGGAAAAATATGGCTGGGACTCGCCAAGCCCCGGAACCCGGCGATTGACAACATGGCGGGCAAACCCTTTTTGCGCAAACTCACGCTGCGGCTTCCCCGCGCCCTGTGGCCGATTCCCAAATCGTATGGGCATGTCATGGCCTTCACCGAAGACGGAAAAATCGTGGCCGACCTGCAGGACCCGGCCGGGGCCTACCCGGAGACCACGGCAGTCACCGAAACACCCGGCAAGCTCTACATACAGAGCCTGCATGCCAAAGGCGTGGGCTGGCTGCCTAAATAGCGGAACCGTAGCCTTGCCGCCTCACCGCGATGCTGCGTTGCGCTTGCGGGTCGCGGCGGCTTTTTTGGCGGAAGCCGAGCGCTCTTCCGCGCTGCGCGATGCTGCTGCGGCGCCGCCGAGGCGGCCGCCCTTGCGTGAAGGCGCGTGGTTGGCGGCCTGTCCGCGCCCCGAGCCGGATTTCTTGCCGCCTCCGCTTTCCTTGTTCACGGTGGCCCAGGCGCGGCGTTCGGCTTCTTCTTTGCCGACGCCGCGCTTTTCATAACCTTCCTCGATGTGTTCGGCCTTGCGCTGCTGCTTGCCGGTGTAAGACGACTTGTCACCTCTTGGCATGGCTTTCTCCTTTGGTGGTGGATGGAGCAGGGGAACCTGGCTCAGCCCCGGATCTACCGGCGCTTTCGAAACGATAGCGCGATGGCGCACGGGCTCCGCGCGGAAATTTCCCCTGTTCTCGTCGGCACTTTCCTACCCGGATGCCGTTCGATTTGCGGCGCGCTGCAAACCGCAGGTCAGCTGCGCCCTATCGCCGCGACGACACCACGATGCCGCCGACGATCAGCAGGAACGCGATGCCGTGATAGGCATGCGGCAGCTCGCCGAGAAAAGCCGCCGACATCAGTGCCGCAAACAGCGGCGTGAGGTTGGCGAAAAAGCCGGCGATGGCAGGGCCCGCGCGCTGCACGCCGATGCCCCAGCACCGATAGGCCAGGATGGCCGGGCCGACGGCGACATAAAGCAGGGCGGCTGCCAGCGGCCAGCCCCAGCGGATGTGGGCATCGGTCAGCGCCCATTCGCCGGCCGCGAAAAAGCCGGACCAGCCCAGGCCGAAAACCATCTGCGCCATCAGAAAAGCGGCCCAGTCGCTGCGAATGGCTGGCGGCTCTTTCGGCTGCGTCAGCAGCCAGCTGTAAAACGCCCAGGCCACCGTGGCCAGCAGGACATAGAGGTCGCCCGGCACCAGCCGGACCTGGGCCAGCAGAGCCCATTGGCCGCGCGACAGCACGACCAGCACGCCGGTGATCGACAGCAGCGCACCCATGATCTGGCGGTGCGACACCTTTTGCGCAAACCACAGCCAGCCAATGGCCAGCATCCACACCGGCGTGCTGGCGGCGACCAGCGTCACATTGAGCGGGCTGGAGGTCTGAAGCGCCAGGTACTGCAACGCGTTGTAGGCACCCACGCCGAGCAGGCCCAGCAGCGCAAAACGCTTCCAGTGCGGCCACAAGCCGCTGCCGCGCCGCAAAACCCAGCCGGCCAGCGGCAGCAGGAGCACAAACGCGAGTGCCCAGCGCAGAAAGTTCAGCGTGATGGGCGGTACCAGCTCATGGACCAGCCTGCCCACCACGGCGTTGCCGGCCCAAAGCAGCGGGGGGACGACCAGCAGCAGGGCGGTACGAAGATTCAGGCCGGTCGTCATGCGGCGACTGTACCCAGTGCCCCGCGACATTGCTGAGGAAAGGCTGAACATCCGCGCGCCGTTCGCGGCAGCCCTGGCTGGCCCTGCAGGCGCTGCTGATTCGTGGCAGGATGCAGGCCGCATTCTTCTTTTCGCATCCCTTCCACCGCATCCAAGGAAAACCATCATGGCCCAGACCACCTCGCTAGCCGTTCGCATTGACCAGAACGGTGGGCCTGAAGAACTCAAACTGGTCGAGGTCCTTGTCGACGAACCGGGCCCCGGTGAAATCCGCATTCGCCACAAGGCCGTGGGCTTGAACTATATCGACGTCTACCAGCGCGCCGGCCTCTACAAGCTGCCCATGCCGCTGCAACTGGGCATGGAAGCTTCGGGCGTGGTGGAGGCCGTTGGCGAGGGTGTGACACATCTCAAAACCGGTGATCGCGCAGCTTATGCGAGCAACCCTCCGGGCAGCTACTGTGAAGTACGCGTGATGCCGGCCAAGTGTGTGTGCAGGCTGCCGGATGACATTTCCTTCGAAACGGGCGCCGCCATGATGCTCAAGGGTCTCACTGTGCAGTACCTGCTGAGCCGTACCCAGCCGCAGGGCGGCTTGAAGTCCGGCGACTTTGTGCTGTTCCATGCCGCGGCCGGCGGTGTGGGCCTGATCGCCTGCCAGTGGGCCAAGGCCATGGGGCTGCAGCTGATAGGAACCGCCGGGTCGGACGAAAAATGCGAGCTGGCGAAAGCGCAGGGTGCGGCTTTTGTCATCAACTACGCGAAGGAAGATTTTGTCGCGCGTGTGAAGGAAATCACCGGCGGCCAGGGCGTGAAGGTGGTCTACGACTCGGTCGGCAAGGACACCTTTCTGAAGTCGCTGGACTGCCTGCGCCCGTTTGGCCTGCTGGCCAATTTCGGCAACGCCTCGGGCAAGGTCGAACCGCTGGACATCGGCCTGCTGGCTGCCAAGGGTTCGCTTTATGTTTCCCGGCCCACGCTGTTCACCCACATCGCCACACGCGAGACCACGCAGGACATGGCCGATGAGCTGTTCGCGATGGTCAGCAGCGGCAAGGTCCAGATCCGCATCGACCAGCGTTTCCCCCTGGCCGATGTGCAGCAGGCGCATGTTTCCCTGGAAGCACGCAAGACCACCGGCTGCACCATCCTGACGCTGTAATCCCCGGCAAAACTGTGTAAAGCCGCGCGCGGCATTCAACGCATGGCATGGGCGAGGCGTTAAATGGGGCTTCAGGAGTGACCATGGCCCCAACATTCACTGTATCGCGCGGGTTCGCACTGGCCTTGGCCGGACTCGCCCTTCTGGGCGGTCCCGCGCTGCGTGCCCAGACCGATGACGGGCCGCCGTCTGCCAACGTGGCTGCCGCCTGGCGTGCCAGTTCACGCCTGGGCTATGCGCCCACGCCGGCGTCAGCGCAGGCGGCCCAGGCGGCTCCGCGTGCCTGGGCCCTGCGGCAGATCGACGAAGCGTACGCTGCCAGCCGGCAACCGCCCGATATTCCCGCCGAGCTGGCGCGTTTCAACGCGCCGCTGGGCGACATCGTGCGCGATTTCCAGGCCGAACGCGAAGCGCGCAAAACCCCGCGCGAGCAGACCATGCCCCCGGCAGCCGGGCCCGCAGCCGTGCCGTCTGCGGTCGACGGGCAAACCTTCAGCCGGGAGATGGCGCAAAGCGCCGCCGCCTGGCGGCTGATGGCTTGCAGCGACCCGGCCATGGAAAACCCGCTGCTGGCGCGCATGACCGAATTCTGGTTCAACCACCTCAATGTGTTTGCCGGCAAGGGCGTGGTGCGGCCATTTGTCGGCCACTATGTTGTCAATGTGATCCGGCCCAACGCCCTGGGCCGTTTTGAAGACCTGCTGCTGGCCAGCGCGCAGCACCCGGCCATGCTGCTTTACCTCGACCAGGCGCAGAGCAACAGCCGGGGCCTCAATGAAAACTACGCACGCGAACTCATGGAGCTGCACACGCTGGGTGTGAATGGCGGCTACACGCAAAACGACGTGCGCGAACTGGCGCGCATTCTCACCGGCTGGACCGTGAACCTGCGGAGTGGTGAAGGCTTCCGGTTTGCTGAGCGCCTGCATGACCACGGGGACAAGACCCTGCTGGGCCGCGGTTACGCCGACCAAGGCATGGCCGAAGGCGAGCAAGCCATCCGCTTTCTGGCGCGCCATCCGGCCACGGCGCGAAGGATAGCGACGCGCCTGGCGAGTTTTTTTGTAGCCGACAAGCCTTCGCCTGCGCTGGTGGACCGGCTCAGCAAGACCTTCCTGGCCACACAGGGCGATATTCGCGCGGTCATGCGCACGCTGGTGGCTGCGCCCGAGTTCTGGGCCGCGGACAAACAGCTTTTCAAGACCCCGCTGGACTATGCCTGCTCGGCGCTGACGGTGGCCGGTGGCGCGAAAGAGCGGCGCGACATTGTGCAGGCCCTGGGTTTCCTGACACAGGCCGGTCAACCCATGCATGGCTGGCAGACACCCGACGGCTACAAGACCGACGCCGCAACCTGGCTGGCCCCCGAGGCACTGACCCGGCGCGCCGACTACGCCATGGGCCTGGCGCGGCGCATGCCGGCGCCCGCTTACCTGAATGTTTTTTTGAGTAACGCCACACGCGAGCGCATCGCCCGCGAAGAAGCGACCCTGCATACCGGTCTGATGCTGGCCAGTCCCGATTTCATGCGCAAGTAAGCCCGAACAGAGGAGATTTTTCATGCCTTCCAACCCGTCTTCGAAGCCGGACGGTTTGCGCCGCCGCCATTTGCTGGGCCTGGGCGCGCTATCGGCCTGGCCCCTGAGCGCCGGCGTCTGGGCGCAGTCTCTGCCTGCCGGCACTTCCGCGCTCGACGGCGGCCGCTTGGTGGTGGTATTCCTGCGCGGTGCTTGTGACGGCCTGTCGGCACTGGTGCCCTATGCCGACCGCGACTACTATGCGCTGCGGCCCAACATAGCCATTGCCGCGCCTGATGGCGGCACGCAAACCGCCCTGCGGCTGGACAACACCTTTGCGCTGCACCCGGCGCTGGGCCCTTTGCTGCCTCTGTGGCAGCAGGGTGTGTTCGGTTTTGTGCCGGCAGCCGGCCTGCCGGCGCCCAACCGCTCACATTTCGACGCGCAATACCAGATGGAAATTGCGCAGCCAGGCAAAACCAGCAGCGCCCCGGGCTGGCTCAACCAGGTGGCCAGTCTGCGTGCGGGCCCTGCGGCGGCGCTGGGTGTGGGCGAGGCCAACCCCGCCATTCTCGGCGGGCCGGCCGCCGTCAAGCTGATTCCGCGCGGGCAGGCGGCCGCGCGTACCGGCGTGCTGGCCAATGACAGGGTGCGCCAGGCCTTGCTGGATCTCTACGCCGGCGACGACAACATCAGCCAGGCCTTTCGCCAGGGCGCGGGCAGCCGACTGCAGAGCGCGCAGGAACTCAGCGCCGAAAAGGCCGCGGCCGACGTTCGCCGCAATACGATGACCGCCGCAATGCCGATGGCCGATCGCCAGCTGGACCGGGACGGCACACCCGCCAGCGCCCAGGCCCAGACGGCGCAAATGCTCGCCGCCAGCAATGGCGCGCCCGACCCGGTGGGCCTGCAGCTCGATGCGCAGCACCTGGGCACACTGATGCGCAATGACCGCGGCCTGCGTCTGGGCTTCCTGTCGGCCGGCGGCTGGGACACCCATGCCAATCAGGGCGCGGCCACCGGTCAGCTGGCCAACAACCTGGGCAACCTGGCACGCGGCATTGTGCAGCTGCGCCAGGATTTTTCCGGGCCCGGCGACGTGATCGTGGTGATGAGCGAGTTCGGCCGTACCAGCGCGGAAAACGGCACACGCGGCACCGACCACGGTTTTGGCAACGCGCTGTGGCTCATCGGCAACCGCGTGAACGGCGGCCGCTGGCACGGCCAGTGGACAGGCCTGGCGCGCGGCAATCTCAACGAGGGCCGCGACCTGCCGGCCCACCATGACTACCGTGCCGTGCTGGCCCAGGTGCTGCGCAGTACCTTTGCGATGGGCGATACACAGCTGGCCAGCGTCTTGCCGGGTGCCGGCTGGGACCGACGGCTCGATGGGCTGATGGCCAAAGCCTGAGACAAAGCCGGAGAGTTCGGGGCACGAGGCGCTGCATGGGCAGGCGAGGTGTCATGCGCCTGCGTTTTAATACTTGCCATGAACCCGCCCACTTTAGATCCGAGCTACCTGCGTATCCTGCATGCCGCTGCCGTTCAGCCGCCCTTGCGCCCGCGCGTACCGCTCTGGGCGGGCGAGGCCGTGATCGGCTCGGTTGAGCCGGAATTCTTGAACAAAATCGTGCTTCCGCCCTTGCCAGATGGTCGTGAGCAGCTATTAAAAGAGGAGCGTTCTGGCATTCTCGGCTGGCATGTGCAGGGCGAGGTGACTGCTGGGCTGAACCGGCTGGCCGCCGCGCTGCATGCCATGGGGCTAGCGGGTGCCTGGCGTGACGAACAACTGGCTGTTCCCGATGCCCACGGGCAGGTGGTGGGCACGGTGGAGCGCGCGGCGGTGCGGCCGCTGGGCATCGTCACCCGCGCGGTGCATCTGGTGGGCCAGGTGACAGACGGGCGCTTCTGGGTACAACAGCGGGCTTTCGACAAACCCAACGACCCGGGCCTGTGGGACACGCTGATGGGCGGCATGGTTGCCGGCACGGACACGGTGGCCAAGGCGCTGGTACGCGAGACCTGGGAAGAGGCCGGCCTGCACGTTGCCGACCTGCTGGCCGTGCGCCACGGCGGGCAACTGCGTACCTGCCGGCCCGCGCGGGACGGCGGCGGCGCGGGTTATGTGGTCGAAGACATCGACTGGTACCGGTGCATCGTTCCGGACAGCATGGCCCCTGTGAACCAGGACGGCGAGGTCGAACGTTTTGCGCTGATGGACGCCCGCGAGTTGCTGCAAAAGATGCGGAACCACGACTTCACGCTCGAGGCCGCGCTGATACAAGCTGCACTGCTGGCATAGCATTTCAGCAGCGCGGGGGACGTCTCCCGTTCAAGCAGGGGCCGCGGGTCCGGCTTCGCCGGCCCGCAGGCGCAGCGGCCCCCTCGGGGGGCAGGGAGTTACACGAAGTGAACGACCGTGGGGGTCTTTTTCCAGGCAGGGGCCGCGGGTCCGGCTTTGCCGGCCCGCAGGCGCAGCGCCCCCTCGGGGGGCAGCGACCCGCGCAGCGGCGGAGCGTGGGGGCTTCAGAACTTGCCGATCTCCGGCCAACGGCGGTGCAGGTACAGCCAGGCCACCAGGCCAATGCTCATCATCAGCAGGGAGACAGCCGCCAGCGCCACCGTGGAGTGCATGATCAGTGGCGCGATCAGGCCGGCCACGATGCCGTTGGCGGTCGAGCCGATGAAGGCCTGCAATGACGAAGCCATGCCGCGACGCTCGGGGTAGAGGTCCAGCACCAGCAGCGTCACCACCGGTACCATCAGGGCCCAGCCGAAGGCAAACACGGCAATCGGAAATAGCGCCCAGGACACGTGGGCCTTGAACAGCAGGTTGGCGGCCAGGTTAAGCACCGCGATCACCAGCATGATCACAAAGCCGTGGCGGATCTGCTGCTTGGGCGCAACCCGGCCGGCCATACGCCCGCTGAGCCAGGCGCCGGCCATGATGCCGGTAATCGTCAGGACAAAAAACCAGAAGAATTCTGTCGGCGCCAGGCCCAGGTGTGAACCCAGGAATTCAGGCGCTGACAGCACGTACAGAAACATGCCGTTGAAGGGCACACCGCTGGCCAGCGCCAGCAGAAAAAAGCGCGCACTCGAGCCGAGCTGCCAGTAGCCGCGCACCAGGTGTTTCACATTGAAGGGCTGGCGCTGTGTGATGTGCAGCGTTTCGGGCAGCAGCTTGTAATTGGCACTCCAGAGCAGCACGCCGACACCGGTGAGGAACCAGAAAATCGCATGCCAGTCCAGGTGCACAAACAGCCAGCCGCCGATGATGGGCGCAATCGCTGGCGCCACGCCGAAATAAATCGTCACCTGGCTCATTACCTTCTGCGCCTGGGCCGGCGGAAACATGTCGCGGATGACAGCGCGCGAGACCACGATGCCGGCGCCGGTGGACAGGCCCTGCAGCGCCCTGAAAAACACCAGCTGGCCGATGCTTTGCGACAGCGCGCAGCCGGCGGACGCGACGGTGAACATGGCAATGCCCCAGAGCACCACCGGGCGGCGCTCGAAGCTGTCGGCCAGTGCGCCGTGAAACAGGTTCATGAAGGCAAAACCGAACAGGTAGGCCGACAGCGTCTGCTGCATCT
>NZ_JBDTTH010000113.1:0-11312 GCF_039930745.1 Polaromonas sp. | reverse complement strand
CTGCCCCCCGAGGGGGCGCTGCGCCTGCGGACTGGCGAAGCCAGATCCGCGGCCCCTGCTTGAAGGGGACAACGCCTCGCATAGAGCTCCTGGTGCTCGCAGCGACAATCGGGCCATGTTCAATATCGTTCTGGTCGAGCCCGAGATCCCGCCCAACACCGGCAATGTCATCCGGCTGGCCGCCAACACCGGTTGCCGCCTGCATCTGGTGGAGCCGCTGGGTTTTTCGATGGATGACAAACACATGCGGCGGGCCGGCCTGGACTACCACGAGTACGCCGAACTCAAGCGCCATGCCGATTGGCAGGCTTTCCTGGACACCGAGCAGCCCGATCCACGGCGGCTGTTTGCCCTGACCACCCGCGGAACAAAACTTGTGCACGAGGCGCAATTTGCCCCCGGCGACTGGTTGGTGTTCGGCGCGGAAACCCGGGGCCTGGCCCCTGAGTTGCGCGAGACGTTTGCGCCGGCGCAGCGCCTGAGACTGCCCATGCGGTCCGGCCAGCGCAGCCTGAACCTGTCCAACGCGGTTGCCGTGACGGTATTTGAGGCCTGGCGGCAAAACCACTTCGCCCTGCCCGCGGCGCCTGGCTAGGAGGCCACGCTGTCCTCGGCACTCGAAGGCCAAGTGCGCTCGGCCTCGGCGGCTTTCAGCCGGGTCTGCTCGATCAGGAACTCCATGAACACGCGCGCCCGGGCCGGCACGTATTTGCGGCTGGGAAGAGCCGCGTACAGGGTGAAACGGCCGGTGATCCAGGGCGCGAGCACGCGCCGCAGCTGGCCGTCGCGCAGGTAGTTGGCAACCAGGTCCAGCGGCTGCGCACTGATGCCGGTGCCGTCCAGGGTAGCGCGCAGCAGGGTGTCGCTGTGATTGGCCATCATCGCCGGCTTAACCTCGACAGCAAGCTCCCGGTCATCCTCCTGCGGGTTGATCAGGCGCCATTCCCGCTGGCGGATGCCCGCCTGGCTGAGCCGCAGCAGCGCGTGTTTTTCCAGGTCCGCGGGCTGGCGCGGTGTCCCTGCACTGCGCAAGTAGCGCGGGGAAGCGCACAACAATCCCTCCGAGAGAATCACCGGACGCGCCACAACGTTGGCGTCATACAGCCGGCCAGCACCCAGAATCGTGAGGTCATAGTCTTCAATCGGCGGCACCAGCGGCGAATCCACCGTGATATCGAGCACCACCTTGGGATAACGGCGCCGGAACTCGGCCACCAGCGGAGCGATGATGTGCACCGCCATCACGGGCTGGGTGTGGATGCGCAGCAAACCGGCCAGCTCATCCGTCTGCTCCCGCGTCGAAGCCTCGGCCTGGTCCACATCGTTGAGGATGTGCCGTACACGTTGCAGATAGGACTGCCCGGCCTCGGTGAGCGACAGCTTGCGGGTGGTGCGCTGCAGCAGCCGGGCGCCCAAGTGCTGCTCCAGATCCGTGATCAGCCGGGTCATCACGGCCGCCGACATGTCCATCGTCCTGGCCGCAGCGGCGAAACCACCATCGTCCACGACCTGCTGAAAGGCGCGCATCGATAAAAGTCGGTCCATAGGGTAATTACCTAATAAATCAAGTCCTTATTGTTCCATAAACAGCAATTCCCAATTGATGAATATGCTATTTTTCTTCATCTGTGGCAATAGTACAGTTCATACATCGATGAGCCGCAACCAAATAAACGACTCACCGAGGCTGGACAGACGGGATTAATGAGCCCGCCATGCCCGGAAATGTTTATTCACTTTTTCAAGGAAATTTCATCATGAACGCATCCAAATTCTTCGCTGTTGCCGCTCTTGCTACTGTTGCCTCTTTCGGCGCCCACGCCGACGAAGCCGACGGCTCGCAGTTTGGCGTCCAGTTCAACTCGACCCGCTCCGTGGCCGAAGTGCGCGCCGAAGCCGCCAGCAAAGTGGCAACCCACAGCCAGGAGCCTGCCGGCTCCCGCGTTGCGGCCACCGTGCAGTCCCCGGCCGACCGCGCCACCGTGCGTGCACAGGCTGCTGACGCTGTTCGCCTGGGCCAGATCCCGCGCGGCGAAGCCAGCTACATGTAATTTGAGCCGGCTGGCCGGGTTACCCCCGGCCGCTCAGGACTCCAAAAGCCGTCCGGATTTTGTCCGGACGGTTTTTTTATTGCGTTAACGGGTGTGATTTGTGGGATCAAGCTTCGTTAAGGAGAGGAAGTCTGTCCAAGATCAAGGGTAAACCCTATAATTTACAGACACTAGCGCTGAAGACCGAGATCCGGCTCTTCACGTCTTTCCACCCCTTCGGTCCACAAGACCGCAAGAACCCGATTCTCATGGCTTTTCCTTCCATTTTTGCATTGTTCAAGCATGTGCCTGCCGTCACGCTTTCGCAGGATCGTTTGCCACTTGAGCAGATCCGCCAACAGCTGTACGGGGCCTTGCAGGACTGCACGGGCACGGACGCGCAGCGGGTGATTTACAAAATCAAGCTTGCCGCCACGCCAGCTGAACTCTGGTTGTTGCGCAGCGACCTGCACCAGTGCATCTCACGGGCGCACGACCAGGCGGAGGCGGCCCGGCGCATCAATGCGCTGCTGGAGACTTTTTGCGGCTGGATCCCTACTATCCAACTCAGCCGGATCTAAGGCCTGTTTTGGGGATCGGCAAGGCTCAGGGATAACGGCGGACCAACGACTCGGCGACGCAGACCGGTTTGGCAGCACCTTCGCGCTCGACAGTCACCTCCCAGATCATCTGCACGCCTTCGTTGTCAATCGGCTCGCAGGCGAGCAGCTTCATGCGGGCCCGCAACCGGCTGCCAACCGGCACCGGCGCCATGAAACGCACCTTGTTCAAGCCGTAGTTCACGCCCATGCGGCTTTGCGCAATCTCGAACGAGGATTCAAAAAACTTCGGCAGCAGCGACAAGGTCAGAAACCCATGCGCAATCGGCCCGCCGAAAGGCCCGGCTTTGGCTTTTTCCGGGTCCACGTGGATCCATTGGTGGTCGCCGGTGGCCTCGGCAAAAAGATTGACCTGTGCCTGGGTGATGCTGAGCCAGTCGCTGACGGCGACTTCCTGGCCGACACAGGCCGCCAGTTCGGAAAGGGTCTGGAAGGTTTTCATGCCCAGACTTTAACGTCGCCCGGAATGCTGGCTTGTCCAGCCAGCGACACGGCCGGGCTACCCCCGGCGCGCTGGTGGCGGAAGGGTTCCGTCACTGGTCCAGCCAGCGGCAGATGCCCTGCCATTGCTCCAGGTCTTTTTCCACCCGGCTTGGCGCCACGTCAAACAAGGTGAGCCCACGCGCTGCCAGGTGAATGTAGTTCTGTGTGTCACGTACATAACCAAGCACCGGCAGGCCCAGGCTTTCGACAAAACCGCGCAGCTTGTCGGCCGCAATGGTGCGGGCATCGACCCGCATGCCAACAATGCCCACCTGCATCTTGCCGGCGTGACGGTGTTCTGCCAACTGGTCCAGAAAACTTCGGGTGGCAAAAATGTCAAACACACTGGGCTGCAGCGGCACGATCACCTTGTCCGCGAGCTTGAGCACATCGTTGAAGCGCCAGCCATGCAGGCCGGCGGGCGTGTCCAACACCACATGGGAGGTGCCTTTGGGCGGTTTGACAATCATGTCGGCATTGACATCCCAGGTCGAAATCGGCCGCGCGCCCGGTGGACGTAGACCCAGCCAGAGGCGCGACGACTGCTGTCGGTCTGCGTCCCCGAGCATGACCGTATGGCCCTGGCTGGCGAAATAACCCGCCACATTGGTGGACAGCGTCGTTTTGCCGACGCCTCCTTTCGGATTGGCAATCACAACCACAGGCATACGAAACTCCTGGAATTTTGACGCTATGGTAACGGCTGCCATCCCAGAGGCCAAACACAGGCCGCACATCCGGGCTGCAGACCCTCGAATCAGGGAAACCGCCAGCACCAGGGCCAGGTCCGGCCCGGCGCCAACGAACATTGACTAAAAAGCCCGTCAGCCCTTACTGGTACTTCTCCAATAGCTCCTGTTTTTATAGCGCCCGACGAACACCGTGGCCAGCGCTAGTTGCGCATTTCCTGCGCCTCCTGGCGCAGCTTCTCCATCGTACGCCGCTCCACGCAGGCCGGATGTTTACTGAAAGCCGGCTTGGCGCACTGCTCGTTCATGCAGAACTGGAAACCAAGCAGCACGCGGTTTTCACAGGCCTGCTTGGGGTTGGTTGCCTGCGCCGGACCTGCCGTCTCCGCCCCGGCCGGAGTTGCAGCCGTTGGTGCCGCCGGCTTGGCAGCAACCGGCTTGGCGGGCGCCGGCTTTTCAGCCACCGGCACGGCCTGGTGTTTGGGTGCTGGTTTGGAAGGCGGCACAACTGGCTGCGCGGTCGGGGAAAGTGCGGCCGCGGCCGGCACCGGCGTGCCCACCGCCGCAGCTGGCAAGGCAGTACCGGCAGATACATTGGCAGCCGGCGCCTTTTCGCGGGCCGACCACTGGAAGGCCAACCCCGCCAGCACCAGCACGGCCACACCGGCAAACGCCACCAGAGGCAGCTTGAAACGACGGGCAGGCCCTGCGCCTCTTGCAGTCTGTGCGTCAGACACCGGGGGCACAGAGGCTGCGGCAGCCTGCATGCGGGGTGAAGGCGGGCGCTGAAGCGGCACGGTGGGTTGGCGCTGCCAGGTCAAGTCAGAGTCTTCGGCTTCAGGTTCGGGTGTCGCACTGGCCGCGGGTTCGGGCGCAGCCACCGCGGCACGGGTCTGGGCCGCCTGACCAGCTTCCGTGTGAAGCCCCTGGAGCCGGGTCCATTCACCCACGGCCTCCTGAGAAACTGCCGTCGCGGTCGAGCCGGTCCCGCTTCCGGAGCCGTCCGCCAGCACCGGGCCCCCCAGTTTCCTCAAACGCCGGCGCGCCAGGTCGGCATAAATACCGGAAGGAAACTTGTCGAGGAAGCCTTCCAGGTCTTCCAGGTCTTCGGAGTCCTTGATGTCTTTCCAGTAAACCAGCTCGAGTTCCTGCGTCACCGTCGAGCCGGTATCCGTTCCCGCGGAAGCCAGCTTGACAGTCGAGCCGCCGGCGCGCGATTTGCCGGTGTCGGTTGCTGTCCCGCCGCGGCGGCTGGGCGGGCTGGCCGGCGGAACAATGGTCGGGTCCGACGCCTGCCCGCTGGCTTCCAGCAGCGCCTGTGAAAACTCCTGCGCGGTGGCGAAACGGGCGTCGCGTTTTTTGGCCAGTGCACGCGCCATCACCGCATCGATGGACTGCGGCAACAGCGTGTTGAAGGTGCTGGGCGCTGCCGGGACGTGACCCACGATCTGCTGGATGATGGCAAAGTCGGTATCGCCATCGAAAGGCCGTTTGCCGGTCAGCAGCTGATACAGCACCACGCCCACCGCAAACAGGTCGGCCCGCGCATCGATAGGCACGCCTTGCACCTGCTCAGGCGACATGTATTTGAGGGTTCCGACCATGGAGCCCTGGGTGCGCGTGGCCTCCCCGGAGTCCTGGATGCGGGCAACGCCAAAATCGGTCAGCTTGACGCGGCCGTCGGCCTCGATCAGCAAGTTGGCCGGTTTCACGTCCCTATGCACGATGCTCTGGCGGTGCGCATAGTCCAGTGCGGACAGCAGATCGCGCACCATACCCAGCGACTGCTCCAGCGAATAACGGCGGCCGGCGTCGAGGTGGTGCTTCAGGTCTTCGCCCTGGATGAACTCCATGACCAGGAAGGCCATGTCCCCATGGCGGTCCGAGTCATACACACTCACGATATTGGGGTGCTGCAAACGGGCGGCCGAGCGGGCTTCGGTACGAAAACGCGCCTCGTACTCTGCGGCGGCTTCTTCGGAGAGGTTTTCCACCTTGATGGTCTTGATTGCCACCCTGCGATCCAGGTTCGGATCGCGCGCCTCGTAGACAAGCCCCATCGCGCCTTTGCCCAGCACGCGGATGATGTCGTAGCGACCAAGCTTGTTCAGGCTCATGGGTTCAAAGGGCCGGACGGCCAGCGGGATACGTTTGGAAACAAACGATTCTATCGGTGTAGCGTCACCCGATGACGGAAAAACTGACCAGCGGGCTGCCTTCCTTGCGTTCGCAGCCGGCGCTGATCTGGCCCTTGCCCACCAGATAACACTCGGTGCGGCGCAGCACCACGGCTTCGTTCTGGTTGCCAAAGTAGACCCAGGTGCCATAACTTGACGCATCGCTGAGCACAAACTGCCCGCCGCGCCACTCCAGCGTGGCATGCATGCGGGACACACGCGGATCGTTCAGGGCAAGCGACGCACCCGCGCCACGGCCTATGGACACCTTCGCGCTGCCGGCATTGACTTGCACCGCCTGCTCGCCGGCCACCAGTTCAAGAACCATAGGACGGGTATCGGCGGCCATCGAGCGCCCCATCATGGTGGCGTCTTCATCGCGGCCGCTTTGCCATTCCACACGGTACACATGGCTGGCCTCCGCCCTGCCGCGCAGGTGCATGGGGCCCAGGCTACGCAGCGACGCCTGCTGCACCGACCCCAGGGCCGACCAGACGTTCTGCGTCGTGAGGATTTGCGCCGCGCCGGCCAGGTCGGCCAGGCGCGCCGCCGAGTTGACGGTGTCGCCAAAACAGTCGCCGTCGATCTCGACGACTTCTCCAGACTCGATGCCCATCTGCATCTGCACGGGTGCCCCGCTGCCGCCGGCCCGGATGGGTTTGTCCAGAAAGCGCTTCTGGATGCTGACGCAGGCCGCCAGCGCATCGCCTTCTTGGGGAAACACCACAAACAGCCCATCGCCCAGCAGCTTGACGACACGGCCGCTGTGCTGCTCGAAGACCTGGCTCAGCGCCCCGACCAGCTGGGTGACAAAACGCGAGGCGGTTTCATCCCCCAGCCGCTCGAACATGCTGGTGCTGCCCACGAGGTCTGCAAATACAACGGTGGTCATGCAGGCGCCACCGCAAACAAAGGCCCGAAGAAAACGACTGCGCGGGCGGCCTCAGGCGTCAACACGTAAGCATTTGTTCTCATACCGGGATTTTCACCGAAATTGACAACGGCGCCTTGTGACCTTTTTCCGCAGTGTCCGCAGAAAGACAGTCGGCCTGCGTGCCGCCTCAATCTGGGGAGGGGGTCCGGGCGCCCCGGTGAAGATGCCCGCCGTGTTTTCGTAATGCGCGACCATCAGCGATCGCGCCTCGTCCAGGCGATTGCCCGTGGCCGCATTGCCCGATGAAGATGCACAGCCCGGACATCAGGCCGCGCAGGCGCTTCGTGTGCACCACTGACAGTAGCACGACTCGCCGATCTTCCCGAACCCGTACCGCAACATCATTTCAAGCCGGCCAAATGTCGTTTGGTGGCCGACTTCACGTACATCCGCATCCAGACCGGTTTCTGCTAATTGGCTGCCATCCTGGACGCGTGCTGCCGCAAGATCGCGGGCCATAGGTCGAAACGGCACAGCCATGCTTCTGAATGATCCAGGTCAACAGCCTGCCCTCAATAGTTGGCCCCCGCTTGCAGCCTTGTCTGGTGGCCAATGTATTTGACACACTGAGACACAGATCTAAGTTCCGCTGCCGTATGAATTTTGAGACCGGTGCAGCGGTCAGTACTCGCCGTACCTTATAGGGCCTGTTCACACTATTTATACAAGATGCGTTGCGAGTCAAAAAGGTCATGCGCGGGGCGCGAAATGCAGCCGGGCTGGAGCCCGGCAAGGCTTTGCAACACTGCGCATGCCCTGTTTGGCCGCAACCAAGAGGGAACGCACTTGTATAAATAGTGTGAACAGGCCCTAGTCCACCCACCACGCTCCTGATGTGATCCACCCCGAAGCCGCTGAGGGTCAGGGGCGGCTGAGCGCGCGGATCATTTCCGCTACCAGGGCAAGCCGTCGCGGTATGCGATCGATCAGCACGAATTCTTCTTGCGAAGAGTGGAAATTTCCACCTGGCAGGCCCATGCTTTCGATCACCGGTTTGCCCGACTGGGCCGCCCACACCGCGTCGGTTGCTCCCCATATGTGCGGCACCACCGCCAACTTCCCCCCCATCGCTGCATAGATGCCCTGGGCCAGTGCGGCCATTCGCTTGCCTTCTTCAGTGGCGACGAACGCGGGAAAGCCGAGACCGTCCGTCACGGTGATGCTGGACGCAGGGAATTTGTGCCTTCCGACGAGTTGCCGCGCAGCCTGGCTTAAGGCGCTGAAGGTTGCCGGGTCAGGCACGCGCTGGTCCGCCGACGCGAAGGCTTCACCTGTCCCGTTCGTGTTGGCGACGAGTCCGTCGGAGATATCCACCGTGATTTCGGCGCCAGGGACGAAAGCCTGCGTGCCACGTAGCGCCAGGAACTGCAGCGCCGCCTCCGAATCAGCCGTCTTCGGCAGCGCGAGTTCGGCGACCGCACTGCCACGGTCCGGAATGACGTTGCCGACGAGGCCACCGGAGACGATACGCCACTGTAACTTGGCGCTCGGAAGTTTGGCTGCCGCTTCGGTCACGCGCTGCACCACTGATGCCATCTCAACCACTGCGTTGATGCCACCCGCTGGGTTGACGCCCGCGTGCGAGGCCCGGCCCTTGACGCGGAAGGACAGCGTCGCGAACCTGTGGTCGGCCGCCAGCTTGTCCAGCGTACGCGGCTCCTCGGCGCGCGCGATGGTCCAGTTCATGCGCGTGTTGGGGACTTGGGCCTGCACATCCTTCGAGCGCAGGATCAGGTCAGCAAGTTCTTCGATCGGTCGCGCGTCGGCAGGGGCAAAAGCATCGGCGACACGCAGCCTGGCCGCGAACTGCCCGACACCGGATGTGCCCAGCACGAGGGCCTCGGTAGGAAAGGTTGGTTCGCCGCTCATCACGTAGTCGTGCGCCTGCGCCTGATTGCGGATCAAGTCGCGCGAACCGCCCGAGCCGCGTTCCTCGTCCACGTTGAACACCATGGTCACGCGCTCGTAGTCCTGGAAGCCGCGCGCCTTGAGCAGCTTCATCGCGTGCAGGAACACCGCTATGCCGCTCTTGTCGTCTGCGATGCCCGGTGCGATTGCGCGGTTGCCCTCTACGCGGAACGGCCGCGCAGCCGCGGCGCCCGCGGGATACACCGTGTCCATGTGGGCCATCAGCATGATCTTTCGCGTGCCCTTGCCCTTGAAGGTAATGACCAGATTGGCGCCGGGCACCCCAGCTGCCGGCGTGACGCGCTCTGTCTCGCCGCCCAGTGATTTGGCGAAGCGCTCGATGCGGTCAGCGACGGCCAGCAGACCCGGTGCCTGGGTCGTGCCGCTGTCCTGCGAGGTCAAGTCCCGCAGCGTCTCCAGCAGGGCGGCGGTCTCCTGCTGCGCCAGCCCAAGCAGGGCGGCGTCGAGTTGTGGTGCAGGTGCTTGGGCTTGTGCGACCGTAGCGGATAAAGCCAGGCAGAAGGCTGCGTGTCGTAGTGTGGCTCTCATTTTTGTCTCCTCGGGGGTAGGGGAAGGTCCAGTCAAAAGGTAGTCGTAGCTCGCGTGGTTGGCCGGCAAACGACCACATGCTCTCGGATAGCGACAAGTGCCCTGGCCAGTCGCTTACGGCAGGCCAGGACGCCACAGCGCTCTTTTGCGCGCGGCTAGCGTATGAAGTTGCCGTTAGGACCGACTATCGTGATTTCCACGAAATTGGAACCGTGGTGGTTTTGCGGGCTATAGGACAGTGTGTAGCCACCCAGGTCAAGCTTGCTGAGCTTCTCCATACCCAGGGCCAGACTTTCCGGGGAGGGATTTTTGCCCGCATTGCGCAGGCCTTCGATCATCACCCGGGCATTGATATAACCCGCAAAGTGGTCGTAGTCCACTGGCTTGCCGGCCTTGCCCATCAGCAGGTTGAAGTCGCGCGTGAGCGGTGTGGTGGCGCGCCAGGGGTAAGGCGTGGCGCGCGACACGGCCAGCCCGCGGGCATCGTCGCCCAGCGCCTTCAAAATCGATGAGCCCACTGATAGCGAGAAGGTGTAAACCGGCGCGCCCAGATGAGCGCGGTTGGCCTTGACGTAAGGCACGACAGCAGGTCCGGCAACGATCATGATGACCGCCTGCGGACGAAGTGATGCCAACCCCTGCGCTACAGCGACGGAGTCGCTGCCGTTCACGTCCAGCGGGCGGCTTGCGACCATGGTGGCGCCTTCCGAAACAATCACTTTTTCCGCCAGCGGAAGGAGCAGCTTGCCGAAGTCATTGTTTTGGTAGACCACGGCAATCCGGGTGGCCTGAACGGACTTGAGATTGCGCACCATCTTGATCAACTCGTCGGCATAACTTGCCTGCGTGGTGAAGAAGTAGGGGTTGGGTTGCTGCCGCAGCGCGGGGCTGCCGGTGTAGGCCGAAATCAGGGGCACATGCTGTTCCGCGACGTAAGGCAAAACAGCCGCTGTCTGGGCGGTACCGAGGGTGCCAAAGAGCGCCAGTACGTTCTGCTGCTCCACCAGGGTGCGTGCGTTTTCCAGCGTACGTTTGGGATCGAAGCCGTCGTCCAGTATGACCAGCTTCACTAGCCGGCCGCCGATGCCGCCGCGTTTGTTGACTTCGTCAAACGCCAGTTGCTGCCCATTCAGCACACCCGTCATGGGGGCTGCCATCATGCCGCTGAGCGGTACGCTTTGGCCAATCACCAGATCGGGTTTCTGAGCCCAGGCCGCGTGGGGCAGCAGCGGGACAGCCAGTGAAGCCAGGGCCATACGGCGGCTGATGCTGACAGGGGGAAAGAGGCGCTGGAAGGTCATGGAGGTCTCCGGGTTGATGTGTTCCCATTTTTTCCGGCGCACCACCCTCCGGTCTACTCAAAACTTGCCGTCCAGACACCGTTTTTTTGAAAACTTGCTGTAGTCACGCTATCGGAAACCCTGACAAACGCTAGCCTTCAGTGCGACCGCTGCCATTGCAGCGGCGTTTGTCCGACATGTCGCTTGAATTGCGTGGAGAAGTGGCTGGAGGAGGCAAACCCGCAAGCCAGCGCGATTTCCAGCATGCTGAGCCCGCTGTTGGTCCATAACAAGCGCTTGGCTTGCGCCATGCGCCGCGCGAGGATGTACTGGTGCGGCGTCACGCCCAGGTTGTCCCGAAATACGCGGCAAAAATGGAACAGGCTCATGCCGGCGACTTCGGCCAGTTGCTCCAGCGCCAGCGTGCCTGACAAGCCTGCATCAATGTGCGCCTGCACTTTCTCCACGGGGCCGCCAGTCGTGCCGGCCAGAGTTTTGTGCTGGCGCATCAAAAGCCGGCAGACCATGGCCATGGCCGCGCGCTCTGTGACAAGCGGCCCATCGGGGCTACCCGCCCGCAGGTCGGCGAACAGGGTTTGTGCATCCAGGCGTAGCAACTCATCCGCGGGCACAATCTGGTGC
>NZ_JBDTTH010000112.1:0-12175 GCF_039930745.1 Polaromonas sp. | reverse complement strand
TGCCGCTGGAGGCTTACCAGGAACTGCTGCAGGAAATTCACGGCTGCCAGCTGGTGTATTACGAGGATTTTGACCGCAACGAACAGGAAAACAGCTTTCTGGACCAGCAGGCACGCGGTGAAAGCGGGGCACGTGGCGACAGCAACGGCCCCCTGGACCAATTGCTGGAGAGCGGACTGCGGCACCGGCTGGTCGAGGCGATCGAAGCGATTCCCGAGCGCGAGCGCTTGTTGCTCAGTCTCTACTACGAGCAGGAGCTGAACCTGCGGGAAATCGGCGCGGTGATGGAGGTCAGCCAGTCACGAGTGTGCCAGCTGCACAGCCAGGTGATCAGCCGCCTGCGCGCCTTGCTGGCGGAACATCTGTAATTCCATTTCTAAATCATCCGTGCACTTTGTCGGCTTCGCTAGCCGTACGTCTGTACTGTCGTCGCTTCGCTTTCGCGTTCACGAATGATTTAGAAGTGGAATAAGGCGGTAGTGCCGCCGGCCTTCCGGCTTCGGGCTTTTGCCTGCCCAGCCATTCCAGTTCGCGGACGTGCAGGCCTCGCCGGTTCATCTGGCATGACTTATTTTTTGCGCGGAAGTCAAGCCACCGTTTCCCGGGCAGCGCGCCCGTGTCTGGCGCTTAACCGATGGCGAGCCGGTTGCCGCTGGCGGTGCCTGCGTGGTGGCTGCCGTCCGGCCCATACAGGAGCTGGCCCCTGGCCTGCAGAAAACTGATGGATTGCCGGGTGAAATCCAGATGGGTGTGGATCATCACGCCATTGCGATGGTTGTGCTCGCGGGCCATTGCAGCGCGTTCCCGCAGGCTGGCCCAGGCGTTTTTCAGGGCGCTGCCACCGGCTGCAACGCAGGCATCTGCACCGGCACGATCAGCCGCATAACCCATGGCGACTTGTGCCTGCTCGCGCTGGTGCGTCAGTTGCATGATCTGGTCGGCTAGCCCTGACTTGCGCTGGGCAATCGCAGGCAGGGCGGAAAAGTCGCCCCCGGTCATGGCTTGCGCCTCCAGCTCCAGCAGTTCGAGAAAATCCCCGGTGGCGGCATGTTCCCGGGCCAGATGGTGGAGGAGCGCGGCGCTCATGGGGCTTTCGAATTGAGCAGGTCCCGCACTGAAGCCAGGAGGCCATCGGCAATCTTCCCGGGGTTCACATGGTAGCGGCCGGCGCTGATGCTCTCGCGGATTTCGGCAACGCGGGCCGCGTCGAAATCCCCATGGGTAGAGGGCAAAAGCGGTGTCGGCGAAAGCGGCTGTGCCTGGCCCGCGGCTGCGGGGTTCAGGGCCACCGGTGAACCGGCATTGACGCTGTTCCGGGATGCCGCCGGTGCGGAGCTGCCGGCTGTGGGCTTCAAAAAAGTGACGTTTTGATCGATTTTCATGATGTTTTCCTCAAGGGATCTCACCGTTTAACGGCAGCCTGGTTTGAAACTTTAGGGTTACCGGGTAAATAGTCCAAAAAAAGTCAGAGGGACCGCTCCACCACGCCGTTCGGCCGGACGATACCACTGAGCAACTGGCCGCCTTGCAATTTGACCTGAACCAGGGACCCGAGGGCGGCGTCTGACATGGCTTTGCCTTCAGCGCTGACCACAAAGCCTGCTCCCCGGGAAATGACCTTGATGTTTTGTCCCTGCTGCACGAGTATCACGCCGCGCAACAGCTCCCGGCGGATCGGTGCGCCGGAAGCAATCCCGTTCGACGCGGTCATGCCTGTCAGTTGGGAGGGATCGACCACCACACTGGCCGGCAGGGTGGTGAGGTCGCCCTCGCGCAGCGCGACGTCGGCCGGGGTCAGCGTCTGGCCGGCGCTGATGGCGCGCGCGGCGACATGGTAGTGGCCCATCACCGCAATGTAGGCCGGTACATACCGCGTCCACGGTTGCCCCGACAGGCAGCGCACGCCCACCGACACCCGGCCCCACAGGCGGGCCCGAGCGGGTAAAAAAGGTTCCAGTGTTTCACAGGGCGGCAGGGCACCCGACAGCGGCGTGTCGATGGTTATCTCGACCTTGCCGGGAAGGCCTGTCGTCTGGCTGGTCAGAAACTGTTCGATCACAGGGCGAGCACTTCCGGACAGTGGAGCGGGAAGTTGCCTGGCAGCGTGTGCCGGCAAAGTGAAGGCCGCGAGGAGGGCCAACCCCAGCAGCGGCGCTGCAGCAGTGGCCCTCAACCTGAACAGTGTGTTGAGTGCCGGCAGGGAGGGTGTATCAGCGGGCGGGGGTGTGTCTCATGGCGCATGGAAACATTCTAGGCAGCGGGCCGGATCGGGAAAGACTGAAGTGCGGTGCAATTCCGGCGCTGTTCGGTTGATTGGACTTCACGGGGCCAGAAGCTGATTTATTGCAGCGCGGGAAGCTTAAACCTAGAAACCGCAGTTGACCACTTGCGTATCGCTTGCAAGGCCGCATGGCTGCTGACTTTTGTAGCCACGAAAAACTTCACCTTTTGGGCGGTAGCGCTACGTGCCCGATTGAGCCACTCGCGACCGCGCCTGGCTGCGTTGCTCCTCCTTGCAGGCAGTAGCCTGCCGCGTCGTCACGCCTTGCCAGACACGCCCGCAGCGGCCCACTCGGGCGCATTCAACTGCGGTTTCTAGGTTGAATTGACGCTTGAAATCCCGTCTGTTCCGCTGATTGCCGGCGTGAGGCCTGCCTAAAATAATTTTCATCAAAGCCGTCTGGGTAACCAGGCATCGCCACTTCAAACGATGGGGAAACAAATGATCGACAAGCTGGATGCATCGCTTCGCTTCCATCAGGAGGCACTCAACCTGCGGGCCAGGCGGCAAGAAGTTCTCTCAACCAATATTGCGCATGCGGACACGCCCAACTTCAAGGCGCGTGACTTCGACTTCAGCAACGCATTGACACAGGCCGTTGATCGCGGCAGGCAGTCGCAGTCCCTGTCCATGGCGGGTACCTCTTCACGGCACATAGCCGGGCAGGCGCAAACCGGGACGGAAGCAGAGTTGATGTACCGCACGCCCAACCAGTCCAGCATCGATGGCAACACTGTCGAGATGGATGTCGAGCGCGTCAACTTTGCCGACAACGCCATGCGTTATGAGGCCAACCTGACGGTGCTCAGTTCCAAAATCAAATCCCTGCTGTCCGCGATCCAGTAGTTACCAGGCGGACCCTTTTCATGCCAGTTTCCAACCAGTCGCTCAGCATTTTCGACATCGCCGGTTCCGCCATGACGGCGCAATCGCAGCGCATGAACACCACCGCCAGCAACATGGCAAACGCGGACAGTGTCTCCGGCCCGGACGGCCAGCCCTACCGCGCGCGCCAAGTGGTGTTCGAGGTGGATTCGGCGGACGGTCAATCCACAGGGCGGGTCAAGGTGGCGCGTGTCATTGAGGACAACTCCCCGATGCGCATGATGCATGACCCAAAAAATCCATTGGCCAACGCAGACGGCTATGTGGCGATGCCCAACGTCAATGTCGTCGAGGAGATGGTCAACATGATCTCGGCTTCACGCTCCTACCAGGCCAATGTCGAGGTGCTTAACACAGCCAAGTCGCTGATGCTGAAAACCCTGACGATTGGCCAGTAAACATCGCACACATGTTATTTCAACAGGAGATTTTTCAATGGCTGTGAATGCAACTGCCGCATCCGATGCAAGCAGCGCGCTGGGCGCGCTGACGTCGCCGACGGGCTCCAGCGCAGACAGCGAACAGCGCTTTCTCAAGCTGCTGGTCACGCAACTGAACAACCAGGATCCCCTCAATCCCCTGGACAACGCGCAGCTTACGTCTCAGCTGGCGCAGATGAGCACGGTCAGCGGCATTGAAAAGCTCAACAGCGCTTTTCAGTCAATGCTGGCTCAAAGCGGTTCCGGCCTGGTATTGCAATCGGCGGCCCTGATTGGCCGCACCGTGCTGGTACCGGGGACCGAACTCACGCTGGCGCAAGGCGCTGACATCCCATTTGCCGTCGAGGTGCCTGCAGCCGCCGACTCGGTCAAGGTCACGATCACCAATGCGGCTGGAGACACGGTTCGCAGCTTTGACCTGGGCGCCCTGCCGGAGGGATACAAGACCTTGTCGTGGGATGGAAAAAGCGACAACGGGACGCAGCTCGCAGACGGTGCATACAAGGTCAACGTCGCGGCGCTGAACGGTGGCGACAAAGCCGCAGCGGGAACGCTGACCTACGCCAAAGTGACCAGTGTTTCGCAGGGCATTCAAGGTGTGTCGCTGGATCTGGATTCCGGCGAGAAGGCCGGCTTCGGTGTGATCAGGCTGATTCTCTGAGTCCGGCTCCAGTGCCGGCTGTTTTTATCTAACGTCAATCAATACAAGCGAAGGAAATATCATGGGTTTTGCACAAGGCGTAAGTGGTTTGAACGCGGCAGCCAGCAATCTGGATGTCATCGGCAACAACATTGCCAATTCAGGAACGGTGGGCTTCAAGTCGGGTAGCGTGCAGTTTTCCGACGTCTATGCGGGTTCGCGGGCAGGCCTGGGAACCCAGGTCTCCGGTGTTTTCCAGAATTTCGCCTCGGGTTCGGTGCAGACCAGCACACGGGCACTGGATGTGGCCATTGTGGGGGGCGAAGGATTTTTCCGGCTGGCCAGCCCTGGCGGCGAAGTCGCCTATTCGCGCAACGGCCAGTTCGATATGGACAAGGATGGTTTCATTGTCAATGCCAGCGGTTTGAGATTGACGGGTTATCAAGTGGCAGCCAACGGCACGATTGCCGGTGGCAGCCCGACGGCGCTACAACTGCCTACCGGTGCCATGCCTCCGGCGGCCACACAAAGTGTCACTGCCCAGTTCATCATCGATGCCCGCGAAACGATTCCTGCGACCACGCCCTTCGATGCCAACAACTCGGCGAGCTACAACTACTCCAACACGGTCACGGTTTTTGATTCGCTGGGCAACTCCCACGAGCTGTCGAGCTTTTTTGTGAAAACAGGTGTCAATGCCTGGGACACCTACGCCACTGCCGATGGTTACCCCCTGACGGCAACAGGTGCGATGGTCGCGCCACCAACGGCTGCCGGTCCACCCCTGGCCGCCAACAGCGTTGCGCTGACGAGCGGCCAGCTGGGGTTCGACGGCAACGGCCTTCTGATTACCGCCGCACCCACCACATTGGTGGGTGGCAAGATGTCCCTCACAGGTCTGGATTTCGCCAACGGGTCCAACCCCATGACGCTCACGGTTGATTTGACGGGCACGACCCAGGTCGGTACCCCGAGCGATGTCAAGAAGCTGACGCAGGACGGCTACAAAGCCGGCCAGCTGAGCTCGTTTGCCATCAACCAGGACGGCAGCATCATGGGCAAGTACTCCAATGAGCAAAGCAAGGTGCTGGGGCAGGTGGTGCTGTCTTCATTCGTGAACCCGAACGGGCTGGAGCCCAAGGGTGACAACGTTTGGGCCGAAACAGCGGCTTCGGGCCAACCCCTGACGGGCACACCGGGCGCTGGGACCAAGCTGGGCGCATTGATCGGTGGTGCGCTGGAATCGTCCAACGTTGACCTGACTGCCGAACTGGTCAACCTGATCATTGCCCAGCGGACCTACCAGGCCAACGCCCAGACCGTCAAGACGCAGGACCAGGTGGTCCAGGCCCTGATGAACATGCGGTGATGCCGGCGCATAACGGTTTCATGCAAGGCAAGGAGACATCATGGATCGGATGATCTACATCGGCATGGGTGGTGCGAAGCAGGCCATGGAGCAGCAGGCCGCCGTCGCCAACAACATGGCCAATGTGTCAACGCCGGGTTTTCGCGCGCAGATCAATAACTACCGCGCGGTTCCTGTGGTAGGCGATGAAATGGCCACCCGTGTCATGGTGGTCGCCACAACGCAGGGCGCCGACATGCGTTCCGGCCCGTTGATGCAGACGGGCCGTTCGCTGGACGTTGCCGTGCGCGGTGACGGCTGGCTGACGGTGCAGACACCCGATGGCGGCGAGGCTTACACCCGTGTCGGCAATCTCCAGGTGGGCGCGGAAGGGCAGTTGCTGACCATGGACTCGCTGCCCCTGATGGGTGATGCGGGTCCGGTGGTGGTTCCGCCCGGCTCTTCGCTGACGGTGGCCGCCGACGGCGTGATCACCGCGCTGGGCGCGGGTGACCCGGCAGTCGGTGCCGCCGAAGTGGGTCGTCTGAAGCTGGTCAACCCGGCTGTTCGCGACCTGGTGCGCGGCGACGACGGTCTGTTCCGGGTGCAGCCCGGTGTGGCCGCGCCACAGGCCGACCTTGGCGTGCGTCTGCTCTCCGGAACGCTGGAAGGAAGCAACGTCAACGCCGTGGAGGCCATGGTGGACATGATTGCCAACGCGCGCCGCTTCGAGATGCAGATGAAAACCCTGCAGACAGCTGAAAGCAATGACCAGCAAGCCAACAAACTGCTGGCCCACGGCTGATTTCCCGGGCACCGGCATCCTGCTTTTGACATGAACACGGCTTCGGCCATTTTTCAGGAGTTTTTTCATGATTCGTTCCCTCGCCATTGCCAAGACAGGTCTCGATGCCCAGCAAATGCAGCTCGATGTGGTCTCCAACAACCTGGCCAACGTGGGTACCACGGGGTTCAAGCGCAGCCGGGCGGTGTTTGAGGATCTGATGTACCAGAACCTTCGCCAGAGCGGTGGCCAGACGTCCGACCAGACCCGCATGCCTTCCGGCTTGCAACTGGGCACTGGCGTGCGGGTGGTGGCCACGGAGCGTATTCACTCGCAAGGCAACCCGACAAAAACGGAGAACCCGAAAGATATCGCCATCAACGGCGGTGGCTTCTTCCAGGTCCTGATGCCGGACGGCACGGCGGCATACACCCGTGACGGCTCCTTCCAGACGGACCAGAGTGGGCAACTGGTGACGGCCAGCGGGTTTCCGCTGCAACCGGCCATCACACTGCCGCAGAACACCACCAGCATGACTATAGGCCGCGATGGCACGGTGTCGGTGACCCAGGCCGGCAGCACAGCCAGCGTGCAGGTCGGCCAGATCCAGCTGGCGACCTTTCTCAATCCCGCCGGACTGCAGAGCAATGGCGAGAACCTCTACGTGCAAACCGATGCTTCCGGTGGCGCCAACGAGACCGCGCCCGGGCAGAACGGTGCCGGTATTCTTAACCAGGGGTATGTAGAGGCGTCGAACGTCAACGTCGTCGAAGAACTGGTCAACATGATCCAGACCCAGCGCGCGTATGAAATCAACAGCAAGGCAGTCCAAACCTCCGACCAGATGCTTGCGCGCCTGGCTCAGCTGTGATGCGCCGCCCCCTGAGCCGTTGTCTTGCTGGCTGGCTGCTTCTCGGCGCCGGCCTGGTACTGGGCGGCTGCGCGCAGATCCCGCGCGAACCGCTGGTGCATCAACCCATGACCTCGCGCGCGGATGCGCAGGTGCGTCCGGCGGCGCCCGTCAATGGGGCGATCTACCGCACCGGCTTCGGCGCGCAAGCCTTGTTTGAAGACCGGCGGCCACGTTACCTGGGAGACATCCTGACCATCCTGGTCAGCGAAAACGTGAACGCCAGCAAGAACTCGGCGGCGAACGCCAGCCGCAGCGGCAGCGCCAGCGTCGAGCTCGGCCTGATCCCCAAGATCTTCAGTGGCTTGATTTCCAGCACGCAGAATGCCGATGCCGGCGGCAAAAACATCATGAGCGCCAAGGGCGGTGCCAATGCCGCGAATACCTTCAACGGCGTGATCACGGTTACTGTCGTTGAGGTGCTTCCCAACGGCAACCTCATCGTCAGCGGGGAAAAGCAGATGCTGATCAACCAGGGCACCGAGTTCATCCGCTTCTCGGGTGTGGTGAATCCGCGCACGGTCAGCGCCAACAACACTGTGCCTTCCACGCAAGTGGCAGACGCCAGGATTGAGTACAGCGCCAAGGGCTACATCGACGAGGCCCAGACCATGGGCTGGCTCCAGCGTCTCTTCCTCAACGTGCTGCCATTCTGACCATGCAAACACTCTCCTTTCCCTCCCGTCCTGGCAGCCGGGCCATGCGGCCGGTTATTTCCTCCGGCCTCAAGCTGTGCTTGCTTCTGGCTTCGCTGCTGGCTTTGCCTTCTCAGGCAGAGCGCCTGAAGGATCTCGCCAGCATCCAGGGCGTGCGTGACAACCCGCTGATCGGGTATGGGTTGATGGTGGGACTGGACGGCAGCGGTGACCAGACCATGCAGACGCCGTTCACCACGCAGAGCCTGAGCAACATGCTCGGGCAGCTTGGCATCACCATTCCGCCCGGCACCAACATGCAGCTGAAAAACGTGGCCGCGGTGATGGTTACGGCATCCCTGCCTGCCTTTGTGCGGCCTGGGCAAACCATTGATATCACCGTGTCGTCCATGGGCAATGCCAAAAGCCTGCGCGGCGGAACCCTGCTCATGACCCCGCTGAAAGGCGCGGATGGCCAGGTCTACGCGCTGGCCCAAGGCAATATGGTCATTGGTGGCGCTGGCGCGTCGGGCGGCGGCAGCCAGGTCAAGGTGAACCAGCTCAGCTCCGGGCGAATTCCCGCCGGCGCGATTGTGGAGCGCGCGGTGGACTCGCCCCTGGGAGGTGACGGCACTTTCATGCTCGAGCTCACCACCACCGATTTTGGAACCGCTCAAAGGGCGGTGGATGCGATCAACCGCAATCTGGGCCCGGGCACGGCCAATGCCCTCGACGCCCGCGTGATACAGGTCAACGCACCGGCCAGGCCGGAGGAGCGGGTGGGCTTTCTGGCCCGTCTCGAGAGTATCGATATCGCACCTGCGCAAGGTATTGCCAAGGTCGTCATCAACGCACGTACCGGCTCGGTCGTGATGAACCAGGCCGTCAGGATCCAGGATTGCGCGGTGGCGCATGGCAACCTGACGGTGGTGATCAACACCGAGCCCGTCATCAGCCAGCCCAATCCGCTGGCAGGCGGCAGCACCGTCGTGGCGCAACGCTCGCAGATCGAGCTCAGCCAGGGCGGTGGTGCGTTGCAGGTTGTGCGCGGCGGCGCTTCGCTGGCCGACGTGATCAAGGGCCTCAACACCCTGGGCGCCAATCCGCAGGATCTGCTGTCGATTCTGCAGGCCATGAAAGCCGTCGGCGCCCTACGCGCCGAACTCGAAATTATCTAAGTCCATGAGCAGCCCTGGTTTTCCCGCCTCTGCAGGCCTGACACCTTCTGCAGGTGTCCTTGACCAGCGCCTGTCGCTGGACGTGCAGGGCGTTGACGCCTTGCGGCGTACCGTGCGCTCTTCTCCTCAGGAGGGCATGAAGCAGGCGTCCAAGCAGTTCGAGGTGATGTTCATGCAGATGGTGCTCAAGAGCATGCGTGATGCCACACCGGCAGAAGGCATGTTCAGCAGCCAGCAGGAAAAAATGTACACCTCGATGCTGGATCAGCAACTGGCACAGAACCTGTCCGGCCGTGGGCTGGGCCTGGCCGAGGCCATGTTCGCGCAGCTCAACCGTACAACCGGGGGGGAGGCGACCAACAGCACAGCCAGCGCAGTGCCTGCCGACAAGTTGCTTGGCGCGCCCGCTGCCCAGGCCCCGAAGGCGGCATCCACGTTCGAGACCGGGCAGCCTGCGTTCGCCTCCTTCAGCCGGAAACCGGACCTGACCGTGTACGAGACAGCCACCGCCCAGGCCTCGCTGAGCAGGAGTGTGTTGCCGCAAGCCCATGTGGAGCAATTTGTCTCGCGCATGTTGCCGGCCGCAGAGCGCGCCAGCCAGGCCAGCGGGGTGCCGGCGCAGCTGATCATGGCACAGGCCGCGCTCGAGTCCGGCTGGGGCCGGCGCGAGATACGGATGGAAGACGGCAGTTCCAGCTTCAATGTGTTCGGCATCAAGGCCGACCGGAGCTGGAAGGGGCCTGTGGCTGAAAGTACGACCACTGAATACGTTAACGGCGTTGCACAGAAAACCAGGGCCAGTTTTCGGGCCTATGGCTCCTATGAGGAGGCCTTCACGGACTATGCCCGCTTCCTGACCACCAACCCGCGTTATGCGAACGTGCTGGCGACCGACAACCCGGCCGAAGCGGCGCACGGCCTGCAGCGCGCCGGGTATGCAACCGACCCGGCTTACGGCGGAAAGCTGGTTCGCATCATGCAGCAGATGTCATGAGGACAGCATGAACGCATGGACCCACATCGGGGCGGCACTCATACGAATGGCCGCGTCTGTTAACCCGATGCGTCCTAAAGTTTTATCTCATCTGGCCGTTAATAGATGCAGGGCACCTGTATTGGCCATTATTTTCCGGCGAGCCGCCTACCGGGCACGCCACCTACCTTACTAAAGGAGTGTTCATGCACGCAACCACAAGCAATTCCCATTCAACGGCTTCTTCCGCCGCACCTCAAGGTGTGCCCGCGGTGAAAGCGCTGGAGTTTCTCGCGTTCACCCTCGGCGAGGAAGAGTATGGGATCGACATCCAGAAAGTGCAGGAGTTGCGCGGCTACGACACCGTGACGCGGATTGCCAATGCGCCCGAACATATCAAGGGTGTGGTCAACCTGCGCGGCATCATCGTGCCCATCATCGACATGCGCATCAAGTTCAATCTTGGCACGCCCACCTATGACCAGTTCACGGTCGTGATCATCCTCAACATCGCCAGCCGCGTCATGGGCATGGTGGTCGACAGCGTCTCGGATGTGATCACCCTGAGCCCCGAGCAGGTCAGGCCCGCGCCCGAGATGGGCTCGGTGCTCGATACCGACTACCTGATCGGGCTGGGCACGCTGGATGAACGCATGCTGATCCTGGTCGATATCGACAAGCTCATGTCCTCAGCAGAGATGGGGCTGATCGAAAAATTGGCGTCCTGAGTTCAAGCCGCGATTGGCTCACCGCGCGCTGGCCCTTGCTACAACTGCTTAAAGGAACGCTCATGTACGCAACCATCCGCCACCCCATCCTATGGCGGCGGCCGTGATGCACGCTGGTGCTTCTGACGCGGCCCCGGTGGAGCGATCTGCCTCGCGAGCTTTCAGGTCGCTGACGCGGACCCTGGCCATCGCCGGAACGGCAGCTCTCCTGATCGGGACCCTGAGCGTTCTCGGGATATTTTTCGCGCTCGCCTATCCCCACCAGCAAGCCAGTGCGGCCCAGTACGCAGAAGCCAAAGCGGCCGCCATTGCCCAGTCGATAGATGTATTCGACCAGACCATGCGGCTGACAGCTGAAAACGCATTTGGCGGCTTTCGCAAGCAGTTTGGTCCGACGCTGACCCTGGTCGATGAAGCTTCGGGAAAGCTGACGAATTACGGCGGCCCGCTCAATGACAGCCCCACTGAGGTCGACAGTTTTGCCCGTGACTTCGCCGGGGGCAATGCGACGGTGTTCGTGGTTCGGGGCGAGGACTTCCAGCGGATCACCACGTCGGTCAAGAAGGAAGATGGCGAACGTGCCGTGGGAACCTTGCTGGATCGAAGAAGTCCCGCTTATGCGGAATTACGCGCAGGACGCAAGTTTGTCGGGCGAACAAGGCTGTTCGGCCGGCCTTTCATGACCGTCTATGAACCTGTTCGCGACGAAGCCGGACGTGTCGTCGCCGTGCTCTACATCGGCCTGGACATTTCCAGGCAGGAGACCTTCCTGCGCGAGGCCGTGGACAAGAGCCGGATTTTCGAAACCGGCGGTCTTTATGTCCTTGATCCCCGTGGTGGAGCGGCCAATGCGACCCTGGTGTTTCATCCTGTGGCGGCGGGGAAAAAATTGACAGACGTATTGCCCGGGCGCGCGGAGGAGTGGCTTGCGGCCCTGATGGGTGCTGGTTCCCAGCGGATTGCTCATGCGCCGGCAGTGCTGGCCACGGACAGCGGCACGGGTCGATTTGCAAGTGTTGCCAAGAGCCAGGAGACTGGCTGGCTGGTTGTCGCGGAAGTACCGGAGTTGGAGGCCCTGGTGGCCTTGTACCGGCAGATCGCCTGGCTCAGTGCTTTCATTTTTGTGGCGGCCGTGATTGCCGGGTTGGCTGCGATGGTATTTATCCGGCGCACTGTGCAGCCTCTGGGGCTATTGAGCCAGCATGTACAGGCGATCGGGCAGGGTGACCTGTCCCAGTCGCTCGACTCGGCACGCCGTGACGAGATAGGTGTCATCACCCGCGCGACAGAGGCTATGCGCCAAGGGCTGGTGCAGATTGTCGGCAACGTCCGCCAAGGCACAGACACCATAGCCACCGCCTCCAGCCAGATCG
>NZ_JBDTTH010000111.1:0-12267 GCF_039930745.1 Polaromonas sp. | reverse complement strand
GCGTCGCCAAAGAGCGGCTGCAGATCATCCTGGCGCACGAACGCTCAGGCCGCCACAGCCACGAGCCCGACTACCTGCCCGCGCTGCAGCGCGATCTGATCGCGGTGATCTCCAAATACATCAAGATCGACCCGAACGACATCAAGGTCAACCTTGAGCGCCAGGACAATCTGGACGTGCTCGAAGTCAAGATCGAGCTGCCCGACAACAAGTAGGCAGCCTGCGCCGCCGCTTATTCGAGCAGCGTCATTCCGGAGGCGCGCGCGGCAACCTTGTCAAAAGTCAGGGTCCGTGTACAGCCTTCACTGTCGGCCAGCTGCGCGATCAATGCATCTGCAAACCCAGCCTTGCCGGTTTTAGTGCTGCGCAGTTGCCGTAGCGCCGCTTGAACCACATCGCGTCGCTCCACGCGAAATTGAGGTGTGCCCAGAAGATCCTCCACCGTCGTGGCCAGCTCACCCGATGTGGCACCGTAGAGTTTTTGCAGCACCCAGCAAAGCTCGACGAGCACAACGAGGCTGAGAAATCCCGGCACGGCAATGCTCAGTTCCTTTTCGATCAGCCGGGTAGCGAATGCCGCCTGTTTTGCGTCGTCCTGCGCGAGATAGCGCACCAGCACATTGGTGTCGAGCCCAATCACGCGTCTTACCGGTGACGCGCAACAGCCTGAGCGGCAATCGCCTGGTCCATGGCTTCGATGCTTACCGGCTTTTTCACCCGCCCGGCAAACCGGCCCTTGAGCGACACAACGTCCGCGTGCAAAGCCACGACCTTGAAGCCATCTTCAACCGGCACAAAGTCTACTTTGCTGCCCGCATGGAGCCCCAGCGCCGAGCGCACGGCGGCAGGCAAAGTGATTTGTCCCTTGGAAGTCAGCGTAGCGGCAGGCATGATGAAAGCTCCTTACGTTAGGTAAGGAATTATAGCCCGTCAGGAAATCAGCTTACAAACCCAGAAACCTCTTCACCACCGCCACCGTGCGCGCCGGGTCTTCCTCGTGCGGCACGTGGCCCAGGTCGTCGAACACCACCAGCTCGCTGCCCCTGATGTCACGTGCAAAACGCTTGCCGAACTCCAGCGGAATCAGGCGGTCCTGGCCGCCCCAGAGAATCAGCGTGGGCATGGCCAGCGCCTTCAGCCCTGCCACATTGCCGGCGTAGCCCTGGTCCATGCGCCGTCCCAGCGCCTGGCGGTTGCCCGCGCGCAGCGTCATGTCCATGTACAGGTCCACCAGCTCGGGCGTCACTTTTGACGGGTCGCCATACACATTGCGCACGCTTTTTTCCACGACGCTGCGCGGCAGTATGTAGCGCGTCAGCACCCGCAGCGCCGGCATGCGTGCAATGCGAAAACCCAGCGGCAGCGAGGGCGGCACGCTGGCCGATTCCGGCGGGTAGCCGCTGGCATCGACCAGCACCAGCCGCGCCACGCGCTGCGGCGCCGCTACCGCCGTGGCCCAGGCCACCTGCCCGCCCAGCGAATTGCCTGCCAGCACAAACCGCTGCACCCCCAGCTGGTCCAGCACGGCCGTGACGAAGCGCACGTAAGCCTCGGGCGAATAATCGTTCTGCCGGTTCGGCCCTGTCAGCGCAAAACCCGGCAGGTCAAAACGGATCACGCGCCGCTGTCCGCGCAGGGCAACGGCCCAGCCCTCCCAGGTGTGCAGGCTGGCCGAGGTGCCGTGAATCAGCACGATGGGCAGCGAGTCGTCACGCGGCCCCTCGTCGCGCAGGTGCACCTGCATGCCGTCAATGGCGATGAACTGCGAAGGCGGCTTTGCCCAGCGCGGCTTGAGTTCGTCCACCGGCTTGTCCGGCGCCCAGGTGGCCACCACAGCCACCCCACCCAGAACCAACACGGCGGCGAGGAAGAAAAGAAAAGAACGAAGAAAAAGTTTCATGATGCTGCGCCTGCCTCCGCCTCGGGTTGCGTGAATATTTGCGACTTGGCAAGCATAGCCAAGTCTGTGTCACACGAGCAATTTTCCCGATGGCTGCAGGATATCTTGCGAGATGGTTTGCAGGCTTTCCGGACACTTGAGGCACCTGCCCCCTGTTCATGGGGTGCATCGGGCTTTCCCCACCCGTGTCGGCTCATGTCTTGCTTACACTGAGCTCGGAACCCGTTTCCATCACCACCACAAGGAGTTCCATGCAACGCCGCCTCTTCTCTGTTGTTTCCGCCCTTGCCATCAGCTGCGCCGCGCTCGCCGCTACCCTCGCCCCGCTCACCGCCGCAGCGCAGCAGCGCATCGGCGTGCTCATGCTGCACGGCAAAAACCCCGGCAGCAACCAGGACCCCAACTTCGGCCCGAGTAAAGGCGTCTTCGAGCGCCAGGGCTGGCTGGTGCGTTTTCCAGACATGCCCTGGTCGCGCGGCCGTTACCTGGACGGCCACTGGGACAAGGCCATGGCGGAAATGGCATCCGAGGTCAAGGCGCTGCGCGATGCCGGCGCCACCCACATCGTGCTGGTCGGCCACAGCCTGGGTGCGCCCGCAGCGCTCAGTCACGCGGCCCGGGGCGGCGATGTCCAGGCGCTGGTGCTGCTCGCGCCAGGCCACATTCCGCTGGGCTATTACACCTACCCCCCGCTCAAGGTGGTACGCGAGAGTGTTGACGAAGCACGCGCGCAGGTGGCCGCCGGCAAGGGCGACTCGCGCGAACGCTTCAGCGACATCAACCAGGGCCGCCAGCAGACCGTGATCACCACAGCCAAGGACTTTTTGTCGTACTTCGACCCGAGCTCCGACGCCGAGATGTCAGTGACCGCCCCGCGCGTGCCCGCCGGCACACCGGTGATGACGGTGATCGGCGAAAAAGACCCGCTGTTCAGCCGCATCAAGACCTATTACGTCGACAAGCTTCCCGCCAACCCGAAAAACAAATACCTGGAAGTCCCTGGCGGGCACCTGGACACACCGCGCGTCGCCAGCGACGAGATCATCCAATGGATCAAGGCCGTGCTGGCCGAATAAACCCGCGCCGGCCCCGCTGCGATATGCTGCTGTTTCAATAGCTGCCCGCACCTACGCAGCAAAGGCCAACAGGCGATTCAAGAAAAGCGACCCGGCATGAAAAACACCCTGCACAGCAAGGGCCTGGCGATCTGCCTGCTGGCATGGGCGCTGGCCTGCCAGGGCGCACTGGCACAAACCATGCAGAAGGTGGTGGACGTTCCCACCCGGCCCGGCGTGACGCAGCGCTTTGTCTACATCGCACCGCCACAGCCGAAGGCCTCGGTCATCCTGTTCGCGGGCGGCCATGGCGGCCTGCGGATCTCCGGCGACGGCGGCTTCACCTGGGGCAAGGGCAACTTCCTCGTACGCGCGCGGCAGCTGTTTGCCGACGCAGGCCTGGCCGTGGCGGTGGTGGACGCGCCGTCCGACCGCCAGTCGCCGCCCTTCCTCAGCGGCTATCGGCAAACACGTGAACACGCCACCGACATCGCCGCGGTGATTGCCTGGCTCAAGCAGCAGGCACCGGTGCCGGTATGGCTGGTCGGCACCAGCCGCGGCACACAATCCGCCGCTTACCTTGCAACAGAACTGCCCGCCGCACGGGGCGGTCCCGACGGGCTGGTTCTGACGGCCACCGTCCTCACAGACCGCAACAGCCGCGCGGTGCCCAAAATGCCGATGGAAACACTGCGCATTCCGGTGCTGGTGGTGCACCATGCGCTGGACGCCTGCCGGGTTTGCCGCTTCAGCGACATGCCGCCGCTGATGGACAAGCTGGCTAAAACGCCCAAGGCCGAACTGATCACCGTCACCGGCGGCCAGAGCACCGGCGACCCCTGCGAAGCCATGGCCTACCATGGCTTCAACGGCCTCGAGCCCGAGGTGGTCGGCAAGATCAGCCGCTGGGTGCTGGCGCGCTAGTACTGCAACCCGGAAGTAGCGAAACAAGATGAAAGTGATGGCTTCGCGCCCAGGGCAAGGCGCAAGCCGCAGCGAAGGCTGTGCGCCTTCGCAAGGATTGCAACGCCGCCATGAGTGCGAAGACGCGCTTTCATGTTTTGATATTTTCGGGTTGCAGTACTAGGCCCCAGGCCCACAGCGTGCGAGCGCTAGGGCAATGGCACCCTGGCCACCGGATTATTGCGAAACCCGAAACAGACCATCTCCAAAACTGCGGCTTGTGACCGGGGGTTTGCCGCCCATCTGCTCTTCATCGATGAGCCGCAACCTTCAAGCAACGACTCACCGAGGCTGGAAACAGACGGGCCACCAGGGCTCGCCATGCCCGGATTTGTCATCCACTTATCAAGGAAACCTGATCATGAACCGCAAAATCGCCTCCACCCTCGTCATCGCCGCCGCTGCTGTAGCCGGCAACGCCTTCGCCGACGACATCACCATCGACACCACGCCTTTCACCAGCACGAAAAGCCGCGCTGAAGTGCGCGCCGAACTCGACCAGTTCAAGAAGTCCGGCACCAGCCCATGGTCCACCCGGTACAACCCGCTGGCCAAGTTCCAGAGCACAGCTTCGCGCGCCCAGGTGGTGGCCGAGTACATCGCCTCCCGCAACGAAGTCGCCGCCTTCGGTGGTGAAGACAGTGGCTCGCACTACCTCGCGCAACACCAGGCCGTGGACAACGGCCTGCGGGTTGCAGGCCAGCCCTTCAACGCCCAGTAAGGCGCACCGGGGCCAACAACGGCTCCGCTCTTTTACCCGCAAGCCCGCAGCGCAAACCGCTACGGGCTTGCGCGTTTTCGCCATTGATGATTTCGCAATCCATGGCACCTCCCCGTTCGGGCTGAGCCTGTCGAGGCCTGTCCTGAGCTCGACGAAGGATTGAAGCCCCAATCGATCATCCTGAGCCTGCGGCAAGCCCCGGCCCCAGGCCCGCTCCAGGCCCAGGCGCAGGGCTATCATCCACCCATGCTGACAGAGACTCTGAGCGCGGCGCGCGACATGGGGCGCCTCAACGAAATCGCCGTGGTGCTGATTCGGCACGGCTTTGGCGACACGGTGCGCCGCCTCGGCCTGGCCGACCGGCTCGAGCGCGCCGGCCACGTGCTGCGGTGGGACCACGTGGCCGACCTGGCCCGCATCACGCCGCCCGCGCAGGTGCGCCTGGCCATGGAAGAGCTGGGCCCGGCCTTCGTCAAGCTCGGGCAAATCCTCGCCGGCCGCGCCGACCTGTTTGGCCCCGAGTGGATTGCCGAGTTTGAAAAGCTGCACAGCCATGTGCCCGCCGTGCCGCTCGAACTGCTGCGGCCCCAGCTGCGCGAAGACCTGGGCGGCGAGCCCGAAGACGTGTTTGCCCGCTTCGACACCGTGCCGCTGGCCGCCGCCTCCATTGCGCAGGTGCACCGCGCGCAGCTCAAAGACGGCACCGAAGTCGTCGTCAAGATCCGCCGCCCCGGCATCACTGAAGTGATCGAGGCCGACCTGCGCCTGCTTGCCCGCCTGGCCGCACTGGCCGAGGCCGAGGTGCCCGCGCTCAAGCCCTACCACCTGCAGCAGCTGGTGCGTGAGTTCGTCAAGTCGCTGCGCCGCGAGCTGGACCTGGCCGCCGAATGCCGCCACGCCGAACGCATCACCGCCAACATGGCGCCGCTGCCGTGGATCGTCATTCCGCGCGTGCACTGGGCGCACACCGGCGAGCGCGTGAACGTGCAGGACTTTGTGGGTGGCATCCCCGGCGACCAGCTGGGCCAGCTCACGCCCGAAGCCGGCTTCGACCGCACGCTGCTGGCCCAGCGCGGCGCCCAGGCTGTGCTGAAAATGATTGTCGAGGACGGTTTCTTCCACGCCGACCCGCACCCCGGCAACGTGTTTTACCTGCCCGGCAACGGCATTGCCTTCATCGACTTCGGCATGGTCGGGCGCTTGTCCGAACGCCGGCGTGAAGAGCTGCTGCAGCTGCTGCTGGGCTTGGTCGAGCGGCAGGCGCAGGCCGTGGCCGAGGTGCTGCTCGACTGGGCGGGCGACGGCCACGGCATCAACCTGGCACAGCTCGAAACCGAGATCGAGGCCTTTGTCGACCAATACCACAGCACGCCGCTGGCCGAACTCAGCCTGAGCCTGATGCTGGCCGACGTCACCGCCCTGCTGCGCGAGCATCACCTGGGCCTGCCTTCCGATCTGGCGCTGCTCATCAAGGCCTTTATTTCGCTCGAAGGCATGGGCCGCGGGCTGGACCCCGGCTTTCACATGGCCACCGAGGCCACGCCCATGCTGCACGAGGTGCTGCGTACGCGTTACGAACCCAAGGCCCTGGCCGGCCGCGCCTGGAAAACCCTGCGCCGCAGCCTGTCCGTGATCGAGCAGCTGCCGCACGACGTGTCACGCTTGCTGCGCAACGCGCGCCGCGGCAGGCTGCAGGTGCACATCGAGCTGGCGCACCTCAAGCGCGTGGGCGACCAGATCGACCGCGCCGCCAACCGCCTGGCCATGGCGCTGGTGATTTCCGCGCTCATCATCGGCTCGTCCATCGCCATGACGGTGAAGGGCGGCCCCACCCTGTTCGGGCTGCCTCTGCTCGGCTCGCTCGGCTTCATTAGCGCCGTGCTGGGCGGGCTGTGGCTGGTGCGCGCCATCTGGCGCAGCAGCCGCGAGCGCGACACCGACGAAGCAGGCTGATCAGCCCGCACCGGGCAGACAGCTCACCCGATCGGCCGCACGCCAATCAGCGCGCCGTGCGCCCAGAAGGCAAACACCGCCCAGAACGCCGCCCCCGCCACCACCGCGCCCAGCGTGCCGGCAGTGGTGCCCGCCGGGTACACCGTGCCCGCAGCCCGGTCGCGCGCCCGCGCCGCACGAAAGCTCAGCACCGCCCACACCAGGAAGGCGCCAAACAGCACCACATGCGCCAGGTTGCCATTGGCCAGCAGGTGCGCCAGCGCCCACACCTTCACACCCAGCACCATGGGGTGGTGCAACCGCGCCTTGATGGCGTTGCGCGGCACATAGGCCGCCGCCACCAGCACAAAAGAAATCAGCGTCAGCAGCGAGGCCAGGTGCCGCATGCCCCGCGGCGGCATCCACAACTGCACCGGCTGCTGCCGCGCCAGGCCGAAGCCCCAGACGATCAGCACAAAGCCGGCAATCGACAGCAGCGCATACACACCCTTCCACGGCAGCTCACCCACGCGGCCAATCATGGCGCTGCGCCAGCCGTCGGCAGCTATGCGTATGGAATGCACACCCAGAAAAAGCACCAGGCCCAGAATCATCATCGTCATCACAGTCCCCTCGAAGTATGTGAGCGATTATGGGCGCGCCACCGTGGCCCGTCCATGCCAGGGCGGTGCGTGGACGCTATTTATTTGGTAGCTGCCGGCGCATGGCAGACAAGGGCCGGAGCCCGATTTGGCTTGAAAATAGCAACCGGCAACCACCGAAACATGCAAACTGTCAGCTCTGCTCCAGCTCCTGCAGCAGCTCATCAACCACCGTTGCCAGCGCGGGCAGCGATTGTTGAATGACGTCCCACACCGTGTCGTGGTCTACCCGCGCATAACCATGAATGAGTTGGTTCCTGAACGCCACAATCTGCGCCAGATGGGGAATGCGGGCGGCCAACTCAGGCTTGGCCTTGGCCAGTTGGTTCAGCGCCTCGCCGATGATTTCAAACTTGCGCTCTACCGCCGAATAAACCAGCGGGGTGCGGGCATAACTATTGGCATCCAGCCCGGCAACGAAATGCTTGACAGCCTCTGCAGCCTCGCGCACGTCCCAAAGCCAGGCCCGCGGGTCACGCTGCATAAACCACTTCACGTGCGCTGTTGATGCCCGCCAGCACATAGGGGTTGCGCACGCTGCGTGGTTCAACCAGATCCACTCCGCGGCCGAGCAGTTGCTCCAGCTCTGCCTTGAGCGCAAAGTAGCCGTCCAGACCGCGCTTGCTACCGGGCGCGAATTCCACCAGAAAATCGGCGTCGCTGCGCAAGGGGTCGAAGTCCGTACCGCGCGCAGCCGAACCGAACACTTCCAGTCGCTGGATGTGCAGGCGCTGACAGATGCGCGCAATGTCCGCGCGCTTTTGTGTGATGAGGGGATGCATCGTGGCGCAATGGTACCAGCGGGAATGTTATTGAGCCAGCGAGCAGCCCACTCTCACGCGCTATAGCAACCATAGCTGCCGGCGCACGGCAGCCAAGGGCTGGAGCCCGATTTGATTCATAACCCTGGCACGAGGCCGCCGGCCCCGCCTCAATGCCCGGTCGTCGTTCCGCGCCGCGCCTGCGACTGGTTGTCACCGCCGATGTGCGACTCGCGGTCGCTGCGGCTTTGCGGGGTGCGCTTGCCCTGGTTTTTCTGGGTCGCGTCCTGCTCGCCCATCTTGTTGCTGTCGTTTTCAACCTTGCCGGTGTGGGCTGGTTGCTTGTCGCGCGGGTTCTGCTTGCTGCTGCTCATGGTGCATTCCTTGGATTAGTCCGTTCGGCTTAATATTCTTCGGCTGCACACCAGCCCGCCGTGTCGGACAACGCCGCGTTCCGGCCATCGTGGAGGCGCCAACGCGGATCAAGCCCTGTTTTCTAGCGTTTACCCGGTTTCGCCTTTGGGTAGACTGCTTCTAGACTTTTCCCAATCCCCAGCCCAAGCCCGGGCTGTATGTAGTAATAAATGCGCCTGAGAATTTTTCTGGTCGAAGACAGCCCCGTCATCCGCGACAACCTTGCCGAGTCGCTGGAAGAGCTGGTCGGCGCCCGCGTGGTCGGCTGGGCCAGCAACGAAGACGAGGCCAGCCAGTGGCTGGCCGACCACCCCGCCGACTGGGACCTGGCTGTGGTGGACCTCTTCCTGCTGCAGGGCAGCGGCCTCAATGTGGTGAAAAGCTGCAGCAACCGCGCCCTGCGCCAAAAAGTCATCGTCCTCACCAGCTACGCCACCCCACCTATCCGCCAGCGTTGCCTGGCCCTCGGCGCCGACGCCGTGTTCGACAAAGCCACCGAAATCGAGGAGTTCACCAAATATGCGGTGGACGAAGTCGAACGGGTGACAGGCAGCACCCACTGGTGAGCCGCCTCCAGTAGCTACTTTTTTAATAGCTGCTTGCGCCCGCCAGCAAAGGGCTGGAGGCCGATCTGGCTATAAAAAACAGCCAACAGCGCGCTGAAAGGAGAACCCGGCGAGCACCCGGATCCGTCAGTCCACCGCTGCCAGCCACGGGTTAACAAGCTCCAGGCCAGCATAGACAAAGTCTTTGGTGTTGCGGGTGACCAGCCGCAAGTCATGATGCAACGCCGTTGCAGCCAACAGGCTGTCGATGGCGGGCACGGGACGGCCCACCTGAGCGAGCAGCCGCCCCCAGTGATCGGCCACTGCCGTGCCAATTGGCAGAATGCGCGGACCAAACCAGTCGCGCAAGTCATGCTCCAGCCAGAGGCGCAATTTTTCACGCCGCTGGATATCTGCCATTTTCTCGACGCCTTTGCGAATTTCGCCTAGCGTCAAGGCGCTCAAAAAAAGCGCGTCGTCTGGCGTATTGGCAAACCAGCGCAGCACCGCGGCGCTGGGTTTGGGGCGAACCAGCTCCGAGAGCACATTGGTGTCGATCAGGTAACTCACAAGGCGATCTCGCGCGTGAAACCGGTTTCTCGCTCCGTTTTCAGTTTCACACCGACCAAGGGCGAGCCACGCATGAACTCGACAAACCCGGGTTTTGGATGCGTCAGGCGCGCGTATTCCGCGCACGATACCAGCACAGCCACGGGCTCGCCACGTACCGTAATACCCTGAGGCCCTTCGCTCAGTGCACGCTTCACCAGCTCGCTGAATTTGCCTTTTGCTTCCTGCAATTGCCATGTAGACATGGGGTTCTCCAATCTAGTCAGTCTAGTCAGATTGTACTTGGCAGGAGCGGCCTGGAGCAAGACGGCGGCCCTCGGCGCCGACGCCGTGTTCGACAAAGCCACCGAAATCGAGGAGTTCACCAAATATGCGGTGGACGAAGTGGAACGGGTGGCAGGCAGCACGCACTGGTGAGCCGCCTCCAGTAGCTACTTTTTTAATAGCTGCTTGCGCCCGTGGCATAAGGGCCAATGCCCGATTTGGCTGTGTATAAACCCAGAACAGGCATTGGCGTCGATAAAAGGCTCCAAAGGCGGGGGCATTGGCCTGGGCAGATCGGGTCCAGGCTGACCGAAACCCAAAAAACGTTCACGATCATGAACGTTATGCAATTTCGCCCACCATTTGTTCACGATCGTGAACAGCCTCAACCCGGTCTCCATCTATTGACGATGCCCCGGCGCATCTGCGGCGTAGCAGACCCCAGAGCGGTGATTGAACGCATTGCCCAGGGAATGGCGCAGGCTCAGTCAAAGTGCAGCACCGACGCCCGCATTTCGCCGCAGGTGCAGGCGCAAGTCAGTTCGGCCTGGGCGCCGGGTTTGGTTCTGGCAAAAGAGATTGCGCGCGGCACGGGTGCCAACAGCCTCAGCCCGCCGCCCCGGTAAAACACATCGCCTCAATCTTGTGTCCGTCCAGGTCGCGCACAAACGCCGCGTAATAGGTTGGCGTGTAATGCGGCCGCAAGCCCGGCGGCCCGTCACATAGCGCACCCAGCGCCAGCGCCTTCGCATGAAAGGCATCCACCTCCGCCGGCGAGTTGGCCAGAAAGCAGATGTGCGTGCCATTGCCCGGCGCAGCGCTACCACCATCCAGCGGCCGGCCAATCCAGAATTCAGGAAACGTCCGGCCATAAGCCACCGACTCGCCATGCGTCATCACCTGCTTGATCTGCAACGTGCCCAGCACCGCGTCGTAAAACGCCCTGGCGCGCGGGTAGTCGTTGGTGCCCAGGGAGATGTGGGAGAGGATGCTGGGGGGGAGGTCGGAGGGATCGGGCATGGCGGCTCCTTGATGAAGGGAGCGAAAAGTTTAGCGATGCCGACAACCGTACGCAAGAGAGCAACAGGTCAGCCCACGAAGTTAGTGTTGTGTTCGAATAACTCTATTGCTCAAGCTACAGCAGCTCCCACACGCCGCTAGGCGAAGCTCCGGCATTCTTTAGCAGCCCTTTTCTGCGCATCTGACTTGCTGCCCAACGCATGTCGTATTGCCAGGTGTAAAAAAGATCTCCTGAGCGTATAAGGTCATCTTCATGCGTCTGCCAGATCGCCCTGGCAACGTCGACGAGCTTAGCGCTTCCACCCTTAGTGGTGAGCGCATCCAATACCCATTGCTGTAAATCGTCCTTCTTCGCCATCGCGTTCCCTTACTGAGTTGTATAGCCCGCCACCAAGCCCTTTTTCCATGTCTCTGAATACTGAATAGCCTGCTTTACCTGCATAGTGGCAACAACCGATCGTTCTATATCAAGTATGGAGTTGAGTTTTTCGGAGTCCTCTCCGCTGTACTCCTGTCTTACTTCGGCTTGCCTCTGAAGAATCGCGTGATAAGCGATCCAAATCTCGTAAGCATTGGAAAACGGCTGCACAAGGTCTGTCTTGTTCGCTTTTAGCTTTTCTAGCGCAATGCTATAAGCTGGAAAGATCGTTGAGTAGTAGACCCAAGTTTTTCCACCCATCTCCATCGCCTTATACGCATGCGCAAGTTGACGACCGCTATCGCGCATGTCCTCAGGCCAAAGCATTTCCCATTCTTGTTCGTCAGAAGGACTAATTGCTTTAATCTCAAAGGGTGGAACCGAAGTCTTTCCGGTTTTCACCGGTCGCTCTTTTGCCGGAAGAATCTCAAAAGAAATGGATGCGACTAATTGCTCACCATTAAGTTTGGTGAGGGATGCCGTAACTTCGCCTGTTTGACCCGCAACGGCCTTCGCAGACGGACGCAACCGCCACCTTGCGCGGCCGCCAGCCAATCGCGCTTTGCTCTCTACTTCCAATAGCTCTTCGCTACTACGAATTCCAAGTAGCCCACGACGATCAAACTCAAGGTCAGCATCGGTCTCCACCAATACCAATTGACTGTCTTGCAACGAGACTTCCAAGTGTTGGTCGGGCACAGTAAACTTCAAAAAAGTAACTTGGGGGAACGGCAATGTTTCCAGCGGCTCCCTTTTTACGTATACAGGCTGCTGCTTATTTTTAACGACAGCCTTGCGTTCGCTCTGGCCGATCACATCGGCTTTCGCACTATCCGTAACCTCCAGGCCGACCTCCTTCAACAGCTTTGTAACCTGCTGGCGCACCTCTTCCTTCGTTGACGCTGTCTCCCGCTTCGCAAGGCGCTCTGTCAATTCGCGCTCAATATTAGCTAGAGCCTCATCCTCCTCGAGCATCCTTCGAAGGTTGGTAAGCGTTCGGCCATCCCCTTCTTGAATCCTGGCATCTAAGCGGCAAAGATGG
>NZ_JBDTTH010000110.1:0-12267 GCF_039930745.1 Polaromonas sp. | reverse complement strand
CCGAACACCACGATGCTCACGCCGCCCATCACCGGCAGCGGAATCGCCTGGATCAACGCGCCGAACTTGGGGCTGAAACCCAGCACCACCGCAATCAGGCCAGCGACCACAAACACCGCGGTTGAATAAATTTTTGTCGCGGCCATGACGCCGATATTTTCCGCGTAGGTGGTGACGCCGGTACCGCCCGATGCACCCGACACCATGGTGGCCACGCCGTCGCCGATAAAGGCGCGGCCCATGTATTGGTCGAGGTTCTTGCCGGTCATCGCCGTCACGGCCTTGATATGGCCGAGGTTTTCCGCCACCAGGATGATGGCCACCGGCGCAATCAGCAGCATCGCGCTGGCGCTGAACACCGGGGCGGCAAAGCCAGGCAGGCCGACCCAGGCGGCGTTGGCTATCGGCGACAAGTCTACCGGCTTGCCCAGGCCCAGCCCATTGGTCAGCACCGCATAGACGAGTGTGGCGACAATCAGGCCAACCAGGATCAGCAGGCGCTGCACCATGCCGCGCGTCATCACCGCGACCAGCGCTACGCTGACAAAAGTCACCACCTGCATCCAGGAGTCGAAGTTGCTGGCGGCCATGTTCTTGATCGGGATGCCGGCCAGATTCAGGCCGATCACAGCCACCACAGCGCCAGTTACCACCGGTGGCATGAAGCGCTCGATCCAGCCTGTGCCCACGGCCTGAACGATGGCGCCGATGAGGGTGTACAACACGCCGCAGGCAATGATGCCGCCAAGTGCCACACCGATGTTGGGGTTGGGCCCCTTGCCGGCGTATGCCGTGGCGGCGATCACCACGCCGATGAAGGCAAAGCTGGAGCCCAGGTAGCTGGGTACCTTGCCGCCAGTGATCAGGAAAAAGATCAGCGTGCCGACGCCGCTCATCAGGATGGCGATGTTCGGATCGAACCCCATCAGGATGGGTGCCAGCACCGTGGCGCCGAACATCGCAATCACATGCTGCACGCCCATCACTGCGGTTTGCGGCCAGGGCAGGCGCTCATCGGGCGCAATCACGCCGCCTTGCTGCAGCACCGTGCCGCTCTTCTCCGTCCAGTTGAATATCCCTGTTGGTTTGTCCATGTCCCACTCCTTGTAAGTGGCGCCATCCTAGGGGCAATGGACGAGCCGCACAAGAGGGTGGGTGACAGCCATTAGCGTTAATCAGTCACTGACAAAAGCGGCAATCTCCCGCAGCACGGTTTCATCTTTCAGGATGCGCCTGTGGCCAAGCTCGTCTGTTGCCAGCAGCCGCGCGCCGGTAATCGCTTCGCTGTAGGCCACGCCGTCGGCAAAGCGGTTGATGCTGTCGCGGCGGTCATGTACCACCAAGGTGGGCTGGGCAATGCGCGGGCCCACTGCAGCAGGCTCGAATTGCGGCATCAAGATGCCCTCGCGCGCTTCGATGCGCCGCTGCATGGCTGCGCGCGTGCCCTCGTGCAAGCCGAACACATGCGCAAAGAGCCGGGTGTATTCATAAGGTGAAGCCGGCGGCGCCAGCAGCACCAGCTTGCCGACCGGCAGGCCGCGGCTGGCCGCATATGCGCCTGCGTTGGCGGCCAGAGAATGCGCCACCAAAGCGTGGATCTGGTGGCCTTCCTGCCGCAGACGCGCGACGGCATAGTCGAGGGCGCGCGCGAATTGCGGCAGGTTGCTGGTGGAGCCAGCGCTGCGCCCATGCGCCGGCATTTCCAGCAGCACTGGCCGCAGGCCGCGCGCTTGCAGGGTTTCGGCCAGCGCCATCATCTGGCCGGCGTGACCGCCCCAGCCGTGGGCCAGCAGCACGACCGGGCCGTGGGGCGCCACCGACCGTGTGTACAGCGTCAGGCTGGCATCTTCAAAAGCCCAGCGCTGGATGCGCCAGTCCGGTCCCCAGGGCTTGCGGCGGCTCAGCCATTTGGGCGGCAAGGGCGTGCCAAACAGCCGGTACGCCGCGCGAACCGCCAGTGCCGGCCAAAGCCGCTGCGAGGCACCCAGGCCCCAACGGAAAATCCTGGTCGTGGGACTGGCACCGTAATACGCGGCGGTTGTTTCAAGGGATGTGCGGGTCATGAAAGGGCTCCTCGGGTTATCTGGACGCGTACCGGATCAGTACCAGATCCAGTCTTCGTTGCTGCGCGGCAGGGAACGCAGCGAGGCAAGGGCGGCGCGGACCGCGTGAACGCCGGCAAATACGGCGATAGCTGCAAGGATGAACAACATGGCATTTCCTTTCTCCGCACGGTTGTGCGAAATGTGGACCAACAAAAAGCCCTTGTGGGGCGGAACAACTCAAGCCTGGTAGCTTTTCATCAGGCGCTGCCAGCTGGACTGGGCCCGTTCGGCAGCGCGTGTATCACGTAAAAAGCGGGCGTCATGCAGCAGCCCGATGGAAATGGCGCTGACTTCTCCGACCAGTTGCTCCGGGTCGGTGTCAGCGCTCAAGTGGCCGGCTTCAATGGCCTGCTGAACCGTGCGCCGCAGTGCGGCGCGCCAGCGGGTGACTTCCTGCAGCAGCGTGTCACGCAATTCGCCTTCGCGGTCATCCAGCTCAAAAGCACCTGCGGTGTAGATACAGCCGGTGTGTACCTCAACATCACGCATATGCACGATCCAGCGTTGCATGATGTCGTTCAGGCGCGGCAAGCCCTTGGGCTTTTGCATGGCTGGTACAAACACATCGGCGATGAAGCGGCGACCGTACTCCTCGATGACCGCCTTCTGCAGCGCCTCGCGGGAACCGATGCGCGAAAACACGCCGCTCTTGGACAGACCTAGCCGGTCCGCCACCGCCTGCAGCGTGATGGCCTCCAGCCCTTCAGCCGAAGCCAAGTCCAGCGCCGCACCGACAATCGCGGCGCGGGTCATCTCGCTTTTCTGGGTTTTGGCATCCATGTGGCGAATATTAGCACGCTTGTGCTAAACCGCAAGCAACCCCTTGAACCGCCATGCATGCCAGGGGCTGGGTGCCGCGACGGCCACCGGGACCTCCCTCCTGTCAGTCGAAGATGGCGACCGCGCGGGTCCAGCCTGCTGAGGCGCCGCGAATTTTCACAGGAAAGCAGGCGATGCTGAAACCCTGGCCAGGCAGGGCCTCGAGGTTGTGCAGTTTCTCGAGATGGCAATAACCGATGTCGCGACCGGCCTTGTGGCCCTCCCAGATCAGGCCGGCATCGCCGGTCTCGGCGTACTTCTTTGCGGTGTGGGCAAACGGGGCGTCCCAGCTCCAGGCATCGGTGCCGGTCAGGCGCACGCCGCGTTCCAACAGGTACATCGTCGCTTCGTAACCCATGCCACAACCTGCACGAAGGTAGTCTGGTCTACCGTAAGCGCTGCCGGCGCGGGTGTTGACGACGACGATCTCCAGCGGCTGGAGATCATGGCCGATGCGCTGAAGCTCGGCCTGCACATCGGCGGGCTGCACCACGTAACCATCGGGCAGGTGGCGGAAGTCGAGCTTCACGCCGGGTTGCAGGCACCAGTTCAAATCAACCTCGTCAATGGTCAGTGCGCGCTGACCACCGTCCATGGTCGAGGCAAAGTGATAAGGCGCGTCGAGGTGCGTGCCGTTGTGGGTGTTGAGCTGCACGTCTTCGACCGCCCAGGCTTCGCCGTCGGGCAAGTCTTCCTGCTTCAGGCCGGGGAAGAACTGTGCGAGGTCGGGGTAGCTCATCTGGTGATTGATGTAGCTGATCTTTGGGCCCAATCCCGGTGGGTCCGAAGGCACTTCGTTTTCCAGGTGCATGGAGATGTCAACAATGCGGCGTGTCATGGTTCTTTCCTGGCGGGAGCGGATGGATGGGATTGCAGCATGGCACCGCGCATGCCGTGCGCAATAAACGCGACAAGCTGCGGCATGACGGCCGGGTCGTTCGGGCGGTTTTCGCCCTGCGACAGGCGATGCACGCGCCGGTCGCCGATGTGGTGCAGCAGCGCACCCAGCGCAAACTGGTAGCACCAGACGACCTGGGCTTGAGTGGTGGCGGGAAACTCGGCAGCCAGCGTGGTGTGAAAGGCCTCAATAAAGGCGCGCGCCATCGGATCAAAAAACTCCCGGATGATGCTGTCTTCTTCTTCGCTTTGCAGCGCCAGGCCGCGTGTCATGAGCAGTGCGTAGTACTCACCCTCGGCGCTCGCGCGCAGGCGGATGACCGGCGCGATGAAGGCCTCGACGATGCGGGGCAACCGGTCGCCGCTTTCGTCGGCCATGGCCAGCGCCAGCGCAGCCAGGCGCTCGTTGATGGTTGTGCTCCAGTGCTCGAAAATCGCGTGGTAAAGCTCGTGCTTGGCGCCGAAGTAATAGCCCACCAGGGCCAGTGGCACCTGGGCTTCGTCGGCGATGTGGCGGATCGACACCGCGTGGTAGCCGTGCTTGGCAAACAACTTCTCAGCGGCAAGCAGGATGTTTTGCCGCCGGTCAGGCCGGACCGGGGTAGCGGCGCGGCGTTTGGCAGGGGGGCGGGCAGCAGTGCTCATGCGGGACTCATCCTTGGGTGATTGTGTTGCGCAGAATACCAAGACGTTCGACTTCCAGCTCAATCACGTCGCCGGCTTTCAGAAAGCGGCCCATCTCGACGCCGCAGCCGCGGCGATCGCGGCCGGATTCGGGCAGGGTGGCCGTGCCCGACCCGAAGAACTCACCGGGATACAGCGTTTCGTTCTGCGAGACGTAGGCGATGATGTCCTCGAAGCTGAAACGCATGCCGCCGGAGTGGCCGCGCGAGACTTCCTCGCCGTTGATGCGTGCCGTCATGGTCAGGTTGTAAGGGTCGGGTACTTCATCGGGCGTGACCAGCACCGGGCCGATGGCGTTGCCGGTATCGAAGTCCTTGCCCTTGGCGGGACCGAGGCGCCCGCCCATTTCACGCCCCTGGATGTCGCGCGCCGAGAAATCATTGAAGACCACGTAGCCGCCGATGTGCTCGCGAGCCTTGTCTTTGGGAATGTTGCGCCCGCCCTTGCCGAGCACGATGCCGAATTCCAGCTCCCAGTCGAAGGCACGCGTGTAGGTGGGGATGCGCACTTCGGCGTTGTGGCCGACCACGGCAAAACGGTTTCCCTTGTAATACACCGGGCGTTCGTACCAGGGCAGGCTGTCCCGGTAGGCGCGGGTATGCCGGCGGCCAAACGCCGTTTCCACCCATTCGTCGAGTCGGGCACGCCAGGGCTTCATGCCGAACTTGCGCGCGCAGTTGATCACATGCTGCTCGAAGGTCATGAACTCGCGAATCGACTCGGGCCGCGGCAGCGGCGCCAGTTGTTGCACACAGGAGTCGTCCACCTTGCGGACCACATTCTCGGACTGCTTCTGCAGCGCAAAGTCCAGCGCGGCGTGGCCCGCTGCGCGGCCGGCTTCGCCAGCTGCCAGGAAGGTGAGCATGTCAGTGAGGTGCGGATCGGGTTGGCCCAGGCGGCCAACGCTGGCGGCCTGTAGCCGCACAAGCCGCGTGTCGCCATCGACCAGTGCGCAGAGCTCCTGGCGATCGTCAACAAGAAAAGTACAAAGACGCATGGGGCCGGATTCAAGACTCGGCTGTGAAGCCGACCTGCTTGATCAGGCGGCGCCATTCGCTGGCATCAGCCTGCAGCAGTTCGGCCAGAGCGGGCGCGGAAGAAGACTGGATTTCCAGACCGAACTGCTTGCCATACTCGATCAGGTCCGCTTGGCCCAGCGCCGCTTGCAGATACGCCGATGCGCGTCGCACCACTTCGGGCTTGGCTTTGCCCGGCAGGAAGAAGCCATACCACTCGCGCACGGTCAGCGGGTAGCCGAGTTCGCGCAGGCTGGGTACCTCGGGCAGGAAAGGCGAACGCACTGTTCCCGCGATCGTCAGCACGCGCAACTTGCCGGTTTTCACATGCGGGATGTAGTCACCGATCGGGCCGCAGAACGAGGAGATCTGACCGCCCAGCAAGTCCTGCACGCCCGGCACCGTGCCGCGGTAGGGGATATGCCGCAAGTGCACGCCGGTGAACCTGCCGAGCAGGATGCCGATCATGTGCGGCATCGAACCGGCGCCGGGGCTGCCGAAATTGGCGCTGGCGTCGTTGGTTTTGGCCCAGGCCAGGAAATCCTTGAGTGTCTTGACCGATGGGGGCACGCCCGGGCCGATAGCCAGCCCGTGATGGATGTAGGCGCCGACCGAAACCGGCGCCAGGTCTTCGAGCCTGTATTGCAGCTTGGGATAGGTGTAGGGATAGATCGACAACATGGAAGAGGGGGTCAGCAGCATCGCGCTGCCGTCGGGGTTGCCGTCCTTGACCGTGATGACGCCAATCTGCCCGGCAGCGCCGGGCTTGTTTTCCACCACCATGTTGGTGGCGTAGTTGCCTCGCAGCTTGTCGGCGACGCGCCGGGCCAGCACGTCTACCGTGCCACCGGGCGGAAAACCGGAAATGATACGGGCCAGTTCAAGCGAGGACTGGGCATAGCCCGCGCGCGGCAGGCCCAAGCCTGCCAGGACGGCCGCGCCGCCGGCGGTATGCATGAAGTGTCGACGGTTGATCATGGGGTTGTCTCCTTGCGATGATTCGGGGTTGGATGGCTAAATTGTACAAACGTACAAAATAATTAGACACTCGTACAAACCCTGATATTCTTGCGCGCGACACGGGCTTTTTTTGGTGCCGTATGGGAGCCTTGCAAGCAAGGCACCACCTCGACTTCTCCGCTGTACTGCGGACCAGTGCTGACGGGGGGCATCGTGCTCATCCTACAAACCTGGGTGCTCGGCGCAGCAATGATGATTTGGAGCAGCCCGCTCTGACTACTTACTGGAGATTCCCATGAAAAAGCAATCATTTGTCCTGACGCTGGCAGCCTTGGCCTGCGGCGCAGCATTTGCCCAGGCGCCCGCAGGCGTTGTGACCAACCCTTCGGCACAAAGCAGCCCCACTGCATCCGGGGGTACGCCTGCCGTCAAGGCCGAGACGAAGGTTGATACCAAAAAAGCTGCCGGCTCGACTTTGTCCGCTCCCGATCCCATCGCTGGCACAGGTGGCGCCGCGGCGTCGGAAAAAATCAATCCGTCCGCGTCTGGAGGCAAAGCCGCGGCCAAGGCTGAGATGAAGGTGAACACCAAGGTTGGAAACACCGCCATGAACAGCATGGACACCAATGGCGACGGCATGGTTTCCACCAACGAGTGGAACCGCTATCAAACTGCCCAATGGAAGAGCATGAAGCCAAGCAAAAATGGCACAGTCCCCATGGCTGATATCGAAAGCATGATGCGCGGCACGCCGAAATAAGGCGGCCCGCGCTGCGTTGAATTGAGCCAGTGGCGCAGACGCGAGGGCGTTTGTCGCCGCTTGCCGGCATCCAGGTGATGAACCTCTGGAGCCGCGGGATTAAATTGGCAGCGCGGATTTGAGCTCGCCAAGCATGGGCTGCTGCTAAGCTTTCAACCCATGCAGGCTCCCTACATCCCCCAGATCCGTCTTTACCAAGACTGGTTGCGCGACGAGCGCGGCCTGGTTTTCGATAGTTACGATGCCTTGTGGCGCTGGTCGGTGACCGACCTGGATGCTTTCTGGCAAAGCATCTGGGATTACTTCGACCTCCAATCTCCGACAACGCACAGCGCGGTGCTGGCGGTGAACCGCATGCCGGGCGCCATCTGGTTTCCGGGCGCACAGTTTAACTACGCGCACCAGGTGTTCCGCCATGTGGAGAAAGCAGACGCTGCGGGTTTTCCTGCGCTGATCAGCCACAACGAAAAAAGCATGGCTATCGGCGCGCCCCCGCGCGAGATCAGCTGGCCCGAGCTGCGCCGCCAGGTCGCGTCGCTGGCGCTGCACCTGAAGGTGCATGGCTTGCAGCCAGGTGACCGTGTGGCCGCCTACCTGCCGAACATTCCCGAGGCCATGGTGGCTTTTCTGGCCGTGGTCAGCATCGGCGGGGTGTGGAGCATCTGCGCGCCCGACATGGGCACCAACGCCGTGCTGGACCGCTTCAGGCAAATCGAGCCCAAGGTGCTGATTGCCTGCGACGGCGTCACCTATGGCGGGCGCGACTTTGACCGCACCGCCGTGCTTGAAGAACTGCGCGCCGCCTTGCCCAGCGTGCAGCATGTGATCGTTCATGGAAATCTTGACGCTACAAAAACAATAGCAAACTGCGCACAACTGGCAGGGGTTGCAGCCCGAAATGATGCTGAAACTGCGGCTTTCGAGCCCATGTGGCTGCCGTTCGACCATCCGCTTTGGATTGTGTATTCCAGCGGTACCACCGGCCTGCCCAAACCCATCGTGCACGGCCATGGCGGTACGGTCATCGTGGCGCTGGCACTCAAGACCCTGCACAACGACGTGGGCTGCAGTTACGACGCCAACTCCTGGGGCGAGCGCTACCACTGGTACAGCTCCACCGGCTGGGTCATGTGGAACGCGCAGATGAGTGGCCTGCTCAACGGCACCACCTGCTGCATCTTTGACGGCAACCCCGGCGGCTACAAGGACCAACCCGACTGGACCACTTTGTGGCGTTTTGGCGCGCAGCTCGGTGTAACGTTTTTCGGCGCCGGCGCCGCATTCTTTGCGAACTGCATGAAGGCCGGCGTGGATCTGTCGGCCTGCGGCGACCTGTCGAAGGTCCGCGCGCTGGGTACCACCGGATCTCCGCTGTCGCCCGAGGTGCAGATCTGGGGCACGGAACAGTTTCGAAAGTTGAGGATGTGGAACGGTGGCGACGGTGGCTCTTCAACCCAGCCGGGGCCGCGGGACTGGCTTCGCCAGACCGCAGGAGCAGCGGCCCCTCTTCCAAAGGAAAGGGGCAGCGACATGCCGGAGGCGCACGCAGTGGGGGAGCGTGGGGGCGATATCTGGTGGTGCAACATTTCCGGCGGGACCGACTTTGCCGGAGGATTCATCGGCGGTAACCGCGAGTTGCCCCAAGTGCCCGGGCAAATGCAATGTCGCCTGCTAGGCTGCGCGGTCGAGGCCTGGGACGAAGCCGGCGAATCGGTGATCGGCGAAGTGGGTGAACTGGTCTGCACCGAGCCGATGCCCTCCATGCCGCTGTACTTCTGGGGCGACGAGGGCAACAAACGCTATATCTCCAGCTACTTCGACATGTACCCGGGTGTCTGGCGCCACGGCGACTGGCTCAAGGTCACGCCGGAGGGCGGTTGCATCATCTATGGCCGTTCCGATGCCACCATCAACCGGCACGGCCTGCGCATGGGAACCAGTGAGCTTTACAGCGCGGTGGAAGCCTTGCCCGAGGTGCTGGACTCCATGGTTGTGGACCTGGAATACCTGGGCCGCGAAAGTTACATGCCACTCTTTGTGGTGCTGCGGCCCGGCGTCTCGCTCGACACTGGCATGCACGAAAAGATCAACGGCGCGATCAAGACGGCCTTGTCACCACGCTTTGTACCCAACGACATCTTCCAGGTGGAGGAGATCCCGCGTACGTTGTCGGGCAAGAAGCAGGAGCTGCCGATCAAGAAGCTGTTGCTCGGCCAGCCGCTGGAGAAGGTGGTGAACAAGGACGCGATGGCCAACCCGGCCTGCCTGGACTGGTACGAGGCGTTTGCGCAGCAGCGGCTGGCACGCTGATTCAACTCGCTGCCCGCCAGTTTGGCGAGCAGATGTACGCGACAGCCGAATGGTTGTGGATGGATTCGAAGTTCTCGACATCGACCCTGAAGGCGATGATGTGCTCTTCCGCACCCAGGGCGAGCGCCGCATCCCGCACGATGTCCTCCACGAACCTGGCGTTGTCGTAGGCTTGCTCCGTGACGTGTTTTTCGTCGATGCGCTTGAGCAGCGGAAAGGTCTGACAGGACGCCGCCTGCTCCAGCACCTGCGCAAGCCGCGCAATGGACAGCGGCTGCGCCAGCTCGACCGAAGCGGTGATCATTGAACGTTGATTGTGGGCGCCATAGGCGGAAATCTTCTTCGAGCAGGGGCACAGGCTGGTGGCCGAGACTGCGGCCGTAGCCAGGAAGCGGTGGCGCCCGTCCAGCTCGACGCAACTCGTCCACCGCACATCGCAATCCCACATGCTGCGCGCGCCACTCACCGGCGCGGCCTTTTCGATGAAATACGGAAATTCCACCGTGATGAATCCCGCGCGAGCGTCGAGCTTCTCCAGCATGTCGTATGTCAGCTCCCGCATTGCCGCGGCATCCAGTGCGCCGAGCCGGCCGGAAAGCAGCTCAACAAAGCGCGACATGTGCGTTCCCTTCTGGGTTGCCGGCAAGTGCACACACATCCCGAAGGTTCCGATGGTGGCGACAGACCGGCCGGCGTCGGCTATCTGCAGCGGATACCGCAGTTCGCTAATGCCGACAGCGTCGATGGCCGTGCCTCGGTTGTCCGGCTCCGATTGCGTGTCCGGCAGCAATTGGCGCATTTCGGGAGCGTTCATGAACCATCCCCCGTTTTCAGCGCGCATTTCTGGGCGGATGTAGCCTGCTTCAGCCAGGCGGCCAGGTCGGCGCGCTCGCCCGCGTCAGCGATGCCGTTGTAGGTCATGGATGTGCCTGGGACCGCAGTGGTCGGTGATTTCAGAAAGACAAGCAGTGTGGCTTCACTCCATCGAATCCGGGCGTCCCGCATGGGCCGGGAGTAGTTCTTGAAGCCCGGTGCCGTGCCTGAGATGCGAGCGAACAAGCCGCAGTGGGCAGGACCCGTGCGGTTGACGTCGATCGAGTGACAGGCAATGCACCGTTCGGCGTAAATCCGGGCGCCCCGGGCAGGATCCGCCGCACTGCACCTGCCGGCAGCGAACATGGCCACTGCAACCGAAAACAGGTACCTGCAGCACATGCTCAGGACATGAAGGCGGAAGGGACGACGGGCATCTCTCCCAGCACCTGGCGCAAAACGGCCCAGTGCATGGCCTCGTCGCCGAGGATGCTGGCAGCCGCCTGCGACAGGTCACGGCTGTTGAACAGCGGAACCGCGTTCAGGTAGGCGGAAACTGCGCCACGTTCCAGCCCCGCGGCAAACCGCAGAACGTCCGCTTCGCTGTGAAGCTTGTCGATGGGGAAGACGTAGGAGCCACGCGCTTCGGCGGGATGCCCGCCCAGTTTGCGAACGGCTGCGGCGAGTGCCGCGACGTGCTCCTTGTGATGCCCCTGGAACTGTAACGCCACCGTGCGAACGCCGGGTGACAACAGGCCCCTTTCGGCGCCCACCTGGTAGGCGGCTACAGCTTCAAACTCCGCACCGATGGCCGTGTTCAAAATACGGACGTCGGCCTCGGACTGCGCGGAACTCGCGCGCGCACCCTGGGCAAGGGCGTCGCGCCCAGCAAGCAGCGCGACAGCGGCGCCCGACAGCAAGGCACCTCCTGCGAAGACTGTGCGACGGCGACCGTTGTCCAGGAAGGACGGAAAATTTTTCTGTGTCATTGCCTGCTCCTTGGTTGAATTCAGTGGTCGCGGATCACGCCCCGATTGCGCAGCTGAGCCAGTACCCAGGCCACCGTCTGGTCGCACTGGCTACCGGCAAATCCGTAAAACTCCGTTGCAGCCGCGGGGTCGCTTGGCGACAGTGCGCCGCGCAGCAGGGCCCGGGCACGCAGGTAGCGTGTCTTGACAACATCGGTGCTGACCCCAAGGGTGACAGCGGTGTCTTCGACGCTGAGCCCTTCCACGCCGCGAAGGATGAAGACAGTCCGGTAGATCGGGGCGAGCGCGTCCACCGCCTCCACCAGATGCTGGCGCAGTTCGGCGCGCAATGCTTCATCTTGCGGATCCGGAGAATCGGGCCCTTCCAGTTCAGAAACCATATCGCCCTCCTGTGCGCCCGGCTGGTCGTTCCACAAAACCCGGCGCCCCAGGTGACGCTGGTGGACAAGAGCCTGATTGATCGCAATGCGGGCGAGCCACGTCCCCAGTGATGCTTCACCCCGGAAATTTTCGATGGATACGAAGGCACGCAGGTAGGTTTCCTGGACGACGTCCTGCGCTTCTTCCGTGTTGTTGACGATGCCTCGCGCGGCGCGAAACAGCAGGCGGTTGTAGCGCCGGATCAGCCGCTCGTACGCCCAGGCATTTCCTGCGCGCAGCGCTTGAAGCAATTCGGCGTCCGTGGTGTCACTGTCTGGTCCGTCCATGCGTCATCCTGTGAGAGTTACGTCATTAGATGCACGACAGCGGAAAAGGTGACAGCGACCTGGCGATTGCCAGCCGCGCCGCAGGGGGAAGGCTTTCCGGGTGGGCTACCTATTTAGCTGTTGGCATCACAAACTCCGCGCCTTCACCAATGCTCTCAGGCCACCTCTGCATAATGGATTTCTGCTTGGTATAGAAGCGCACCCCCT
>NZ_JBDTTH010000109.1:0-12485 GCF_039930745.1 Polaromonas sp. | reverse complement strand
TGAGCGAAGCGAGTTCGAGCCCGGCCCCGGCTGGACCGAGCACCGCAGGTTGCCCCCGTAGCGCCAGCGAAGGGGGTCGCAGACAGCAGGGTCGCCTTTTTCTTTGCTTACTTTCTTTTTGGCGACGCAAAAAGAAAGTGAGTTGCCGCCGGGCAACCCCCGGCTAGTTGGCAAGCCACGAACAACCGAAGCAAAGAAGGCTTCGACAGGCTCAGCCCGAACGGTGGATAGGCGCAGGCATTGGATCCCGCCGCCCGCCGGGGCGAGGCCCGGCTTGCTGGCAAACAGTTGGGCTGGAGAAAAATTCATGGCTGCAATTCGGCAGTTCAAAACGACCGCGGCAAACCAAGCAAATGCTCAGCCACATAGGAATAAATCAAATTCGTGGAGATCGGCGCCACCTGGTACAGCCGGGTCTCGCGGAACTTGCGCTCCACGTCGTATTCGTTTGCAAATCCAAACCCGCCATGGGTTTGCAGGCACATGTTGGCCGCTTCCCAGGAAGCTTTTGCTGCCAGGTACTTCGCCATGTTGGCTTCCGCGCCGCAAGGCTTGCCGGCGTCGAAAAGTTCGCAGGCCTTGAAGCGCATCAGGTTCGCGGCTTCGGTTTCAATGTAGGCGTCGGCCATCGGGAACTGCACGCCCTGGTTCTGGCCGATGGGGCGGTTGAACACCACGCGGTCGCTGGCATAGCGGCGCGCCTTGTCGACGAACCAGTAGGCGTCGCCAATACATTCAGCGGCAATCAGCGTGCGCTCGGCGTTCAGGCCGTCGAGGATGTACTTGAAGCCCTTGCCTTCCTCACCGATCAGGTTCTCCGCGGGAATTTCGAGGTTGTCGAAGAACACTTCGTTGGTCTCGTGATTGACCATGTTGGGGATAGGCTGCACCGCCATGCCTTGGCCGATCGCGTCTTTCAGATTGACGATGAAGATCGACATGCCTTCGGACTTTTTCTTCACCTCGGCCAAGGGCGTGGTGCGGGCCAGCAGGATCATCAGGTCGGAATGCTGGATGCGCGAGATCCAGACCTTCTGGCCGTTGACCACGTACTTGCCACCTTTCTTCACGGCCGTGGTCTTGAGTTGTGTGGTGTCGGTACCGGTAGTCGGCTCGGTCACGGCCATGGACTGCAGGCGCAGCTCGCCGCTCGCGATTTTCGGCAGGTAGAGTTTTTTCTGCGCGTCTGAACCATGGCGCAGCAAGGTGCCCATGTTGTACATCTGGCCGTGGCAGGCGCCGGCATTGCCGCCGGCGAAGTTGATCTCTTCCATGATGACCGAGGCTTCAGCCAGGCCCAGGCCTGAGCCACCGTAGTCGGCGGGGATCAGCGCAGCCAGCCAGCCGGCGTCGGTCAGCGCATTCACAAAAGCTTCGGGGTAGCCGCGCTCGTGGTCGACTTTCTGCCAGTAGGCGGAGTCAAAGCCGGCCAGCATGCTGCGCAGGGCTTCCCGCATGTCCTGGTAGGCGTCGGCGGTGGGGATTTGGGTTTTCATGGATGGTTTCTGTGGATAACTGTGAAAAATGTCATCCCGGACTTGATCCGGAATCCATGCGGCATGATCCACCGACGCGGGTATGCAGACATGGATTGCGGGTCAGGCCCGCAATGACAAATGTGTGGGACTTTCATCTCATAAGCTCAAGCGAGCGTCGCCGAGGCTTGCATGGTGAGCCAGCCTTCGTGGTCTTCGGTCCAGAGTTTCACGTTTTTCCCGTCGGCTGAGGGCGTGCCGTGAAGCTTGAAGGGCCACAGGTCGAACACAGGCCGCACTGCCCGGAACTCGAAGGTGAGCAGGCGCGCCCCAGGTATGTTGTTGCGCAGCAGGTTCACCAGCAGGGTGGCGATCAGCGGGCCGTGCACGATGAGGCCGGGGTAACCCTCCACCTCCGTCACGTACTTCCGGTCGTAATGGATGCGGTGACCGTTAAAGGTCAACGCCGAGTAACGGAACAGCAGCACATCATCGGGCGTGACGATGTCCGACCAGGCCGCGTTTTTCTCTGCGGCCTGGGGCTGAGGGCCAGGGTCTGCGGCTTGCGGATTGGCGCGGTACACAATGTCGTGCTCTTCGGTCAGCGCCAGGCCCCGGGCATTGCGCACCTCGTGTTTGACCAGCACAAACACCAGGTCGCCGGTGCGCCCCGACTTGTGGGTCACCGATTCGATGCGGGAGGTCCGGGTCACCGCGTCACCGACCTGCAGCACCTGCTGGTGCCATTGCAGGCGCCCGCCGGCCCACATGCGGCGCGGCAAGGGCACAGGCGGCAGAAAGCCGCCGCGCTGGGGGTGGCCGTCGGGTCCGAGGCCGGACTGGCGTGCAGTCGGCAAGAAATACAGCCAGTGCCACAATTCGGGCAGGGGCGTGCCGGGCGCCGGGTCGGCATCGTCGCGGTCCAGTGTGGCTGACAGTGCCCGCACCGGCGCCGCGGTAATGCTGTCGCTCAGGGTTTCGGTTTGGCCGACCCAGCCATGCAGCTTCGTCAGCATGGCGGCGTCCACGGTTCGAATGTCTGAAGTCATGGACACCATCGTCGGCGCAGACGCGCGGAAATGCAATCTGCCATTTCAGCAGCGAGACTTCTGAAATTCCGAAGTCTGCAAGCGACCCGTTCGGGGTTCCTGGTACAGCTTCACCTCGAGAGCTTGCCGGCGTGAGACTTCGTCAACCACGAAGACTTGTCGTCTTTCCGGTAGCATGGCGCATGCAATTCGACCTGACGGACCTGCGGCTGTTTGTGGCAACGGCCGACGAAGGCAACATGACACGCGCTGCGGAGCGGCAGCACCTGTCGCTGGCTGCGGCCAGTGCGCGCATCAAGTCGCTCGAGGCCCAGTCCGGCCTGAGCCTGCTCTACCGCGAAGCGCGCGGCGTACGGCTGACGCCGCCCGGCGAGGCCTTTTTATTCCACGCCCGCGGCGTGCTGCGCCAGGCCGAGCAGCTGCGCACCGATCTGCAGGAATACGGCGGCGGGCTGCGCGGGCATCTGCGGGTGTTTGCCAACACCACCGCAGTGACGGACTTCCTGCCGGAAATCCTGCCGGACTTTTTATCGGCCAACCCGAAAATCAACATCGACCTGCAGGAAAAACCCAACGCCGAGATTGCGCGCGGCGTGCTGGACGGCCGGGCTGACATCGGCATCGTCGCCGGCAAGGTGGACACGCTGGGGCTGGAGGCGATTCATTTCAGCACCGACCGGCTGGTGCTGGCCACCGCCAAAAACCACCGCTTCGCACGCCGCAAGAAAATTGCCTTTGCCGAAACCCTGGACGAAGACGCGGTGGGCATGCAGTCGGGCAGCACGCTGCAAACCTTTCTGGCGCAGGTGGTCGAAAGCCTGGGCAAGCCGCTGAAGCTGCGCATCCAGCTCTCCAGCTTTGACGCGATGTGCCGCATGATTGGCGCTGGCGTGGGCGTGGGCATTGTTCCGGAGTCGGCCGCGCGGCGCAACCAGGCGTCCATGGGCATTGCACTGATCGAGCTGCTGGAGCCCTGGAGCGTGCGCGAGCGTTACATCCTGGTGCGCAAGCGCGATGCGCTGCCGCGTTATGCCGAGTCGCTGATCGAAACGCTGTGCGCGCACTACCGCTGAGCGGCCTTGCAACGCGACTCAGTTGCGCAGCTTGCCGTCGCGCGTCACCATGCCCAACTCCACATACTTGCTGCCGTGCTGCTGGCTGGGTGAGTAGGACACGACGAAGCCGCCGGTGTCATAGCTGCCCAGGGCGCTCATCGAGGCCAGCAAAGCCCGGGCGTCGCCGGGTTTCTTGCTGCGGCGCATGGCCTCGGTGAGCACCTTCGCGCCAATGCAGGACTCCAGGTGCGCACTGTTCATGACCGCCGTGATGCCGGCATCCTTCAGGGCCTTGGCGCATTCCTTGACCACCGGCAACGGTGAACTGGCGTTGGGCACGACCTGTGAAATCGACACGCCGGCACCGGCTTCGCCCGCAGCCTCGATGTACTGCTGCGCACCCACGAAGGACAGGCTGGACGTCGGAATGAACTTGCCCTGCGCAGCAATCCGCTTGCTGATGTCCGCCGCAGCGCCAGACAGCACGGTGCTGATGATGACATCGGGCTTGAGACTGAGCAGCTGATCCACCTGAGCATCACTTACTTTGGTATTACGCTTCAAGGCGAAGGGCACGGGCTTTTTTGCCTGCTTGGCGAGGTACTCGGTTACCACGGCCAGGTTCTGGGTGCCAACTTCGTCGTCGTAATGCACCACGGCCACATTCTTGGCACCCAGGCCGGTCCAGAACGCGAGCATTTTTTCCAGCTCATCACCGTACGATGCGCGCATCGTAAACACCACGGGGCTATGCTTGCGCACCGGGTTGGCGCCTGTGAATGGCGCAAAAAACAGCACACCGGCTTTTTCGGCCTGAGGCATCGCATCCAGGCTGAGCGTGGCCGAGGCGTAGCCAAACAGCGCCACGGCATTGTTGACCTCCAGCAGCTTCTGCGTGTTGACACCGGCCTGCTTGCGGTCGTTCTTGTCGTCCAGCGCCACCAGCTCGACAGGCAGCCCGCCCACACCGCCCTTGGCATTGACTGATTTGAAGTAGGCAGCAGCGCCGTCATGGATGTCACGGCCAAAAGCGGCGTTGCCGCCGCTCAGGGGCGCGGACTGCCCGACAACCCAGGCTTTTTGCGCGTGGCTGGCACCTGCGAAAAACAGCAGCGACAGGCAAAAGGCAGACAGGGCAGGAAAAGAGGCTTTCGCGATAGCAGGCATAAATGGCGTCCAGCAGATAACAACCCGGCAAGCGCCAGGAACAGGTTCAGATGTTAGGGGCATGGGGGCGCGAAGTCCAGTGCTGGATCTGCGCGGTGCGACAGGTGCCGCCGCGCATGAGACAAATGACGCAACAGCGCCACCGAGGTACAAAAGGTAGCTGCTATACCGCTCTCAATGCGCTACACGCCTTTCCAGACAGGACTTCTTTTTTCAACAAAGGCCGAGACACCTTCTCGAAAATCCGCGCTGCCATAACAGCGGCGGATCAGGTCCTCGTCGGGCGGCAGGCCGCGGCTGGCCAATCGGCGCAGGCCTTCCTTGCTCACGCTCTGGGTCACGGGTGCCAGCGCCGCCAGCCGTTCGCACAGGGTGGACAGCACCGCATGGATGTCCGCGGATTCGCTGGTCTGCAGGAGGAAGCCGCAGTCCAGCGCTTCATCCGTAGAAAGGGTTTCAGCCAGCATCAGCATGCGCTTGACACGCGGTATGCCGAACACGGCGCAAAGCCGTGCCAGGTTGGCCACCGACAGGCAGTTGCCCAGCGTCCTGGCAATGGGCACACCAAAGCGCGAACCCGGCGTGGCGATGCGAAAGTCGCAGGCGGTGGCAATCGCCAGGCCGCCGCCTATAGCCCAGCCCTCAATGAGCGCCACGGTAGGCATGGGCAGCGACTCGAGCCGGGCCATGCACTGGTCGATCTGTTGCTCATAGGCAACGCCGTCTTCGCCGCTGCTGAAAGCCTTGAACTGCTCGATGTCGGTACCGGCTACAAAGGCCTGGCCGCCGGCGCCGCGAAACGTCACCACGCGCACCGAGCTGTCGGCCCTGAGCTGCTCGCAGAGCTGGTTCAGGCGTTCGTACATGGCCCAGGTCATGGCGTTGCGCGCTTCGGGGCGGTCGAACACCACAGAGGCCACGCCGCCATTGATGTCCAGGTGGACGATGCCTTTCGCGTTCGACGCGCTCATGCTGCGAAAGCGCCCTGGGCGTCCAGTTGCTCCTGCTCGGCAGCGCCGATGCCGAGTTCGGCAAGCACCTCGGCCGTGTGTTCGCCCAGGCGTGGCGGATGGCGGCGCACCTGCTGCGGTGTACCGGACATCTTCACCGCGAAGCCGATGTTGGGCACCTTTCCTTCGACCGGATGGTCGATCTCCATGCGCATCCCGCGCGCCTTGGCATGGTCGCTGCCGAAGGCTTCGGGATAAGTCAGGATGGGACCAGCGGGAATGCCGGCTTCGAGAAAAGTGTTGACCCAATAGTCCTTGGGCTTGAGACGGAAGGTTTTCTCCAGCTCCACTTCCAGCGCTTGCCGATTCGCCAGGCGCAGCGAAATGGTGGAAAAGCGTTCGTCGGCCAGCAGTTCCTCGCGGCCCATCAGCTTGCACAGCTGTAGCCACAGCTTCTGGTTGTTCGCGCCCATCACGAAGTAGCCGTCGGAGCAGGCCATCGCCTGGTAGGGCGCGGTCATCTTGTTGGAGGTTCCCAGCGGCTCGGGCTCTTTGCCGGTGCCCCAGTAGTCGCAGATGTCCCAGACGGAGAAAGCCAGCGCCGAGTCGAACAAGGACGCGTCCACATGCTGGCCCTGGCCGCTGGCCTTGGCGCCAATGTAGGCAGACAGCGTGGCATATACCGCGAACAGCGCGCAACCGATGTCGGCCACCGGCACGCCGGCCTTGACCGGCGGGCCGCCGGCATAACCGGTCACGCTCATCACGCCGGACATGGCCTGCGCCATCAGATCAAAGCCCGGCCGGTCGGCCCAGGGGCCGCTCTGGCCGAAGCCGGAGATGCTGGTGTAGACCAGCTTCGGGTTGATCTCCTTGAGCACCTCGTAGCTCAGTCCCAGCCGCTTCATCGCGCCGGGGCGGTAGTTCTCCAGCAGGATGTCTGCATCCTTGGCCAGCTTCAGCAGCAGCGCCCTGCCCGCCTCCGACTTGAGATTGAGCGCGACGCTGCGCTTGTTGCGGTTCATGTTGAGGAAACCCAGCGAATCAGGCCCCTTCATCTTGAAACCCATGGCGCCGCGCGTCTGGTCGCCGCTACCGGGCGGCTCGATCTTGATCACGTCGGCACCCATGTCCGCCAGCAGCATGCAGGCATAGGGACCGGCCATCACCTGGCTGATGTCCAGCACGCGAACGCCGGCCAGCGGCAGCGGCCGCCCACCCTCAGCGCATTTTCGGGGTTCTCGCATCAAAACATGGCTCCTCAACGGTAGAACAGCTCGACCAGGCCCAGGCCTGTCACCGGTACATAGGTCACCAGCATCAGCACCGCGACCAGCACCCCGATGAACCAGATGTTGACCTTGCTCACATCCCAGACCGAGGCCTTGGCGATCGAGCTGGCCACCATGAGCACGCTGGCGACTGGAGGTGTCTGCTGGCCAATGCCCAGGTTGATGGTGACAATCAGGCCAAAATGCACGGGGTCAATGCCGACGGAGCGGACCAGCGGCATCACGATGGGGATCACCAGGATGATGGCGGCTGCGGAATGCAAAAACATGCCGAGAAACAGGAAGAGCACATTGAGCAGCGCCAGCACCACCCATTTGTTGGAGGTGAAGTCCGACACCGCCTTGGCCAGCGCCTGCGGTGCCTGAACTTCGGTCAGGTAAGTGCCCAGCAAGGCACTGGTGGCCACCAGCAGCATCACCACGGCGGTCTGTACGCCGCCTTCCATGACAGCCGCACGCAGGTGCTTGAGGTCCAGCTCCCGGTACACCACCAGCCCGATGAAAAGCGCTGCGATCACCGCCAGCGCGGCGCCTTCGGTGGCAGTCACCACACCGCCGAAAATGCCGCCCAGGATGATGATGGGCAACGTAAAGGCCCACAGCGCTTCGCGCCCGCTCTTGATCACCCGCTGCATGGAAAAACTGGCCTCGCGCGGCAGTTTGTAGCGCCGCGCCAGAAAGCTGGCCATACCCATCAGGCCGGCAGCGCCCAGCAGGCCGGGAACGATGCCGGCCACAAACATCTGCACCACGGAAGTTTCTGCCATCACCGCGTACAGGATCATGGGAATGGACGGCGGAATGATGACGGCCAGCGTCGCCGCCGACGACATCACGGCCGCGGCAAAGGGCGCGGGATAGCCCTTCTCTTTCATGCCCGGTATCAGGATGGAACCCAGCGCGGCCACGTCGGCCACAGCAGAACCGGAGATTTCCGCAAAGAAAAGCGAAGCGCCTATGGACACATGCGAGAGGCCTCCCCGCACCCAGCCGAACAGTGCCGAGGCGAAGGCCACCAGACGCTGTGAAATGCCCGAGGCGTTCATGATGGCGCCGGCCAGAATGAAAAGGGGAATGGCGAGCAGCGGGAAATTGGTCGCCCCGTTGTAGACGACCAGCGCCACGTTGGGCAGCGAATCGAGGCCGTGGCTCGCCAGCATGGCAATCACCGCCACGATGCCCAACGACACGGCTATGGGAATATTGAGCAGCACCAGCGCCAGCACGGCACCAAACAGGATCAGCATGATGGTCATGGCTTTATTCCGTGCTTTGCATTTCGGAGGCGGCGACAGCAGCCGACGCGCTGGCGGTTGCCCGTCCATCGATCAGGTCGATCAAAAACATGACCTCGGCAACCAGGATCAGCGCGGAAGAAATTGGAATCACCGACTGCACGACGTTCATCGGCACCCACGGCAGGCTCACCAGCGCGTCGCCCGCGAGGACTGGCATGATGCTCAGGCCGACCCAGCCCAGCAGGGCGAAAAACAGGATCACGAGAACCTGGCCGACGATGCCGACCACTCGCTTCAGAGCCGCCGGAAACTGCTCGACCACTTCAGGGCAGCCGATGTGCGCCCGTTTCACCGAGGCCAGTGCCGAGCCGTAAAACGTGAGCCAGGCCAGCAGCACCGAGGCAACTTCGTCGTACCAGACCAGCGCGCTGCCGCTCATGCGAAAGACAATGCCCAGCGTAACCTCCACCGCCAGGACGACCATCAGGAACATCACCACCCATTCGAGAAGCAGGCCGTAACGGTCACGGAAGCGGTGCATGGCGCTGCCGGTACCCGGTGTTGGAATGTTGTGCATCGTGAAGCCGCTTATTTGCCGAGCGCGACGGCTTTGTCAATCAGCGGCTTGGCGCCGGCGACTTCCTTGCCGAACTCCTCATAAATCGACTTGCTGGCGGAAATAAAGGCGTCCTTGTCCACCTCGTTGACCTGCATGCCGCTCTGCTTGAGTTTGGCCAGCAGGTCGGTCTCGGCCTTGCTGGCTTCGCCATACACGTAAGCCTGGGTTTCGCGCGCCGTATCCTCCAGCACCTTGCGCACGTCGGCCGGCAGGTTGCCATACCGCCTGGAGCCCACGGTCAGGTAAGCCGGCGTGTAGACATGACCGGAGAGCGACAGGAATTTCTGCACTTCCTGCAGCTTGGCTGAATAAATCTGCGTGAACGGATTTTCCTGGCCATCCATCACCCCGGTCTGCAGGGCTGTGAACAGCTCGGAAAATTTCATCGGACTCGGGTTGGCGCCGTAGTTCTGGAACATCTTCACGCGCCACTTACCTTCGGGCACACGCAGCTTGATGCCCTTGAGGTCATCCGGTCCCTTGACGGGCTTCTTGTTGTTGGTGATGTGGCGATAGCCGTTCTCCCAGACGGCCAGCACCTTGAGGCCTTTTTTCTCGGTTTCCGGCGCGATGCTGGGCCAGAACACCTCTTTCTCGATGCGCGCCATGTGCGCCCTGTCCTTGACGATGTAGGGCATTTCGAAAATGCCGAACAGGTCCACCTCGGAGGTCATCACGGTGGAGGGAATGGCCATATCGAGGGTGCCGAGCTTGAGCTTCTGGATCATTTCCTTGTCGCCGCCCAGCTGGCTGGAACCATAGGTCACGACCTTGACCTTGCCGGCGAGTTTGGCATTCACACGTTTGGCGTACTCGTCGGCACTAAGCTGGAACAGCGAGCCCGGCTCGCCGACGTGGCCGAGCTTGAGCTCGATCGGCTGCGCCAGCACCGCGCCATGAAGGGCCATTGCCGCGCTTGCAACAATCAGGGATCGGCGGGTGGCCGCAGAAAATGTGAACGCTTTCATGATGTCTCCTTTTATTGCTATGGGTGTCCGTGACTTGCAACGGGCCACACGGCCGGACAGCGTGTGACGGGAAAAAATGTCGGATCAGGCAGCTTTCTGCAACGGAAGGGCCACCGGGTGGCTTGCGAAGTAGTCCATCGCCGCCTGCACGCCCGAACCTGCCAGCTTGACGCCGGCGAGCTTGAGCCCCATCTCGCAGGCGCACAGGGCCGCCATCAGGGTCAGGTCGTTCGAATCGCCCAGGTGGCCAATGCGGAACATGCGGCCCTTGACCTTGCCCAGGCCGGTGCCCAGCGAGCAGTCGAAACGTTCGTAGATGATCCTGCGCACGGCGTCCGCGTCCACGCCTTCGGGTGTCATAACACCGGTGAGGACAGGAGAATATACCGATGCATCGGCGCACTGGATCTGCAGGCCCCAGGCCCTGACCGCCGCCCGCACGCCTTCGGCCCAGCGCTGGTGGCGCGCAAACACCACGTCCAGCCCGTGCTCGAGCAGCATGTCGCAGGCTTCGTTCAGCCCGTAGAGCAGATTGGTGTTGGGCGTGGACGGCCAGTAGCCGGCCTTGTTCATCTCGATGATTTCGTCCCAGGCCCAGAAGGCTTTGGGCAGCTTGGCCGTCTTGCTGGCTTCCAGCGCTTTGGCGGACACCGCGTTGAAGCTGATGCCGGGCGGCAGCATCAGACCCTTTTGCGATCCGCTGATGCTGACGTCCACGCCCCACTCGTCGTGCCTGTAATCGGCCGAGGCCAGGCCGGAAATGGTGTCCACCAGCAGCAGCGCCGGGTGTCTGGCCGCGTCGATGGCCTTGCGTACGGCCGCGATGTTACTGGTCACGCCGGTGGAGGTTTCGTTGTGCACCACGCAAACCGCTTTGATGCTGTGCTGCGTATCGGCCTTGAGCCGCTCCTCGATCAGGTCGGCGCGCACACCGTGGCGCCAGACTTCAGGGCCGGGGTGACTCATCACCTCGGTCTTCAGACCCAGGCGCGCGGCGAGCTTTTGCCACAAGGCGGCGAAATGGCCGGTTTCATACATCAGCACGTGGTCGCCCGGGCTCAGGGTGTTGGCCAGCGCAGCCTCCCAAGAGCCGGTGCCGGAGGCCGGATAAATGATGACGGGCTGGCTGGTCTTGAAGATTTTCTTGATGTCGGCAAGCACTTTGAGCCCCAGCGCGCCGAACTCGGGGCCGCGGTGGTCGATGGTGGGCAGGCTCATGGCGCGCAAAATGCGGTCAGGCACCGGTGAAGGGCCGGGTATCTGGAGGAAATGACGGCCGGTGGGGTGAAAATCGAGTGTCAGCATGATTCGGCAGGTTTCGTGGATATGCCTCATTTTTTGCATACAAAATTCATTTGTCAATGGGTCTCACTTCTTTAGTTCAATTTGACAGCCAACTTTTTTGCATACAAAATTTCACAATGAGCGCCGACGTTATATCCATCCCCCGTGCCGCCCTGCATGAGCAGGTGGCGCACCGACTGCGCCAGATGCTGGTCGAGAACCGCATCCCGCCCGGAGCCAAACTCAATGAACGTGAACTCAGCGAGGTGCTCAAGGTCTCGCGCACGCCCCTGCGCGAGGCCATCAAGATGCTCGCCGCCGAAGGCCTGGTCGAGCTGCTGCCGAATCGCGGCGCGATTGCGGTGGAGCTGTCCGAAGCCGATGTGCTGAACACCTTCGAGGTGATGTCCGGCCTGGAAGCACAGTCCGGCGAACTCGCGGCGCAGCGCATCACCGACGCCGAACTGGCCGAGATCAGGGCCATGCATTACGAGATGCTGGCGGCCTACATCCGGCGTGACCTGCCCGCCTATTACCGGCTCAACGCCGCCATTCACGGCGCCATCAATGCCGCCGCCAAAAACCCGGTGCTCACCGCCACCTACCAACAGGTCAATGCGCGCTTGCAGGCACTGCGTTTCCGCTCCAACCAGGACGGTGAAAAATGGAGCGCCGCGGTGAGAGAACACGAACAGATGATCGAGGCGCTGGGCACACGCGATGCGGCTGCCATGCGTGCCGTGCTGCTGGCTCACCTGAAAAACAAGTGCAACGTGGTGGTCGAGCAACTTCGCGCCGTACAGCAGCCGGCCAAGGCATGAGCACCCCATGAATGTTCCCCTCCCCCTGAAAGTCGCACAGGACACGGCAGCCCACGCCTACGACAAGGTCGCCCGCATCAGCAACGAAGTGGCCGGCCGGCTGGCCGCCCGGCTGGCCAGCGAAACCCGCGGCGAAGTGCTTTTTTCGGCAGCGGACCGCGGCCGTTATGCCACCGATGCCTCGATCTACCAGGTGATGCCCATTGGCGTGTTTGTGCCGCGCAGCGCGCCCGATGTCAAAACCGCACTCGACATCTGCCGCGACATGGGTGTGCCCATAGCTCCGCGCGGCGGCGGCACCAGCCAGTGCGGCCAGACTGTAGGTGCCGGCCTGGTGATCGACTACGCCAAACACATCCGCAACATCATTGATGTGGATGTGGAAAACCGCAAGGCCGAGGTCGAACCCGGCATCGTGCTGGACCACCTGAACGCCGCCCTGAAAAAACACGGCCTGTGGTATCCGGTGGATGTGTCCACCAGTGCGCAGGCCACGCTGGGCGGCATGGCCGGCAACAACTCCTGCGGCAGCCGCAGCATTGCCTACGGCAACATGGTGCACAACGT
>NZ_JBDTTH010000108.1:0-12767 GCF_039930745.1 Polaromonas sp. | reverse complement strand
CCATGGGCATGCTGGGCGGCAAACTCAAACGCATGGAGCTGTTGTCCGCCCGGCTCGGAGACTGCCTGGCTCACCTGTACATGGCCAGCGCCTGCTTCTGGCGTTTCACGGTCGAGGCCGACAGCGACATGCTGCCGTTTGCGCGCGCTGCGCTGCGCGTGCAACTCGACGCGGCCGAGGAGGTGCTGCGCGACCTGTACGCCAACCTGCCGACACCAGGCCGGCGCCTGATTGGCGCTCTGGTGCTGAGCCGCACGGCTCACCTCGCACCCCTGCGGGACGTGCAGATGCTGAAACTGGCAGCCTTGCTACGCACACGGCGCGACCTGCTGAACCGGCTCTGCCCCGACATCAGTGTGCCCAAGCAAGGCGGGATGCTGGACCTGATGCACGCGCTGGATCTGGCGCAGCAGCTCGGCGAGGACGAAACCGCCGCACTCAACAAGCTTGTTCGCCGCACCCGCTCTTTCGAAGAAGCCGCGCAGGGCGCGTCCAACCCCACACTGGCGCTGGCCTACCTGCGCGCAGCCGACCGGGTGATCCAGGTGGACGACTTCGCGCCCTGAGGCACCGCGCAGTCCGGACGCAGTTCAGGCAGCCGGAAACAGCTGTTTGTGCTGCTCGCGCAAAACGTTTTTTTGCACCTTGCCCATGGTGTTGCGCGGCAGTTCACTGACGACGAAGCAGCGTTTGGGGATCTTGAAATTGGCGAGCTGAGCCTTCAGCCGCGCGATGATCTGTTCGGCATCCAGCATTGCTCCCGGCCGGGGGATCACCACAGCAATGCCGACCTCGCCAAAATCGGGATGCGGCACACCCACCAGCGCACTTTCGGCGACGCCCGGCATGTCGTTGATGTAGCCCTCGATCTCGGCGGGGTACACGTTGTAGCCGCCGCTGATGATCAGGTCCTTGCTGCGCCCGACGATGGTGATGTAGCCGCGCTCGTCGATCTTGCCAACGTCGCCGGTCTTGAAATAGCCGTCGGCGGTGAACTCTTCCTTCGTCTTCTCGGGCATGCGCCAGTAACCCTTGAAAATGTTCGGACCTTTGACCTGGATCCCGCCGATCTCGCCCGTGGGCAGGGGCTGGCTGGCATCGTCCTGCACGCGCAGGCTGACACCGGGCAAAGCAAACCCGACGGTGCCGCCGCGCCGCTCGCCTTTGTAGGGGTTGGAGGTCAGCATGGCCGTCTCGCTCATGCCGTAGCGCTCCAGAATCGTGTGGCCGGTGCGCTCCTGCCACGCTGTGAAAGTTTCAATCAACAGCGGTGCAGAGCCGGCAACAAACAGGCGTATGTGGCGGCAGGCTTCGCGGTTCAGGCCCGGCTCAGCCAGCAGGCGCACATACAGCGTGGGCACGCCCATGAATACCGTGGCCTCGGGCAACTTCTGCACCACCAGCTTGGGGTCGAACTTCGCCAGCCAGATCATCTTGCTGCCATTGATCAGCGCGCCGTGGATGGCCACAAACAGGCCGTGCACATGAAAGATGGGCAACGCATGGATCAGCACATCCCCCGGCTTCCAGCCCCAGTAGTCCTTGAGCACCAGCGCATTGCTCAGCATGTTGCCGTGCGAAAGCATGGCCCCCTTGCTGCGGCCCGTGGTGCCGCTGGTGTAGAGAATGGCCGCCAGGTCGTCCGCGCCGCGCTGGACCACCTCGTGCCGGTCGCTGCAATGCGCGGCGCGCTCCAGGAGCGAGCCGGTGCGGTCGTCGTCCAGTGTGAAGACGTTTTGCGTGCCGGCCTTGAAAGCAATCTTGCTGACCCAGCCAAAGTTCTTGCGGCTGCAGACCACCACCGAAGGCTCGGCGTTGCCGATGAAATACTCGATCTCGGCGCTCTGGTAAGCAGTGTTGAGCGGCAGGAACACATAACCGGCCCGCAGCGTGGCCAGGTAAAGCATCAACGCTTCGACCGATTTTTCCACCTGCACGGCGATGCGGGCGCCCTCCGGCAGGTCCAGCGACTTCAGGAGGTTGGCCATCATCGCGGTGGACCGTTCCAGGTCGCGCCAGGAGTAGTTCAGGCCGGTGTCGGTTTCCACCGCCACCGTGTCAAGGTCCCGGGGAAAAGCTGCGCGCAGGGCGGCAAACAGGTTGTTGTTTTTCATCGTGTACTTGTCTGGAATCTGGAATCAGGGAATCGCCCGCGCTTAAAACCGCGCCGGACGCTTTTCAACAAAGGCCGCAACACCCTCTCGGTGCTCGGCAGAATCTGCGTAGGCATAGGCATTTGCTATTAGATCAGTAGCTATCGGCCCCCGCCAATCAAGGGCCAGCGCCCGAAAACATTGTTTATTCTGGCGCGCAGCCGCTGGCGCGAGCCGAGCAACGCGTTCAGCCATGGCGGCCGCTTCGGCAGCCAATTCAGCATCAGGAAGCACACGATTCAGAAAGCCGCGTTGCAGCAGGGTGGACGCATCCAGCACCGCTGCGGCCAGCAGCATTTCGCGGGCCGTGAGCTCACCTGCAGCGCGCATCACCAGTGCCGCCTCGCGCGGCGCCATCGGGAAGCCGAGCTTCGCAATTGGCGCACCAAACTTCGCCGAAGCGCCGGCTAGACGCAAGTCACAGCAGCTGGCAATCTCCATGCCGGCGCCCATGCACGCACCCTCGATCTGGGCCACGACGGGAATGTCGCAGTCCAGCATGGCTTGCAAGCCGCCCCACACTTCTTCCTCGTGGAAAGCGCGCAGGGCTGCTTCATCAAAACGAAAGTCCGGATACTCCGTGATGTCGCCACCCGCGCAGAAGCTCGCGCCCTCCCCGCGCAGCAGCACACAGCGCACTTCGCTATGCTGCTGCAGGCTGGTGAACACTTCGCGCAGCGCATGCCACATGGCACGGGACATCGCGTTGAGCTTGCCCGGATGGGACAGGGTGACCCTGGCGATGGAGCCGTCCGTGGCCAGCAGAACCTGTCCTGTCATGTACACCTTGGAAAGGTCAGTCCAGCTTGGCGCCGGACGCCTTCACCACCTGTGCCCATTTCTTGACCTCGGCGCTGATGAAGCTGCCGAACTGCGGACCCGCGAGCCCGGTGAACTCGGCGCCCTGCCGCGCCCAGACGGCTTTGGCTTCGTCGGTGCTGCAGGCCTTGCGGATCTCCTCGATCGCGCGGGCCTGGGCGTCGGCGGGCATGCCCTTGGGACCCCAGACGCCGTACCAGGTGGTGACGTTGTAATCGGGCAAGCCCATCTCGGCGGCGCTGGGCACGTCAGGAATGGCCGGGTTGCGCTTGTTGCCCGACACCATCAGCGCCTTGATGCGGCCACCGGCAATGTGGCCGGCCGATGAGCCCAGACCGTCGAACATCATTTCAACATCGCCGGCAATCAGGCCCTGCAGGGCCGGCCCGGCACCCCGATAGGGAATGTGCGTAAGAAAGGTTTTGGTCTGTTGCTTGAACAGCTCCCCAGCCAGGTGGTGCGAGGTGCCGGCGCCAGCCGAGCCGTAGTTGAGCTTGCCCGGGTTCTTGCGGGCATTCTCCAGGAACTCCTTGAAGTTGGCCACCGGCAGCTTTTGCGGATTGACCACCACCACCTGCGGCACGCTGGCCACCAGGATCAGTGGCACCAGGTCTTTCTCGATGTCGTAGTCCAGCTTGGGATACATGCTGGGCGCGATGGTGTGATGCACCGCACCCATGAACAGGGTGTAGCCGTCGGCCGGCGCTTTGGCGGCAATGCTGGCCCCCAGCGTGCCGCCCGCGCCGCCGCGGTTGTCAATGATCAGCTGCTTGCCGGTCAGGCGCGCAAACTGCGCCGACATGGGACGCGCAAACGCATCGGTACCCCCGCCTGCGGGAAAGGGAACAATCATGGTCACCGGCTTGGCAGGCCAGCCCGATTGTGCATAGCTGCCCAAGGAAAACGCGGCCAGGCCGGCGGCTGCGGTGCGCAGCACATCGCGTCGGGACGCGTTGATGTCAAAGCTCGATGTCATGTCTCTCTCTCCTGTCGTTGTTAAACAAAAAACCCGCATAACTTTCAAATATACAAACCCTCGATGCCGCCCGATACGGGGATTTTCCCCTGAGACAGCATTGCCCTGTGTTTATCCAGCCGCCTGAGGTCATAAAGGTAATTGACCATCAGGCCGCAGGACTGCTTGAGACCTTTCGGCGAAGGATCGCCCATCCAGTTCAGCCGCTCGATGCGGGCGCCATTGCCCAGATGGAAACGCGCGACCGGATCCAGCGGCTTGCCGTCTTCCAGCGCCTGGCCCAGGTAGTGCGCCGCGCAGTGCAGCAGCATGCGGCGCACTGGCGATTTTTCGTCCAGTGTGGCTGCCGTCTCGGCTGCCGTGAGGAAATGTTGCGCCGTGGGCGGCTCGAACCCGACGGCACGGCCCAGCAGCGTGCGTTCTTTTTCCTCAAGCGCTTCCAGCATCGCGCCGGTATTTTTGCCCAGCCACTGACGAAAGCCTGGAATCGGCGACAAGGTGGCAAAGTGCTTGAGCCGGGGAAATTCCGCGCACAAGGTCTCCACCACGCGCTTGATCAGAGAATCACCGAAACTCACGCCGCGCAGGCCGGCCTGCGTGTTGCTGATGGAATAAAAAATCGCCGTCGTGGCCCGGGCCAGGTCCGCGGGCGCGGCCGACTCGTCCAGCAGCGGCGTGATGCCGGCTGCCATCTCGTCCATCAGCGCCACCTCCACAAAAATCAGCGGCTCATCGGGCATGCGCGGGTGAAAAAAACCGTAACACCGGCGGTCACTGTCGAGCCGGTTCTTCACATCGGCCCAGCTTTTGATGTCATGCACGGCTTCGTACTTGATCAGCTTTTCGATCAGCGATGCCGGCGAGTCCCAGCTGATGCGGCGCAGGTCGAGAAAACCCACGTCAAACCAGGTCGAGAACATGTACTCCATCTCGACATCGAGCGCCTGCAGGCGCTTGTCCGCCTTGAGGTAGGGCAGCATGTCGGCGCGCAGGTCCACCAGGAAGCGGATGCCTTCGGGAAAGGCGCTGAAACGCTGCAGCAAACGCCTGCGCGGAGACACCGTGGCGCGGCGGTAACGCACCTCGGCCACGGCCTCATCGGGTGTGCCGACCGCGGCGGCAAACTGGGCTTGCGCCAGCTTGACCTTTTGCGCATCGGCCACAAACTGCTCGCTCATCAGCAGCCACATGTCGCGCCGCTCGTTCAGGGCTGCGCTGGCATACCAGCCCGCCACCCCTTTGGCGCGGCGGCCACCTTCGATCTCGCTGACCTGCGGATCGACAATGGCCTTCAACTCCTGCAGCGTCCGGCGCAGCACACGCGGAGACAGGGCTTCCTCCTTTTGCCGCAGCGTGGCCTTCAGGCGTTCACGCGTGGAACGCACCGCCGGCAAGGTTTCGGCAGCAGCACCGGACGCTATCTTTTTGGGAGCTGCTGGCATTGCAACAGCGGGGGCTTCAGGCACTTTTGACGCAATTTTTTTGTCTCCGGCAAAGCGTGACACGCTGCGGTTGAGCCAATCTGCCGCATTCATGAGGCCACCCTTGTACGTTGGTTGCGGGCCAGTTCACGCAAAGCCTCACGCTGGCGTGTCAGGTGAGTGCGCATGGCAGCATCAGCGCCTTCGCTGTCGCGGGCCTTGAGCGCTGCAAACACCGCCATGTGCTCCGACAGGCTCTGCGCCAAGCGGCCGGGCGCGTGCAACTGCTGGGCTCGCGCGAGCTTGAGGATCTTGCGCAGGTCGGCAATCGCCATCGCCAGCCAGCGGTTGTCGGCCAGCGTGATGATGGCTTCGTGAATCGCGAAATTGGTGTCGTAGTAGTCGTTGATGCGGCCGGCCTTCGCATGGCCGGCCAGGCGCTCGTGCAGCGTGGTGAGCGCCGCCAGGTCGGCATCGGTGGCGTTGCGGGCAGCCTCAAACGCGCAGCGCCCCTCGAGCAGCGCAATCACGGGAAAAATTTCGTCGAGGTCTTTTTCCGTCACCTCATTGATGAAGCAGCCGCGCCGTGGCTCGTGACGCAGCAGGCCCTCCGCCGTCAGCACCTTGAGCGCCTCGCGCAAGGGCGTGCGCGAAATCTGCAGGCGCTCGCACAGCACCAGCTCGTCCAGAAAACTGCCGGGCGCATACATGCCGGCAAAAATCTGCTCGCGCAAGGTGGCGGCGACTTCCTGGTGCAACGAATTCTGGACAAGACGCATGGTGGGGGCTGATGGTTTCTGGTGTCGTTTGGGAAGCGTTCTGGCAGATCTTGAGCTTGACGAAATCCGGGCTCAGCCCGCCTTCCATCCAACGCTTTCAGAGATCTCTTTCGTCGTAATTTCATGTAATTACGCATAATTATGACAAAGCAAACCCTGAAGCACAAGGCATCTTCAAGATGAACACCACAAGGGCAAACCCGCGCTCGATAGGCCAGGGCTTGACTTTTACATTTTTAGTTTTATAGTAAGCTACATGACCGCAAAAACCAGCCTTTCCGTCCTGCCTGACGCAGAGGCCGCACTGATGTTGGCTGCACTGGGAAGCGAAGTTCGCTTGGGTTTGTACCGGCGGCTGCTGCGCGCCGGTCACCAGGGGCTCAGCGTCACAGGCCTGCAACGCCTGACCGGCATTCCCCCGTCCACGCTGGGACACCATGTCAGTTCGCTGGTGTCGGTGGGGCTGGTATCGCAGGAGCGCCAAGGTCGGGAGCTGATTTGCCGCGCCGAGTATGCCGACATTCGGCGTTTGAGTGATTTTTTACTGAGTGAGTGTTGTGCAGACGCCGTCTGTGCACCCCTACAACGGGGTGAGGTGGAGAAAGTCTGAAGATATCCATTTTTGGGCTTTTATTTTCTATTTTTTTAGAAAGGTAATTTTATGAAAATGCAGTCTTTGAACATGCTGAAGTGGCCCAGCCGGTTAGCCGCACGGGTTCGGCCGGACCGGGTGTGGATCGCCATCGCTGCCACCCTGCTGGGTATCGCCTTGCTGGACCTGCCGCAGTTCGGCAAGACTTTGCAATTTGTGGCGGCGGCGGCGGGCAACACGTTTGGTTTTTTATTGCTGTCTGTCGCCATCACCGCATGGGCCAAAGCCAGCGGCGTGGACAACCTGATTTCGCGCGCTTTCAGCGGCCCACCGGTGCTGACGGTGATCTCGGCGGCCTTGATGGGGGCCTTGTCGCCGTTTTGCTCTTGCGGGGTGATTCCAATCATCGTGGCCCTGCTGTCCATGGGTGTGCCGCTGGCACCGGTGATGGCCTTCTGGTTGGCCTCGCCACTGATGGACCCGTCGATGTTTGTGATGACTTCCGCCACCTTGGGGCTGGAATTTGCAGTCGCCAAAACCATGGTGGCTGCCGGCATCGGCCTGCTCGGTGGCACGGGTGCGTGGCTGCTGGTGCGCTACGGCCTGATCGCCGAGGTACTCAAGCCCGGTATGGGCAACGGTGGCTGCTCCGCTTCGCGCATCCGCAACCCGCAAGCAGTCGTCTGGAAATTCTGGCAAGAACCCGCCCGGATCGAAAGCGCGATGGCGAGCTTCAAGACAAACGCCTGGTTTCTCGCCAAATGGCTGGTGCTGGCCTTTGTGCTGGAGAGCCTGATGCTCGCCTACCTGCCGCCCGACCTGATTGCGCGGGTAGCCGGAGGCACCGGCTCGCTGCCCGTGCTGCTGGCCACGCTGGTGGGCATCCCGTCTTACCTGAATGGTTATGCGGCCTTGCCGCTGGTAAGCGGCTTGATGAACCAGGGTCTGTCCCCGGGCGCCAGTATGGCTTTTCTGGTAGCAGGTGGCGTAACCTCACTGCCGGCCGCGCTCGCTGTCTGGGCTGTCGCACGCGGCCGGGTATTTGCTGCCTACCTGAGCTTTGCGGTCATGGGCGCGCTGGCAAGCGGCATCATGTTTGGCCTGTGGAAGCAGTAGAGCCCGTACCGCCTCCAGCTCACGCAACAGCATCCTCTGTGGAAGTCCTGCCACCACCCATGGGGATGGCAGCAGAGATGAATCAGGTGCTGGGTGCGGCGCACAGCGTGCAGGCGCCGAGCGATGTTGTTTTCTTTATCTGGTTGCGCAAGACCCTGCGGCGCTGCTCAGTTGCCCTTCCAAAGGCGTGAGAAATAGCTGTCATTTTTTTCGCACACACCAGACAACGCCGGGAGCCGATTTATCTGCGTTTTTCAGCCCACAACCAGAGCCAGACGCCGGCCGCGATCATCGGCAGGCACAACCACTGTCCCATGCTCATGCCGAGCGCGAGCACGCCGAGAAAGTCATCCGGCTCGCGGAAAAATTCGGCGATAAAACGGAACACGCCGTAACCCACCAGAAAAGCCGCGGACACCTGGCCGGTCTTGCGGGGTTTGCGCGCATACAGCCACAACAGGATGAAGAGCAGCAAGCCCTCCAGCAGAAACTGGTAAACCTGTGAGGGGTGGCGCGGCGACATGGAACCGCTTTGCCTGAACACCATGCCCCAGGGAAGGTCGGGACTGCTGAAACGTCCCCACAACTCACCGTTGATGAAGTTGCCAACCCGCCCTGCCGCCAGGCCGGTCGGCACGCAGGGCGCCACCAGGTCCATCACCTGCAGCCACGGTTTTTGCCGGGTGCGCGCAAACCAGACCTGCGACACCAGCACGCCCAGCAGGCCGCCATGAAAACTCATGCCGCCTTGCCAGACGTAAAAAATCTCCAGCGGATGCGCCAGATAGTAGCCAGGTTTGTAGAACAGGCAGTAACCGAGACGCCCGCCCACCACCACGCCCATCACGCCCAGGAACAGGATGTCCTCAATGTCCCTGCGGCTCCAGGCCGCGGTGCCGGTCATCGACGCATAAGGTTCGTGCCGCAGGCGGCGCAGCCCCAGAAACAGGAACAGGCCAAACGCCGCGAGATAGGTCAGGCCGTACCAGTGGATGGCCAGCGGGCCAAGCTGCAGGGCGACGGGATCGATGGTGGGGTGAATCAGCATGCGGCTTATTGTGCCAGCGCAGCGTAGCCCGGGGCAGGCCTCGGTCAGTCGCGCGGGACCGCTACAAATTCCAGGAAGCGCTGCAGGCAAGGGCTGACAACACCCGCCGGCCAGACCAGGCTGGTCTCACAAACCGGCACCCGATGGCCTTTTTTGCCGGCGACGCTTCGGTAGGCCACACCCGGCCGCTGGAATTGCCTGACGCTTTCCGGCACCCAAGCCACCCCCAAGCCCGCCGAAACCAGGTTGACGATGGTCTGCATCTGTATCGCTTCCTGCGCCACCTGCGGCGAACGCGCAGCTGCGTGGTACATCGCAAAGATGGCGTCATAGAGCGAGGGCAGGATGCGGCGCGGAAAGATCACCAGCGGCTGGGCCAGTACGTCGTCCAGCGCCAGCGAGGATTTTGCCGCCAGCGCGTGATGGTCGGCCAGAGCGAGCAGCAGAGGTTCTTCGGCGATCAGGCGCCGCTCCAGGCCAAGCGGTGCAAATCCCGGTGAGTGCAGCATGATCCCGGCATCAATGTCGTGGCGCTCAAAGGCCTGCAGTTGCATATCGCCGGTGGCCTCCAGCAATTCGAGCTGGACTTGCGGATGCTGCTCGCGAAACGCCCGGACCCATTCGGGAAGCAGCGAAAACCCTGCGGTGGAGACAAAAGCCAGGCGCAGCCGCCCGATTTCGCCGGCCGCAGCCGCCCTCGCCTGTCCGGGCAGGGCCTGTGCCCGGGCGAGTAAGTCGTAGACCGCCGGCAACAGCGCCGCGGCCGCCGCCGTCATGTGAACGCTCCGTTTTGTGCGATCAAACAATCGCACAACCAGCAGCTTCTCCAGCTGCGCAATAGCCTGCGTCAAGGGCGGCTGGGTCATGTGCAGCCGCGTGGCGGCCCGGCCGAAGTGCAGTTCTTCGGCAACAGCCACGAACTGCCGCCAGAGCCTGAGTTCTATGGTTGGAATACTCATATGCCAAACATATTAATACAACACTAAAAATATATTGGAAGCACTCAAAGAGGCGGCGCATACTCTGCGTTTTGCCACACACCCCACACAAGAGATACCCATGAACCAGCAAGACAAGGACAGCAGCGGCGACGCCATCAACCGCCGCAGCAAAAACATCACCGAAGGCACTTCGCGCGCACCAAACCGCTCGATGTACTACGCCATGGGCTACGAGGCCGGGGACTTCAAAAAACCGATGGTTGGCGTGGCCAACGGCCACAGCACCATCACACCCTGCAACAGCGGCCTGCAAAAGCTTGCCGATGCCGCGATTGCCGGCATCGAGGAAGCTGGTGGCAACGCGCAGGTCTTCGGCACCCCGACGATTTCGGACGGCATGGCCATGGGCACCGAGGGTATGAAGTATTCGCTGGTCAGTCGCGAGGTGATCTCCGACTGCATTGAGACCTGCGTGCAGGGCCAGTGGATGGACGGCGTGCTGGTGGTCGGCGGCTGCGACAAAAACATGCCTGGTGGCCTGATGGGCATGCTGCGTGCCAACGTTCCTTCAATTTATGTGTACGGTGGCACCATTCTCCCGGGCCACTACAAAGGCAAGGACCTGAACATCGTTAGCGTGTTCGAGGCCGTGGGTGAGCATTCCGCCGGCCGCATGAGCGACGAGGACCTGCTGCAGATCGAACGCCGCGCCATTCCCGGCACCGGCAGTTGCGGCGGCATGTACACGGCCAACACCATGTCGTCCGCCTTTGAGGCGCTGGGCATCTCCCTGCCCTACTCGTCAACCATGGCCAACCCGCACGATGAAAAGGCGAATTCAGCGAAGGACTCAGCCAAAGTGCTGGTCGAAGCCATCCGCAAGAACATCAAGCCGCGCGACATCGTGACGAAGAAGTCGATTGAAAACGCGGTCGCCGTGATCATGGCCACCGGCGGTTCCACCAACGCGGTGCTGCACTTCCTGGCCATCGCCCACGCGGCCGAGGTGGACTGGACAATTGACGATTTCGAGCGTGTGCGCGTCAAGACACCCGTGCTGTGCGACCTCAAGCCCAGCGGAAAATACCTGGCGGTGGACCTGCATCAGGCAGGCGGCATTCCACAGGTCATGAAGATGCTACTCAAGGCCGGCTTGCTGCACGGTGACTGCCTGACCATCACCGGCCAGACCATTGCCGAGGTACTCAAAGAAGTGCCCGATGCACCGCGTGCCGACCAGGATGTGATTCGCCCGATAGACAAGCCGATGTATGCCCAAGGGCATCTGGCCATCCTCAAGGGCAACCTCTCGCCCGAGGGCTGCGTCGCGAAAATCACCGGGCTGAAAAACCCGGTCATGACCGGCCCGGCGCGTGTGTTCGACGACGAGCAATCGGCACTGGCCGCCATCCTCGCCGGCAAGATCGTCGCGGGCGACGTGATGGTGCTGCGTTACCTCGGCCCCAAGGGCGGCCCTGGCATGCCCGAGATGCTGGCACCCACCGGCGCGCTGATCGGCGCGGGCCTGGGCGAAAGTGTGGGCCTGATCACCGATGGCCGGTTTTCAGGCGGCACCTGGGGCATGGTGGTTGGCCACGTCGCGCCGGAAGCGGCGGCGGGCGGCAACATTGCCTTCATCAACGAAGGCGACTCGATCACCATCGACGCCAAACAATTGCTGCTGCAGCTGAATATCAGCGACGCCGAACTGGCCAAGCGCAAGGAGGGCTGGAAAGCCCCGCTGCCGCGTTACATGCGCGGCGTGCAGGCCAAGTTCGCCTTCAACGCATCAAGCGCCAGCAAAGGCGCCGTTCTCGACGATTATTGAGGCGGCAGCGCGCGGACAAAAAGGCCCCTGCATTCACACTGCAGGGGCCTTTTTTTATTGCGAGAGCGAGCGCAGCAAGCGGGCGCCCCTTCAAGCAGGGGCCGCGGATCTGGCTCCGCCAGTCCGCAGGCGCAGCGGCCCCCTCTGGGGGCAGGAAGCTACACGCAGTGAGCGCCCGTGGGGGTCATTTCCTTCTTTTGAGCATCCCCATGGCATCGCGCTGCCGGTCGATGCGCGACTGCTTGCGCTTTTCCATTTTTTCCATGGCCTTCTTTTCCGTGTAGCCGGACTTGTCCGCCCACCACCACCACAACACGGCCAGCCCGAATGGCGCCAGAACCACCCACCAGTTCCAGCCGGCAACTGGATCAATCTCCAGATATTTCAGGGCGATGCCGAGAACACCCAACAACAGAAAAAGCATGGCAGACTCCCGATAAATCAGGTGGCGGCCTTTACAAACCAAGGTCAACCCACCCCACTACAATAACGTTGATTGACTGTAACCGAATCCATAACTCCATCCCTACGAGGTTAACGATGAAACGTCTCTGTTTAGTGATTGCTTCGCTGGCCGCCGGGTTTGCCGTGTCCACCCCGGCGTTGGCTGACCTGCAACTGGCTACCGCCAAAAACTGCATGGCCTGTCATGCCGTGGCGACCAAGCTGGTCGGCCCTGCCTACAAGGACGTGGCGGCCAAATATGCGGGTCAGAAGGACGCTGTTGACAAGCTCGCTGCAAAAATCCTCAAGGGCGGTGCCGGCGTGTGGGGGCCTGTGCCCATGCCGGCCAATGCGCAGGTCAGTCCCGACGAAGCCAAAAAACTGGCGGCTTGGGTACTGACGCAAAAATAACCCCGGCATTCCGGTACGCAGAAAAGCCCGTTGGATCAACGGGCTTTTTTCATGGGCGCTGCGCGCCTGGCTTCGCCTACAGGTTCAGACAGCTGATCAAGGATGGCGGGGTTTTGTGGCCACCTCACATCGCTTCGCGATATGAGTGTCCTCTGCACCCCGCCTCAGCTTCGCTGTCGCGGCTTCGCCGCCCCTCTATCACTGTCTTTCAGACAGCTGATCGAGGATGGCGGGGTTTT
>NZ_JBDTTH010000107.1:0-12798 GCF_039930745.1 Polaromonas sp. | reverse complement strand
TTGTCGATCAGCAGCTGCAGCAGCTGCGTTTCCATGTCCTTGATGACGTCCATCATTTTCTTGATGACCTGGCCGGTCAGGTCCTGGAAGTCCTGGGCCATCATGATCTCGATCAACTGGGCATTGGTGGCACTGGCCTTTTTCGGAACGTCCAGCAGGTAGCTGCGCGTATCGATCACCAGTTCGCGTGCATGGTCAAGTTCCGCGGGTTCGGCAAACCAGGCATCCCAGCGGTGGTTCAGCGCCTGGGCCTGGCGCGACAGCTGGTCCTGGATGGGCTGGGCAGCGTCAACGGCGTTAAGCGCCCGCTCAGCGGCACGTTCTGTCATCTGGGCCACATAGCCGAGACGGTCGCGCGCATCTGGAATGGCTTCTGCGGCCCTGGCGATGCTTTTGTCCAGGCCCAGCTCGCGCATGCCTTCGCGCATCTGGCGCGTCAAATGCCCGATGCGGTTGACCAGCTGCTCGGCGGAATCGCCGGCTATCGGGTGTGACAGTGCTTCCTGCGACATGTCACGCACCTTCTTTCGCGATCTTTTCAAAGATCTTGGTGATTTTTTCTTCCAGCGTCACAGCCGTGAACGGTTTGACGACGTAGCCATTGGCGCCAGCCTGGGCCGCCGCAATGATGTTTTCCTTTTTGGCTTCCGCGGTCACCATCAGGACCGGCAACTTGGCCAGATGGGGATCGGCGCGGATGGCCAGCAGCATGGCCAGGCCGTCCATGTTCGGCATGTTCCAGTCGGAGACGACAAAACCGTAGTTGCCGGTCTTGATCTTCTCCAGCCCGACCGCGCCGTCTTCAGCCTCGTCAACATTGACGAACTCCAGTTCCTTGAGCAGGTTGCGGACAATCCTGCGCATGGTCGGGAAGTCATCCACGACCAGAATTTTGATGTTTTTATCTACCACGTGAACTCCAGAATTTGACTAACAACACAAACCATGGGCCGGTGGATTCCAGCCACCCGGCAAATTTCTTTCCGCGCCCTATTCCGTTTCCAAATCATTCGTGAACGCGAAGGCGAAGCGACGACAGTACAAACGTACGGCTAGCGAAGCCGACAAAGTGCACGGATGATTTAGAAATGGAATTACACACGGTTGGCCCTCTCACCGAAGGACCGCAGATGGGCCATCACCCGCTGGCTCATTTCCTGCATGGCAACCACCTCGTCCGCAGCCCCGAGGGCGATGGCTTCGCGCGGCATGCCAAACACCACGCAGCTGGCTTCGTCCTGCGCCAGCGTGTAGGCACCGGCCTGGTGCATACGCAGCAGGCCTTCCGCGCCATCGCGCCCCATGCCGGTCAAAATCACACCGATGGCATTTTTCCCCGCATGCCGAGCCGCAGAATCGAACAGCACATCGATGGAAGGCCGGTGCCGGTTGACCGGAGGCGCCTGGTCCACGACGGCCACATAGTTGGCGCCGCTGCGCGACAGCGACAGGTGAAACCCGCCGGGTGCGATGTAGGCATGGCCCGGCAATATCCGCTCGCCATGCACCGCCTCCGACACGGCAATGCGGCACAAGCCGTGCAGGCGCTGCGCAAAAGAATGGGTGAAGCCGGCCGGCATGTGCTGCGCAATCATGATGCCCGGGCTGTCCGGCGGCAACGGTTGCAGCAGCTCCCGAATCGCCTCTGTTCCGCCGGTGGAAGCGCCAATGATGATCAGCTTTTCGGTGCTCAGCAGGGGGCTGCGCAGCAGCGGCGCCTCTGCCGGTGCGGACCCGGCTTCGGAAACCGCCCGTTTGGCGGGCAATATACGCGCCGCCGCGGCCACGCGAATCTTGCCGGCAATCAGGTCGGTATAGGCAATCAGGCCGTCGCGTATGCCCAGGCGCGGCTTGGTGACAAAGTCAATCGCACCCAGCTCCAGGGCACGCAGCGCCGCTTCCGATCCGCGTTCCGTCAGCGACGACACCATCACCACCGGCATGGGCCGCAGGCGCATCAGTTTTTCAAGAAACTCCAGTCCGTCCATACGCGGCATTTCAACATCCAGCGTCATCACGTCCGGGTTGTGCTGCTTCACCAGATCGCGGGCCACCAGTGGGTCGGAGGCCGTGGCCACCACGGTCATGTCCGGCTGGCTGTTGATGATCTCGGTCATCAGGCTGCGTATCAGCGCAGAGTCATCGACGCACAGGACCCTGATTTTTTTCATGCTCATAGGGCCCACTTATTACGGTTGTTGTTTCCGCGCAGGACGCCCGTATTGAAAAGCTCCACCCGCGGGCGTTCCTGTTTCTTCGCCAACGTCCCCGCCAGTGCCAGCTCTTCCTTTTGTACCAGCAGCACGTCGTTCTGCTTAACCAGCTTGCGCACGGTCACCCGCCCGCTGGCCGGAAAGTAGTTGATGCGGCGCGGCAGATCGCCCCGCAGGTCCTGCGCCGCGATGCGAACCTGCTCCAGCTGCAGGTAGCGCAGCACGAAATCAGCATTGCGTTCGCCGATATTGAGCATGGTCATGTTGGCCAGCACGGCCCCGCCGCCGAAGACCTTGGCCTCCAGCCGCTCGCGCCTGGCGCCGGCCTTGATGAGCTCATTGAGCAGCATCTCCATGGCGTAAGCGCCATAACGCATGGCCGCCGCCGAGTCGCGGGAGGCCGCGTCCGAATCGTCCGGGAGCATGAAGTGGTTCATGCCGCCAATGCCCGCGGTGGTGTCGCGCAGGCAGGCGGAAACACACGAACCCAGCACCGTCGTCAGCACCATGTCTTTGCCGGTGACGTAATATTCCCCGGGCAGGAGCTTGACAGCCTCAACGCCGAACTCGCGGTCGAAGTAGTGGTGGCTGGCAACCGACTCCATGTCTCCTGCCATCATTCAGGCCCTTTCACCGGGCCAGCCGCCAGTTCATACACCGTCTGGCCGCGCAGCCGCAGTATCTGGCTGGCAAATGAAAAATTTTCGGAGTGCCCGGCAAACAGAACCCCATGCGGTTTCATCAGCGGCGCAAAACGCTGCAGGATCTTGTGCTGCGTCGGCTTGTCAAAATAAATCATGACATTGCGGCAGAAAATGGCGTCGAACGGTTCCTTCAGCGCCCAGCGCGGGTCCAGCAGGTTGAGCTGCGAGAACTTCACCATCGCCGCCACCTCCGGCCGTATCCTCACCTTGCCAGCCTGTGCGCCCGAACCTTTGAGAAAAAACCGCTTCAGCCGCTCGGGCGACAGCTTGCTGACCTGCTCCATGGTGAAAACGCCGGCCGCCCCCTTGGCCAGCACCTGCGTGTCGATGTCGGTGGCCACCACACTGGCCGAACCCGCACGGTTGCCCAGGGCTTCGATCAGCGTCATGGCTATCGAGTAGGGCTCCTCCCCCGTGGACGCGGCCGAGCACCAGACGCTGACCGGCTGGTCGCAACGCCGCACATGCTCGGCCAGCACCGGGAAATGATGCGCCTCGCGAAAAAACGAAGTCAGGTTGGTGGTCAGCGCGTTGGTGAACAGCTCCCACTCGTCGCTGTGGGGGTCTGCCTCCAGAAAGCTCAAATAGGCGGAAAACTCCTTCATCCGCAGTTCCCGCAGGCGCCGCGCCAGGCGGCTGTAAACCATTTGCCGCTTCTGCGCGCCCAGCGCAATGCCCGCACGCTGATGGATCAGTGTCCGTATCTTCGAAAAATCATGGTCAGTGAGAAGGAAGTCCGGTCCCACTGAAGAGGTCGCTGCGATGTACGGTGTGGTGTTCATGGGTTTGTTTCGTGGCGTGCATGCGCTGGCTCCTCCGGTTCATGCACACGCTTCAATGTACACAGCGCAAGCCGCTCGCCATGCACCGAAAAGCACGGAAAACAACCCCTTCTTTTTGTCATGGCCGGCATCTGGCCGCGACGGTCCCGCAAATGGCTGCGGCCACGGTTGCAGCCGCGAGGCCGCAGGCACGGGGAATCAGAGCTTGATGTTCTGCGCCCAGGCCAGCGCTAGCAGGTGCGCATCGTTCACCCGCTTCGCCGTCACAAACAGGGCGTCCGCAAGGTCTGCCGAACAGCCGTCCTCGCGCTCGCAGGCTTCTGTAAGCGACAGGAAAGGGCCGTACTTTCCCCCGCGCGAAATCAGGGCTTGCACAATGGCATCGGGCAGCACAATCTGGCTGAGCACCTCGGTGATCGGAACACCCAGCATTTGCCCGAGCAGGGAAAACATGCCCACCACAAACAGGTCTTCCGATTCGCCCCGGGAAAGCAGATCCTGGCCTAGAAGTTCCGTCAGGCGTCCGCGAACAATGGCGGCCTGCAGCAATGCGGGCGAGAAACTCACGGTGTTGGTCATGGCCAGCAGCAGCGAGAGCCAGCGGAACAGGGGCGTGTAACCCAGCATGGCCACCGCATGGCGCAGCGACTGGATTTCAACCTCGATGCCGAAGCTGGCTGAATTGATATAGCGAAACAGCTTGTAGGAAAGAACAGCGTCACGTTTGAGCAGCTTTTCCAGATGCCGGACATCGGCATTTTCCTGGACCATTTGCATCAGTTGCAGGATCAGCACCGTTTGCGGCCCGAGTTCTCCTGGCTGGTTTTGTTTGCGCGGGGCCAGGCAGAGGTTTCCGAAGAACCCGCTCAAACCCAGGGCCGCACAGGCGTCAAACGCCGCCCAGTCCTGGCACGGCGTCAGCACCACCGCCAAAGGGGGCTGGGTATGCACGGCCAGGCTGCTGATGGTGGTCAGGTCGGGATGATCCAGCCCCAACTCCACGTGGCTCAGCAAGGCAAGCAGGGACTCACTCGACTCCAGAAAGGCCAGGTCTGCATCGCCAATGGCCAGGCTGAAGCCATGTTCACGCAGGGTGGTGGCGGCGGCCACGTCATCGCCGTCCGCCAGGTCGGCCCGGTTCAACACCAGCACGGTATCGGGAGGTGCCATGGTCTGCAGCGTTTCGGCGGAACGCCGGGCGGGCCGTGCATCAAGGAATAACCGGCCCAACGGCGTGTCGCTGGCACGCTCGGCCACCAGCGCCAGCAAATGGTCCAGGTCGGTCTCGCCAGATGGCAAACCTTTTTGCCAGCCCAGCTTATAGCCCAGGACCTGCTGTTTGGGATCGAGCAGGGGCGCACGCACAAGGTATTTATCTTCAGACATGAGGCTTCAGGTTCAGGTTGTGAGAACTGCAGTTCCCGTCGTTCATTCGCATTCCTGTGGACCGGCGGCTGGGTTCATACCGGTTTCCACCACCTGTCGCGTCGTCGGCAGGCTTTACACGGCTCACTTTAAGAAAGAACCGAAAGTTTTCATCCTCTGAGAAAGCAGGAAATCACCGCTCTGTTTCCGGATTCAGGGACGGCGATCACCGCTTGTGCAGCAACGGGGCCTGCAGCGCCTGGGTCTCCGGCCAGAGGAAGAAGCAGCCGCACCGGGCCGCACGCTTCAGATGACTTTTGCTCTGTTTTTTATAGCTATCCAGGCACAACAGGTAGGGGTCGAACGGCTATTTCTTCTGTAATCCAGGCGCAGAGGCCCGAGCAGGAATGAGACCCCAGCCTGTTCCATGAATACAAAAGTCCCCGGCGTGCGGCGTAAGCGGCCGGCCGCAGGCCTGCCCGCTCAGTGCAGGAGTGTCACACGGGCCGAACGGGAAACGCACGGCCGTGCCCACGCTGCTTCAAGACAACGACGCTGTACAGCGCTGCCAGCGATTCCCGGATGGCATGGGTGACCGAGGGCAACTCCGCCATCGCTGCTTCAGTGATGTTTGTCCCAAGCAGCGATATGCTCACAGACGCTTCCTCGACAATGTCCGCCGACATCGTCTTGAGTGTTTCCCGCAGTGCCGAGTCAGCGTGATGTGCCCGGGGCGATGCATTGAGCACTGCAACGGGCTTGTTGACGAACGCCTCAAAGCTGACCAGCCAGTCCAGCGCATTCTTGATGGTGCCGGTAACGCCGTGTGCATATTCAGGGCTGGCAATCAGCAAGGCATCGGCCGCCGCGACCTCGGCGCGCAATTGCGCAACGCCGGGCGGCATATCGATCTCCAGGTCGGGATTGAAGAGCGGCAGCACGCCGACCACAGAGCAGAATGTGACTTCAATTTCAGGGGGTGCCAGGCGCGCAGCCGTGCGAAGGAGTGCGGAGTTGATGGATGCAGCCCGCAGGCTACCGGAGATGGCGAGGACCTTCATGGCGTTCAAACCCGCCAATCAACTGCGGTCGCAAGCTGCGGACGCATGGGAAATTCAAAAAACATGGCCTTGATAATAGCCCGCCCGTTTTGGCTCCCGGGCTAAGCTGGGGGCGTGCCCCATATTTTCACCAAAGCCGAAAGGCCGATACTAAGAAACGATGAACTGGAAGTCGCTGGTGATGCGCCCCTCCTCATCGACCTGAAGAAACTCCAGGCCCACGGCCACCACCTCACGCGTGGCCGGGCGAATCATTTCCCAATTGAACGTGATAACGCCAGGCAAGACTTGCGCGTTCTTCACGGCGGCGAATGCGTAGCCTGCGTCACGCACATTCTTCGAGTACGAACCCATGATGCGCTCCTCCAACGCTGCATGACCTCGCGCTTCGCGTGTGGACACATAGTGAACACCATCTGGCCGCCAGAGCGCGGAGATGGCTTCCCGCCGCGCCACCGGATCGGGTTCATTCCATACCGCGGCATAACGGTCGGCCAGTTGTTGTGCATCGATCTTCATGATTACTCCTTGGGAAATGTGGTTTGGCTGAAATATCGGTACAAGGCCGCCACGCCGAGCGCCAGGACGAACAGGTAAATCAGGCTGATGCCAAACGCATGCGGAATACCTGTGGAAACGGGGCCCTGGCCCAGCGCGCCGTAGAACAGGATTCCGATCAGGGAAACACCCAGCGCATTTCCCACCTGCTGCACGGTTGCCATGACGCCGGACGCCACGCCCGCGTGCTGGGGCGGCAGTCCCGTCAGCACGACCGAAGCCAGCGGCGCCATGATCATCCCGAGCCCGCAACCCTGCACAAGCAACACCGGCAACATGTAGACCACGCCCTGTACGGGAAGCCCTTCCACCATGCCGTAGAGAACCGCATCCCCGGCTGCAAGCACCAATGCGCCTGTAAAAATCGCGTTTCGGCCCAGACGGCGAGCGAACCATGGAGACGCCATTGACGTGGCGAAAAAACCCAGGGCGAGCATCGTGAACACCAACCCCGATTCGAGCGGTGGAAGCGCCAGCCCCTGCTGCAGGTACAGCGCCAATACAAAATAGAACGACGCATTGCTCGCAAAGAACATCAAGGTGATGATCAAACCCAGCTGAAATGGGCGTTGGGACAAAAGCGAGGGCGCTATCAGGGGCTGCTCACCGCGCACCGCCATGCCACGCTGATAGAGCCAAAAGACCAGGAACAATGGGACCGACGTTGCCAGGCAAACAAGGCTCCAAAGCGGCCAACCCAGGTCGCGCCCCAGTACCAGCGGCAGAACAACGGCCGTCAGCGCCAACCCGACGAGCACAACACCGGACAGATCCAGCTGGCTGGAGGGCTGGCCGCGCAACGGTGGCAGTACGCGGCGGCTCAAGGCCAGGACCAGCACGCCCAGGGGCAAGTTGATGAGAAAGCAACTGCGCCACCCAAGGCCCGCGATATCGGCGTGTATCAACAGCCCGCCAATAACCTGGCCGCTCGCTGCAGCCAGGCCCAAAGCCAGGCCATACGCGGCGAAAGCTTTGGCGCGATTTGCTCCCGTGTAAAGCATGCCAAGCATCGCCAGCACCTGGGGTTGCAGCAAGGCGCCCGCCAGGCCCTGCGCAACACGCGCACCGACCAGCACTTGGGCATTCGGCGCCAGGCCGCAAACGGCAGACGCCACGGTGAACAAACCCACACCAATGAGAAAGAGCTGGCGCCGCCCATGCATATCGCCAAGCCGCCCGCCGGTGATGAGTGCGGCGGCATTGGCCAGACCATAACCCACCACGACCAGTTGCAGCGCCGCGTTGCTGGCGTGCAGGTCATGCTGAATGGAAGGAAGGGCCACATTGACAATGAAAAAATCCAGCACCACCATAAAAGTGCCGCCAAGCATCAGCAGCAACGCGAGCGGGCTCGGAGGCAATGTGGAGGCTGCAGATGAAGGCGCAGGGGGCGCGCCAGGCGCAGCGAGTTGAGGCTTCATGGCTATCTTTCCTGAATATCTTTTAAAAAAACAGTTTTGCTCATGCCCAGGTCCTTGACGATGACCTGCGAAGTCATGTTCAAAATCAAAACGCCTGAGTTGAAAATTGCTTGTCACGGGGCATGATCGTAGGTTTCAATTAGTGGACGAACAATGATTGAAACTCTACAATTCATGTCCTTTCGTCCACATCTGTAAATGCAAATGGATCCACTCGATGAGCTTTTTTCGGCCATGCGTGTTGAAAATGCGCTTTATGCGCGCCTTGAAGCCAGGGCGCCGTGGGGCCTGAGCACCCGACGTGGCGACAACACGGCGCGCTTCGGCCTCGTGTTGCGCGGCGGCGGTTGGTTGACGCTCGACGGTGACGCCACTCACCCAGAGCCCATCGCTTTGGCAACAGGAGACTGCTTCATCATTCCGCACGGTTCGCCGTATACGCTGCGTGATGATCTGAGCTCGGCCACGGTGAACTGTGTTGATGTGGTGCGCAATAACATAGGTGGCCTGGTGCAGATTGGCCAGGCGGCTGGTGGTGCTTGCACCACCGTGGTCAGCGGCTGGTTCAATTTCGACCCCGACGGCGCACGGCCGCTGCTGGACCTGTTGCCGCCGCTGCTGCACATCCGCATGGACCAGGAGCGCACCCAACTGCTGCAGTCAGCGCTACAACTGCTGGCGATGGAGACGGTTCAGCGCGGTCTCGGCTCCGGCCTGATTGTCAGCCGCCTGGCCGACATCATCTTCGTTCAGGTGGTAAGGGCCCACATCGAAGCACTGGACCCTGAAACCGAAAGCGGCTGGCTCGCGGCGCTGTCAGACCGCCGTATCGGCCCCGCACTGCATCTGATGCACAAGGACGTCGCATCGAACTGGACCGTCGAGGCGCTGGCCGCGGCCGTTGGCATGTCGAGGTCCGCATTCGCGCTGCGCTTCAAGCACAAGGTCGGCCAGTCGCCGCTGGACTACCTCACACGCTGGCGCATGTTTCGTGCCGGGCACATGCTGCGCCACACCAGCAAGCCACTGGTGGAAGTGGCCTGCAGTGTGGGGTACGAGTCTGAAGCTGCCTTCAACAAGGCGTTCAAGCGATCCACTGGTGCGGCGCCAGGCGCCTACCGGCGCAATGTACAAGCCCCGGCGTCTTGAAGTTGAACCTGTTCGCTTATGCAGTCTTTGGCCAGACAGACTGGGAAACGCCCCCTACATTCCCCACGAAAACCGCCCCGCAAGCCGCTTGCCATCCATCTGCAACACACCTGCGTCGCGCCTGACCGTGAGGGAGAAGTCTTTGGGAAGCTTCGAATCTCCCGGATTCGTGAAGCGGAGCAGAAGTACCTGTTGCGCGGTGTCGAAAGCATCGACTTTGAGGTACTGGAGCGGGATATCGATGCCCCGGGTACTTCCGGGCGTTACCATGCTGAGGCTCGCCACGACCGGCTTGCCGTTATCACCAACAACGATATCAAGAAGATAACCTTGCGCTTCGAATGCAACGGAGCTTGTGGCCAATGCACCGCTGCATACGCCGACAGCAACGGCGGCTGCGAGGAAGAAGGATCGCATGAGGATGGGCATCTTATAACTCCCGCGACATGAACACGCTGTGCGGGTCTTCCACATAGCTTCCAAAGGGACCGCACAGGGAAAAACCGAAGCTCGCGTAAAGTTTCTGGGCGGGAACAAACGCGTCAATAGACCCGGTCTCGAGACTCAAGCGCCGGTAACCGCGCTCTGCCGCCACACGGATGATATGAGCGAGAACCGAGCGGCCCGCACCCTTGCGGCGCAACAGTTGCGGCGTTCTCATCGACTTCACCTCGCCGTGGGTCGGCGAAAGCTCTTTCAATGCACCACATCCAAGAAGAACGCCGTCGTCCCAAACCGTCCAGAAGGTGATGTCCGGACTTCGAAGCTTTGTCACGTCCAGGGCATGAACGCTCTCGGGCGGTGACAGCTCATACATGTTCGACAGGTGTTCGTTGAGAAGTGCAATGACTTCCGGACGGGTCAGATCGTCAGCTTCAATTCTCATGCTGGGATGGGGCTTTCATGGTTGAATATTGGGGTCTGACCAAGTTTGCGGGAAGCCCTTGGGGTGAAGCGGCCAAGCGCTTGTCGATCGCGCACTCATCACTTGAACAAATTGGTTCGTCTTTTACAAGGGCTTGCTGGCAATGAACCGCGTCGGGAGATCTTCGCAATGCTGGCCAATCCGAAAAATGACTGCTATTTCTTTGAGTAACAAGCTCGCTTTGGATAACGGCTGCAAGCGGAAATTCTATTTGTACCCCCGGCCCCACGATCCGTAGTGGCGCTTCGGAAATGCGGGATCAACCCCTTTTCTGTGTGCACCCACAGTTAAGGTCTTCGGCTCCGGTGCAGGTTCATGTTCCATAGCTAGTCTTACGCCGTTGCTTTCTGCAACGAGACGCACATAGCCTCGAATCAAGTTTTCAGAGAATTTGATCCATCCACGACGCTCACTAGACAATATCGAGCCATGCCTTGCGCTCTTCAGCGCCGTCAGCTTCGCACCAAAAATCTTTTGAGGAAGCGGAGGGCGTCCAAGCTGGTTCATGATTCTCTCGTAAGAATTGGTATAGATGCTTTGAGTATTCCTCTCGAGTTCATAGTGGTCAGCGACCGCCCAAAGAACCTCTTGGTATTGATCAAGATCTTTCTTTACAGCTTGGTCATATGCAGCGCGAAGGCGAGCTTCCACACTACCTAACGCACTGCGGACTGAGTCCATGTAATGTTCTGGGGTTAACTCCTGTACATCCTCTTCGTCGCGAAACGCTTGCCAAAATAGCTTTTCGCAAATCAGATGCACGTAGTGTGGAAACCCATCAGACACCTGAGCAATCCGAAGTCGTGAATCGTCATTGACCGACAGGCCAAGCGCCTTTGAAGCAGTATCAATAATCTCCCATCGTTGTCCGATGTTTAGCGGCGGCGTCGGCAACTGCACTTCATGGATATAGCGATGCGAAGAAGAATGCCCGCGCAGCAGGTCATCCAGAGATTTTCCAATACCGCAAAAAACGAGTGTTATGGCAACCTTACGATCGGAGAGCTGTTTAATCAATTCGGCAAACAGCTGGCGATCTTCAACGGTGGGCAAATTCTCAAATTCGTCAATGACCACAATTGACCGTCCACCTCGTCTGGACGCAGCTTCTTGGAGCAGGCCTGTTGCAGAATTTAGGTCGATGACCTCAATCGCTCGCTCGTTGGTTTTGAGACCAGCATTCAACGCAATACCGAGTCCTTGTGCGCTCACTCCCTGATTTACTTCTTCGGCAAAGTAATGCGATCTTCCCACTAGCTGATTTGCGATATCACCGATGATGGTCGTAAACGTCGTCTTACTACCGCATGCCACCAATATGGGTGCTGTCGATGCTGGGTTGTGCTCGTGGGCAATAGTTTGGGCCAGGGAAGTCTTACCGGCACCCCTATCTCCGTAGATGAAGATGTGTCGGCCAGGTGAGTTAACAGCCTCCTCAATGCTTTGCCGCTGCTTTTCTCTACCCACTAGATGCTCGAAGCTGTCGATCGGATCTGACGGCCGCACATTCTCTCTCAAAATCTTTTCGAATTCGGATTTCCCCAAACCTAATATAGCCATAGCTCACTCCTCGTGTGAGTGTTCATTACACCACTGGAGGACCGCATGAATGAGAGATATGGAGTACGTTTTCGGTGGAAAGATCTCTTAATGTGCTGAGTCATATAGTTTCTCCGAAGGGTGGTGAATGACTCCTGCGACGTTGAATGTTCGAGTGACCGGCAAACAATTGTTAGGCCGCAATACCATGAATAGTTGCTCCATCAAGTTTGCGATGAATGTATGACACCAAGCCCAGAACCTCCAGCGCATCCTGTTCGGGAATAGGCCACATAACCTTCGGCGCATGCGCCGCAGGATTGCGCACAGCGCTAAATAACCCGATGAGTAGACTTGAGAGGCCCTTTTGCTCGCTCAGTTCAGTGTCAGTGCTTAAGGAATTGATGGCGATGATTGCGCTCTTGACTGAGAACGCCTCCTGCACGAGTTCGGCACCATCGCTGGTGAGACCCGAAAGTCTCCGAATGCGTTCAGCCAAGCCTTTAATCGCTTCGAATACAGCGTGAAAGTAATTTTCTTCTAGAAGCTCCGCGCGGCAATATTCGAATACTTCCCGATGGGTTCCACGAGATTCCAGAATTGACTGCAGTCGGCCAGCTCTTGCTCTGGCACCTGCGACAGTGGACTCTCGATTTGTACGGCCGATCTTGCCGTCGTCTCGCACGGCATAGCCGACGAAGGATAGTGCAACGTTCAAGGCATCCTGCCGGCGGTGGAACAACTCCAGTGACATCACATACCGGGCCGGGTTCATGGCACGCGTAATGAACATTAGCGTGTAGTTTCCAAATTCGCGGGTGTTCTGGGCCAGAGCCAGCGCGTTGAACAGACGCTTCCACTTCGTGATACTGGGATCCGGGTCAGTAATCCCAGCGTCCGCGAGGATGTAGCCGATCTCCGACCCAGTCAGGCCCTCACTTGTGTCTCCGAGTACACGGCACACTGCCTCCAAGATCGACGGGTCGAAGCAGGGAATGCGGTCCAACTTGCGACCTAATGAATGATATGAGAGGCTCGACCCGGCTTGCCGAGACGAGTCCACACGATGGGAATACGAAGG
>NZ_JBDTTH010000106.1:0-13062 GCF_039930745.1 Polaromonas sp. | reverse complement strand
GCATGGCGGCGGCGGCGCTGGGCGGCGAGATCGAGGTGCCGACGCTGGCCGGCAAGGCCGCCATCGACATTCCCGAAGGCACGCAAACCGGCAAGCAGTTCCGCCTGCGCGGCAAGGGCATCAAGGGTGTGCGCTCCAGCTATCCAGGTGACCTGTACTGTCACATCACGGTGGAAACGCCGGTCAAGCTGACCGAACACCAGCGCAAGCTGTTCAAGGAACTCGACGAGTCTTTGAAAAAGGGCGGAGCCAAACATTCGCCCACCGAAGAGACCTGGACAGACAAGCTCAAGGGCTTCTTCAGCGCCTGAGGCAACTGCAAGCAGACTCTCGACAAGCTATCGATTTGATAGCTTGTCGCGACCGTATTACTTGGGCGGATGGCCAGTTTTATGCCGCCTTAGACCTCAAGCGTGGGTGAAAGACAAGGTTGTTGCCCTTCAGTGCGGCAGACAGAGCCGGGCTCCGATAAAGTCGAAGGCCGACTTTCCTCCTGTTCCTGATGTCCACACCCCTTTCTCCCAAACGCGAGCTCTGGCTCCTCATCACGCTGGCCGGCATCCAGTTTACGCACATCGTGGACTTCATGGTCATGATGCCGCTGGGACCGCAGTTCACCCAGATCTTCGGCATCAGCGACGCCAAGTTCGGCCTGCTGGTTTCGGCCTACACCTTCGCCGCCGGCGCGTCTGGCTTGTTCGCATCGCTCTATGTGGACCGCTTCGGCCGGAAAAACCTGCTGCTGATGCTGTACGTGCTGTTTGCGCTCGCAACACTGGCCTGCGGCATCGCGCCGAGCTATGACGCCCTGCTGCTGGCACGGGTGGCCGCCGGCACCTTCGGCGGCGTGTTGACGGCCCTGTCGCAAACCATCATCGCCGATGTGATTCCCTTCGAGCGGCGCGGCCGCGCCATGGGCATCGTGATGTCCTCGTTTTCCGTGGCGTCCGTGGCCGGTGTTCCGCTCAGCCTGTTTCTGGCCGCACAGTTTGGCTGGCACGCGCCGTTTTTCGCCATCGCCGCCACCTGCGGCGTGCTGGCACTCGGCGCGTGGCTGACTTTGCCGGCACTGGCGGGCCACCTGGCGCACCAGCGCAGCTCGCCCGTCGCCAGCATCGTGCAGGTACTGCGGGATACCAACCACCAGAAAGCTTTTGTGTTCACCGCATTGCTGATGTTCGGCGGCTTCGCGATGATTCCCTACATCACTATTTTCATCACGGCCAACGGTGGGTTCACCGTCCAGCAGGTGCCGTATCTGTACCTGTGCGGCGGCGCGGCCACGCTGGTCACCGCGCGTTTCATTGGCCGTTTGAGCGACTCGGTGGGCAAGGCAAAGGTATTCAGCTACATGGCCATTGCCGCCATCATTCCCATGCTGGTCCTGAGCCAGTCCGCCGGCTTCGGCGTGTGGGGCATCCTGTTGGTGACCACCGCTCTTTTTATTGGAATGAACGGACGCATGGTGCCGGGCATGGCACTGGTGGCCAGCGCCGCCAACCCGCAATTACGCGGTACCTTCATGGCACTCAACTCCTCCGTGCAATCGGCTGCCATGGGTGCGGCGGCCTTTGTGGGGGGCCTCATCATCAGCCGTGACGCGCAGGGGCTGGTCCAGCATTACTGGGGCAACGCAGTGGTAGGCGTTGTGGCCACGGTATTCAGCCTCATGCTGGTGCGAAAACTGCATCTGTACGGCGCGCCCTCGCCATCCGCGATAAAGTAAGCTGAATTCCAACCAACTCCTCAAGCCTTCATGAAAACCAAAGCCGCCGTCGCCTGGAAATCCGGTGAACCCCTGACCATTGAAACTGTCGATCTGCAGGGCCCGAAGTTTGGCGAGGTACTGGTCGAAATCAAGGCCACCGGTATCTGCCACACCGACTACTACACGCTGTCGGGCGCCGACCCGGAAGGTATTTTCCCGGCCATCCTCGGCCATGAAGGCGCGGGCATTGTGGTTGATGTCGGGCCTGGCGTGACCACGCTTAAAAAGGGCGACCACGTCATTCCGCTGTACACACCGGAATGCCGCCAGTGCAAGTTCTGCCTATCCCGCAAAACCAATTTGTGCCAGCTGATACGCGGCACGCAAGGCAAGGGTCTGATGCCCGACGCCACCAGCCGCTTCAGCCTGGACGGCAAGCCCATCTTCCACTACATGGGCACCAGCACCTTCAGCAACTACACGGTCGCGCCCGAAATCTCGCTAGCGAAAATCCGCGAAGATGCGCCCTTTGACAAGGTCTGCTACATCGGCTGCGGCGTGACCACCGGCATAGGCGCGGTGCTGTTCACGGCCAAGGTCGAGGCCGGCGCGAACGTGGTGGTGTTTGGCTTGGGCGGCATCGGCCTGAACGTGATCCAGGGCGCGAAGATGGTGGGTGCCGACAAGATCATCGGCGTGGACATCAACCCGGCGCGCCAGGACATGGCGCGCAAGTTCGGCATGACACACTTCATCAACCCGAAAGAAGTCGAGAACCTGGTTGACACCATCGTGCAACTCACCGACGGCGGCGCCGACTACAGCTTCGAGTGCATAGGCAACACCCAGGTGATGCGCCAGGCGCTGGAATGCACACACAAAGGCTGGGGCCGCAGCATCATTATCGGCGTGGCGGAAGCCGGTGCCGAGATCAGCACGCGGCCGTTCCAGCTGGTCACCGGCCGCAAGTGGGAAGGTTCGGCCTTCGGCGGCGCGCGTGGCCGCACCGACGTACCGAAGATCGTCGACTGGTACATGGAGGGCAAGATCAACATCGACGACCTGATCACCCACACCATGCCACTCGAGGACATCAACAAGGGCTTCGACCTGATGAAACGTGGCGAATCGATCCGCGGCGTGGTGCTGTACTGAAGGGCGCTGTATGAACACGCTCCAACCTCTGCGCCAGATAACAGCTGGCGTGCTTGATGTGGCGCTGTACGAAACCGGACCTGCAGACGGCCCACCCGTGTTCCTGATGCACGGCTTCCCCTATGACATCCACGCCTATGCTGAAGTAGCACCCTTGCTGGCCGCCCAGGGCTGCCGCGTTTACGTGCCCTGCCTGCGCGGCTACGGTGCCACGCGTTTCCTGAGCGATGCCACGCCGCGTTCGGGCGAACAGGCGGCGCTGGGCGCCGACCTGCTGGCCCTGATGGATGCGCTCGCGGTTCCGCGTGCGGTGCTGGCGGGTTACGACTGGGGCGGGCGCGCGGCCTGCGTGGTGGCGGCCCTCTGGCCCGAGCGCTGCGCGGGCCTGGTTTCGCTGAACAGCTACAACATCCAGAACATCGCCAAAGCCATGGTTCCCGAAGCGCCCGAGAACGAGCGCAGCCTGTGGTACCAGTATTACTTTCACAGCGAGCGGGGCCGCACCGGACTGACGTCGAACCGGCGAGCACTATGCCGCCTCTTGTGGAAGCTGTGGTCTCCCACCTGGAAGTTCGATGCCGACACCTTCGAGCGCAGTGCTGCCGCCTTCGAACACCCCGACTTCGTTGACGTTGTCATCCACTCCTACCGTCACCGGTTCGGTCTGGTGGCCGGTGATCCGGCGTTAGCCGGTATCGAGCAGCGCCTGGCCGCACAACCGGCCATCACCGTCCCCAGCATCACCTTCGACGGCGCCGACGATGGCGTGCGGCCCCCAGCTCCAGCCGCACAACATGCGCGCCAGTTCGCTGGCCCCCGTTCCCATCGCATCGTGCCCGGTGCAGGCCACAACCTGCCGCAGGAAAGACCGCAGGTGTTTGCCGGCGCCGTGCTCGAGCTGGTGCAACAGCGCCTGGTAATTTGAGGCAAAAAATTCCGCCAAACGAAAGGACGCCCCTGATCATGAACGCCCTGCCCGAACTCCTCAGTGAGCATGCCTGCTTCGGTGGCCTGCAGCGGTTTTACCAACACGCCTCCAGGGCCATCGGACTGCCGATGAAGTTCTCGGTGTTTCTGCCGCCGCAAACCATGATCGAGGAAGCCGGGGGCAAGGTGCCCGCGCTGATCTACCTGGCGGGCCTGACCTGCAACGAAGAAACCTTCATGGCCAAGGCCGGGGCCCAGCGCCTGGCCGCCACCCTCGGCCTGGCCTTGATCGCGCCCGACACCAGCCCGCGCGGCGCCAACCTTCCTGGCGAAACCGAAAGCTGGGACTTTGGCGCCGGGGCGGGCTTTTACCTTGACGCCACGCGAGCCCCGTGGTCGCTGCACTACCGTATGGAGAGCTACATCACCACCGAGTTGCTGCCGCTGCTGACCCATACCCTGCCCCTGAACGCCGGCCGCATCGGCATCTTCGGCCACTCGATGGGGGGCCATGGCGCGCTCACTTTGGCACTCAGGCATCCGGGTCTTTTCAAGTCAGTCTCGGCTTTTGCACCGGTCTGCGCGCCCAGCCAATGCCCATGGGGCCGCAAGGCTTTCAGCGGGTACCTGGGCAAAGACGAAGCCATCTGGGCGGCGCACGATGCCACCGCGCTCATGAGCGGCCTGCACGCTGCGCCCTATCCGGGCGGCATCCTGATCGACCAGGGTCTGGCCGACAAATTCCTGGCAGAACAGCTGCATCCGCAGCTGTTTGAAGCGGCCTGCGCCCAAGCCGGCCAGGCCTTGCAGTTGCGTTGGAATCCGGGTTATGACCACGGTTACTACTTCATCGCCACCTTCATGGCCGACCACCTGAACCACCACGCCCGGCAATTGTCGGAGTGATTCAGCAAGCGCCCGGCGCACTCGATCACCCAGCAAGCGCCGATCCAATTACCCGATCTGTATCAGGGATTTCCGGACCGTCGCCCGGCCTTTTCCGTCAGCGGTTTTAGTATTCATTTTTCTCCTGGTTCAAATTTTTATACAAATAAGAGCATATGAATATTCGCACCACCCTGGCCTCCACTTTTCTCCTTCCCTTGGCTCTGATGGCCGGTGCTGCCAGCGCCGCTGATCTGCTGGACACCGTCAAGCAGCGCGGCACCTTGAGAGTCGCGCTGGAAGGCACTTACCCACCTTTCAACTACAAGGAAAACGACAAGCTCGCCGGTTTTGAAGTGGAGCTTGCCAATGCGCTGGCACAAAAGCTTGGCGTCAAGGCCGAATTCACCACCAGCGAGTGGAGCGCCATCCTCGCCGGCCTGCAAGCCGGCAAATACGACGTCGTCATCAACCAGGTCGGCATCACCGACAAGCGCAAGGAAACGTTTGATTTTTCGGAGCCTTACACCGTCTCCAGCCCGCAGCTCATCGTTCGCAAGGATGAGAAGCGCGAGTTCAAGACATTAGCCGACCTCAAAGGCAAAAAACTCGGTTTGGGCCAGGGCACCAATTTTTCCGACATCGCAAAAAAGGAAGGCGGTATCGACATCAGGACCTACCCCGGTTCGCAGGAGTATTTGCAGGATCTGGCCTTGGGCCGTATCGACGCAGCACTCAATGACAGCCTGCTGATTCCCTACATCGTCAAAAAAACCAGACTGCCCCTCAAGCCTGGTGCCCCCGTGGGTGAGCTGGAAAAATCCGGCATTCCCTTTGTCAAGAACAATCCGAAGTTCAAGGCGGCCATTGACAAAGCGCTGGCTGATCTGCGTGCGGACGGCTCGTTTGCCAACATCTCCAACAAATGGTTTGACCGCGACGTGAGCAAGCCGCCCGTCGCCAAGTGACTGGCCGATAGAAACAAGTACCATTCCTTCAGCCGCACACCTACGATGTCTGAAGCACCCCGGCCAGTGGCCGGGTTTTTTATTTGTGGAGACCTGCCATGGAATTTTCCGGTGTGACCCAGTTGCTGCGCGATGCGCTGCCCGTGATGCTCAAAGGCGCCGGATGGACATTGCTGCTGGCCGTGAGCTCTGTTTTTTTTGGCGCGCTCATCGGTACCCTGGTCGCCATCACGCGGCTGGCCAAAGTGCCAGGCCTTGCACAATTTGCAGCGCTGTATGTCAGTTGCATGCGTGGCACGCCGTTGCTGGTGCAGCTGTTCGTGATCTACTTCGGCCTGCCCAGCATTGGCATCCAGTTCGATCCGGTCACGGCCGGCATCCTGGGGCTCAGCCTCAACGTCGGGGCCTACCTGTCGGAAACCATTCGCGGCGCCATCAACGGTGTGGAACACGGACAGTGGAACGCCGCCCGCAGCCTGGGACTGACGCAAGCGCAGACGCTGCGCTACATCGTCGGCCCGCAAGCGCTGCGGCTGGCCGTGCCCAGCCTTTCCAACAGCCTGATCAGCCTGATCAAGGACACCTCGCTGGTGTCGGTGATTGCCGTGGGCGAGCTGATGCTGGCCACCAAGGAGGTCATTGCCACCACCTTTCAGCCCTTTCCGCTCTATCTGGCGGCGGCGGCCATGTACTGGGCGATGAGCGCATCGTTTGAGACGCTTCAGGTCAGACTGGAGGCGCGGCTCAATCGCAGCTATTTGCGTTAAACCGGAAGGCTCCGGTCAGAACAGGCTGCCCTGCCCCGACGCACCCGGTGGACGAAACTGACTCAAATCAAGCTCGATGCGCTCGCGGTTGAAGCCTAGTCGCTTCGAAGCCTTCTCGAAACGCTGGCGCACCAGGTCAGACCAGAGGCCGCTGCCTTTCATACGCGTGGCGAAATTGGCGTCGTAATCCTTGCCGCCGCGCATTTCGTGGATGCGGGCCATGATGCGGCCCGCGCGCTGCGGGTAATGCAGCTCCAGCCATTGCTTGAACAGCGGCGCCACTTCCCAGGGCAAGCGGATCACGTGGTAGAAGGCCGAACGTGCACCGGCCTCCCACGCGGCCTCGAGAACCTGCTCCATGTCGTCGGTGACAAACGGGATGTGCGGCGCCAGACTTACCCCCACCGGCACACCCGCTTCCGCCAGGGTGCGCAGGGTGCGCAGCCGCCGGTGCGGTGCCGCGGCGCGCGGTTCGAGCTTGCGCGCCACCGCAGCGTCCAGCGTGGTGATGGTCACATATACCGCTGCCAGCTTGTCTGCGGCCATGGGCGCCAGCAGGTCCAGGTCGCGCTCCACACCGCTGGACTTGGTGACCAGCGCCAAGGGATGCCGCACATCCCGCATCAACTCGATCAGCCCGCGCGTCAGGCGCAACTCACGCTCGATGGGCTGATAACAGTCGGTGGCCGAGCCGATGTTGATCAACTTGGGAACATAGCTGCGTTTGGCCAGGTCAGCGCGCAAGACCTCAACGATGTTGCGCTTGGCGATCAGGCGGGTTTCGAAGTCCAGCCCGGGCGAAAGATTGAGATAGCTGTGGGTCGGCCGGGCATAGCAATACACGCAGCCATGCTCACAACCACGGTATGGGTTAACCGAGTAGTCGAAATAAATGTCTGGCGAATCGTTGCGGGCAATGGCGCTGCGCGCATCCTCGAAGGTCACCTCGGTCTGGGGTGGAATTTCGTTCAGCGCTGCGTCCTCCAGCGTCCCCCACCCGTCGTCCCATGCATCGCGTACATCCTTGGTAAAGCGATGGGCCAGCCGCGTGGCCGTGCCGCGGCCCTTGATGGCGTGGAGCGGAATGTAGGCCTCGGACATGGAGCTCTCTAATACTGTACAAATAACCAGTATACGCCCACACCAAGACAACACAAGCCCTGCACTGACGGGCGCAACATTGAATAATGAAGACTGACTTCAGGAGAAAGCCATGGCTCACGTACTCGCAAAACTCAGCGGTGTTCCGCTGGCCAACATCCGGAACCAGTTGAACAAGGACGCCGCCGCGCATGCCGAACAGGGCATGACGCTGGCGCACCTCTGGCAGAACGCAGAGAAGCCCGATGAAGTGCTGTTTCTTTTCCGGGTGGAAGACCTCGACCGCTGCCGCGCGCGCATGAAAGAAATCCATGCCCAGGCGCGCGAGCAGCGGCCAGACATGCCACTGCCCGAACTGGTTTTCCTTCGTGAGGCGTAGTGGGCCATGTGAATAGCTGCTAAATTAGTAGCAAACATCGCCCGTAAAACAAGAGCGAGAGACACATTTCTATCGGAGAAAACCGTCCTGGCGATCAGGACCGAAGAAATGCGGGCGACCGCATGCGGCGCCAGGGTGCAGCGGGTGACTCGACACTCAGGTACAAGCCCCGGCCTGCGAGCAAGGACAGCAGGAAAGCAGCGACCAGCCCGAGGCTGTTGGCTGCGAGTTGTGCCGGCCAGAGCTGGCTCACCATCGCATTGACAAGCAGACAGACGGGAAAGTGGATCAGGAAGACCGAATAGGAAATCTGGCCAAGCCCGAGCAGCCAGGGCGTCTGCAGCCAGCGCCGGGCTGTCCCGCCCCGCTGCAGCCTGACCAGAGCCAATGCCACCCCAAGCGCAACCAGCAGGCGACCGCGAAAATCAAGGGCCAGCGCAAGCCCGACCAGCAGCGCAGCTGTCAACAGCCATCCTGCCGGGCGCTCATCGCGTGAGGCCCACCAGGCCATCATGCCCAGTGCATAAGAGCCGAAAAAGTACAGACCGTTGATGTCCATGCCAACGCGGCGGTTGACGACCAGCAAGGCCGCTGCCGCCAAGGCCAGCACCAGCCAGCGATGCCGGCCATCGGGCAATAGCGTGAGCAATGCGACGCTCATGACGAAGAGCTGAAAATCAATGGCCACGTACCAGATACCGGCTGACAGTGCCGGCTGGCCCAGCAGGTCCTGAAGCAGCAACAGGTGGGCCAGCAGTTGCAAAAAAGTGGGAGCCTCAGGCACCGAGTGGTGAGCCAGCCACGGCCGCACCACCGCGGCAATAAGCACGGTAATGAGCACCGCCACCATCAGCGGCAGCGCAAGCCGCCGGTACCTGCGCAGAATGAGTCGCCACGGCTCGCGGAAGACCGCCTTGCCCTGCGGCGCCAGAGAGCCGGCCGCGAGAAAACCGCCCACCACCAGGAACACCTGGACCGCCATCCGCCCATAACGGGAAAGCCAGTCGATCAAACCGGGCAGTGCGGTGTGCACCACGTCAGACATGGGCCCGTAAAAAGCCAGGTGGTGCCAGACGATCAGCACGCAGCCCAGGGCCTTCAAGGCATCGATGCCGTGCAGGCGCTGCGCCGACGGCGTCAGGGCAGCGGCTGTCGGCTCCATGCAGCGGGAGGCTCAAGCGCTTAAGCGCGGACCCGCTGGCTTGCTTCCTGGTACTCGCGCCTGAGTTGCGCGACATAGCTTGCAGTGCTCTGCACTTTGCTAACTGCGCCGATGCCCTGTCCGCAGCCCCAGATGTCTTTCCAGGCCTTGGACTTGCTGCCCTCGCCGCTGGCAAAGTTCATGGTCTTCAGGTCACCGTCGGGCAGGTTGTCAGGGTCCATGCCCGCGGCAACAATGGAAGGCCGCAGGTAATTGCCATGCACGCCCGTAAACAGGCTGGAGTAAACGATGTCATCACTAGTGCTCTCAACGATGGATTGCTTGTAGGCATCCGAAGCGCGTGCTTCATCGGTAGCAATGAAAGCCGAGCCAATGTAGGCAAAATCGGCACCCATGGCCTGCGCTGCCAATACGGCGCCACCGGTGGAAATGGCACCCGACAGCGCGAGAGGGCCGTCAAACCACTGGCGGATTTCCTGGATCAGCGCAAACGGGCTTTTGACACCCGCATGTCCACCCGCACCGGCGGCCACGGCCACCAGGCCGTCGGCGCCCTTTTCAATCGCCTTACGCGCGAACTTGTTGTTGATGATGTCATGCAGCACGACACCGCCGTAGCTGTGTGCCGCGGCATTGATGTCTTCGCGCGCGCCCAAGGAGGTGATGTAGATGGGCACCTTGTACTTCACGCACATTTCCATGTCGTGTTCCAGCCGTTCGTTGGACTTGTGCACGATCTGGTTGATGGCAAACGGGGCGGCGGGCTTGTCAGGATTGGCCTTGTTGTAGGCCGCCAGCGTCTCCGTAATCTCGGCCAGCCATTCGTCAAGCTGGGAAGCAGGACGGGCATTCAATGCGGGCATGGCGCCGACGACCCCGGCAATGCACTGGGCAATCACCAGCTTGGGGTTGCTGATGATGAACAGCGGCGAGCCGATGATGGGCAACGGCAACGCGTTCAGCGGGGCGGGAAGTCTGGACATGGAGTCTCCGTGGTGGTTCTGGAATATTTTGAGCAAAAAATGGGCCTGGCCCTTGTCAAGTGGTCGACATCAGCTATCAAATGAATAGCAAATCAGGACCGGCTTTAAAAAGCCTCGAGTGCCAGCGCTGTCACGCTGTCCGCCCCTTCGACAATGCTGTCACGCATGCCAGGGGCCTTGCTGAGCAAATGGTCGGCGTAGAAAACAGCGGTGGTAATCTTGGCCTGCATGAAGGCAGCGTCTTCCCCGCGGGCCAGATGCTCTTCGGCCACCAGCAGCGAGCGCGCCATCTGCCAGCCGGCGACCAGGTTGCCGGCCAGCATCAGATAAGGCACGCTGCCGGCGAACACGGCATTGGGCGAGGCTTTGGTGTTGCCCGCAACAAAGTTCACCACATCGACAAAAGCTTCGCGCGCAGCCTTGAGGCGTTTGGCAACACTTCTCGCCGCGGCACCGCCCTGCTTTGCCAGTTCAGCTTCGGTTTTTTCGATCTGCGCGGCAATCGCCTTGGCTGTCTGGCCGCCGTCGCGCGCTGTCTTGCGGCCTACCAGGTCGTTGGCCTGGATGGCGGTGGTACCTTCGTAAATCGTCAGGATCTTTGCGTCGCGGTAATACTGCGCCGCGCCGGTTTCCTCGATGAAACCCATGCCGCCATGCACCTGCACACCCAGCGAGGTGACCTCCAGGCTCATCTCGGTGCTGTAACCCTTGACGAGAGGCACCATGTATTCGTAGAAAGCCTGGTTCTGCTTGCGCACCTCGGCATCGGGGTGATGATGCGATGCGTCATAGGCAGCGGCGGCCACCGAAGCCATCGCGCGGCAGCCTTCGGTGTAGGCACGCATGGTCATCAGCATGCGCTTGACATCGGGGTGGTGGATGATGGGTGCGCTGGCATTGATCGATCCATCGACGGGCCGGCTCTGCACGCGGTCTTTGGCAAAAGTCACCGCCTTCTGGTAGGCGCGCTCGGCAATTGCAATGCCCTGCATGCCCACGGCATAACGTGCCGAGTTCATCATGATGAACATGTATTCCAGGCCGCGGTTTTCCTGGCCGACGATGTAACCCACCGCGCCGCCGTGGTCGCCATATTGCAGCACCGCCGTCGGCGATGCCTTGATGCCCATCTTGTGCTCGATGCTCACACAGTGCACGTCGTTGCGTGCGCCAAGTGCGCCGTCTTTGCCGACCATGAACTTGGGCACGACAAACAGGCTGATGCCCTTGACGCCTTCCGGCGCACCAGTGACGCGCGCCAGCACGAGGTGCACGATGTTTTCGGCCATGTCATGCTCACCGTAGGTGATGAAGATCTTGGTGCCAAACACCTTGTAGCTGCCGTCGGGTTGCGGCTCGGCGCGGCTGCGCACCATCGCGAGGTCAGAGCCGGCCTGCGGTTCGGTCAGGTTCATGGTGCCGGTCCACTTCCCGCTCACCAGCTTTTCCAGGTAGACCGCCTTGAGCTCGTCCGAGCCAGCCGTCAACAGCGCTTCAATCGCGCCGTCCGACAGCAGCGGGCACAGTGCAAAACTCATATTGGCCGAGTTGAGCATCTCGCCGCAGGCTGCGCCTATGGTCTTGGGCAGGCCCTGGCCGCCGAAGTCCAGCGGGTGCTGCAGGCCCTGCCAGCCGCCCTCGGCGTATTGCTTGTAGGCTTCCTTGAAGCCGGGTGTCGTCGTGACCGCGCCGTCTTTCCAGCTCGACGGATTCTTGTCACCCTCCCAGTTCAGCGGAGACAACACGCCTTCGTTGAACTTGGCGCATTCCTCGAGCACCGCTTGCGCCGTGTCAAAGCCAGCCTCCTCAAAGCCCGGGATCTCCGCCACCGCATCGATGTTGGCCAGGTGTTTGATGTCAAACAGCATGTCCTTGAGGGGGGCCTTGTAGCTCATGTCGTGTCTCCAGTGTCCAGGTGTCAATCAATCGCAGGTCAAAAAAAAGGCACCGCGAACGATGCCTCCTGGTGCATGACCTCTTACAGGGCGGCAACCAGTTCAGGCACAGCCGTAAACAGGTCGGCTTCCAGCCCGTAATCCGCCACGCTGAAAATCGGAGCCTCGGCGTCCTTGTTGATCGCCACGATGACCTTGCTGTCCTTCATGCCGGCCAAGTGCTGGATGGCGCCGCTGATGCCCGCCGCTATATAAAGCTGCGGCGCGACGATCTTGCCGGTCTGGCCAACCTGCCAGTCGTTCGGGGCGTAACCTGCATCCACAGCGGCGCGCGAGGCGCCGAGTGCAGCGCCCAGCTTGTCGGCCAGCGGCGTCATGACTTCATTGAACTTCTCGGCACTGCCCAGCGCACGGCCACCGCTGACGATGATCTTGGCGGCCGTCAGTTCGGGACGGTCGCTCTTGGCGATTTCGCTGCCGACGAAGGTGGACTTGCCGCTGTCGGCGACACCGGCAACAGTTTCAACTGCCGCAGAACCGCCGGCGGCGGCAGCCGCGTCAAAGCCAGTGGTGCGCACGGTGATGACTTTGGTGGCGTCCAGGCTTTGCACGATGGCAATGGCGTTACCCGCGTAAATGGGTCGTTCAAAGGTATCGACCGCATCCACCTTGGTGATGTCCGATATCTGGCCGACGTCGAGCAGCGCAGCGACGCGCGGTGCGATGTTCTTGCCCGATGCCGTGGCCGGAAAGAGGATGTGCGAATAACTGCTGGCCAGGGCGATCACCTGGGCCGCCATGTTTTCGGCCAGGCCGTGTTCAAAATGCGCGCCATCCACATGGATGACCTTGGCAACACCGGCGATCTGGCTGGCGGCTTGAGCGGCTGCGCCAGCGTTCAGGCCGGCCACCAACACGTGCACGTCACCGCCGCACTGGGCGGCGGCTGTCACGGTGTTGAGGGTCGCGGGACGGATGGTGGCGTTGTCGTGTTCAGCGATTACGAGTGCGGTCATGTCGTCAGTTCCTTAACTTAGATTACTTTGGCTTCGTTGCGCAGTTTGTCCACCAGGGTGGCGACGTCGGGCACCTTGATGCCGGCGCTGCGCTTGGGCGGCTCGCTGACCTTGAG
>NZ_JBDTTH010000105.1:0-13315 GCF_039930745.1 Polaromonas sp. | reverse complement strand
CCGGGGCAACGGGTCTGGTCGGTCGGGAAATTCTGGCTCGTTTACTGGCCGATAAAACGTATTCGGCGGTCCACTGTGTGGGCCGCCGCAAGCCGCAGGCGGACCATCCCAAGCTGGTGGTCCACCTCGTCAACGACTTTGCGGCCTTCAATGCGCCCGCTGTTGACGACGTGTTCATCGCACTGGGCACCACCATCAAGGCGGCGGGTAGCCAGCAGGCCTTCCGCGCTGTCGACTTCGATGCGGTTGTGGCCCTGTCCACATCGGCGCGTGCTGCGGGCGCCAGCCGCCTGGGTATCGTCAGCGCCATGGGTGCTGATGCGAAGTCCCCTGTTTTTTACAACCGCGTCAAAGGCGAGATGGAGCAGGCTGTCGTCCAACTTGGTTATGACAGTGTTACTTTCGCACACCCATCGCTGCTGGCGGGCGACCGTGAGTCCCTGGCCCGGCCTGCACGTGGCCGCGAGAAAATCGCCCTCGCGGCGATGCGCCTGTTCAAACCGCTGATCCCGGCCAACTACCGCACGATCAGGGCCGCCGACGTTGCCAGTGCGCTGGTTCGCGCTGTGCGTGTAGGCCAGCCCGGGCAGCATGTACTGCTGTCGGGTGACATGCAGTCTGGCTGAAATTTCAGATAAAAATTAGGCTAAAGCCCTTTGTGGCCGGGCATCATCAGCTATTAATTTAGTAGCAAATCCAATCCAGCAGACGTATGCCGGCAGGGGTCCTTCAACCCAGGGATGCCTGCCTTGACGCCACCACGCTGGTGACAATGTCCTCCGGCCGGCTTGCCACGTCAAAACGCTGTGCGTTTTCCCCGCCATCCGGCACTTCCAGCGTACTCAGCTGGCTCGCCAGCAACGACAGCGGCATGTAGTGCCCGGTACGCTCTGCCATGCGTGCAGCCAGCAACTCCGGGTCGCCGTGCAGGTAAACAAAATGCAGGTCGGGTGCGCCCTGGCGCAGGATGTCGCGGTAGGAGCGCTTGAGCGCCGAGCAGGACAACACTAGGCCCTGCCCCGCCAGCCGCGCCTGCAAGATGCGCCCCGCCAGGGCCTGCAGCCAGCCCTCGCGGTCTTCATCACTCAAGGCAAAACCGGCAGCCATGCGTGCGACATTGCGGGCCGGATGGAGGCCATCGCCTTCGAGGAAAGACACCCCGAGAGTCGCTGCCAGTTGCGCACCCACCGTACTTTTGCCGCAGCCGCTGACACCCATGACCACAAAAATATTGGAATCCATCAAACGCCTTATTTTGCCTTCCACTTCAGCCCGGCCGGATCGCCCGCTCAGGCCGTCGCCTGCCTGAATTGCGCCCAGGCCGCGGCCGTCGGTGTGGTTCCCGCGCCTGGCAGTTCCGGCCGGCGGAAATAACCATTGATCACTTCGGCCGGATCGGTGAAGCAGTCCTTGATCCAGGGAATGAATTCCAGCACCTCGCAGGCCGGGTGCGCATACGACAGGTGCACATGCACCTGGCTCATGTCGCCGGCATGCGGCGCGACCGGCAGGCGAAAGGCGTGCGCTGTCTCGCAGACGCGCAGCACCTCGGTCAGGCCGGCCATGCGCGTCACGTCGGGCTGCACCCAGTGAATGGCCTGCTGGGCGAAGAACTCCGCAAAGGCATCGACGGTGTAGAGCTGTTCGCCCAGTGCGACGGGTATCGCAGTCGCACGCGCGAGCTGCGCGTGGCCTTTCACGTCGTCGTGCCACAACGGCTCTTCAAACCAGAACACATCCGAGTCCTGCGCGGCGCGGCAAAACCTCTGGCATGTCGGCAGGTCCCACTTGCCATTGCCGTCGATGGCCAGCGTGACGTCCGGGCCTATGGCCTGGCGCACCGCCGTCAGCCGCCGCAAATCCCGCTCGACCGTGGAGCCGACCTTGATCTTGATGCCGGTAAAACCCTGGGCCACGGCGCGTTTCGCACCCTCTACCAGCTTGTCATCGGAAATACTGAGCCAGCCGATGTCGGTGTTGTAGGCGCGGACCTCCTCACGCACCTGCCCGCCCAGCAGCTTCCACAGGGGCTGCCCCACGGCCTTGGCCTTGAGGTCCCACAGCGCCAAGTCGATCGCAGCATGCGACAGCGTGGTGATACCGGCGCGGCCTACCCATTGCAGGGCCGGGTTGCGCGCGAGTTTTTGCCACAGGCGGTGGATGTCGTTCGCGTCCTCGCCGATCAGCATGGGCGCGTGACAGGTTTCAATACAACGCGTGATGAGCTGGTCGCTCGGCAAATGGGCATGGGTTCCCGTAAAGCCATAACCGGTCAGGCCGTCCTCGGTATCGATCTGCGCGCCCACCACGCCCCAGTGCGTGATGCTGTGGGTGCTGTCGGCAATATGCGCACCAGTGACGGGCACGTGCAGGATGAAGGGCTGGACGGATTTGATTTTCATGAAAGTCTCGGGTGGTTGGGGTGCGGCGTCAGTCCGGCACCGATACACGCAGAGTGGCGTCGGCGCGTCGATGCAGGTCAGGCAACAGCTCCAGGCCCAGGCCTGGCTTGTCATTCAGGCTGAGCATGCCGCGGGTGACGGTTGGCAACTCGGTCACCAGCTCCTTGTACCAGCCGGTGTAAAAGGCACGCACGCTTTCCTGGATCAGCGCATTGGGTGCATGCAGCGACAGGTGGCTGGAAGCCGCCCAGACCACCGGGCCGGTGCAGTCGTGCGGGGCCACGGGCAGCTGCCAGGCGTCGGCCATGGCCGCGATCTTGCGCGCCTCGGTGAGACCGCCGCACCAGCTCAGGTCGAGCATGGCGACGCCGGCCACGCCGGTTTGCAGGTAGTCCTTGAAGCCCCACTTGTAGCTCAGCGTTTCGCTGGCGCAGATCAGGGCATCGCAGTCTTTCGCGTACTGCCTCAGCAAATCCAGCGAATCCATCCGGATCGCGTCTTCATGCCAGAAGGTGTTAAACGGCTTGAGCGCACGCGCGATTTTCTGCGCCATCGGCAGCCGCCACAGGCTATGGAACTCGACCATGATGTCCATCTTCTCACCCACCGCGTTGCGTATCTTGCGAAACGGCTCCAGCGCCAGATCGAGGTCGGTATGACTGATGTACTGGCCGTCGCTTTTTTCGGCAGCCGGATCGAAAGGCCAGATCTTCATGGCGGTCACGCCTTCGGACAGCAGCGAGTCGGCCAATTCGTCGGCGCGGTGCAGGAATCCTTCCAGGTCTTCATAAGGCCCGGCGTTGGCTTTTTTCGCGTCGCCTATGCCCCAGTTCGCGGTGTTCTGGTTGACGGTGCTGCGCACGTACTGGTAACCGGCGCATGTGTTGTAGATGCGGATGCTGTCGCGGCTCTTACCGCCCAGCGCGGTGTACAGCGGCATGTTGGCCGCCTTGCCGAAGATGTCCCACAAGGCAATATCGATGGCTGAGTTGCCGCGCGTCTCCACACCAGAGCCGCGCCAGCCCAGGTAGCCGGTGATGTCCTTGTTACGCGCCTCAATGGCCAGCGGGTCCTTGCCCAGCAGCTTGGGGCCGGCCCATTCATGGATATAAGCCTCGACGGCCTGTGCGCCCATGAAGGTCTCGCCCAGACCGACCAGGCCTTCGTCGGTATAAATGCGGACCCAGATGATGTTGGGAAACTCGCTCAGACGCAGGGTTTCGACTTTGGTGATTTTCAAAAGGATGGCTCCGTAAAAAAGGCCGCAAGAGCAAACCCCTGCGGCCTTGTGGCGATCCGGCCGATGTGCCGTTTAGCCGCCGCGCGCCTTTTTCAGCGCGTCCATCACGAGCTTGACGGGCTCGGCGCCAATCAGCGGGATGTTCTTGTCGTAGACCGGCTTGACCTTGTCGAACATGCGCTTCTGCTCGGCCGGTGACACGTCGTTGACGGTCATGGTTTTCCTGAGATTGGCCAGCGACTTTTCGTTCAGCGCACGATTGGCTGCGCGCTCGACTTTCTGGCCTTCCATGGCGGCTTCACGCAGCACAGCCTGCTCCTGCGGATTGAGCTGGTCCCAGAGTTTTTTGCTGTACAGGATCAAGAAGGGTGTGTAGGCGTGGCGCGTCACGCTGAGGTACTTCTGCACCTCGCTGAACTTCGAGGTCTCGATAGTGACGAAGGGATTTTCCTGGCCGTCGATGGTTTTGGTTTCCAGCGCGGTGAACACCTCGCCGAAGGCCATGGGCACAGCGTTGGTGCCCAGGGTCTTGAAGGTGTCCAGGAAGATGTTGTTCTGCATCACGCGGACCTTGACGCCGTCAAAGTCCTCGGCCTTGGCGACCGGGTGTTTGCTGTTGGTCAGGTTGCGAAAGCCGTTTTCCCAGTAAGCCAGGTTGATGAGTCCGGCTTCTTCAAGCTTCTTGTTGAAGTAGGCGCCGGCCGGGCCGTCGAGCACCGCATCGGCTTCTTTTTCGTTGGCGAACAGGAAAGGCAGGTCAAAAGCGCCGAGCTCCTTGACGATGCCGACCAGCGGAGAGCTGGAAGTGCACACCATCTCTTGGGTACCGGCGCGAAGCGCCTGCGTGGCCGGCAGGTCACCGCCCGCAGCACCGCCCCAGAAGGCATTGATTTTCATCTTGCCACCGGTCTTGGCGGCCAGCACTTCCTGCATCTTCTTGACGCCGAGACCGACCGGATGGTCTTCATTGACGCCGTTGGTGAACTTGATCGTGCGGTCGGCAAACTGCGCGAACGACGACGTGGCAACAAGCAAGGCGGCGGCCGCTAGGGCCAGGGTTCTGCGTTTGAACATGGTTGTCTCCTTTTATATAAACGACAGGGGTTGGGAAAGGGAAATCACAGAAAATTCATCGCATCAACCACTTGAGTGGCTCAGTGACGATGGAGGGAAAAAGCACCAGCAGGAAAAGCACGGCCAGCTGCGCCATGAGGAAGGGCAACACACCCTTGAAAGCGTCGTCCATGCTGATTTTGGCCACGCCACAGACCACGTTGAGTACCGTACCTACCGGCGGCGTGATCAGGCCTATGGCGTTGTTCATGATGAACATGATTCCGAAATAGACCGGGTCTATGCCGGCCTTCAGGACCACCGGCATAAGCACCGGCGTGAGAATGAGCACTGTTGGCGTGAAGTCCAGCGCCGTGCCGACGACCACGATGAGCACCATCATCACCAGCATCAACAATATCTTGTTGCCCATGAAGGGCGACATCATGCCGGCCACCTCGGTAGGGATATTGGCCACGGTGATCAGCCACGCACTGACCATGGCAGCAGCCACCAGGAACATGACTACGGCGGTCGTTTTTCCGGCAGCCAGGATCAACCCGTACAGGGCCGACCACTTGAGTTCCCGGTAGATGAACATGCCGACCACAAAACTGTAGACGGCCGCCACGACGGCGGCTTCGGTCGGCGTGAAGATGCCGAACTTCATGCCGCCGATGATGACAATGGGCAGGGTCAGCGCAAAGCCGCCTTCCGCCGTGATGTGCAGCCTGCCGGCCATGGACAGTTTGGGCGCGGGTTGCACGTTTTCCTTCCTGGCCAGCCACCACCAGGTCATGCCAATCGCCGCGCCCATCAGGACGCCGGGCACGATGCCGGCCAGAAAAAGCTTGGTGATGGAGACATTGCCGGCCACGCCAAAAATGATCAGGCCGATGGACGGTGGAATCACCGGCGCGATGATGCCGCCCGACGCAATCAGGCCTGACGCCCGACCCACGTTGTAGCCGGCGGCGCGCATCATGGGGATCAGCAGCGCGGCCAGCGCCGCCGTGTCGGCAATCGCCGACCCTGACAGAGAGGCCATGATCACCGCGGCGATCACCGTGACATAACCGAGGCCCCCGCGAAAATGGCCGACCCAGGCCATCGCCAGGTTGACAATGCGGCGGCTGATGCCCCCGGCATTCATGAACTCGCCGGCCAGCAGGAAAAACGGCACGGCCAGCAGCGGAAAGTTGTCGGCCCCATCGACAAAACGCTGAGCCAGGATCTGGCTGTCAAAGGTCACCAGGCCGCTGGTGGCCGCAAGAAAACCCATCAGCGTGACACCGCAGACCAGCAGGGCATAGGCAATCGGCATGCCGATGGCCATGGCGGCCAGCAGGCTCAGGATAAATACGGTAACCGTCATGCTTTGCTTCCCTGTATCTGCTTCTCCACATCGGCCAGGCCTTCGGTCTCTATCACCTGCACCAGCTCTTCCTCGCTGATGCGGCCCGTGACCAGACGGAACAGGACGTTGAGGTTGATGATGGCCATCACCACGCTGACGACGTAGCCGATGCCGTAAATCCAGATCATCGAAATGCCCACGACCGGCGAGACATTGCTGACCTGCAGCTCATGCATTTCGTAGGTGCCCATGAAAAACAGCACGTTACAAAACAGCATCAAGGCCTCACTGAGGAACAGGCACACCTTTTTGCCCAGCACCGGCAGGTGCTTGATCAGCGTGTCCACGCCCAGATGCCCGCCTTCGTGCATGGCCAGCATCGCGCCTATGTAGGTCAGCCAGATGAAGAAATAACGCGACATTTCGTCTGACACCGAAATGCCGGCATTGAAGGCATAACGCAGCACCACGTTGCCGAAGACCATGACAACCATGGCCACCATGCAAACCACCACCAGCAGTTCGAGCAGTTTGTAGAACCAGTAAATCGATGAATCGACGGTTTTTTGCACCTTGATCTCCTTTTTGCTTTTGTGCTGTGCGTGTTCAGACGGCTTTGAGCTGCCGGGCCGGACTGCTCAAGACGGGCAGGCGTCGCCGTGAAGCCAGCACCTGCTCAATGTCTTCCTTGGCCCCGTCGATCAGCACGCGAATGGCGATCTCGGCCTCGTCGGGGTTGTGCGCAATCACCGCATCAAGCACCGCGCGGTGCAGGGGCAACGAATGCGACGGGCCATCCTTGCGCCGTGTCGAAATTTCAAAACTGGTGCGCAGCAGGGCGCCCAGTGCCTTGCTCATTTGCACCAGCATGCGGTTGCGGCTCGCGCGCAGCAGGCACTGATGAAAACGCAGGTCGTGCGTAACGTAGTCGCCGCCCTCCTCAACCGCGCGTTTCATGCCCGCGTAAGCGGCCTCGACTTCGGCGATGTCCTGCGCGGTGACACGTACAGCCGCCAGCCGCATGGCGGCGGGCTCAACCACGCGGCGCAAGTCCTGCAGGTCGCGCAGAAATTCCGGCGTCAGACCGGCCTTGGACTGCCAGGTGATGACATCCGCATCAAACCAGTTCCAGTGGTCCTCGGACAGCACGCGGGTACCAACCTTGGGACCGGTGGTGATCAACCCTTTGGCGATCAATGATTTCACCGCCTCACGCACCACCGTGCGGCTCACACCCAGCTCGGTGCACAGCGCCGGCTCGGGCGGCAGGGAGGCCCCCGCAGCATAACGCCCCGACACAATGGCTTCGCCCAGATGGTCCACTGTGTTGCCGTGAACGTTCTTGATCATGGTCGTCCGTCCCTCAGCCACGTACAAACAGTGTGATCAGCGAGTCTGCACCCACCTGACAGCTCCAGTGGCCGTGCACGGCCGCGTCAAAAGTGGCGCCTTCAGGCAGCAGGTCGGCCGAATAGAAGTGCTGGCCCGGCCGGAAGATGCGCGACGTCCCGTCCTGCAGGCCAATTTCCATCTCGCCGCCCATGATGACCACCCACTGCTTATAGGGGGAACAATGAAACTGGCTGCGAAAACCCACCGGGCTGTGGCGCAGCTGGAACCCGCCAGAGGGAAAAAGTGCGGAAAGCATGGCCTGGGGTGAGCCTTCGCCCAGGGTGACGGCTTTCTCGCGAAATTTTGCGCGGCCATCGGTGTCGGTATAAAGAATGACTTGGGTAAAAACGGTCAAAGCAAACTCCGGTGCGAAGAGGTGAAAATCTGTTTCATCACGCCAATTCTCGGTCAAAAGCAATTTGCACTTTCATGGACTGACGCTTGTCTCCAGCGAGCCGGAAGGCGTCACCAGCCTTGTCGAAATCCACAATGTCGGAGATCACGGGCCGGCCGTCGATCAGCCGCTGATTCAGGAAAGCCACGGCAACCGCAAACTCGGAATGAAAGCGGAAAGTGCCGCGCAAGTCTATTTCCTTGCCGACGAGCGTGTTCAGTGGCATGGCGATGTTGCCACCCAGGCCGATGGTGACAATCACGCCACGGGGCGCAACCACATCGAGCCCACCGATCAAGGCTTTCTCGCTGCCGGAAGCTTCAAACATCACGTCAAAACAGCCTTTGTTGGCCGCAAAAGGCGCCAGACCTTCGGGATCTTGCGCCAGATTGACGGTTTGGTCTGCGCCCATCTTCAGCGCACAAGCCAAGGGCAAGTCAGCAATATCAGCCGCCACAATATGGGCAGCACCAGCGCGCCGCAAAGCCGCAATCAGCAGTGCGCCAATCGGCCCGCAACCGGTCACCAGTACTTTTTTCCCAAACACCGAGCCTGCCCGCGCAATGGCATGCAGCCCTACCGACAGCGGCTCGGCCAAGGCCGCCTGCGACAACGGCAAATCATCAGCTACCACGAAGGCCTGCGCGGCGTCGATCACCAGGGTTTGGCGAAACGCCCCCTGCACGTGCGGAAAGCGCATCGCACTGCCATAAAAACGCATGTCCATGCAATGGTTGTGCAAGCCCTGCTGGCAATAGCGGCAGACGCCGCAGGGCCGCGACGGTGAAATCGCGATGCGTTGACCCACGCGAAAGCCGCTGGCCTCGCTACCCAGCGCTTCCACCACACCCGACACCTCGTGGCCCAGCACCATCGGCTCTTTGATGCGCACAGTGCCAAAACCGCCATGTTGGAAGTAATGCAGGTCCGAACCACAAATGCCGCCGAATGCGACACGCACCCGCATCTGCTGCGGCCCCACGGCCTCGTCAGCGAATGCATCGAGGCGCAAATCCAGCGGGGCATGACAGACCAGGGCACGCATGATTTTCTCCAGATAAATGGGTGGGTTCACAGAGTGGCCGTCACTCCGCCATCAACATACAGAACATGGCCGTTGACGAAACTCGACGCATTGCTGGCCAAAAAAACAGCCGCTCCCGCCAGTTCGGCAACTTCACCCCAGCGCCGGCTAGGTGTGCGCCCGGTCAGCCAGGCGCTGAATTGTTCATCTGCAACGAGCTTTTCGGTCAGTTCGGTCTTGAAATAGCCGGGACCCAGCCCATTGACCTGCAGGCCATGCGGACCCCAGTCAATGGCCATGCCCTTGGTCAGCATCTTGACCGCGCCTTTGCTGGTCATATAAGGGGCAATATTGGGACGGCCCAGCTCGCTTTGCACCGAGCAGATATTAATGATCTTGCCGCGCCGGCGTGTAATCATTTTTCGCGCGACAGCCTGGCCCATGAAAAAGACGCTGTCAACGTTGGTACGCATGAGTTCGTGCCAGTCGGCAACCGGAAAATCTTCCAGCGGCATGCGCCGCTGCATGCCAGCGTTATTCACCAGAATGTCGATCGCACCCAGAGTTTCTTCGACATCTTCCACTGCCGCCTGTACGTCCGCCGCCTGCGTGACGTCAAAAGCACGGGTGTGCACCTGGAACCCCTCGCCACGCAAAACGGCCGCTGCGCTCTCCAGCCTGATCTTGTCACGGCCGTTGAGCACCAGCGCCGCGCCGGCCTGTCCTAACCCGCGCGCCAGCGCAAAACCGATGCCGCCCGACGACCCTGTGATGAGTGCCAGCTTGCCGTCGAGCCTGAAGGGGTTGGCTGTCATTTTTTGAGTTACTCCAGACGCTGGCCGCTGGTTTCGTCAAACACATGAGCCTTGCCATGCGCAATCTCCAGATGCACGATGTCGTCCGGCCGCACGTTGGTCCGGCCGTGCATGACCACGACGACTTGCGTGTCGCCTACTTCGAGCAGCAGCTCGGTCTCGGCGCCGGTCGGCTCCACCACAATCACTTTGGCGGGAATGCCCTGGCCGATTGCGGACAGCGTCAGGTCGCTGGGCCGAACGCCATAGACCACCGCCTGGCCATCACGTCCCTGCGCCAGCGTATTCACTTGCCATGCATGGCCCTGCGACTCCACCCTGGCCCGACCGTCGGCCTGGCGCAATGTTCCCTTGAGCACGTTCATGGACGGCGAACCGATGAACTGCGCCACAAACAGGTTGCCCGGCCGGTCAAACAGCTCCAGCGGCGTTCCGATCTGCTCGATGATGCCGTCGTGCATGACCACAATGCGGTCAGCCATGGTCATGGCCTCGATCTGGTCGTGAGTGACGTACACCGTTGTGGTTTTCAGGCGCTGGTGCAGCGCCTTGATCTCGGCGCGCATGGCTACGCGCAGCTTGGCGTCGAGGTTGGACAGGGGTTCATCAAACAAAAACACCTTGGGGTCGCGCACGATGGCGCGCCCCATGGCCACGCGCTGGCGCTGGCCACCAGACAGCTCGCGCGGATAGCGGTCGAGCAGCGGGTCCAGGTTGAGGATTCGTGCAGCATTGCCGACACGTTGCTCCGTCAGCTCCGCATCGGCCTTGCGCAGCTTGAGGCTGAAGGCCATGTTGTCGCGTACCGTCATGTGCGGGTAGAGCGCGTAGCTCTGGAACACCATCGCGATGTCGCGGTCCTTGGAGTCAAGGTCATTGATGACCTTGCCATCAATGGCGATTTCGCCACCGCTGATTTCCTCCAGGCCGGCAAGCATGCGCAGCAGGGTGGATTTGCCGCAGCCGGACGGCCCGACCAGCACCACGAACTCGCCGTCCGAGATGTCGAAACTGATGCCGTGAATGATCTTGACCTTGCCGAAGGACTTTTCAACTTTTCGAAATGAGACAGAAGCCATGGTGCAGGTGTTCCAGTGCGGGAAGGTCAGCTCTTGACGGCGCCGGCCGTCAGGCCGGACACCATGTAGCGCTTGAAGGCGTAGTAAATGGCCGCGGGAGGCAGCGCGTAGATCAGGCCGGTGGTCATGAGCAGTTCCCAGGGCGAATCGTCCGCCGCCAGGAAGTTGCCCAGGGCCACGCCCAGGGTGATGCTGCTTTCGCTGGAGAGCAGGAGAAAGGCATACAGGTATTCGTTCCAGGCGAGCAGCAAGGCATAGGTACCCACCGCCACCAGAGAAGGCACCATCAGGGGCAGATAGACCAGCCGGAACAGCTGCATCGCGGACGCGCCGTCCATCTTGGCCGCTTCATCGAGCTCGTAAGGCAGTTTGTCGGAAGCCTGCTTGAGCACCCAGATGCAGTAGGGCGACGCAATGGTGACCATGGCCAGGATCAGCGACCACTGGCTGTTGAGCAGGCCGTAATTACCCATGGTCTTATACATCGGCACGGCAAGAAAGGCCGCGGGAATGAAATAGGTCAGCAGCGCCATGTTCATCACGGTGCGCCCACCGCGCGCGCGCAGGCGGCTGATGGCAAAAGCAGCCAGAGTGGCAATCACCAGGGTGATGCCCGCCACCGCAAACGCAATCAGAAAGGAGTTGCCCAGTTGTTGCCAGAAGTGGTGCAGGTAGAAGTGCTTCTGCTCCACGACGATACGGAAGTTGTCCAGCGTCGGCTCCTTGGGCCACAGGCGGCCGGACGTGGCCTGGTCACGTGGCGAGATGGAAAACAGGAACAGGTGATACACCGGAATCATGGTCCACAGGAAAACCGGAATTCCGATCAGCACCAGCTTGGCCTCGGTTGTTACCTGCTTGAAGGTCAATGGTTTCATTTGGACAAACGCTTCATCATGAAATAAACCAGCGGCAGGACCAGCGGCAAAGCAACCACGATGGAGGCCATGGCCAGCTCGATCTGGTCCAGCCGCAGGTAGCGGATGCCTAATGTGGCAAGCACATGCGTGAGGTCAGCTGGACCGCCGCCCGTCAACAGGTAGACGCTGTTGAAATCCCCCAGCGACCAGATGGTCGACAGCAGGAGCGATGTCAGGTACACGGTTTTCAGCGAAGGCCAGGTGATGAACTGGAACTTCTGCCAGTTGCTCGCGCCATCGACGGCCGCAGCTTCATACTGCTCCGCCGGAATCGAAAGCCGCGCGGCCACCAGGATCAGCGTCCAGAACGGCAAGGACTTCCAGATATGCGCCACGATGGACAGCGACAGCGCCAGGGTCGGGTCGTTCAGCCAGTTGGGGCCGTCAGCGCCGCTCAGCTTGAAGATCAGCGTGTTGATGACGCCCCACTCCGGGTTGAGCATGAAACGCATCGACAAAATGGTCGGGATCGAGGGCACGGCCCACGGCAGGATGAACAGCAGCGACAGCCACTTGATCCATCTGCGGTCGTGGACAAAAAATCCGGACAAAAACAGCGCCGCCAGCATTTTCAGGTTAATGCCGACACCGAGGAATACCAGCGTGTTGATGAGCGACCGGAAAAAGATCGGGTCATCGAACAGCTTCACATAACTGGCGGGCTGGCGCGCCAGCCACAGGCCATAACCCACGGGGTACAGCACAAAAACCAGGAAAAGCAGAATATAGGGAATCAGCAGGACCAAGCCCCAGCGCTCCCAGGACGTCATTCCTTTGGCGGCCCGGCGCTCGCTGGCGCCGGACTGCTCTACAGCCATCGTGGTCATGGTATTTGCAGGGTGACGGCCACCAGTCGGAGCTGGATGGCCGTTGTATGAATCACGATCAGGACAGGCCCGACCAGCTTAGTTGGCAACCGTCTTGATGCGGGCAATCATCTCGTCCACCGCCTTGTCCACCGGCACCTTTTCGCTGACGACACGGTTCGCGGCCTTGGCCCAGACGTTCTCGTTGTTGAGCACGGTGAACTTGTAGTTTTTCGTGAACTCGAAGTTGACCGTTCCGTCCTGGAACTGGTTGTGCACGGCCAGGCGGTGTTTGTCACCCTTCCAGAACGCACTCGCCTGGCCAGCCTTGGTCACCGGATACCAGCGGCCCAGGGAACCCTCCACATAAGGCCCGAGGTTTTCTTCCGCCATGATGAATTTCACAAATTCCTTGGCGCGCGCCTTGTTCTTGGCATCCTTGAACACCACGCCAACCTTCACCGCCGCGCGGTACACCATCTTGCTGCCGTCAGGCTTGTTCGGAAAGCCGGCGGTGCGAATCGATTCGGTGTAGTACTTCTTCGCGGTCGCACGCTGTGCTTCCGTCAATGTCGCGTTGTTCATGTCGTCAAGCCACTTCGCAGCGATGGAAATCGTGGCGTTGTGCGTCATCAGGGTCGTTCGGTTGTGGAACGCGACATTGTTGTCCGGGTCTTTCCAGTTGGAAGACGACGGAGGCGTGCAACCGCGGGTGTAGACATTGGTGTAGTCCGTCAGGGCGCCAATCAGGCCGGCACGCACGTTAGGGTCATCCACTAGCAGCTTGCCGCTGTCGCTGACCAGCTTGACGTTGTAGGCGTCCATGAAGGTCA
>NZ_JBDTTH010000104.1:0-13456 GCF_039930745.1 Polaromonas sp. | reverse complement strand
CCAGCGGCTGCAGCAGCAGCGGCGGCAGTTTAGCCGGGTCGGCTTCGGGGTCCAGGCTCCACTGGACCTGCAGGCGGTCGCCGAAACGGATCTGTTCGATGGCCATATAGCGGCGCGCCAGTGCAATTTCTTGTCCCAGAGTGACCGACTCGGTCTGGTCGGCCAGCGCGTGACGAAACAGCTCGCTCAGGTCTTCCAGCACGGACTCGGCCTTGACCGGCTCGGCGCGCACCAGGGCAATGGCGCTATTGAGTGTGTTGAACAAAAAATGCGGCCGGATGCGCGACTGCAGCTCGGCCAGGCGTGCGGCTGTCGCGGCCGGCGTGCGAGCCTTGGCGCGCCACACCAGCCCGGCCACCAGCACCGAGGACAGCAAAGCACCCGCGGCGGCGCTGGCCCACCATGGCGCCGGGTCGAGCAGCCCCATCATGGCTAGCAGGCCACAGCCATACAGGCCCGCCAGCGCACCCATGACAATGCCGGCCGTCCACTGCTGCGTCGTCCCCAGCCGCGCGAGCCGGCCCTTGAGCATGCAGGCAGCGATCAGCCAGCCCAGGGTGGCAGGCAGCACACCACCGGTCAGCAGCGAAAACCGCAACAGCCAGTCGACAAACTGCCCGGCACCGAACATGGCGCCCACGCCCACCACCGCTTCGACAAAAAGCACGGCGCGCAGCACCACCCCGACATTGCAGGCGTCGAACACGTTGACGCGGGGCGGCAGGGCCGGCATGTCCCCGGACGGGCTGAAGCCATCCAGGACTGTGGATTCCCCGAAGGATGAGAGGTTAGGCTTGGATTGCATGAAAAAAGTCTGTTGCTTCCTGCCCGTTTGCGCGAGCGGCCACCCGCGGGATGCGGAAGCCCGGCTTTCCACGGCTCCCGGCAGGCAGATAAAATCAAGGGTCTTAGTATTGCACCGGCGGCAGCCTAAAACCGGCGTCAAACCCCTACTTGCCCCGAAATCAAGCCAGCTGGCACCCCTGACCCGACAAACGTGCCTGCCCAGCCGGCCACGGCACCCAAAGAAAGCCCGAAGTGAGCCAACTCGACAAGAAATCCCAAGCCTGGTCTGCCCTGTTCTCCGAACCCATGAGCGACCTGGTCAAACGTTACACCGCCAGCGTGTTTTTTGACAAACGCCTGTGGCAAGCCGACATCACCGGCTCGCTGGCCCATGCCGAAATGCTGGCGGCACAGAAGATCCTCGGCGCGGCCGACCATGCCTCCATCCAGAAGGGCATGGCGCAGATCACCTCGGAAATCGACTCCGGCGCGTTCGAATGGAAGCTCGACCTCGAAGATGTGCACCTGAACATCGAGGCACGCCTGACGCAGCTGGTCGGTGACGCCGGCAAGCGCCTGCATACCGGCCGCAGCCGCAATGACCAGGTGGCCACCGATGTGCGCCTGTGGTTGCGCGGCGAAATCGACCTGATCGGCGCCCTCCTTACTGACCTGCAGAAGGCGCTGGTCGATATCGCCGAGAAAAACGTCGAGGTCATCCTGCCCGGCTTCACCCACCTGCAGGTGGCGCAGCCCGTCAGCTTTGGCCACCACATGCTGGCTTACGTCGAGATGTTCGCGCGCGACGCCGAACGCCTGCAGGACGTGCGCAAACGCGTGAACCGCCTGCCGCTGGGCGCCGCCGCACTGGCAGGCACCAGCTATCCGCTGGACCGCGAGCGAGTCGCCAAAACCCTGGGCATGATCGATGAAATGGGCCAGCCGCAGGTCTGCCAGAACAGCCTGGACGCGGTGAGTGACCGCGATTTCGCGATCGAGTTCACGGCCGCCGCTTCGCTGGCCATGATCCACATCAGCCGGCTCAGCGAAGAGTTGGTGCTGTGGATGAGCCAAAGCTTTGGCTTCATCGACATCGCCGACCGTTTCTGCACCGGCTCGTCCATCATGCCGCAGAAAAAAAACCCGGACGTGCCCGAACTCGCACGCGGCAAGACCGGCCGCGTCGTCGGCCACCTGATGGGCCTGATCACCCTGATGAAAGGCCAGCCGCTGGCCTACAACAAGGACAACCAGGAAGACAAGGAGCCCCTGTTCGACACCGTCGACACGCTCAAGGACACGCTGCGCATCTTTGCAGAAATGGTGGGTGGCATCACCGTCAAGCCGGAAGCCATGGAGCAGGCCGCGCTGCGCGGCTATGCCACGGCCACCGATCTGGCCGACTACCTGGTCAAGAAAGGCCTGCCCTTTCGCGATGCGCATGAAACCGTGGCACACGCCGTCAAGGCGGCGATCTCGCATGCGGTGGACTTGTCGGAGCTGCCGCTGGCCGTGCTGCAGCAATTCAACCCGACGATTGAAAAAGATGTGTACGACTGCCTGAGCCTGCGCGGATCCCTGAACGCGCGCAATACCCTGGGCGGCACGTCACCGGTGCAGGTGCGCGCGCAAATCGCGCGGCACCGCGCGCGCTTGCAGTGAACGGTGTAACTGTTAATATATACAGTATTTGACTTCCGACACCGGAGCAACGATGCAAACTGAATCCATGCTGATTGCCATGAGCTGCGCTCTCGTCGGTGATCTGACCTGTCTGTCGGACTCCGAGCGCAAGCTTGCCAAGGCAAACCAGCACCTCTCCATTGATCAGAACGAACTGGCCCAAGTGCGCCAAGCGATTCTTGCCGGCGATGATCCATTGGGGGATGCCTTCCTGCAGATGCGAACGGCCTTGCAAAGGCGCTCGGACGGCGCTGTTTACACGCCCGCCCCCATTGTTGAGTCAATGATGTCGTGGCTGTCCTCGCAGGCAACACCTGCGCGCGTCGTGGATCCAGGGGCTGGGTCCGGCCGCTTCATGATCGCCGCCGGTAAAAAATTCCCGCACGCCGCCCTCGTGGGCGTGGAGATGGACCCGCTTGCCGCCCTGATGCTGCGCGCCAATCTTCAGGTACATGGTTGGGCAGAGCGCGCCACCGTGCTGGTGCAGGACTACCGCAATGTCAAATTGCCTGCCTGCCGGGGCATCACGGCGTTTGTCGGAAACCCGCCTTACGTGCGCCATCACGATATCGGCGAGTTCTGGAAACATTGGTATGCGTCGCGCTTTGCGGAGTTTGGGATCAAGGCCAGCGGGCTGGCTGGACTTCATCTGCATTTTTTTCTGCAAACCCGGCTGCTCGCAAAACAAGGCGACATAGGCGCGTTCATCACATCGGCTGAATGGTTGGACGTGAACTATGGTTCGGCCCTGCGTCATCTGCTGATCGACGAGCTGGGAGGGTTGGCCTTGCATGTGCTTTCGCCAACCGTCGAAGCGTTTCCTGGCACCGCCAGCACAGCGGCCATCACCTGTTTTCGTGTGGGGGAAACGCAGGTACCCATGCGGGTTCGCTCTGTTCCCACACTGGAACTGCTCAATGGTTTGAGCAAAGGACAGGAGATTGCGCGCGACAAATTCCAAACTCAAAAGCGATGGTCCATCATCGTGCATCCCCCAGCGTCCCACACTTCCGGAGAGATCGAACTGGGAGAGTTTTTCCGGGTGCACCGGGGCCAGGTCACGGGCGCAAACAACATCTGGATTGCGGGTGAACATGCTGCAAAATTGCCCGACAGCATCAAGATTGCATCGGTCACCAAGGCCAGGGATCTCATCGACGCTGGGGAAAATCTGAAATGCACGCAAGCCTTGCGCCGTGTCATCGACATTCCTGCTGATCTTGACGAATTTGACAGGCATGAGCAGAGAAATATCAACGCTTTTCTCGCGTGGGCACGGACGCAGGGAGCAGATCGAAGTTATACCGCCCAGCACCGCAAAACGTGGTGGTCCGTCGGATTGAAAGATCCTGCGCCTATTCTGTGTACCTATATGGCCCGCCGGCCGCCCCAGTTCACGCTCAATATCTGTGGCGCGAGACATATCAATATTGCGCACGGCTTATACCCGAGACAGCAACTGTCGCCGGAGGCCTTGGCGACATTGGTTGCCTGGCTCAACAAAAACGTCAGCACCGACAGCGGCCGTACTTACTCCGGTGGACTGACCAAGTTCGAGCCCAAGGAAATTGAGCGCTTGCACATTCCCCGCCTTGAAACGCTCACCGCATGAGCGGCAAGCCGCGCAGGTGGACGGTTGAAGAGCTGGCCCAGGACGCCGCCCTGTCAGCCAATGCCTTCCGGTCCGAGCGACTGGGTAGCTCGGATGCCTGGGCCATTCAGTACAAAGCGGCGTATCAGAAATTCAGCTTGCTTCTGAACAAACTCGGCAACCTTGGCTCCGCCGGCATTACCGACGAACAACTGGCAGAAGCGCACGGCGCCAAATTGGGGGAAGCGCTGCGCTATCTCGCAGGTCCGCCTGTCTCCGATGATGACTTGCGGGTGATTGCAGATGTTGAATCGCTGGCACCCGGCGTACTGAAAAAGCGTCCAGTCGAGTTACGCAAAGTCTACGAGGTCATCGAGCGCATCATTGATCCGCTTCGTTTTCCATGGGTGCAGGCTCGGGAAAATCCAACAACACAACAACTCCAGACTGCCTTGACTGCCTCGGCAGTTCTCCTGGCAACACAACGGCTTGCAACCGAACGTCGCCACGACGGCAAAGAAGGCCAGGAAGCAAAAGTCAAAGATCATTTGCGCAACATGGGCTTTGCTGAAGTGGCCACCACAGCCATTCATACCCTGGTCAAAGGGCCACAAACGATGCAATTCTGCGCGGAATGTCAGTTGGGCGACCGAAAGGCTGATGTTGTTGTCCGCTTGCACGACACCCGCCTGATGGCTATTGAATGCAAGGTATCCAACAGTGCCACCAACAGCGTCAAGCGGCTCAACAATGACGCCGCTGTCAAGGCCGACTATTGGCTCAAACAATTTGGCACTGCGCAAGTTGTTCCAGCTGCCATGCTCTCGGGCGTTTTTAAAGTGATTAACCTGGAGCAAGCACAGTCTCGTGGCCTGTCGTTGTTCTGGTCGCATGACCTGCCAAAACTCGGCGAATTTATAGAATCAACTCGTTGAGTGGCATGCAGTCCGCTTGAGATTGATTCACGCGTATGGGCGCGAGGCACTATTCGCGGATTCTCTATAACAACCCATCACAACCTCGCCTTGCCTGCGGCTTAAGTCTCCTCTAAGCTGCTGGCCGCATACTGTGCGGCAGCAAGGAAAAAACAATGCGTTTACTGCTGGTTGAAGACGACCCCATGATTGGCGAGTCGGTGCTGCAGCTGCTGCGCGCCGAACACTACGCCGTGGACTGGGTGCGGGATGGCCGCATGGCCGATGAGGCTCTGCGCAGCGAGCAGTACGACCTGGTCCTGCTCGACCTGGGCCTGCCCAAACGCGACGGACTCGAGGTATTGCGTGCCCTGCGCGCACGGAAAAATACCGTTCCGGTGCTGGTGGCGACTGCGCGTGACGCTGTTGGCGACCGGGTGGCCGGCCTCGATGCCGGCGCCGACGACTATGTCGTCAAACCCTATGACACCGACGAGCTGCTGGCGCGCTTGCGCGCCCTCTTGCGCCGCAGCGCCGGCCGGGGCGAGCCGGTGTTCGAACACAAGGGTGTAAGCCTGAACCCGGCCACCCGCGAAGCGACGGTGCATGGCGAGCCGGTGTCGCTGTCGGCGCGCGAATGGGCGGTACTCGAACCCCTGCTCGCCCGGCCGGGCGCTGTGCTCTCACGGGCCCAGTTGGAGGAAAAGCTCTTCAGCTGGAAAGACGATGTGAGCAGCAATGCGGTTGAGGTCTATATCCACGGCGTGCGGAAAAAACTGGGTGCCGACGTGATCCAGACCGTGCGCGGCCTCGGCTACCTGGTGCCCAAACAATGACGCTCTCGACAGGTCAGCACTCAAGCTCTACCCGGGAGCCCAAACCAGCCGCGGCCGCGGAACCGGCCTTGGCCCGTCCTGAGCCTGTCGAAGAGCGACAAGCTCAGGAAGAACGGAATACAGCGAGGGAGATCTTCTCTTTTCAAGCAGGGGCCGCGGGTCCGGCTTTGCCGGGCCGCAGGCGCAGCGCCCCCCCGGGGGGCAGCGACGGACACGCAGTGCCGAGCGTGGGGGCCAATCATTCCCTGCGCAAGCGCCTGCTCTGGTTTGTGCTGCTCGCCATCCTGCTGGCTGCGGTGCTGCAGGCGGCAACCGCCTACCGCGGTGCCTTGCGCCAGGCCGACGCCATGTTCGACGACCACCTGCAGCAGGTGGCGCGCTCGCTGCGCAGCGGTGTGCCGCTGGGCGCGCCGCTGTTACCCGAGGGCAATGAACCGGGCTTTGACCTGTACATCCAGATCTGGGGGCCGGACGGTACCCAGTTGTTTCGTTCCACCCCTTCGACGCTGCCCCAGCGCGCGGTGCTGGGCTTTTCCGATGTCGAGGCGAACGGCAACCACTACAGGGTCTACACGCTGCAGACGGCCCTGCAAACCGTGCAGATTGCGCAGGACCTGGGCGCGCGCACAGCGCGCGCGCGGGCGCTGGCCATCGAGGCGGTATGGCCCTTCGGCCTGCTCACGCCGCTGCTGATGCTGGTGGTCTGGTGGGTCATCACGCGGTCCCTCGCGCCGGTGGAACGCGCACGCCGTGAGGTGGCAGGCCGGGCCGCTGACGACTTTTCGCCGCTGTCCGAGGCCGGCCTGCCTGACGAAATCCGGCCGCTGGTGGATGAACTGAACCTGCTGTTCGCCCGCGTGCGTGAGGCCTTTGCCGCACAACAGAATTTTGTGGCCGATGCCGCACACGAACTGCGTTCGCCCTTGACCGCGCTAAAGCTGCAGGCCCAGGCGCTGCGTCGCAGCGACGCGGACCCGGCCGCACGCCAAGCCGGCATCACACGCCTGAACCAGGGCATAGACCGGGCGATCCATCTGGTCGAACAGTTGCTGCTGCTGGCCCGTGAAGAAGCCGGCGGCACACAAGCCGGCGCCGGCGACGAAAACATCGACCTGCACGAAGTGGTGGCGCTGGCCGTGGCCGATGTGCTGCCGCAAGCCGCACAGCGGCAGATTGACCTGGGCCTGGCCGAGCCAGCAACACAGAAGCAGATCCTGCGTGTACAGGGACAGCACGAGGCATTGCGCATCCTGCTGCGCAACTTGCTCGACAACGCCGTCAAATACACGCCGGCCGGCGGCCGCGTCGATGTGTCCCTGCATCTGCAGAAAGAACGCACCGTTCTCGTGGTGGAAGACAGCGGACCGGGTATTGCACCCGACGAGCTGCCGCGCGTATTTGACCGTTTTTTCCGCGCCGGCAATGCCACCGCCGAAACCGGCAGCGGCCTCGGCCTGGCCATCGTGAAAGTGATCGCCGACCGGCACAGCGCAACGCTGAAACTGGACCGCTCGGAACGCCTGGGCGGGCTGCGGGTGGCGGTGCTTTTTCCACCCGCACCTTCATCAGTCTGAACCCGGGTTGCTATATATTTCATAGCTGGTGGCGCATATACCATAGGGCTAATGCCTCTTTTGATGCCATGCTTAGCCGCGGGACTCGCAGCGAGCGAACGTGACACGCCTGACCAGTCAAGCAGGGGCCGCGGATCTGGCTTTGCCAGTCGTCCGCAGGCGCAGCGGCCCCCTCGGGGCTGGTGCCTGCGGCTCCGAACCTGCTTGAGCAGGTTTGGACAGGCATCAGAAGCGAAGCCTCTGGCGAGCGGCGGCCTGCAAGGTGCAGGGAGTTACACGCAGTGAACGACCGTGGGGGCTCTTTAAGCTCCGCCTAAGACCAGGTCCTCATAGTTGCAGGTAACGGCACCGGCGTGTGCCCCTACTGAAAGGAAACCGACCCATGACCTCCCTCGCATTGAAAAATACCCGCCTGGTCGCTGCACTGCTGGCCGCCGGCGCCATCGGCGGTGCTGGCGTCGGTGTGCTGAACGCCGTGCATCCGGGCGCGCTGGCCGCCGCGCCTGCTGCCGTCGCCAGCAACGCGGCGGCCGTCGTGCCCATGGCCGTGCCCGATTTCTCCAGGATCACCGAGCGTTATGGCCCGGCGGTGGTGAACATCAGTGTCACGGGAACCACCCGGGTGTCGAACGACTGGCCGATGGCCCAAGGCGAAGAGGATGCCGCTCCCAACGATCCTTTTTTTGAATTCTTCCGGCGCTTCCAGCAGGGCCAGCGCCCGGACGGCGGCAAGAGCGAACAAGAGGTGCCCACCCGCGGCCAGGGTTCCGGCTTCATCGTCAGTGCCGACGGCATCATCCTGACCAATGCGCACGTTGTGCGTGATGCGAAAGAAGTCACCGTCAAGCTGACCGACCGGCGCGAGTACCGAGCCAAGGTGCTGGGCGCTGACCTCCGGACTGATATCGCGGTGCTGCGCATCGAGGCCAACAACCTGCCGGTGGTGACGCTGGGTAAAACCAGTGAACTCAAGGTTGGGGAATGGGTGCTGGCCATCGGCTCGCCGTTTGGCTTCGAGAACACCGTCACCGCAGGCGTGGTCAGTGCCAAGGGCCGCTCTCTGCCCGACGACAGCACCGTGCCCTTCATCCAGACCGATGTGGCCGTGAACCCCGGCAACTCGGGCGGGCCGCTGTTCAACACGCGCGGCGAGGTGGTGGGCATCAATTCACAGATCTACAGCCGCAGCGGCGGCTACCAGGGTGTATCGTTTGCCATCCCGATCGACGTGGCGGAAAAAATCAAAACCCAGATCGTCGCCACCGGCAAGGCAGAACATGCGCGCCTCGGCGTGGCGGTGCAGGAAGTCAACCAGGCTTTTGCAGATTCCTTCAAGCTCGACAGGCCCGAGGGCGCCCTGGTGTCCTCGGTGGAAAAAGGCGGCCCGGCCGACAAAGCGGGCTTGCAATCTGGCGACGTGATCCGCCGGGTCAATGGCCAGCCCATCGTGTCGTCAGGCGACCTGCCTGCCGTGATCGGGCTGGCAGCACCCGGCGAGAGCGTCAAGCTGGACATCTGGCGTCAGGGCGCGGCCACGACATTGACTGCGCGCCTGGGCAACGCCGATGAAAAAACCGGCCAGGTGACCAGCAAGCAGGAGGCACCCAGCCAGGGCAAGCTGGGCCTTGCCCTCAGACCCCTGAAGCCCGAAGAAAAGCAACAGGCCGGGCTGGACAATGGGCTGCTGGTGCAGCAGGCAAGCGGCCCTTCTGCCCTGGCTGGCGTGGAGGCGGGCGATGTACTGCTCTCCATCAATGGTGTTTCTGTGAAAAACATTGAGCAGGTGCGCGCCACCGTGGCCAAAGCCGAGAAATCGGTGGCACTGCTGATACAGCGTGGCAACAGCAAAATTTTTGTGCCGGTCAACCTCGGCTGAGATGTTCACGCGCTGTTGATGGCAAAGGCGGGCTGCGGCCCGCTTTTTTTTGTGCTTTTATTTCCCGCGTCTTCGCATTTTGTTACCTACAAATCGGCTACGCTTGGCCTCCTAACGAGGAGGAAACGTGGCAATCCACACAATAAGAACAGCTGCAATGCTGGCGGCAGCCGCTGCTTTGTACCTGCCCACCAGTGCGCAGGCCCTGCAGATCACCAGCGTCTCGCCACAGGGCGAAATCGCCAAGGTAAGGCAGATTGTCGTCAAGTTTGACGAAAGCGCCGTCAACTTCGGCGACCCCAAAGCCCCTGCCCCCGTCAGCCTGAGCTGCAGCGACGCGCAGGCCACCAAAGGCTCCGGCCGGTGGGTCAATGAGCGCGAATGGGCCTTTGAGTTTGAGAACGACCTGCCGCCCGGCGTGAGCTGCTCGCTGCAGGCGGTCAGCACCTTCAAGTCGCCCAAAAGCCTGCCTGTGACCGGCAATACGTCTTTCAAATTCAACACCGGCGGCCCCTTCATCCAGAACCTGCGCCCCGGCACCTACCAGCGCATTGATGAGGAACAGTACTTTGTGCTGCAGCTCAACGGCGCGGCTACATTGGCCAGCATTCGGGAAAACGTCTGGTGCCAGGTCGAGGGCCTGGGCGAGCGTGTGCCCGTCAAGCTGATTGAGGGGAAAGAGCGCGACGGCCTGCTCCAGTCCCTGGGCCTGGACCAGGCCGCAGCCAAAGAGCCGCTGCGTTATGCCACCCTGACCTGCAATCGGCGCCTGACGCCGGCCGCCAAGGTTCAGCTGGTGTATGGTAAAGGCGTAGCCACCCCCAGTGGCATCGCGAATTCAATCGAAAAACGCTACAACTTCCAGGTACGCGAGCCGTTCTCGGCGTCCTTCACCTGTGAACGAGAGAACGCGCAATCGGCCTGCCTGCCTATGCGCCCGATGAGTCTGAACTTCAACGCCCCCGTGCCGCGCAAGCTGGCCGAGGCGATTCGCCTGAAGGGCGACAAGGACACGTTCAAGCCGACGTTTGATTCGGACAACACCGACGCCGACAACGTGGTCACGAGTCTGAGCTTCAAGCCGATGTTTCCGGAGCAGGCCCAGTTCACGCTCGAGCTGCCAAGGAACTTCAAGGACGCTTCAGACCGCACACTGCGCAACGCCGACAGCTTTCCGCTGAAGGTAGCCACAGGCCCCATGCCGCCACTGGCCAAGTTTGCTGCATCTCCCTTTGGCATCGTTGAACGCTTTGCCGAACCCAACACCAAGCCCGGCGACCCGGCCTTGTTACCCGTCACCCTGCGCAATGTTGAAGCGGCGCTGCAGGTGAAGGGCTTGGCGCCCGCCGCCGGCAAGGTCAGCGACCTGCAGCCGCGCACGGATGCCGAGATCATTGCGTGGTTCCGCAAGGTGCAGCGCTATGACGAGTCTGAAGTCTCGCGCAAGACCGCTGCGGCCGACGTCAAGGGCCCATTACCCAAGGCGCTGGATGCGCAGGGCCGGGACTCCGTGCAGTCGCGCATGGTATCGCTACTGGGTGGCCAGCCAGGCGTCAAAACGCTGGACCTGCCCAAACCGGCGAACAACGACCCGCGACCGTTTGAAGTCGTCGGCATTCCGCTGTCGCCGGGCTTTCACGTGATTGAAATCGCCTCGCAAAAGCTCGGCACCTCGCTGCTCGATGAACGCCACGGCACCAGCCGGACCATGTATGTACGTACCTCGGCACTGGTCACCAACACCGGCGTGCACTTCAAGCTGGGCCGCGAGAACGCGCTGGCCTGGGTCACCACACTCGACAAGGGCATGCCGGTGGCGGGCGCCGTGGTGCGCATTTCCGGCTGCAACGGCACCGAAGTGGCCAAGGCCACTACCAATGCACAAGGCATCGCCAATTTCAGCGGCCTGTCGTCAGCCCCCCCGCGCTGCGCAGGCCAAGACTACCGCAACGCCTATTTCGTCAGCGCGCGCAGCACCACCGGCGGTACCGAAGACCTGGCCTTCACCTGGAGCGACTGGCACAAGGGGATTGAGCCCTGGCGCTTCAACGTGCCGACCAGCCGCGGCGCCATGCCTGACCAGCGTGCCCACACGATTTTCGACCGGACCTTGTTCCGTGCGGGTGAAACGGTGTCGATGAAGCACGTGCTCCGTACCGAAACCAGCAAGGGCTTTGGTCTGCCCGAGGGCACGCCGGCCACGCTCGTCGTGACGCACGTGGGCAGCGGCCAGCAATACACGCAGCCGCTGACCTGGCGCAAAACCGCCACCGGCGGTTTGAGCGCCGAAAACACCTTTGCCATTCCGCCCGCGGCCAAGCTCGGCGTGTACGAAGTGCAGCTCAAGGCCAACCGCGACAGCGGCAACGGCACGCGGGAACGCAGCTTTTCCAGCGGGCAGTTCCGCGTGGAAGAGTTCCGCCTGCCCGTACTGGAGGGACGCATCAACCCTTCAGACAAAAAGGCCCTGGTCAATGTGAAGTCGGTCCCCACCGATGTGCAGATCAACTATGTAGCCGGTGGCGGCGCCGTGAACCTGCCGGTCCGTGTGTCGGCGCTGGTGCGCCGCAAAAGCCTGAGCTACAGCGACTACGATGGTTTTAGTTTTTCACCGCCCACTGCGGCGGGCAGCCATTCAGGTGGCAACCAGGGCGAAGAAGAAAACACCTCCTCGCAAGACCAGCGAGTGATTGCCGACAAGTTGCCGCTGACGCTGGACCGCAATGGCGCGGGCAAGCTCACCATCAACGACGTCCCGACACAGAAGCAGCCGCAAGAGCTGCTGATGGAGGCCACCTACGCCGACCCGAACGGTGAAGTGCAAACCATCCGCAGCGTCTCGACCCTCTGGCCCGCCAGCGTGGTGGCAGGCATCAAGACCGAAGGTTGGGTCTCGAGCAGCCAGAAAATCAAGTTCCAGGCGCTGGCGCTGGACCTGACCGGCAAGATGGCCCCCGGCGTGTCGCTGGAGGTGAATGCCGTGGCACGCATCACCACCACCAGCCGCAAGCGCATGGTGGGAGGTTTCTACACCTACGACAACAAGACAGAGACCAAAGACCTTGGCAACGTCTGCAGCGGCAAGAGCGACTCCCGCGGGCTGCTGCTGTGCGAAACCAAACTCGGCGAACCCGGAGAGGTCGAGCTGATCGTGACGGCCAAGGACAAGGATGGCAACACCATTCAAGCGGCCAGCAACGTGTACGTCACCCGCCAGGGCGAGCTCTGGTTCGGCGGCGAAGACCATGACCGCATGGACGTGCTGCCTGAAAAGAAAAGCTACCAGCCCGGTGAGACCGCCAAGTTCCAGGTGCGCATGCCCTTTCGCTTTGCCACGGCACTGGTGGCCATCGAGCGCGAAGGCATCGTCGAAACACAGGTGGTGCAGCTCAACGGCCAGGACCCGACTGTGACCCTTCAGATCAAGGAAGGCTGGGGCCCGAATGTGTATGTGAGCGTGCTGGCCCTGCGCGGCCGCCTGCGCGAGGTGCCCTGGTACAGCTTCTTCACCTGGGGCTTCAAGGCGCCGCGTGAATGGTGGACGTCTTTCTGGTACGAGGGCCGCGAATATGTAGCGCCCACCGCGCTGGTGGACCTGAGCAAGCCGGCGTTCCGTCTGGGCGTTGCGGAAATCCGCGTGGGCACCAAGGCGCACCAGCTGGACGTGAGCGTGAAGACCGACAAGGAAAGCTACGCCGTGCGCAGCCAGGCCAAGGTCACCATCACCGTGAAGCTGCCCAATGGCCAACCCGCCGCCAACGCCGAAGTGGCGCTGGCCGCGGTAGACCAGGCACTGCTGGAACTGATGCCCAACAACTCATGGGGCCTGCTCGAAGCGATGCTGCAGCGACGCTCCTGGGGCGTGGAGACGTCGACCGCGCAGATGGAAATCATCGGCCGCAGGCACTATGGCCGCAAGGCCGTGGCGGCCGGCGGCGGCGGCGGGCGCAGCAACACGCGCGAACTGCTCGATACCCTGCTTCTGTGGAACCCCAATGTGCAGCTCGACGCCAACGGCCAGGCCGTGGTGACTGTGCCGCTCAATGACGCGCTGACCACCTTCAAGATCGTGGCAGTGGCCGACAGCGGTGCCAACCTCTTCGGCACGGGCCAGACCAGCATCAAGGCTACGCAGGACCTTCAGATCATCAGCGGCCTGCCGCCGCTGGTGCGCGAGGACGACCAGTTCCGTGCGC
>NZ_JBDTTH010000103.1:0-13759 GCF_039930745.1 Polaromonas sp. | reverse complement strand
ATTTGGATGAAAAATCTCAACTCAAAGGGGTCAAATTTGCTCGGCAATCAACAGCGCGACGACACCCAGCCTGGGCGGCTGGGTTAGGAGTGCAACGACGAGTGATGTTGTTTTAACCATGCTCCTTTCGGGTTGCGGCCAAAAAGGGCCATGCGCAGCGTTGCAAAGCCTTGCCGGGCGTCAGCCCGGCTGCATTTTGCGCCTCGCGCATGACCTTTTTGACTCGCAACGCATCTTGCATAAATAGTGTGAACAGGCCTTAGTCTTTCAGGAAAGGCGCCAGCGCCTGCACCGTGTTGGCGGCCGCGCCGCGGTGTTGTGCCGAGAACTGCAAGCCGGCCGCGGCAGCGGCCTGCTGCGCGCTTGGCCGGCTCAGCATGGCGCGGACGCTGCGCGCTGCTTCGGCCATGTCTTGCACGCGGCGCGCGGCGCCGGCGGCTTCGGCAAGTTCAGCAACCTCGGCAAAGTTGAAGGTGTGCGGACCCATGATGACGGGGCAGCCGCAGGCGGCGGCTTCGATCAGGTTTTGCCCGCCCAGCGGCGCAAAGCTGCCACCCAGCAAGGCCACGTCGCTCATGGCGTAATACAGCGCCATCTCGCCCAGCGAGTCGCCGAGCCAGACATCGGCTGCGGCCGGCGGCGAGCCGTTCCAGCCGGAGCGGCGCGACACCGACAGGCCATGTTTTTCAACCAGCGCCTGCACCTCGTCAAAACGTTGCGGATGGCGCGGAACAATCAGGACCTGGAAGTCGGCAGCTGCCGGCACCAGCTCCTCATCCGCTATCTTTTCAGTAGCTGGTTGCGCCCGTGTGGAAAGGGCCAGAGCCGTTATTTCCTTCAAAAACTCGTCTTCCTCGCCTTCGCGCGAGCTGGCCAACATCAGCACCGGCCGGCCCAGCGCTTGGCGCCAGCGCTGCCCGAGCGCCTGCTGCGCTGCATCGGGCGCGGCGTCGAACTTGAGGTTGCCGAACACGCCCTGCACGGGCGCACCCAGCGAGCGCAGGCGTTCGGCGTCGCTTTCGCTCTGCGCGTACACCGCCGCCAGCGCGGCATAAGCGGGGCGCGAAAGCGGCGCCATGCGCAGCGCCTGTTGCAGCGACTTGGCGGACAGGCGCGCATTGACCAGTGCCAGTGGCACGCCGCGCGCCTTGGCACACGCCACGGCGTTGGGCCAGACTTCCGTTTCCAGCAGCAGGCCCAGACGCGGCCTGAAGTGTGTGAAAAACCGTGCCACCGCCGCTTCGCTGTCCCAGGGCTGCCAGACCTGCACATCGCCCCTGCGCAGCAGACCGACGCCTTCTGCGCGACCGGTGGCCGTGCCGTGGGTCAGCAGGATGCGCAGCCCCGGCCACTGCGCCCTCAGCGCCTCAATCAAAATGCCGGCGGTGCGCGTTTCGCCCAGCGACACGGCGTGCACCCAGACCAGCTCGGATTGTGTTTCGGGCGCTTGTGTGTACACACCAAAACGCTCTTCCACGAACTCGAGGTAACCCGCCTCGGCTTGGCCACGCCGCAACAGCTTGCGCCGCAGGAAGGGCTGGGCGGCCCACATGAGTAAGGAGTAAAGCTTGCGGATCAGGGGGTTCATCACTGGGATGGCAGCATACCCGAGGTCGAAGGCGGGGCCGGCTGGCAGTTCAGCCAGGCGTCCCACACCGCCTGCACGGAAGGCGTGGGCTGAGCAAAAATGCTGAGCTGGCGCGCAAGGTTCGCATCGGTCAGCCGTTGCAAGGGGCCGGTGCGCCAGGCGGTGTCGAAGTTGTAGATCTGCACATGTGGCAGGTCCAGCGCAACGGCGATATGGCTCAGGCCGCTGTCCACGCCAATGACGCCAGTGGATTCGGCAAGGTGCTGCGTCAGCGCATCCAGCGACAGGCGGGGCCAAACCACGGCACGCGGCGCGGCGCCCGCCGGCACATCGTCGTTCAGCGCCGCAGCGATGGCCTGGCTGGTGGCCAGTTCATCGGTACTGCCATGCGGCAAGGCAATGCGGTAGCCCTGCGTATTGAGCTGACGGCCCAGCATGATCCAGTTTTCCATGGGCCACTGCTTGTCGGTGCGCGAGGTACCATGCACAAACGCTATGGTTTCAGGAGCCGCTTGCGCCCGCTCCATAAGGGCTGGAGCCTCTTTTAACCCGAAATCTGGCACCGACGGCACAGAGTAACCCAACGCGCGCGCGCACAGCTCGCGCCCGCGCTGCATGGCGTGGATGTGCGGCTCCATGGCAATCGCCACATCGGCGACCCAGCGGGTGGGCGCCTCGTAGCCCGAGCCTTCGGTCTGGTTGGCCAGTGCGTAACGCTTGCCACCCGGCGCCAGCCGAGCCAGCCGCGCGACGACGGCCGATTTGGTCAGGCCCTGCAGGTCAATTACCGCGTCGTAATGCACCGCCTGCAACTGTTTTTTGAAAGCACGCCACTCGACGCGTGTGGCCGCAGTCCAGAACGATTTGCGCCAACGGCGTATCTCGCAGGGAATGGCACGCTGCAAGTTGCCGCTTGCAAGCAGCGGCGACAGCAGGGGCGCAAAAGAAGTTTCAACCACCCAGTCAATCTGCGCGCCGGGCCGTGCGGCCAGGATGTCCTGCACCACGGGCAAGGTATGCACCACGTCGCCCAGGGACGAGAGTTTGACGAGGAGGATTTTCACAACCGAGCCAGCCTCAAGCGCGGCAGCTCTTCGTCAAGCAGGGGCCGCGGATCTGGCTTCGCCAGTCCGCAGGCGCAGCGCCCCCCTGGGGGGCAGCGAAGTACACGAAGTGACGAGCGTGGGGGCATTAGTGAGCCGGCGCAGCAAAGCTGGCGTCGGGCTTCACGCTGCGCAGCAGCTTGAGCATGTCGGCCTCAATGCGCTTGAGCGCCGCCTCGGTGTGGCCTTCAAAACGCAACACCAGCACCGGCGTGGTGTTGGAAGCGCGGATCAAACCGAAACCATCGGGCCAGTCCACGCGCACGCCATCAATGGTGGTGATTTTTGCAGGCGCAGGGAAGCTTGCAGATTTGATCAGCGCCTCCACCAGCGTGTGCTGCTCGCCTTCCTTGCAGGCCACATTGAGCTCGGGCGTGCTGAAGCTGGTAGGCAGGCCGTTGAGCAGCACGCCGGCGTCGGGCACGGCGCTCAAAATCTCTAGCAGCCGCGCACCGGCATAGGTGCCGTCGTCAAAGCCGAACCAGCGCTCCTTGAAGAAGATGTGGCCGCTCATCTCGCCGCCCAGCGGGGAGTTGACTTCCTTCATCTTCGCCTTGATCAGCGAGTGGCCCGTCTTGTACATCATGGGCACGCCGCCGGCGGCTTCAATCTCGGGCGCCAGTCGCTGCGAGCACTTCACGTCGAACACGATGGCGCCGCCGGGCGCACGCGACAGTACATCGCGCGCGAACAGCATCATCTGGCGGTCGGGGTAGATGTTCTGGCCGTCGCGCGTGACGATGCCGAGCCGGTCGCCGTCGCCGTCGAAGGCCAAGCCCAGTTCGGCGTCGCCAGACTGCAGCGCAGTGATCAGGTCTTTGAGGTTTTCCGGCTTGCTCGGGTCCGGGTGGTGGTTGGGGAAATTGCCGTCCACTTCGCTGAACAGCTCCGTCACCTCGCAGCCCAGCGCGCGGAAGATGCCAGGGGCCGACGCACCGGCAATGCCGTTGCCGGAATCAATCACCACTTTCATCGGCCGCTTGAGCTTGATGTCCGACACAATGCGGTCGCGGTAAGGGGCGAGCACATTGACATGGGTGACGCGGCCCGGTGCCGCCGGCGCGCCGCCGCCCGGCGCTAGCATGCCGCGCTTCAGGGCCTGAATGTCTTCGCCAAAAATCGCGCGGCCGGCCAGCACCATCTTGAAGCCGTTGTAGTCGCGCGGGTTGTGGCTGCCGGTGATCTGGATGCCGGAATTCGCCAGCGTGCAGGCTGCAAAATAAAGCATGGGCGTGGTGGCCATGCCGATGTCAATCACATCGATGCCGCTGGCGACCAGCCCGCGGATCAGCGCCTCGCTCAGGGCGGGGCCGCTGAGGCGCCCGTCGCGGCCCACCGCCACGGTGCGCTCCCCCTGGGCCAGCGCGGTGCTGCCGAAAGCCCGGCCCAGCGCCTCGGCAACAGATTCATTGACGGTGGAAGGCACCACGCCGCGAATGTCATAGGCCTTGAAAATCGATGCGTCAAGCTGCATGGGGTGAAGCCCTCCCTTGGAATGTTGAGTGGCGTCGATTGTAGGCGCGGGCCCTGCCGGGGAGATGTCCGAAAACGGCTAGTACTGGCCCGCATGCCGCGTATTATCAGGCTCATGAATCCGAACACCGCCCCCCTTGCAGACGATGCCTGCTACCTCGCGCTGAAAACGCGGGACGCGCGCTTCGACGGCAACTTTTTTACGGGTGTTACCTCAACCGGCATTTACTGCCGCCCGGTTTGCAGTGTCAAAACCCCGAAACGCGAAAACTGCCGTTTTTTCGGCCATGCCGCGCAGGCCGAAAGCGCCGGATTCCGCCCCTGCCTGCGCTGCCGACCGGAGCTGGCGCCACACTCCGTCGTCTGGTCCATCCAGGACGCCAGCTACATCCTGGCCCACCAGGCCGCCCGTCTGCTTGACGAACCCGAGGCGTGGACGGATGCCGCCCCTTCTGTTGACTTGCTGGCCGCGAGGCTGGGCATCAGCGACCGCCATGTGCGGCGTATTTTCGAAGTGCAGTTCGGCGTCTCGCCAGTGCAATATCTGCAGACCCGCCGCCTGCTGACGGCCAAGCAGTTGCTGGCCGACACGGCCCTGCCGATCACGCAGATTGCACTGATCAGCGGCTACGCCAGCGTGCGCCGCTTCAATGCCGCTTTTGTCGGCCATTACGGCCTGAACCCGACGCAGCTGCGGCGCCAGGGCGCCACCCCTTCGGGCGCGGGCATCACCGTGAAGCTGGGTTACCGCCCGCCCTACGACGTGGCGGCGATGACGGGCTTCTTCAGGAAGCGGCAGATCAATGCTATCGAATTTGTAGCTGATGGCGCAGGCCGGATGGGGATGGGACGCACTTTCCGTGTGGAATCCGGCGGCAAGGTGCATGCCGGCTGGGTGCACGCCACCTTTGACGAAGAGCGCTGCCACGTGGTGCTGCGCATCAGCGACTCGCTGGGCGAAGTGTTGCCGCTGGTGATACGCCGGCTGCGCGCCATGCTGGACCTGGACGCTGACCCGCAAGCCATCAACAGCGCGCTACACGCCTCTTTTCCCGGTGGTGACGGCCTGCGCGTGCCGGGTGCGATGGACGGGTATGAATTGGCGGTGCGTGCGGTGCTGGGCCAGCAGATCACGGTGGCTGCCGCGCGCACGTTGGCGCAGCGCATGGTGGACAAACTCGGCGAGCCGATCACCACGCCCTGGCCCGAGCTGACCCGGCTGTTCCCCGCAGCGGCGGTGCTGGCGCAGGCCAGTGGCGACACGTTGGGCCAGCTGGGCATCGTCAGGCAGCGGCAGACCGCGATTGTCGGCATTGCCCTGGCCGTGGCGGAAAAACGCCTACAGCTACACGGCGGTGCCGACGTCAACGCCACCATTGCCACGCTGAAAGAGCTGCCCGGCATTGGCGACTGGACGGCGCAGTACATCGCCATGCGGGCGTTGCGCTGGCCCGACGCCTTTCCCGCTGGCGACGTGGCGCTGCACAAGGCGCTGGGTGTGCAGGGCCTGAAAAATCCGGCCAAAGAAGCCGAGCTGGCATCCATGGCCTGGAAACCGTGGCGAAGTTATGCAGTCATCCGCGCCTGGGGTGGTGCAATGGCGCAAGCGTCCGACAGGCCTGCGATAGATGCGTTAGAGGAATGAATCATGCACCCCGATTTCATTGGACTCAAATGCGCCACCGCGCGACCATCAGGAGTGAACGATGGAGGTTTCTTTTCGCCTGACATGCCCGCGCGATCGATCAAATTATTTTGCTACCAAATTAATAGCTTACAACCCACGTATCCAAAGGGGAAACCCCCTTTAACAGCCTGATAACAGGCGGAAACCCGAAACCATTCAAAAGGTGACCCACATGAAATTTGACCGTTCCATCGTCCAGACCACTTTCCAAAGCCCACTGGGCAAAATGATCATTGCAGCGACAGACAAGGGCCTCGCCGGGCTCTGGTTTGAGGGCCAGCGCCATCTGCCACAGGAACTGTTGGCCCCCGCGCTTGTCGCTTCGCGTACTGCAGTGTGGCCCAGCGACCCAGACCACCCGGTGCTGCAGGAAGTCAGCCGGCAGCTCACCGAATATTTTGCGGGTCAGCGCACGCAGTTCGATGTGCCGCTGGACCTGGCCTATGGCACAGCGTTCCAGCAATCGGTGTGGCAGGCCTTGCTGAAAATCCCGCAAGGCGGTACTGCCAGCTACAGCGAGGTCAGCCGGCGCATCGGCAACCCGACTGCGGTGCGGGCGGTGGGTGCAGCCGTCGGCCGCAACCCGGTGAGTATCATCGTGCCCTGCCATCGCGTGATGGGTGCGGGCGGCGCGCTCACCGGCTACGCCGGTGGGCTGGACCGCAAGGCCGCCTTGCTCACACTTGAAGGCGTACTACAGGGGAGCCCCTCTTGAGCTTGACATCCACCGCGGTACCCGCCGCTGCCCGCCAGAAAAACTGGGCTCTCGACTTTGTTCTGCTGGCCGCCATCTGGGGTTCGTCCTTCTTATTCACGCGCCTGGGCGTGGGTGAGTTTGGCCCGCTGCCGACCGCCGCCGTGCGCGTGGCCATTGCCGCGGCCTTTTTGCTGCCGCTGGTGCTGCTGCGCGGACTCGGGCCCACGCTGGTGAAAAACTGGCGCCATGTGTTCCTGATCGGCATGTTCAACTCGGGCATTCCGTTTGCCTGCTTTGCGTTTGCGCTGCTGTCTATCACCACCGGGCTGTCAGCCATTCTCAACGCCACCGTGCCCATGTTCGGCGCGCTGGTGGCTTGGCTCTGGCTGAAAGACAAGCCCAACCACTCGCGCATTCTCGGCCTGGTGGTCGGCTTCGCTGGCGTCGCCATGCTGGCCTGGGACAAGGCCACTTTCAAGCCCGATGCTTCGGGCGTGGCGCCGGGCTGGGCGGTGCTTGCGTGCCTGCTGGCCTGCATTTGTTATGCACTGTCGGCCAGCTACACCAAGCGCTACCTCACCGGGCTGCCGCCGCTGGTCACCGCCGCAGGCAGCCAGATCGGCGCCACGGTGGGGCTTGCGCTTCCTGCCCTGTGGTTCTGGCCGGCAAGCATGCCCGGCACGACCGCCTGGCTGGCCCTGCTGGTGGTTGGCGTGTTGTGCACCGGCATTGCCTACATTCTGTACTTCCGGCTGATCGAGACCGCCGGACCCGCCCGGGCGCTGGCTGTAACTTTTGTGGTGCCGGTGTTTGCCGTTTTGTATGGCGCGCTGTTCCTGGGGGAAGCGGTGACGCTGTGGATGCTGTTCTGTGCGGTGGTCATTGTGTGCGGCACTGCGCTGTCCACCGGCCTGCTTAAAATCGGCCGATGAGTTCTGCACGCAAAGTCAAAATCAAGCTCAAAGCCAGCAAGCCCCGCAACCCGCTGGTGGTGCATGCCGCGCAGCGCAAGGCGGGTTCACACCGGAAACCGCAAGCTGCGTTGCGGCGGGAAGAAAAAATGGCGCTAAAAAAGCAGTTGCACGAGAGCTGACACCACGCGCGCGCACTCTGGGGTTCAAGGGCTTCCCCGGCCGACGACCTCCTGGAAATCCGCAAAAGACACCGGCTTGATCAGCACCGCATCAAACCCGAACGTGCGAATATGCGTCACTTCTTCAATGATGGCGTGGGCGGTGTAAGCCACCAGCCTGACCGTGCCGACGGGACAGGTTTTCCTGATGATCGTGGCCAGCTCCAGTCCGTCGATGCCGGGCATCCGGATGTCGAGCAGGATGAATTCCGGGGTGCAGGTACCCAGGTAAGCCAGGGCCGAGTAGCCTTCCGGGCATTCGTGCACGCGCCAGCCCAAAGCCTCGAGGTAGGCGCGCGCCAGAATCCGGTTGAGTTCGGCGTCGTCCACCACCAGCGCCTTGCCGCGTTCAATGAGCAGCGTCATCGCCCACTCCCGTGTTTGCCGGCAGCTGGATTTCAACCGTGGTTCCCGCACCGAAGCTGGAGGCGACGTAGATCCGTCCCCCCAGCAGCTCCACCAGTTCCCTGCTGAGCGCCATGCCCAGGCCGCTGCCCCGTTCGGGCACACCGGTATCTGCGCCAAAACCGGAATGGCCAAAGCGCTCGAACACATGCTCCAGCTGCCCGGGGCTCATGCCCGGCCCGCTATCGGATACCCGGAACAGCCAGCAGTCGGTGCTTTGGTTTTGGGTGACCTGGAGGACAACACCACCCTGTGCGGTGAATTTCACGGCGTTGTGAAGCACGTTGTTCAGGATCTGCATCAGCTTGATGCGGTCCGTATGGATTGTTTTCGGCAGCCCGGGGGCGTAGTCAACACGGAGGGTGAGTTTTTTACTGGCGGCCGCATGGCGATGAATTCCCCTGACCGATTCGCATACCTCGCACAAGTCGCACGGAGTCACGCCTATCTCCATACGCCCAGCTTCTATTTTGGCGAGATCCAGCATGGTGTTGACCAGCTGGTGCAAATGCCTGGCACTGCTGTTGATCATTTTTCCGTAGGCAATGGACTTCTGCATGTCGCTGGAGCGTGAAACCAGTTCCGAAAAGCCGAGAATTCCGTTCAGGGGTGTACGCAGCTCGTGGGAAATATCGGCGACAAAGCGGGACTTCATCTCATTGGCAGAAATTGTCTTGGCCTGGTTTTCCTGCAGTTGTCGCGCGGCACGGTTTCTCAGACGGAGGTTGCGAATTCCATAAACGGCCGAGCCATTGACACCGAGCAGGAACAGGGCAGCCATGAACATTTCCCGCCAGCCTGCTGTCCGCGGCAACGCCGAGAGATCGGTACCCACTACGACGCTCAAGGGAAAGTCGCCCAGAGGCTCTACATACCAGGACACTTCAGGCTGCAAGCCAGTGGCGGCCGTGAGGAAATGCCCGTGCATGCGGGCACCGGGCTGACCTGGCGCCATGGCGGGAGTCGCCAGCGCCGGGTTAAAGCTCGAGGCGCCGAACCAGGCCCGGGGCATGCCATCGGAGCCGATCAGGCCAAAATTGACTTCGGGCGTTGCCAGGGCCGGGCCGAGAAAACGGCCGAGGAAGGCCGTATCCACACTGGCCATAATGACGCCGGAGAAGCTGCCGTTTCTGCGAAAAATGGGGCGTAAAAATTCAATGCTGGCCGGCGTCAACGCACTGCCAGCCACCGGCCGGCTCACAAAAAGCGAATCACTGGAGTTGCTGACATGTGCCAGGAGTTTCGCCCCGTCACCCAGATCCACCTGCCTGACATTGGCGTTCATCGAGCAGGCCACCTTCATACCGGAAGCATCCACCACCGCCACCTGGAGAATCAGGGCCTTTAGGGCGGGCGAGCCCTCATGGAAATCCCGGTAGTCTCCCAACCGCGACTGGGCCATCCATTCTGAACGCCCCTGCTTCAAGGTCTGATCGACAAGCTGAAAGGCCGCAGAAGCGTATTGCGTCACAAGATGGGAAAGGCGCCTGTTGTTGGCCTCCATCTCGAGAGTCGAAGCGCGCCGGCTGTTGCTTTCGACGTAAACCAGAGCCAGACAGAACGCCAGAGAAACCAACAAGGCGATGGAAGCAACCCATAACTGCAGGGCATCAATCTCGTGGCGGCCAAGCATTTTTTTTGCCGCATGAACAGGGCGAAGCATGTTCCGGATGCGCCGGGCCCGGTCACTGAAAATCCCTGGCTCAGACATAAATATCCTTGGCTCTTCCGGCCGATGTGTTGGCACCGACCGGCAACAAAGGGCTAAAACCCGCTAACGCTATTCATTGCGAAGTGAGCCCCGCAGATGAAGGAAGACTCACATCCCATTCAAAATGCTTTTAATTATTTTTGTGATATCAATGATTATAGCCGGCATACCAGAAAAATGCATGCAAAATCGTGCATTGTTCCGGCGCCGCCAGCTGGACGGATAACGGCGAGGTAATTCGCAGCACCCCCAATGTCCACGGTGCATGCATTCGCCCAGAGCAACTGGCGGGCGACAAGACGGCCCGGAGAACTACAGCCCCGTCACTCCTCGACCGGCCTTACCTCTTATTTCTGGAGGACCCGGCCCAATTCTTCAAACACGGCCAGCCGCGACAGGGGTTTCGTGAGGTAGCCGCTCATCCCCGAAACGAGGCACAGCTCCCGGTCCTGATCGAGTGCATGCCCACTGACTCCGATGATTGGAATTTCTGCCAGGTAGCGGCGGCGTACGCTCGTTTCCGACGCTGCCGCGGTTCTGAGCAGACGGGTCGCGGTCAGTCCGTCCATCACCGGCATGGAAACATCCATCAACACGGCATCCAGCAAATCGTCAGCCATCAGGCACTGCACAGCTTCCTCTCCATTCGACGCCAGCAGTACGGTGGCACCTTCCCTCTTGAGCCACGCTTCCACCAGCGACTGGCTGGTCAGGTCATCGTCCACCACCAGGATGCGCGTACCGGCCAGTGCGTCCAGGCTCGCTGGCAGCCCCGTATCCACGAAATGAGGTGCTTCGCGCGTGGCCTCCAACTCGATCCAGAACTCAAACTCCGCCCCTTTGCCGGGCTGGCTGGTAACGCCTATCTTTCCCCCCATCAACTCGACAAGCTCCCTGGAGAGATGCAGCCCGAGCCCTGAGCCCCCATACTTGCGGGCCGTCGAGCTGCTGGCCTGGTAAAACGACTGAAACAGACGTGCCTGCCCTTCAGGCTTGATGCCTATTCCGGTGTCGATCACCGAAACAAGCAACCGCCAGCGGTTGCGCGCAACATTCACCAACTGTCCGGACAGGCGCACGCGGACGCTGCCCTGCACGGTGAATTTCAGCGCGTTGTCGACCAGGTTGTTGACTACCTGCGCCAACCGGTGCGGGTCACCGATAAAAAACCGGTGCGCCACATCACTGTCAAAGCTGATGTCCAACCCTTTGGCCAAGGCCGTCGGATGGAAAGCATCCACCACCGCCTTGATTCTCTCGACTACATCGAACGGAAGCCTTTCCAGTTCGGTCAGCCCGGCTTCAATCTTGGAGATGTCCAGCACATCGTTGAGCAGAACCCTCAATTTTTTGGAGCTGGCCTTCAGACTGCTGACATACGAGCGCTGCACCGGGTCCAGATTGGTGGACGCCAGCAGGTCGATCATGCCCATGATCCCGTTGAGCGGTGTCCTGATTTCGTGGCTGGTGTTGGCGAGAAAGCGGCTTTTGTTTTCGCTGGCCTGCTTGAACTCCAGCATTTTTCCCTTGGCCAGACGCAGCTCCAGGCCTTCAATCAGGGGAATGCGGATGGACAGACGGACGTGGCGGGCGCCCTGAAACAAAAAACGGCGGACCGAACATTTCGCGGCAATCGTCTTGCGGTCGGTTCGCAGCAGCAACAGGTCAACTTCCGCATGGGGAACACTCTCCCCGGGCGCCATATCGCGGTTATCAAGAAGGGCGAGTATTTTCTCGTGATCAGCGGGCGCAACAATCCGCGTGATGTGCGCCGCCTGGAGATCGCGCGAGGTCCAGCCCAAAATCCGGGACACCTCCGAGTTCAGGTAGGCGATCCTGGCATGGGCATCCGTCACGATGGTCAGGAGCGGCAATTCGTCCAGCACGCTCAATGCCATCTCGCCCATGCCGGTTCCTGCAACGTGCTGCTTCTGGCCGCCCTGCGACAAGTCCTGCTCCAAAAAGCGTTTCATTGCGTCAATTCCGATCAATAGGCCTTGCGGAAGAGTCTCTTTCGGGGGGTGCCTGGACGCTCACCGGCAACGGGCAATCTGGCTCTTCAAACCTTCTGGATACCAATGTATGCTTATTGCCGCAGGCTGCAAGCCCGGATTGGGGGCCGCCTTGATCTGCCTCAGCCGCCAGCGCCGAAAGGAAAGCAAGCACAAACGGGGATTCAACTGGATCTCTCGATTTGAAACTTTGCCTATACTTGCAGGATTGCCAATCCATGGAAACCAACTGTAACAGGCTAACAGAAAAAAGTTTCCGTAAGGCCGGATTGATTTCGTTTTCGGTGAATTTTGTTGATTCACTGATGGAACCATTACAAGTAATTAGCCTCAACCGCCCCCGTCATCAAGTTGCCCAGGGCTGATTTACACATACCATGCCGAACATGCTCGACCTCGAGGAAAGTGACCAGATGACCGTGGACTATGTTGGCATTGGAGAAGCAGCGAAAATTCTCGCCCTCTCAAGGACTTCCATCCAGAAATTGGTGGACTCTGGACAACTCGCCGCCGTAAAAACGACGGGAGGCCATCGGCGCATCCTCCGCGAGTCGATCGAAGAACTCAATCAGAAGATGGGGCCCAAGGCCATGCTGCGGCTGGCTGCACCGTCCCATCGCGGCCAGGGTCCCGCGGCGCCGGCTGGCATGCAGCCGGCCACCAGCCGCGCGGACGAACTGCATGTGCTTGTGGTCGAGGACGACGCAGCTACGGCAGCCCTGCTGACCGGCATTCTTGCAAAAAATTATCCCGAGATGAAATGCACCCTGGCGACCGACGGCCTGGACGCTGTGCTGCAGCTCGAGCGCATACGCCCGCGAATACTGATCACCGATCTGAACATGGAGCCATTTGACGGCTTCAGGCTGATCCAGATGGTGTCCGACCGGTCGGAATACCACGCCATTGCAATGGTTGTGATTTCGGGCATGAGTGAGCAGGAAATCGAAAAACGGGGTGGATTGCCACCTCATGTACTTTTCCTCAACAAACCTGTCAACATGGACAGGCTCAAAGGTTTTCTGGATGCCCATGTCCAGATGCTTCGCCAACACGGCTGAAGACAAGGCGGGCGCGATCATCCGCCGGCCCCTCGTTCATTTCGTTTCTCATGTACCAACAAATAGATATTCCCCGATTCGAAAAATCCGCAGGCGGGCTGGACTTGCTGGCCGTGGTCGCCCGGGCCTTCCTGCGCCAGTTGCCGCAATGGAAAATGGAGTTTGCCTCCAGGTCCGAGGATTACGATATCGCCGCGCTGAAGGACCTCCTGCACAAGATGAAGGGAAGCTGTCACGCTATCGCCGCCCATGGCGCTGCAAGCCGCTTCGAGCTGGCGGAGCAAGGCATCCAGCAGATCCCGCACCATGCATGGCGCGATCAATCAGTGGCCTTGCTCGATCTGGTTGCCCAGGTTGAAAAGGAGTTGCGCATGCTTGGCGCGGAACGGGATGAACATGCAGGCGTGACGACACCGCCTGCATGAAAGGGAGAGGAAAAGGAAGAGGAAGATCGTGAAAAGAAAAAAGGTTGTTTGCCATGTTTCTACAGCAAACAACCTTTATCTTTCTGGCGGAGTGGACGGGACTCGAACCCGCGACCCCCGGCGTGACAGGCCGGTATTCTAACCAACTGAACTACCACTCCTGGTAGTGACAACATTCGCTCTTTCGAGCCAAGTCGCCTGCTTGCGCAGGCTTGTTGTCAACTTGTGCCTTGTGCTTCACATTGTTGTGAAGAATTCTGGCGACCCTAAGGGGATTCGAACCCCTGTAGCCACCGTGAAAGGGTGGTGTCCTAGGCCTCTAGACGATAGGGTCAAAACCTTGGAACTTCCGGACGGGCTTTTGTGATGACACAAAGACCCGGCTAAATTTCAAATTCTTCGCGACAAACTTTTGGTGGAGGTAAGCGGGATCGAACCGCTGACCTCTTGCATGCCATGCAAGCG
>NZ_JBDTTH010000102.1:0-13990 GCF_039930745.1 Polaromonas sp. | reverse complement strand
ATGACGCCGAGGTCGGCAAGACCGGGCTCAAGGGAACGCAGTATTCGCTGCTGTCCTACGTTGTCAAGTTGGGCCCCCTGCGGCCGGGCGACCTGGCTCGCGAGATGAAGTTGGATGCTTCCACGCTGACGCGCAACCTCAAACCGCTGGTCACCGCCGGCTGGCTGGACCTGGCGCCCGGAAGCGACGGGCGCAGCCGGCTGGTCAGCATCACCGATGCCGGCCGCGACAAACGCACCGAGGCGCAGCGCCGCTGGCGTGTTGCGCAGGAAGGCATCAATCAACTGCTGGGTGCCGAGCGTGTGCTGGCCCTGCACGCGCTGATCGATGAATCACTGGAATGCCTGTCTCCTTTGCATGGAGCCGATGATGAGTGAACAAAAAAATACGGTGGCTTCTGCCTCGCCAAAAAACACCGTACTCTGGCTGGTGCTGTTGGCTGCGGCCGGGACTTTCGCCCTGACCATGGGCGTGCGCCAGACTATGGGCCTGTTTCTGTCGGCGCTCAATACCTCGACCGCGCTGGGCATAGGCAGCATCAGCCTGGCTTTTGCCTTTGGCCAGCTCTGGTGGGGGCTGACGCAGCCTTTCGCCGGCGCCGTGGCCGACCGCATAGGCGCGGGGCGCGTTATTTTTCTGGGGGTACTGCTGGTTGCTGTTGGCACCATCATCACGCCGCTCATGACCAGCACTGCGGGCCTGATCTTCGCCATCGGCGTGCTTGCCGCGGGCGGCGCGGGCATGGCTGGCCCTTCGGTGCTGATGGCAGCGACCGCACGCCTGGTGCCGCTGGAAAAACGCGGCTTTGCCAGTGGCATTGTCAATGCGGGCGGCTCCTTCGGCCAGTTTGCGATGGCACCCATCGCGGTCGGCCTGATCGCCGCCGTCGGTTGGGCCAATGCGATGCAGTGGCTCGGCGTGTTGCTGCTGCTGGCGCTGCCGGCGGTATGGGTGCTCAAGGGCAATTCGAACGCACTGGCCGCGCAGGCTGCGGCAGCCTCGGGCAAGAAAGCCCTGAGTGCCCGCGAGGCCATCAGCCAGGCGCTGGCCACGCCGAGTTACCGCTACCTGAGTCTGGGTTTTCTGGTCTGCGGGTTTCACGTTGCCTTTCTGGCCACGCACTTGCCGGGCGTGGTGGCCGCGTGCGGCCTGCCGCCCGAAGTGGGTGGCTGGTCGCTCGCCATGATTGGCCTGTTCAACATTGTCGGCAGCCTGGCCATGGGCTGGGCGGTGGGCCGCTGGCGCATGAAGTCGTTGCTGGCGCTGCTATACGCAACGCGCGGCCTGGCAGTGCTGGTGTTCTTGCTAGCCCCCAAAACACCGGCGGTGATGCTGGTTTTTGCGGCCGTCATGGGTGTGACTTTCCTGTCGACTGTTCCGCCAACGGTGGGCCTGGTGGCCAAGATGTTCGGTACGTCCAATATGGCCATGTTGTTCGGCATCGTGATGCTGGCCCACCAGGTAGGCGGTTTCTTCGGCGCCTTCCTCGGCGGTTATGTGTTCCAGGCAACCGGCAGTTATGACTGGGTCTGGTACATCGACATCGTGCTGGCCGCGGGCGCCGCACTGGTGAACCTGCCAATTCGCGAAGCGCTGCTGCCGCGTCAAACGAAAGCGGCAACATGAACAGCGCCCGTGCGTCGAGTACAGGCTCTTCAAGTCAAGCAGGAGCCTCGGATCCGGCTTCGCCGGTCCGCACGCACAGCGCCCCCATTTCAGTGCAAGGGGCAGCGAACGGCCGCAGGCTCGCAGTGGGGAGCGTGGGGGCCAACAATCTCGATCCGCGCACTCGGCTGCTGCTGGAAGCGCCCATTGCCCCGACCCTGCTGCGCCTGGCCGCGCCCAATGTGCTGGTGATGCTGGCGCAGGCCGGTGTCGGCCTGATCGAAACCTATTTCGTCGGCAAGCTCGGTACCGACGCACTCGCGGGCATGGCCCTGGTGTTTCCGGTGGTGATGCTGATGCAGATGACCTCGGCCGGCGCCATGGGCGGCGGCATTGCCTCGGCCATTGCGCGCGCGCTGGGGGCCAGGCGCCGGGACGATGCCGACGCACTGGTGCTGCATGCCATCGTTATCGCCGCCGTGTTTTCAGTGGTGTTCATGCTGGCGGTGCTGGGCGGTGGTCGATGGCTGTATGGCCGCATGGGTGGTACGGGCGGTGCGCTGGAGGCAGCCATGCTCTATTCCAACTGGGTCTTTGCCGGCGCGGCGCTGATCTGGATCTTCAACACGCTGTCGGCGGTGATACGCGGCACCGGCAACATGGCGGTACCCGCCAATGTGACGGTGCTGGGCGCGCTGGTGCTGCTGCCGCTGTCGCCTCTGCTAATTTTCGGCTGGGGCCCGCTGCCGGCGCTGGGCATTGCCGGCGGCGCCATCGCGCTGCTGGCGTATTACCTGGTGGGCAGCCTGGTGCTGGCGGCTTACCTGTGGTCGCCGAAAAGCCTGCTGCGCCCGTCGTTTGCCTACATCCGCTTTCGCTGGGTGCTGTTCAAGGATATTTTGCGTGTCGGCCTGGTCGGCACGGTATCCACCGTGGCCACCAATCTGGCCATAGGCATCACCACTGCCCTGGTGGGCGGGTTTGGTACGGCGGCCATCGCCGGTTATGGAACCGCATCGCGTCTGGAATATTTGCTGGTGCCGCTGGTGTTCGGCTTCGGCGCACCGTTGGTGGCCATGGTCGGCACTTGCATGGGCGCGGGTCAGCATGAGCGGGCGCTGCGCGCCACGTGGATAAGCGCGGCCATGGCTTTCGCGATGGCCGAAGCCATTGGCCTGTGGGCGGCGCTTTTTCCGCGGGCCTGGCTCTCCTTGTTCAACAGCGACCCGGCCATGATCGAAGCCGGCAGCGTTTACCTGCGGGCGATGGGGCCGGTCTATGGTTTCTTCGGCCTGGGCCTTGCGCTGTACTTTGCATCGCAGGGGGCGGGGCGCTTGCTCTGGCCGGTGCTGGCCAATCTGGCGCGACTTGCCGTGGCCATCACGGGTGGTTGGCTGGCACTGCGCTGGGGCGGTGGTCTGGCGGGCGTGTTTCTGGCGCAGGCCGTGGCACTGGTGATTTATGGCGTGCTCAATGCCTGGGCGATCGCCGGCGGCGCGTGGTTTGGCGGCATCGGCTGGCCGCGCAGCACGGCGGGTTTGCTGCAAAGAATGCCACCTGCCAGGGTTTGAAGCAAAAAAGGCCTCTAGCCCAGTAGTCACGGGCGCTACCAGCTATGTATTCAGTAGCAGGTGACTGCGGCGTTCAAGCCGGCGGTGCGAATTTTGCCCGTGCCGCCAGCGCCACTTCTCGGCTGGCGCAGCCCTCCAGGTGGTCGTTGACCAGGCCCATGGCCTGCATGAAGGCATACATCGTGGTCGGCCCGACAAAGGTCCAGCCGCGTTTCTTCAGGTCTTTGGACAGCGCCGCCGAGGCGGGCGAATGGGGCAGGGCGCGCACGGCTTCCAGCGTGACTTGTTCCGGCCGGCTCGCGGCGTCCGGTTCAAGCCGCCAGACATAGGTGGCCAGCGAGCCGAATTCACGGCGCAGCTCAAGGACACGCCGTGCGTTGTTGATGGTCGAGGCGATCTTGCCGGCATGGCGCACGATGCCTGCATCGCCGAGCAGGCGCTGGACATCGCCGGCGTCAAAATGTGACACCTGTTCAGCATCGAAGTTGGCGAACGCGCTGCGGAAGGCTTCGCGCTTGTTCAGGATGGTCAGCCAGCTCAGGCCGGCCTGAAAACCCTCCAGGCAAATTTTCTCGAACAGCCTGCGCTCGTCGGCCACAGGAAAACCCCATTCGGTGTCGTGGTAATGGCGGTACAGCGGCGTGGCCTGGCACCAGGCGCAGCGTGCGTTGCCGGGTTCGTCGGTAAAAAGACCGGAGGGTGTGGATGGTTTGGCGTCAGCAGACATGCCTGATTCTAGTTTTCAGATTCGAGAGCCCGAACCGCGCCATACCGGCCGCGCCGCGGGTGGGGCCGCTGCCTTTGCGCCGCTCCCGCTCCGCGCCAATAAGCAGGCCGATGCCCAGCGCAACGTTCAGGCCCAGCAGTGTGGAAGAGCCGAGCCGGGTCGGCAAGGTGGCGGTTCCGGCGACGGGTGATCAGGCGATAGGCCGCTGGCGCTCAGCACGCAAGCGCAGTGCGTTGCTGATCACCGAGACCGAGCTCAGGCTCATGGCGAGCGCCGCGATCATGGGCGACAGCAGCCAGCCTGTGAAGGGGTAGAGCAGCCCCGCCGCGAGCGGCACACCCAGTGCGTTGTAGATGAAGGCGAAGCCGAGGTTCTGCTTCATGTTGGCGATGGTGGCCTCCGAGATGATGCGGGCTTGCGCAATGCCGCGCAGGTCACCTTTGACCAGCGTGATCTGTGCGCTGTTCATGGCCACGTCGGTGCCGGTGCCCATGGCGACACCGACATCGGCCTGGGCCAGGGCCGGGGCATCGTTGATGCCGTCGCCCGCCATCGCGACCACATGGCCTTCGCTCTGCAACTGCTTGACAAGCACCAGCTTGTCGGCAGGCTTGACTTCGCCGTGCACCTCGTCGATGCCCAGGCGTGCGGCCACGGCCCTGGCGGTGGTGTGACCATCACCGGTGGCCATAATCACGCGCAGGCCCGCGGCCTTCAGTGCTGCCAGTGCCTCGGGCGTGCTGGCCTTGACCGGATCGGCCACGGCCAGCAGGCCGGCGAGCTGGCCATCCACCGCGAGGTGCATCACGCTGGCGCCTTCGGCCCGCAGGGCTTCAGCCTGAGCCAGCAGTGCGTCCACCGCGACGCCAGCCTGCGCCATCAGCGCGGTGTTGCCGAGCGCGAGCGCCCGGCCGGCCACGCGCCCGCCGACACCGATGCCGCTGGCCGACTCGAAACTTTCGGGCTTGTCCAGTGAAAGACCACGCTCGCGTGCGGCGTTCACGATGGCCTCGGCCAGCGGGTGTTCACTACCCTGGTCAAGGCTGGCAGCCAGTTGCAGCACCTCGTCGGCGCTGAAGCCTGGCGCTGGGATTGCGCGGTCAAACGCAGGCTTGCCGGCCGTCAGCGTGCCGGTCTTGTCGACGATCAGGACATCGACTTTGCGCATGTGTTCGATCGCGGCGGCGTCGCGGAAAAGAATGCCCTGGCCTGCCGCCTTGCCAGTGGCAACCATGATGGACATCGGTGTGGCCAGGCCCAATGCGCAGGGACAGGCGATGATGAGCACCGCAACGGCGTTGATCAGGCCGTAGACCCAGCTCGGCTGCGGGCCGAACATTCCCCAGCCCAAAAAGGTCAGCACGGCGATGGTGACCACGGCCATCACGAACCAGCCGGCGACCTGGTCGGCCATGCGTTGCATGGGCGCTTTGGAGCGCTGGGCCTGCGCAACCATTTGCACGATCTGCGACAGCATGGTCTGCGCGCCGACACGCTCGGAGCGCATGACAAGGGCGCCGCTGGTGTTGAGCGTGGCGCCTATGAGTTTGTCGCCGGGGCGCTTGCTCACGGGCAGGGGCTCCCCGGTCAGCATCGATTCATCGACGGCGCTGCTGCCTTCGGTGACCACCCCATCGACAGGCACCTTCTCGCCGGGGCGTACGCGCAGGCTGTCACCCACATGCACATGGGCCAGCGGCACGTCTTCTTCCGTGCCGTCGGCCCGGATGCGGCGGGCGGTTTTGGGCGCCAGACCCAGCAGCGACTTGATGGCTGCCGAGGTCTGCGACCGCGCCTTCAATTCCAGCATCTGGCCGAGCAGCGTGAGCGAAATGATGACGGCCGCTGCCTCAAAATAGACCGCGACGCGGTCCATGGAGATAAACGAGCCGGGAAAGACGCCCGGCGTCACGGTGGCCACGACGCTGTAGGCAAAGGCGGCGCCAGTGCCTAGGCTGATGAGCGTCCACATGTTCGGGCTGCGGTGGATCACCGACTGCGCACCCCGCACAAAGAAGGGCCAGCCCGCCCACAACACTACGGGCAAAGTCAGCACCAGCTCTATCCAGCTTTGTGTTGCCATGCCGAACCAGCCGAGCCGGTGGCCGAACATGGCCAGCACCGTCACCACCACAGTGAGCGGTAGCGTCCACCAGAAGCGGCGGGTGAAAGAGGCGAGTTCCGGGTTGTCGTCCTCCTCCAGGCTGGGCATGACGGGCTCGAGCGTCATGCCGCAGATCGGGCAGTTGCCGGGATGGTCCTGCCGGATCTGTGGATGCATGGGGCAGGTGTAGACCGCGCCGCTTGCCACGGCGTCATCGCCATGGGCAGTTTCCGTTGCGTCGTCGACAACCGTCGTGGCGGTCCCGTGCGAGGGCTGGGAGGTGTGGGAGTGATTCATGAAGGGGCATCCTTTTCGGTGCTGCAGGCCTGAAACAGGGTATCGGGGAAAAGATAAACCTTGCCACCGTGGGAAGGTCAAGCCCGCCGTTGGCTTTTGCCTGGGATGGTCATACCCTTCTTCGAGGGCTCTAAAGACTGAAAGACAGCTCAGGGTTTGGCCGGTACCGGCGGCAGTCGGTCCATCATCATCTGCATCATGGACTGCATCATTTCCATGCGTTTTTCCATCATCTGCTGGCGCGCGGCCGGGTCGCCGCCGGAGCCCTGCATATGGCCCATCATGCCACCCATGCCGCCCATCATGGCCATGCCTTCTTGCATGAGTTTGCGGTGCTCAGCCATCAGGGCGTTGCGTTCTTCGGGGGTTTTTGCACCTGCCATGCGGTCGTGCATGGTGCGCATGGTTTTCATGTGCTCGTCCATGCGCGCCATCGGCATGCCTTGCCCGGGCGCGGGCGCCGAGGCGCCGGGGTGGCGTTCCGCATGGCGGGGAGGCACCTGGGCGCAACCGGCCAGGCCGAGGGCTGCTGTTACTGCGAGGATGGAAACAAGGCGAATCGACATGGTGAACTCCAGAAGCTGAGCGTCCAGTCTATTGAAATGCCGGCTCTTTTGGACTGCGTTCTGCAGCCCGCATGATCCATGTCAACTGCGCGAGGCTGTGTCCGCCTAGGGCGGCGTGCCGCAGGCTCGCGCTAGACTGGCACGGTGTAGTTCAGCGTCATGCGGCCGCCATCGACCACCACGATCTCGCCAGTGATGTAGCTGGCAGCGTCGCTGGCGAGGTAGGCCACAGCATCGGCAATTTCCGAAGGCTCGCCAAGCCGCTTCATGGGTGTGCGGCTCATGATCCGGGCCTTGGCGTCATCGCTGGTCAGCACGGCCCTTGAGGCGAGCTCGGTCGCGATGGTGCCGGGCGCGACGGCGTTGACGCGCACGCCCTTGTCGGCCAGCGCCAGCGCCATTACGCGCGTGAGCTGGTTGATACCGCCTTTGCTCACGTTGTAGCTGGAAATGGTCGGGATCGCCAACACGCCGTTGACCGAACTCATGTTCACAATGCTGCCCTTGCCCGCTTTGGCCATTTCGTGCGCCACGGCCTGGCCGACCAGGAAGGAGCCCTTGAGGTTGATGCGCAGCACGGCGTCGAAGTCGGCCTCGGTGACTTCCAGGAAATCGGCTGCCCTGAAAATGCCGGCATTGTTGACCAGCACATCAATGCGGCCGTGGGCGGCCATGGTTTGCGCCACCAGCGCTTCAACCTGGGCCTTGTCGCCGACATCGCAGTGCACATAGAGTCCGCCTAGTTCGGTGGCTAGTGACGTGCCTCGGCTGTCGTCGATGTCGGCAATCACGACCTTGGCGTTTTCACGCGCAAAGCGGCGAATGCAGGCTTCGCCTATGCCCTGGGCGCCGCCGGTGACGATGCAGACGCGGCCGGCGAGGCCGAAGGAAATTGAGGAGGAATTAGAGGATGAAAGAGTGCTCATGCCCTGATGGTACCAGCGCAGGAAGCTATGAATTTCATAGCATTTTCAGCCACCACCGAGGCCGGCGTTCCGGGGTGGTACAGCGCGGAACCGATGCCGAAGCCACTGGCTCCTGCCGCGAAATAGGGGTGCATGTTTTCCGGCGTGATGCCTCCCACCGGCAGCACCGCGGCATCGACGGGCAGTACGGCGCGCAACGCCTTCAGCACCGCGGGCGTGATCATTTCTGCAGGGAAGATCTTCAAGCCAGTCGCACCGGCATCAAGTGCGGCAAAGGCTTCGCTGGCCGTCATCACGCCGGGCAGGCAGACCAGGCCCAGGCGGACGGCTTCGTGCACCACGGCCGGGTTGAAGTTGGGTGAAACGATGAGCTGGCCGCCCGCGGCTTGCACGTTGCGCACGTCTTCCACAGTCAGCACCGTTCCAGCGCCGACCAGGGCCTGCGGGAAAGCAGATGCCAGCGCGGCAATGCTGTCCAGCGGCTGCGGCGAATTGAGCGGAACTTCGATCAGTGTCCAGCCAGTGGACACCAGCGCCTGGCCGACGGGCAAGGCCTCGGCAGGCTGCAGGCCGCGCAGGATGGCGACCAGCGGCAGGGTCTGCAGGGCGGCGGTAAATTTTTGATGAGAGTTCATGGAGGGGAATGAGTGGACAGTGTGTCGGCGATGGCGCGCAGGCCGCGCCAGGTGGCGCTGGCACCGACACGCTGGACTGGAATGTCCAGTTGCGCCAGCGCCTGCTCATAACGTGCGGTCAGCGTTTCGGCACCCATGAGCACCACGGGTTCGCCGGTACGCAGGTTTTGTGATTTGAGTTCTTCTCCAATGACCAGACCCGACAGATAAGCCGGCAGGGCGCTGGCGTCCATGCGTTTGAACAGGGCCAGGGTGCGCGTGCTGAAAGCCGTGTGCAACAGACCCGGGCCATGCAGCGCCTGCCTTACCCCTTTGTCAAAGGCAGGGAGATCGAGAATGCCGTCGTCCTCGGGAAGAGAGCGCGCAAGAATGGAATGGCGGCGCAGCAGGGCGTAAAACTCGCCGGTCATCCAGGTCGAAAAACCGGTGATGCGGCCCCCGGCAGCAGCGACCCATTTGCTGTGCGTGCCGGGCAGCACCAGGCGAGCCTCACTGAGGCCCAGCAGCAGCAAGGCACCAAACACCTGGGTTTCCTCGCCGCGCATGACATCGGGAACACCGTCGCGATCCAGGCTGAGGCCAGGCACGATGGCAATGCGGCCGGGCTCCAGCCATTGAAGCCGGTCAGCGATGTCCTGGAGATTTGCGGGGCAGGCGCAATAAGGTGCTTCATGCCAGCCCTGCTGGCTGCCGGCCATGCCCGAGATCAGGCATAAGGTACCGGCTGCCATCCAGTCGCCAAAACAGCTTTCAAAAACAGCCGGGAATTCGCCCGCCGCCACACTGAGGATGCCGCGCGGAAAGGCGCGTTCATCCAGCACCTTGCCGTCAGGCGCCACCAGCGCGCCGCGCAGCGACGAGGTGCCCCAGTCAACGGCGAGCAAGCGGCGACCGTTCATGCGGGTTGTTTGACAGGGGGAGGGCCAGGCATGCTGGTGGGCATGATTCAGGGCATGCCCTGCAGGGAACCGGCCGGATAGGCGGGGCTGCGGCAATCCTCGATGTACTGCTCAATGATGGCCTTGAAGGACGAATCGGGCTTCAAGCCGAGCGCATGCGCCCGACCGGCGCTGGCGCCGCGCGCCCAGTTGGCCACGATGCCGGCGATGCGTTCGTCGCGCTCGAAACGCACGCGCTTGCGGACCGCGGGGCCGGCGACCTCTTCCAGGGCCTGCAGCATCTCGCCGACGCTGACATTGAGGCCAGGCAGATTGAGTGCCAGTCGCCCGCCCATGGCTTGCTGGCTGGCCTCGAACACGGTGATCAGGCCATGCACCGTGTTCGACGGAGATGACACGGGGTGTGTAACGTCCGCAGCCACGGGGCAGGTGGTCTCCACGCCGGCCAGCGGCTCGCGGATGATGCCGCTGAAGAACGAGGATGCCGCGCCGTTGGGTTTGCCCGGACGTACGGTCACTGTCATCAGGCGCGCCGACCGGCCATCGACAAAGCCCTTGCGGGTGTAGTCGGCAATCAGGTGTTCACACATCAGCTTGTGGGCGCCGTAGGAGGTCTGCGGTGACGGCAGGGTGTGGTCGGTCACGAGGTCGGGCAGCGGGTTGGATGCGTCCGGCCCGAACACCGCCACCGAACTGGCGAACACCAGCCGCGGGGCATTGCCGGCCTGGCGCAGGCCATCGAGCAGAAGGCGGGTACTGTCGAGGTTGGAGCGCAGACCCAGGTCGAAGTCCAGTTCGCACTCGCCCGACACGGCCGAAGCCAGGTGGAACACGGCGTCGAAGCCGCTGGCAAACAGGCCCGACTGATTGAGCAGCGGGCCGGTATGTACCCGCACCCGCTCGTCTGCCGCCAGATCGGCGGGCGGTGCAAACATGTCGGCAATGTGCAGCTCATTAATCGACTGGCCATCAAGCTGGCCTTTCTGAAGAATGGCGCGGGCCAGTCTGGCGCCCACAAAACCCGCGCCTCCCGTGATGAGTAATTTCATGTCAAGCCTTGTGAATCAATGGTTGTCGCGCGGCACAAAGGAGCCGCGTTTGCCGACCAGGAAGTCCAGGTCCACGCCTTCGTCGGCCTGCAACACGTGGTCGACATACAGCTTCCAGTAGCCCGAGGACAGCGGCGGTGGCGGTGCTTTCCAGCCAGCCAGGCGGCGTGCCAGTTCTTCATCGCTGATGTGCAGATGCAACTTGCGCTCGGGGACATTGAGTTCGATCATGTCGCCATTCTGGACGATGGCAAGTGGCCCACCGGCCGCCGCTTCGGGTGCGGTGTGCAGCACCACCGTGCCGTAGGCGGTGCCGCTCATGCGTGCATCGCTGATGCGCACCATGTCGGTGATGCCCTTGCGCAGCACCTTGGGCGGCAGCGGCATGTTGCCCACCTCGGCCATGCCGGGGTAACCCTTGGGGCCGCAGTTTTTCAGCACCATGACGCATGTCTCATCAATGTCGAGGTTCTCGTCGTCGATGCGTGCGTGAAAGTCTTCGATGTTTTCAAACACCACCGCGCGGCCGGTGTGCACCATGAGCGCAGGCGTGGCCGCGCTTGGCTTGATGACGGCGCCGCGCGGCGACAGGTTGCCGCGCAACACGGCAATGCCGGCTTTGTCTTTGAAAGGCTTGGCCAGCGGCTGGATGACTTCGGTGTTGTAGTTCTGCGCATTGGCAATGTTGGCGCCTATGGTCTGGCCGTTGGCCGTGATCGCGTCCAGGTGCAAGTGCTGAGCAATTTCCTTCATCACCACCGGCAGGCCACCGGCGTAGCAGAAGTCTTCCATCAGGAATTTTCCGGAGGGCTGGAGGTTGACCAGGCAGGGCAGCTCGCTGGCCAGACGGTCGAAGTCGTCCACCGTGAGTTTCACGCCAATGCGACCGGCCATCGCGATCAGGTGGATCACCGCGTTGGTCGAGCCGCCAATCGCAGCCAGGGTTTTGGTGGCGTTTTCAAAGGCTTCGCGTGTGAGGATTTTCGAGAGCGTCAGGTCCTCATGCACCATCCCGACCGCGCGGCGGCCGGCCATGCGCGCCAGCACATTGCGCCGGCCATCCACGGCGGGGTAGGCCGCGTTGCCCGGCAGGCCGATGCCCAGCGCCTCGACCATGCTTGCCATGGTGCTGGCCGTGCCCATGGTCATGCAGTGGCCATGGCTGCGGTGCATGCAGCTTTCGGCTTCAAAAAAGTCGGCCAGTTTGAGTGTGCCGGCACGCACCTGCTCACTCATACTCCACACGCCGGTGCCAGAGCCGAGTTCCTGCCCGCGCCACTTGCCGCTGAGCATGGGGCCACCGCTGACGCCTACCGTTGGCAGATCGACGCTGGCTGCGCCCATGACCAGCGAAGGCGTGGTCTTGTCGCAGCCCATCAGCAGCACCACGCCATCGATCGGGTTGCCGCGGATGCTTTCCTCGACGTCCATGCTGGCCAGGTTGCGGTACAGCATGGCGGTCGGCCGCAGCAGGGTTTCGCCCAGCGACATCACGGGGAACTCGAGCGGGAAGCCGCCGGCCTCGTACACGCCAATCTTCACCTGCTCGGCAATCGTGCGAAAGTGGCTGTTGCAGGGCGTCAGTTCGCTGAAGGTGTTGCAGATACCGATGACGGGCCGCCCGTCGAACTGGTCATGCGGCACACCCTTGCCTTTGACCCAGCTGCGGTAGGCAAAACCGTCACGGTCCTGGCGTCCGAACCACTGCTGGCTGCGAAGTTCTGCGGGTTTTTTTCGGGGTGTGGTGGGATCGCTCATAGGGAAAATCCTTAATTGTTAAACATATTATCGTCATACCATTGGCGCGACTGTCTCAGTGATAACCATGACCCCAGGAGTTGCCTTGTCCCGTCCCGCCATTCTTGCTGTTTCGAAGTTGCCGCCCTTCCTGCTCGAGCCGCTCCAGACGGCTTATGTGGTGCATGAGCGCCTGCACGAGACCGACCCGGCAGCATTCGCCAAAGCCGCCTCCGGTATTCGGGCCGTCGTCGGAGGTGGCGAGTCGAAAGTGTCGCGCACGCTGATGGACCAGTTGCCGGTGCTCGAAATGGTGTCCATTTTCGGCGTCGGGTACGACGGGGTGGATGTCGCCACGGCGCTGGAGCGCCGCATCCCGGTGACGCACACGCCTGGCGTGCTCAATGACGAGGTGGCCGACCTGGCCATCGGCCTCATGCTGAGCGTGGCGCGCTGCATTCCGCAGGCGGACCGTTATGTGCGCGCGGGCCGCTGGGCCAGGGAAGGCGCTATGCCCCTGAGCCGCAAGGTGTCGGGCGCGCGGCTGGGCATTGTGGGTCTCGGGCGCATCGGCCAGGCAATCGCCAGCCGGGCCGAAGCTTTTGGCATGTCCATTGCCTACACCGCGCGTAACGCCAAGCCCGGCGTGGCGTACAGTTTTTTTCCAACAGCGCAGGCGCTGGCGGCCCAGGTTGATTTCCTGATCGTGATCACGCCGGGTGGCGCCGGCACGCGCCACCTGATCAATGCGGAGGTGTTGCAGGCGCTGGGCTCCGGCGGCTACCTGATCAATGTGGCGCGCGGCTCGGTGGTGGACGAAGCGGCGCTGGTGCAGGCCCTGCAGCAAGGCGTGATTGCCGGTGCCGGCCTGGACGTGTTTGAAAAAGAACCCCATGTGCCCGAGGCCTTGTGGGCGTTGGACAACGTGGTGTTGACGCCGCACATTGCCAGCGGGACGCGCCAGACCCGGCAAGCCATGGCGGACCTTGCTGCGGCCAATCTGGCTGCTCATTTTGCGGGCCGGCCACTGCTCAGTCCGGTGCCGGAGTGGGCCTGATTGTTCGGGTTTTCCATAGACGTGATCATTGTCAATCATCATATGATAACAACGACTTCAGGAGAGCAGAAGCCTGATTTTTTCGCTGGTTCAACAACTAACTGCACAGGAGACAAATTGAAATGAAGCTCAAGACAATGCTCGCGACCGCGATGGTCGCGGCGGGCCTGGTGACCGCCGGGCAGGCCGCAGCGCAGGAAACACTTACCGTCTGGTGGGCCAAGGGTTTTTACAAGGCTGAGGATGACGCCCTTTTTGCCGCCATCAAGAAGTTCGAAGCCAAGACCAAGATCAAGGTGGAGCTGTCGCAATATGCGCCGCAGGAAATCATCCCGAAGAGCGTCGCGGCGATGGACTCCAGAAACCCGCCTGATGTTTCCTACGGTGACGTTTATGACTTCCAGGTGGCCGGCAAATGGGCCTTCGAAGGCAAGCTGGAAGATATCAGCAGCGTGATCGATCCCATGCGCTCGCGCTTCGCAAAAAATACGGTCGAAACCACCTTCCTGTACAACGACGTGGACAAGAAACGTGCTTACTACGCGTTTCCGATGAAGCAGCAGACCATGCATATCCAATACTGGGCGGACATGCTGGAGGAGGCCGGGTTCAAGGAATCCGATATCCCGACCAACTGGAAAGCCTACTGGGATTTCTGGTGTGATAAGGCGCAGCCTGGCTACCGTGCCAAGAGCGGCACCCGCGCATTTGGCATTGGCCAGCCCTTGGGCGTGGACTCCAGCGACTCGTTCTATTCTTTCCTGACCTTCATGGACGCCTACAACGTCAAGCTGGTCAGCGACAGCGGCAAGCTGCT
>NZ_JBDTTH010000101.1:0-14068 GCF_039930745.1 Polaromonas sp. | reverse complement strand
AATTTGGATGAAAAATCTCAACTCAAAGGGGTCAAATTTGCTCGGCAATCAACACATGGTGCACAACATCGAGAAGCTGGCCAAGACGAGCCTGGGGCAGCAGAGGGGCAGATAAGGCACATCAAGGGCAAGAGGCTGTCCATTGAGGCTAAAAATGGGAGAAATTGCGGCACACTTCGGGCATGAGAGCTCAGATCTTGAACACCAACCCGAGAAACGTGCAAAGCCAAATTGGGGTGCGCGGAAAACGGGTTTATTTACAGCCTCGTTAGGCCTATCCAATTCCATCCATGAATCACAAAGTCATCACGCTCATTAAGTGGTTGTTCCTCGCCATTGGCGCTGGTATGTTGGTCGGTGCAGCGAGCTTGCACTCAAGCGCCGCACTGCCACTGTCGCTTCTTGGTCTCGTCTTTGCGTCGACCGGCGGCGGCATCATCGGCTACGGCTGGTGGAGCACAAAGAAGGAAGCTCTTCTCCGCCAGCATGGCCACCTGATTCATGCCGACTTTCAGCAGGTTGAGCTAAACAAAGCTCTGGAAGTCAATGGAGCCAACCCATTTCGCATCGTCGCCCAATGGCACGACGCCAAGAACAACCAACTATTCGTCTTCAAGAGCGCCAATCTTTGGTTCGATCCGAGCAACTTCGTTCAGGGCAGGAAGATCCCCGTCTATGTCGATCTCAGCAAACCATCGAGGTACCACGTTGACACTTCGTTTCTCCCAAAGGTGCACGGCTAGGCTAACCCTTCCATTGTTGAATTCCGCTGAAGTCTGACCCGAGTTTTCCATCGAATATTGACCCACACTCTTTGTGAGCAGAAGGTGCTCACGATGTGGATAAGTTCTTGGTTTTCTCCTTTTTGGGTTGAGTCTGTGTGGATCTGCCTCAAAGTGCGCCGCTGTTTCCGCGATTTTGTTGCCTCGATGACTAGCCAGGTGGCCAGCTTCTCGGCGTAGGGATCGAGCTTGCTTGGGGTTGCCCGCCGTTGGTAGCTGGGCTCGCTCTCTTCCGATCGCAGGTGCTTCTTCACTGTGTTGCGAGCCAGGCCTGTACGCCTTGAGATCTCGCGGATGGACATCTGATCTCGCAGTGCCCACCTCCTGATGACATTCAATGTCGCCACGTCTATCACTCCTAATTTCCCCTGCTTTTAAAACAAGCAGGGTAGTGCCTACGTGGGTCAGTTTTGGATGGAAATTACTGCGCTAAGTGGGTCAGATTTCGACGGAATTCAACAGTTATCCCTCATGATCTTTGCGGTGGCAACTGACGAGCGAACTTTGGTCGCGTTCCCCGGCGAGGCGGCAGCGATCGCCAAGTGCGAGACGCTGGACGTCGAGGCTGCGGATTGGCTCTTTTGGGATGACTGCGGTAGGCCGCTAGAACCACTTTTCTCCGTTCCGAACAAGCGTGGTTTGTTCACGGTGCAAAACGGTGTCTATTCGCTTGTCCCGGCCGGCCCCGATCACCACGCGCTTCTCGTCGACGCATTAGACGAGATCGTTACCTTCGAATCGGCTGCGCCGTTTGACTCAGCTGACGGAGTGCATTCATACTTGGCAGATCGCTCCCGTGAGTAGTCAGCCATTTCCCAGCGAGGCCCGGGATAACATGTCAGTCAACCGGACCGCCTGCGGCGTCCGGTCACCTTCACGTTATCGCAAACTCGAATGCCCAGGCTTGAGAACCCGATAAATCGACCGCTTCACGCTCGACGGGTGGACATTGAAGATCACCGCCAGAGAATCCATGGTGTACTGATTGGACTTCCAGAGCCGCACGATTTCTTCTTCGTCGTCTGGTGACACAGACCGGGGCCTCCCGCAATGAACGCCACGCATCATCGCCGCAGTCTGTCCTGCAATAGACCTCTCCCGAATGATGCCGCGCTCGAACTCTGCGAAGGCTCCCAGCATGTGCGTCATCATGCGGCCGGCGGATGTGCTTGTGTCTACTGGCTCGGTCAGGCTTTGAAACGATGCACCGACTTTCTGGATCCTGTCCAGGATCGAGAGCAGATCCATCAGGGACCGCGCCAGGCGGTCAATTTTGTAGACCTTGACCATGTCGCCTGGTTCCAGCGACTCCAGTAGCCCCATTAACTTTGGCCGTTGGCCGACTGAACTTCGTTTCTCCTGCAGAATTTTTTCAACCCCAGATCGCTGCAATGCGTCAAGCTGCAGCGTCGTTTCCTGCTCGGTGGTGGAAACCCGAGCGTATCCGTATATCAAACCGATCTCCCGTTTTAGATAGCTACGCTTTTGATAGCGTATCTACTCAACGGCAAGTCTGTTTGAGACTTGTAGGCTGTCAAAAAAGACAGGTAGACATTTGGTCTACAAGTAAAAAACCGGCCTAAGCCGGTCATGAATTGGTTCGAAAGCCACCGCTTCCGCCATAGACCGATTGAATCAAGCAAGCAGCCGACTTTTATACGCCGTAACTGCTCTGTCATCGCAATAGTGACCCAGCTTTCTCCGCATCCGCCGCGCCTTTCGGGGTGGCGCAACTGGCACTCAACGCCAATTTTTCACTGAGTCCAATGCTGACTCGCCCGGTCTTGCTTCATTAAAGAAGTCCGTACCGTTCAACCGAACCTGTCCTACAGCGTGCCATCTCGCCCCTGCCTATGCTCGGCTGTCCTACCCCCGGTTATTGGACAACCATGCTGGGCCGTAAGAAGCAAACCGGTGGCGCTCGCCAGTTCACCGGGCTGGAGCACGAGTAAACGCCGCGACCGGGCAACGGCTCTCGGTGAGCGCTCCCGCTCACACTACAAGGAGCATCAACGTGCGCGCACAAATCATCGAACATGACAATTTAACGCTTGGCCTGCTGGCGGCTGGAGATGCTGCCAAACCGGCCATCGTGCTTTTACACGGCTGGCCGCAATGCAAGGAAGTCTACGATCCAGTGATCGATGAGCTCGCCTCCGATTACTTTGTCCTCGCTTTCGACCTGCCGGCGATTGGCGACTCGCGCGGCACCCCACGTTCCGCTGAAAAGAAAGTATTGGCGGATATCCTGATCGGGGCGGCGGAACGCGCCGGCGCGCAGTCGATGGTCATGGCAGGTTTTGATGTGGGTGGAATGATTGCGTATGCGGGCGCGCGCGATTACGGTCATCGGATCGCAGGCGCAGTCGTCATGAACACCGTTATCCCCGGGATTGACCCATGGTCAAAGGTTGTGTCAGATCCGCGCATCTGGCACTTCGCGTTTCATGCGATACCCGAGTTGCCCGAGCTTCTGGTTGCCGGACATCAGCGCGCTTACTTCGATTTCTTCACCAACTTCCTCGCGGGTAACAAGGGGGCCATTTCTGAACGCCATCGGGCTGCGTTCGCGCGCGCTTATGAACGCTCCGAGGCGCTTAAAGCGGGTTTCGACTGGTACCGGGCCTTGCAGGCCGATGCTGAGCGCAACAGCCAGCCCAAGGAAATTCAAACCCGAATGCTTTACCTGCGCGGCGACGCCGATGGTCGTTCGCCGGAAGATTACCTCCCAGGTCTGAAGGCCGCAGGCGCGAGACGTGTCACCGGCCAGGTCTTGCATGACAGTGGTGAATTTGCCCCGCTGGAGGTTCCCAAGGCCTTCTCGCAAGCGGTCGCTTCTTTCGCGAAAACATGCCAGAGCGACTAGGATTGGGCCGGGCAGACCGGTAGGGGCCTCTTACAATTCCCACCGTTCAGCTATCGGAGAATCCAATGACACAGGGCTACTGGATCACACAGGTCAACATTACTGACCCGAAGAGGTACAAAGCGTACATCTCCGCCAAATCGGGACCGGTCAGGCCCGCAACCAGCATGATCGGAGGCCTCATGCGCCGCTCACTCGCGCAGACATCGACTCTTTCCATTGATCGGACGGCATGAACACCATTTCCGTCCGTCAAGCGATGTTGGCCGACCTGGACGCACTGACCCTGCTTTTTGATGAATACCGCCAGTTCCAGAGACAGCGGAGCGACCTGACCGCAGCACGTTTGTTTCTCCAGGAGAGATTTGATCACGGGGAGTCAGTCATCTTTGTCTGTCATGACGGCGCCAGCCCCGTGGGGTTCGCTCAGCTCTACCCCATCTACTCTTCCGTGACCCTGTCGCAGGTCTTCGTGCAGAATGATCTCTTTGTTCACGAGTCCGGTCGGCGCAAAGGCGTGGCCTCCCGGCTGCTGTCGGCGCTTGAGTCCTACGCGTGGTCTCTTGGCTCAGTTCGCATCACACTGAACGTGGCGCGAGACAACGCATCCGCCCAGGAGCTGTACGAGAAACAAGGTTGGAAGCAGGACAAGCAATTCTTCATGTATCACCGCTTTCCCCAGGACTAAAGAGGTTCATGCCAACAGTGGCCCCTTCCCCATCGCATCCCGGCACCTCAGTCGGCCAGAAACAGGGTCTGCAAATCGTTCAGAAAGTCAAAGCCACGCTCTGTTGGCTTGACGCGGGCGAAGTCGCGTTCAATCAGACCCTTGCGCTCGGCCTCGTCCAGCCCGGCCTGGATCGCTGTCAGCGGCAACCCGGTTTTCTCTGAAAAATCCTGCAGCTTGAACCCTTCGCGCAAACGCAGGGCATTGAGCATGAATTCGAAAGGCAAGTCGGCTCGGCTGACCTCAGTGTCCTGTGCCACCGGGGCACTGGCCAGCGCCTTCTCCATGTACAGCTTCGGCTCACGAAACCGCACCTGGCGAACCACGCGATGCGCAAAACTCAGCTTGCTGTGCGCCCCGGCGCCTATGCCAAGGTAGTCACCGAACTTCCAGTAGTTCAGGTTGTGCAGGCAGCGATGGCCGGATTTTGCGTACGCCGAAATTTCGTAGCGGTCCATGCCTGCAAGGCCGGTCAGTTCGGTGATCCGGTCCAGCATGGCGTATGCGTCATCCTCCTCCGGCAATGCTGGAGGATATTTGGCGAAATAGGTGTTGGGCTCGACGGTCAGGTGGTAAATCGAGATGTGCGGCGGTTGAAAAGCAAGTGCCTGGCGCATGTCCTGTTCAAGATTCTCAAGAGTCTGGCCCGGCAACGCGTACATGATGTCGAGGTTGAAGGTGTCGAAAGCCTGCGCGGCTTCTTCCACCGCTGTGATTGCCTGGGCGCGGTCGTGCACGCGGCCCAGCGCTTTGAGATGCTGATCATCAAAACTTTGCACGCCAACCGATAGCCTTGTCACGCCGGCGCTGCGAAAGGCCCTGAAACGATCTTTCTCAAACGTACCCGGATTCGCCTCGAGCGTGATTTCGCAGTCGGGCTCCAGCCGCAGCCGCGCGCGGACGGCGCCCAGCAGGCGATCTATCGCTTGCGGTGAAAACAGGCTGGGCGTGCCGCCGCCGATAAAAACGCTGTGCACCGTACGGCCCCAGATCAAGGGAAGTGAAGCTTCGAGGTCGGCCGTCAATGCATCAAGGTAACGCTGCTCGGGCAACGCGCCCTGGGCTTCGTGAGAGTTGAAGTCACAGTAAGGGCATTTTTTCAGACACCACGGCAGATGCACGTAGAGAGACAGGGGAGGCAACGCGCTCAATTGAAGGGTGCCGCTGCGCATGTAGTGCTGAACGTCTCTGATCTGAACGCCCTGCTCCGGCGACGCACTGACGACGGGGATCGGAAAAGTCATTGCCTGCTCACAACCAGCGCTCGCGCATCAGGTCCATCATCTGGCGCGCCGCCATGCCCCGGTGGCTGTTGGCGTTTTTGACCTCGACAGGCAGTTGGGCAAAGGTCTTGCCGAATGCCGGAATGAACATCACGGGGTCAAAACCGAAGCCATTGCCGCCCGCTGGCTCCCGAGCAATTTCGCCCGTCACTCGGCCCATGGCGATCAGGGGCTCGGGATCGCCGGCGGAACGCACGGCCACCAGCGTGCTGACCATGGCGGCCCGGCGTTGATCGACGCCGGCCATCTGCTCCAGCAGCGCGCGCACATTGTTGTCGTCGCCTTTGTCGTAGCCAAACTGTGTGGCATAAAAAGCCGTGTCCACGCCAGGCAGGCCACCAAAGGCATCGACGCACAAACCGGCATCGTCGGCCAATGCCGGCAGGCCGCTCAGGCGCGAAGCGTGACGCGCCTTGGCCAAGGCGTTTTCGACAAAAGTACGGAAAGGCTCTTCTGCCTCGGGAATGCCCAGATCGGCCTGCCTGACCAGCGCCACGTCCAGCGGCGCCAACATGGCCTGCAACTCGGCCAGTTTTCCGGCATTGTTCGATGCAAGTACGATTTTCATAAAGAAATATGCATCCAGCCCAATAGGGATGGGCGCAAGCAGCTATTAATTCAGGAGCGACCGTTGCTGCAAGGCAACCAGTTCGCTGATACCTTTTTCCGCCAGTTGCAACAGCGCGTCCATTTCCTTGCGCGAAAAGGCGGCGCCTTCAGCCGTGCCCTGCACCTCGACATAGTGGCCGGCGCCGGTCATCACCACATTCATGTCGGTGTCGCAGCTCACATCCTCGATGTATTCCAGGTCCAGCAAGGGCGTTCCCTGCACAATGCCCACCGAGATCGCGGCCACGTGGCCGGTGATCGGCGTTTCCTTGAGCTTGCCCTCGGCCAGCAGCTTGTTCACCGCGTCCTGTGCGGCAACAAAAGCACCGGTGATGCTGGCGGTGCGTGTTCCGCCGTCAGCCTGGATAACGTCACAGTCGAGGTGGATGGTTCGTTCACCCAATTTTTTCAGGTCGAACACGGCGCGCATGGAGCGCCCGATCAGGCGCTGGATTTCCTGCGTGCGCCCGCTCTGCTTGCCGCGCGCGGCCTCACGGTCGCTGCGGGTATGGGTAGCACGTGGCAGCATGCCGTATTCGGCCGTGACCCAGCCCTCGCCGCTGCCTTTTTTGTGGCCAGGCACTTTCTCCTCGACCGAGGCCGTGCACAGCACCCGGGTTGCCCCGAACTCAATCAGAACGGATCCTTCTGCGTAGGCGGTGTAAGCACGGGTAATCCGTACCGGGCGCAATTGGTCAACCGCGCGAGCGCTGCTTCGTGAAAATGAACTCATGGTGAGGGGCTTTCTGGCGGGAACACGCCCGAGAAATAGGAAAGAGAAGAAAGAAAAAGGAAAGCCAGGAGCAAGGCAGCACCTGCGGGCGAAACAGCGGGCCGGACTCAGGCTTTTTTGGCTGCCGAGCGGCGTATGGCTTCGTTGATCTCGGCAATGGAGCGTTCAATCGCCGCATCATCAAGATCTTCGATACTGGAATCGAGCACGCCCGCCTGGATGGTCGATGCAAAAACACCATCCATGATGCTGTCGGTCGAAATGCCGCGCGTCGACTCGAAAGCGTCGGGCGTTTCCCACTCCATGGCGAGCACGGTGACATTGTCGCTGTGCTCCCCTCCATTGCGCAGCGCATGTTCGACCATTTCGGGTACGGCGTCAGACACGCTGTTGCTGGCCATGTGGCGCACAATTTCAGCGTCGGTCAGCGTGCCCCACAGGCCGTCGGAGCAGAGCATCAGCTTGTCGCCCTGCTGCAGGACCACCGGGCCGGTGATGTCAAACACCGGTTTGGATGGAGAGCCCAGGCAGGTGAACAGGATGTTGCGGTTCAGGCGCTCCAGCTTGATGATGCCGGCGTTTTGCTGCTCCAGGTAGGAGTGGTCGCGCGTGCGGGTCAGGAGTTCGCCCTCGCGCACTACATAAAGACGCGAGTCGCCGCAGTGAACCCAGGTCGCGCCTGTGCCCTGCAATATGGCTGCGACCAACGTGGTGCGCGGGGTATCAAGCATGCCTTTTTCGCTGGCATAACGAATGATCTGGTGATGCGCCGCCATCAGGGCAGACGACAAAAACTCGGTGGTGTCCCTGACCAGCGGCCGGGCTTCCTTCTGGTAGAGCGCAGAAATGGTCTGCAACGCCAGCTGTGCCGCCACCTCGCCTTCAGGATGGCCTCCCATGCCGTCAGCCAGCACAAACAAGCCCGACTCACGGGTGTAGCAATACCCCATGCGGTCTTCGTTTTTCTCGCGACCGCCTTTACGGCTGACCTGAAAGACTGAGAATTTCATTTGAATTTTGTCGCAAAGCCGGTGGCTTTGCGCGCGGTTTTCTTGGTGTCTGACACCATGTTGTCAAACTGCAGCCGCATTTTTTCGCCGACCGTCAATTTGGTATACCGCCGTTCACCCTCGCGGCTGAGTTCCTTCTGCAGGGCGAAGACCGACTGCGGCCGCGACAGCGGATCGAGCGACATGCACCACTCCACCACTTCGATCAGGTTGTCTGAATAAACACCGCGCAGCCGCGACAACGCCAGCGAAAGCCGGTCTTTTTCCAGGCGCTGCGGCGCGTCATTGGGCGGATAACCCTGCATGGTCGCGTAAATACAGGCGCCGATCGCATAGATATCGGTCCACGGCCCCATCGACGAATCGCGGCGGTACATTTCAGGCGCGGCAAACCCCGGTGTGTACATGGGCCGGATGAAATTGCCCTCTTTGCTCAATACCTCGCGCGCCGCACCGAAGTCGATCATCACCGCCTTGTTGTCATCGGTGACGAAGATGTTCGCCGGCTTGATGTCCAGATGCAGCATCTTGTGCTGGTGCACGATGCGCAAACCGCGCAGGATCTCGTCGAACAGCGAGCGGATGGTCGATTCGCGGAACACCTTCTGCTTTTTGAGTTCGCGTGCGGTGATGATGAAGTCCTGCAGGGTGCCGCCCTCCAGATAATTCATCACCATGTAAACAGTCTCGTTTTCGCGGAAGAAGTTCAGCACACTGACCACGGACGCGTGGGAAATCTGCGCCAGCGAGCGGCCTTCCTCAAAAAAACTCTTCAGGCCGAGCCGGTACAGCGACAGCTTTTCAGGTTGCACCTGAGGCAGCAACTCGCCCGGCGGCCGGCTGGCCAGCGAGGAAGGCAGGTACTCCTTGATGGCAACCTGCTGGCCCTCGTTATCCACAGCCAAGTAAACTACCCCAAACCCGCCGGCCGACAGCTTGCGCACGACGCGATAACCGCCTATGACGGTATCGGGTGGAAGTGGCGCTGGCTTGACCTTTGACATAATTCGGGATTAAGCAAGGTGACGGGATCACCAAGTCCTGTTTCTCTACGAAAAGCGTATAACTAAATGTCAGTTTACAGCATGACTGGCTATGCAGCCGTTCAATCCACACCTGCGCGAAATACCCAGGAAACGGATACCGGTACGGACGCCAACGCCCGCCTGGGGGTGGAAGTACGCTCGGTGAACAGCCGTTTCCTGGATCTGGCCTTCCGGCTGCCCGATGAATTGCGTCAGGCCGAGCCTGCGCTTCGAGAGTTGCTGACTGCCAAGCTCAAGCGCGGCAAGATCGAAATCCGCGTTTCCCTGGAAAGCAATACCGGGAGCAGCCTGCGCGCCCCGGCGACCGCCACCCTGCAGCGCCTGGGCTCCATGGAAGACACCGTGCGGTCCTGGCTTCCCGGCGCGACGGCTCTAAGCGTCGCAGATATCCTGCGCATGGCGGCAGGTGAAGACAAAACCACCCATGACTACAGCGACGAACTGCTAAAACTCGCCAAAAAGGCGCTCAAGGAACTGCTGGCGGCCCGGGAACGCGAAGGCGCCCGCCTGGCGCAAATGCTGCTGGACCGTACTGCCCAGCTGCGAGCGCTCGCCGCCTCGGCCGTCCCCATGGTGCCCAAGCTGGTGGAGCAGCAGAAAATCCGTTTCATGGAGCGCTGGAAAGAGGCGATGGCACTGGGAGGCGGAAGCACCCTGCCCGAAGCCGCGCAGGACCGAGCCCTGACGGAAGCGACCTCCTTCGCAATACGTATTGACGTGGCGGAAGAAATCACGCGGCTGTCCTCTCATCTGGACGAAATCGACAGGTTGCTGGCCGGGGGCGGCGAAGTAGGCAAACGGCTCGACTTCCTGATTCAGGAACTGCACCGTGAGGCAAATACGCTGGGGTCCAAATCAGGGTCGCTGGAACTCACCCACGTCTCGGTGGACATGAAGGTGCTGATCGAGCAGATCCGCGAGCAGGTCCAGAACATAGAGTAAGGCCCTGCCCTGCCTGAATCAACCCATCTTCAAGAATCTGACGCCATGGACTACCCCGGAAACCTGTTTGTTGTCGCCGCACCCAGCGGGGCCGGAAAATCCAGCCTGGTCAAAGCCCTGATGGAGCTCGACGCGCGGGTGCAGCCTGCGGTGTCGCACACCACGCGGCCGCCCCGCGGGCAAGAAAAACATGGCCGCGAATACTTCTTTATTTCGCCCGAGGAGTTTGACGGCATGGTGCTGCGGGACTCCTTTCTGGAGTGGGCCCATGTCCATGGCCACCGCTATGGCACGTCTCGGCAAACCATCGAGGAACGTGTGACCCATGGCGCCGATGTCATTCTGGAGATCGATTTTCAGGGCGCCATCAACATCAAGCGCATTTTCAGCAATGCGGTGCTGATCTTCATCCTGCCGCCCAGTTGGGAAGAGTTACGCTCGCGGCTGGAGCGCCGCGGCGAGGATTCGCCGGACGTCATCGAATTGCGCCTGAAAAATGCCGCAGTAGAAATGGCCCAAGCCCACGAATTCGACTTCGTTATAATCAACGAGTTATTTGAACGAGCGGTTTTCGACCTGAAAACCATTGTTCATGCCCAGCGGCTCAAGTTTGCAGCCCAACGACGTGCCCGCGCCGAGACCTTCAAGGCCCTGCATATTGCCTGACCTGCTGCCTCGTTCCCCTATTTCCCATTTAACCCGGAGATCATCATGGCCCGCATCACTGTTGAAGACTGCCTGGAAAAAATCCCCAACCGCTTCCAGCTTGTTCTGGCTGCGACCTACCGCGCCCGCATGCTCAGCCAGGGCCATGCACCCAAAATCGAGAGCAAGAACAAACCCGGCGTAACCGCCTTGCGTGAAATTGCCGAAGGTAAAATCGGCCTGGAAATGCTGAAAAAAGTCCCCTCCTGAGGCAACGCCACCTTCTCAAAAAAGCACCGCAAGCGGTGCTTTTTTTATTTTTCCAAACCGGTGCAAAGCCCGCTTTTTGCATGTTTTATTGGCACCGCGATACATTTAAGGCATGAGCGCCCTGGATTTTCCCATCGCTAACGCCAAGTCGAGCCCGGCTGCCGCCAATGCGGCCGCGGCGAGTTTTGCGGCGCTCACCGCGAAACTGGACTACATGAGCGCCGAGGACATAGACAATGTCCGGCGCGCCTACCGCTTTGCCGATGAAGCGCATCTGGGTCAGATCCGCAATGGCGGCCTGCCCTATATCACCCACCCGATCGCGGTGGCCCAGCAATGCGCCGAATGGAAGCTGGATGCGCAGGCCCTCATGGCAGCGCTGCTGCATGACGCGATTGAGGACTGCGGCGTCACCAAGCCCGAGCTGATTGAACGTTTTGGTGCACCTGTTGCCGAGCTGGTAGACGGGCTGACCAAGCTGGAAAAACTGGAATTCAACACACGCGAAGAAAACCAGGCGGAATCATTTCGCAAAATGCTGCTGGCCATGGCCCGCGACGTGCGCGTCATCCTGATCAAGCTGGCCGACCGCAGCCACAACATGCGCACGCTGAGCGACGTGCCGCGCAGCAAATGGACACGCATTTCGCGCGAGACGCTGGACATCTATGCGCCCATTGCGCACCGCCTCGGCCTGAATGCGACCTACCGCGAACTGCAGGACCTGGCTTTCCAGCACCTGTACCCCTGGCGCTACGCCACGCTGACCAAGGCGCTGGGAAGAGCCCGTGGCCGTCGGCGCGACGTGATCAAGCGCGTCCAGGCCGAAGTAGAGGCTGCCTTTGCCAGCGCTGGCACCGAGATGCACATCCACGGACGCGAAAAAGCACTCTATTCGGTCTATCGGAAGATGGACGAAAAACATCTGTCTTTCGCGCAGGTGACTGACATCTATGGCTTTCGCATCATTGTCGCGAACGTCACTGCGTGTTACACCGCCATGGGTGTGCTGCACCAGCTCTACAAGCCCCTGCCGGGGAAATTCAAGGACTACATCGCGATTCCCAAAGTCAATGGCTACCAGTCGCTGCATACAACGATGGTCGGCCCCTTCGGCACCAACATCGAGTTCCAGATGCGCACCGAGGCCATGCATATCGTCGCCGAATCCGGCGTTGCAGCACACTGGCTGTACAAAGCCACCGACCCGGAAAGCGATGCGTCCCAGCGACTGGGCACCCAATGGCTGCAGTCCCTGCTGGATATCCAGCATGAAACCCGCGACGCTGCCGAGTTCTGGGATCACGTCAAGATCGATCTTTTCCCCGATGCCGTGTACGTGTTCACGCCGAAAAGCCAGATCATGGCCATGCCGCGCGGGGCGACGATTGTCGACTTTGCCTACGCCATCCACAGCGACGTCGGACATAGAGCTGTGGCGGCCAAGGTCAACGGCGAGCAGGTCCCCTTGCGCTCCGAACTGCGCAATGGCGACGTGATCGAGATCATCACCGCCTCGGTCTCCAGCCCCAATCCGGCCTGGCTGGGCTTTGTGCGTACAGGCAAGGCCAGGTCCAAGATACGCCATCACCTCAAGACCATGGCGCTCACCGAATCGCAGGAGCTCGGGGAGAAAATGCTGGCACAGGCGCTGCGCGCCGAAGGCATAGAGCGCCTGCCGGAGGACAATGAGCAAAACCACGCAACCTGGGAAAAAATACTGCGCTTCTCCGGCAACCGTTCGCGCGCCGACCTGTTGACCGACATCGGCTTGGGCAAACGCATCGCCAGCATGGTTGCCAAGCGCATCGTCAGCCTGCTGGCTGAAACCGGCGAAAAACCGGACCAGCTGCTGATGAGCCGTGAGCGCTACACGGCACACGAATCCATCTCACAGGGCGCCCTGGTACTCGACGGCAGCGAAGGCGCCTCGGTTCAGTTTGCCACCTGCTGCCATCCCATTCCCGGCGACGACATTGTCGGTTACCTGGGGCGCGGGGAAGGGCTTGTCGTCCACACGGAAGACTGTGCAGTGGCCAAAAAATTGCAGCAGCGCGACAGTGAACGGTTTATCGCGGTCGACTGGTCTGACGAGCCCACACGGGCTTTTGAAGCCGGCTTGCTGGTCACCGTGTCCAACGGCAAAGGGGTGCTGGCCAAGGTCGCCTCGGCCCTGGCAAGTGCGGAGGCCGACATCACCCATGTGGACATGGGGCAAGACCCCGCACAGGACGCCACCGACCTGCGCTTTGATGTGCTGGTGCGCGACCGCATCCATCTGGCGGCCGTCATGCGCAGCGTCAAGCGAACTGCGCCGGTATTGCGCGTGCAGCGCGCCAAGCCAGGCGTCTAGGCGCCTGCCGGCGCCGGATAACTGACCTCTACCACTTCGATGTCCTTGAGTCCACCGGGCGTGGCCAGTTTCACCTCGTCGCCGACCCGGGCCTTGAGCAGCGCGCGGGCAATCGGTGAAATCCAGCTGACCTGGTTCTGCGCACTGTCTGCTTCATCAATACCCAGGATGGTTACCGTCTGCTCCACGCCCGCGTCGTCGGCGTAGGTGACCGTGGCGCCAAAAAACACCTGGTCGTTGCCAAAGTGGACGGCGGGGTCTGAAATTTCGGCAATTTCAAGGCGTTTGGTCAAAAAACGAATGCGCCGGTCAATCTCGCGCAGGCGCTTTTTGCCGTAGTGGTAATCGCCATTTTCGGAGCGGTCGCCATTGCTGGCCGCCCAGTGCACCACTTCGACCATCTTGGGGCGCTCGTTGTCAATAAGATCCAGCAGCTCGGCCTTGAGCCGCGCGTAACCAGGCGGGGTGATGTAGTTTTTGCCACCCGCAGGCAAGGGCGGGAGCGACAAGTCCTCATCGTCTTCCGCGTCAGTTTCTTTGGTGAAAGCTTTGCTCATGATGAGCCTGCAACAGTAAGAACAGGTTTCAGATCAGGACATCGTAACGAAAAAGCCCTGGAACCTCACAGTTCCAGGGCTTGACGTTTGGTGCGGCTGGCAGGAATTGAACCCACGACCCCTTGGTTCGTAGCCAAGTACTCTATCCAACTGAGCTACAGCCGCTAAGCCTCGAATTATAGCCTATTTGGTGGGTGGTAGGGCGTCACAGACTTGAACTGTGGACCAAAGGATTATGAGTCCTC
>NZ_JBDTTH010000100.1:0-14242 GCF_039930745.1 Polaromonas sp. | reverse complement strand
TCGCGAACACCTGATCGCCCAGGCCGTCGTCAAGACGGGATCACCGCGCGCTTACTGCGCTGTCGCTAAAGATTCTAGGGGTCGCGGTCATGTAGAGGCGCTTCTTGCCCCTGATAAAGCTCTGGTCGTGGACTTTGACGAAGTGCGATTCGGTGTCGCCGTCCAAGGTCACACCGGTGGTCCGATGAGCCTCGTCACACACAATAAGGTCAAATTCGGGCAAACCCTTCTTCTGGGCAGAGGCTACTACCTCAATGGATTGGTAGGTGGAGAAGATCACCGTCAAATCTCTCTTACCAGCAAACGCTTGCACTTGGTCGGCGAGTTTTTGAATATCGGTCGTCGCAGGGAACGCCAGATCATGCGCGCTGATGTCCTCGCTTTCGTTCCTTTTTCCCACCTTGGAATCTGAGCAGACTGCAAAGCTTTGCATGCTAATTTCAGTTTCAGCAGTCCACTCTCTCAGCGTTTGAGACAGCAGGGAAATTGAAGGCACAAGAAACAACGCGATGCCACCTTTGGGCACGAACTTTTCAGTGATCTTGAGGGCGGTAAAGGTCTTGCCCGTGCCACAAGCCATGATGAGCTTGCCACGGTCGCTTTCAGTAAAGCCGTCTTCGGTCTTTTCCAAGGCCTTCTTTTGATGATCCCTAAGCTTCTTCTTGGCCTTGAGCTTGATAGCTGTCGGCTTCTTCATGGAGAACTCAGACCAATCAATCGGGCTATCCGCCAAGTCCCGCACTCGCAAGCGTGAAACAGGAACGTGCTGGTTCTCTAGAGCTTCTTCAGCATGCTTTCCCCACTTGTCGGTGGTGGAGACAATGATCCTTGAGGTGAAAGGAGCTTTACCCGAGGCCGTGAAGAACGAATCAATGTCGGCCTTCTGCAAGGTATGACTTGGGTCATAGAACTTGCATTGAATGGCGCAAAATCCACCTGTGTAGCGCTCCTTAGCTACAAGGTCTACGCCAACATCTGGTCGATTGCCACGATCAGGCCATTCATTCCAGAGCCAGACGTCGCTGAATTTGTCCTGATAGAGCGGATCCGTGACTAGATACGTTGCGAATAGCTTTTCAAACTTGTCACCCAAGTCTCGATTTGAGGTTGCCGCGTCCCTGAATTCGTCGAGGATTGTATGAATGGTTGTCGTCATTTCTTGACTATTCGCCTTTTTTGTGCTTTCAGCATCCGCATTCGCCTTACACAGAAAGGGAGCCCCGCAGCATCTTAATCCGCGTTACCCCTTGAACCTGTTCCATCTCAAGCAAATTTGGACGGTATTCAGTAATTGACGAAGGCATCAGGACTTGATCATCGAATTCTTGCGGATTTACACAAAGTTATTTGGTTATAGACGCCGATTTTTCGTGAAATAATTGAATCACCAAAGCTCAATACGAAACCTCTAACGGCAAAGTTTTGAGCCTGGTAAACAGCGCAGCAGCGCCGTCTAGAGTGAAATCCGGCATCAAAACCGGACCCCACATTCACTCAATTCTGAAATTCCAAGAGTTTTCCAATACCAGAGCTGTTCTAGGCCTCAGGTCAGTACTGCTGCGCGCATTTTTCAATCCTCAAATCAAGGAGCGCATCCCATGGCAACAAACCCGCAACCAACACAGGCCTGCCCGAGGGCTTCAAATCACCATTCCAACGCGTCCAAATGGAAGAGCGCATGGACGCGCCTGCATCGCCACACTCACCGGCCGCAAACTGGAGGAAGTTCACGCCTTGGCCGTCCAGTTTGGTGTGCCAGCGTTCGGACCGTACTTCATCACGGAAACCAAGATCGCTGCTCTGCTCATTAACCTGAGCGGCTTGGTGGTCACCAGCTACAAGGACTTCACAAGCTTTGTAGAGCTGCCGGAAGTGGCATTACTCCTGGTCGAGTATGACGAGTTGACCGAGCTTGGACGTCACGTCCTCTATCACAGAGTGAAGGGAACAGGTGGCGCGAAAGACTTCGCCTACGTGATTGACCCGGCTTCATGGATCGATCCTAGCGATCATTTCAACACCGCCCTGAGCAACTTCACGCCAGCCTATTACATCGGCGTCACCGCCAAGCCGCAGCCCAAAGGGAAATAGGCTATCAGCGGAGTTGGTCTGGAGACGGCAAATCAGCCAGCAGGCGTTGAATCTGCCGACGCAAGGCTTGTGACGCTCTGGTGTACTTAAACAGCAGATCCGCCACAGCATCATCTGAGGCATAAAAAAGCCGGGGTGACGTCAAGCACCTTGGCCAGCTTCTCTGCAGTCAGAAGGTCGGCACGGTGCACGCCAAGCTCATATCGGTTGATCCTGGAGCTGGCGACGAATTCATCGATACCGGCCTGGATCCCCAACTGCTTTTAACGAGCTGGCGAAAAAAAGCCGCAATGAAAATTTTGCGGCTTGTGAGTTGACGTGTAAGTCGTTGACATGTAAGCTAAAAATCTTTATTAATCAACGACTTACAACCAATAATGGCGGAGTGGACGGCCTCGCGCTAAGGATTCGTACGAAGCATGTCTAGATAGTCAGCCCAACTTTGCATCATTTCAGCCCGATGCTTCAGGTATTGAGTACGGTTGTAGGCTCGACCATTGGCATCTTTCACCGCATGAGCTAGTTGGGCCTCAACCACCAAAGGGTCGCAGTCGAGCCGCTCGGCCAGCATGGTTCTAGCTGTTGCCCTAAACCCATGCCACGTTTGCAGATCGGACTTATATCCCATCGTAATCAACGCAGTTCGCACGGAGTTTTCTGAAATTGGCCGATCGTGATTGCGTTCACCGGGAAACATGAGCCGCCCATGACCGGTGTACACCCGAAGTTCACGCAATATTTCGACCGCCTGGCGCGGCAACGGCACGAAATGAGGAGGCCCATTTTCTTTTCCCGCCTTCTCCCGTTTCATCCTGGCTGCCGGTATCTCCCACATCGCTTGGTCGAGTTCCACCTCGGACCACTCCCCCGCTCTTAGCTCACCGGGTCTTTGAAACAGCATAGGCGCCAACTTCAAAGCCGCACGCACTATCGGTCCACCCTTGTAAGCATCGATTGCACGCAACAATATCCCCAACTGCTTCGGGTCGGTAATCGCCGCGAAGTGGGTGCCTCGATAAGGCGTCAGCGCACCCTTTAAATCAGCCGTTATGTCTTTGGTTACCCTGCCAGTGGCAGACGCATAACGCCACACTTGACGCGCCAGCATTAAGCCGCGATCTGCTGTTTCGACAGCGCCCCGCTCCTCCACTTTTCGCAAAGCAGCAAGCAGTTCTACAGCTTCTATTTCTTGTATGCGACGCTCACCCAGCCATGGAAAAAGATCACGCTCGAACTGCCTTAGAGAACGGTCTGCATGTGCAGGGCTCCAATCGGGCGCCTGCTTCGCGTACCACTCCAGTGCTACCGCCCTGAACGTATCGCCTTGAGGGTTTGTGGATTTGAGTTTTTCAACTTTTCTAAGCTGAATTGGGTCAAGGCCAGCGGCCTTCTGCAACCTTACCGCATCGCGCGCACCGCGCGCGGCAGCGAGGCTGACATTCGGATAGCTACCAAGTGCCATCCGCCCCTCTTTGCCGTCTGCATAGATCTTGCAAAACCAGCGCTTAGACCCGCCAGGGCTAACTTCAAGATACAACCCTCTTGAATCGGCAAACCGTGCGCGCTTCTTATCCGGCGGACACTCAGCGTTTTTACAGTGTCTGTCAGTCAGCATAGCAAACCTTCAACAGCAAACCGGGGAACAGACATCAATTATAAAGGAGTTCCGTCAGCTGTTCCCCGCTTTGTTCCCCGTATTTGCTTTGGATAGTGTTAAATCTCGTTGCACTTAATTGCACAATATTTAAGCATTCCCCAATGAAAAAGGCCGCTTACTGTACTTCAGTAAACGGCCTTGGACGTTATAGTGGTGGAGCTGGGGGGATTTGAACCCCCGTCCGCAAGCCTTGTTCGGGCAGATCTACATGTTTAGCGGTCTGATTTAAGTCTCGCCACCTGAGTCGCGCAGTCGCACGCTACACAGGACGCCAGCACCCTATTTTCTTGCCCCGGGTTAAGGTACCCAGCCCGGAGCCAGCCGATAAAATTATCTTTACAGCCGGGAGCTTTCAACTTGCGTTAAAAACCCCTTGCCCAGCCCATCGGCCTGCTGTTGTAAAGCTCACTGGCAATTAAGCAGCGAGTGCGAAACGTTCGTCGTTTGCAGTTAGTTTGTTTGAATCAGTTTTACGAGCACACTCAGCTCGACATGCACCACACCGCGTCCGAACCCACGTCGAAACCAATGCAGCCCCAAGCTGGGTAGTTTAAGCCATTCGCAGCAAATTCAAGAGTGCCCCTGGTGAAACAATGGTGGCGTCGGCTTTCCAGCCTTGCATGTCGGCCATCGCACCAAGATAACCGTAAGCTGCAGCCACCGTCGGCATGCCTGCGGCGCGTCCCGCAACAATGTCACGTTCGTCATCCCCGACGTAAACACACCGGTCAGGACCAAGCCCGAGCTGCCGGGCCGCCTCCAACAACGGGGCCGGGTGCGGCTTGGAATGCGGCGTTGTATCGCCGCTCACAATCGTTCGGGCCGTGCTGAACAATGCCATCTGACGGGTCAGCGGCAGGGTGAAGCGCTCCGACTTGTTGGTGACCACACCCCATTTGAGCCCAGCACTGTCTATTTGCGCAATCAGCTCGGCCACGCCTTCGAAGGCGCAGGTGCGTTCGGTCATGCAGGCTTCGTAGTTCGTGAAAAACTCTTCTTTCAGGGCCCCGTAGTCGGCATGATCCGGTGCAAGGCCAAAAGCCACACCAATCATGCCGCGCGCACCGGCGCCGGCCATGGGCCGGTAATCCGCCAGCGGGAGCGAAACCAGTCCTCGATCGGTTCGCATCTTGTCGGCTGCGGCGCCGAGGTCAGGCGCACTGTCGATCAGCGTGCCATCCAGGTCGAACAACACCGCCTCAATATCGTTAAACATCGGCCAAATTGCCTCAGGGTTTCTGCGTGGCCAGCATGTAGTTGACGCTGGTGTCGGCACTGAGCCAGTAATGACGGGTCAAGGGGTTGTATTCCATTCCCCTGGTCTGCTGAAGATTGAGCCCGGCGCCCCGGCAATCAGCGGCCAGTTCACTGGGTTTGATGAATTTGGCATATTCGTGCGTGCCGCGGGGCAGCAGATTCAGCATATATTCCGCACCGACAATGGCAAACAGGAAAGCCTTGGCGTTGCGGTTGATCGTCGAGAAAAAAACCTGGCCGCCCGGCTTGACCAGCGTCGCGCAGGCGCGCACGACAGACGACGGGTCCGGCACGTGTTCCAGCATTTCCATGCAAGTGACCACATCGAAACTGCCGGGTTGCTCGGCGGCCAGCGCTTCCGCGCTGATTTCCCGGTATTCGACGCCCTGGGTTCCCGCCTCGAGTGCGTGGAGCTGGGCGACCTTGAGCGCCTTGGTCGCCAGATCAATGCCCAAAACCTGCGCACCCTGGCGGGCCATGGCGTCGGCCAGAATGCCGCCGCCGCAACCGATATCGAGGACCCGCTTGCCTTTGAGCGGCGCCAGGTCCTCTATCCAGCCAAGTCGCAGGGGATTAATCTGGTGCAAAGGACGAAATTCACTCTCGGTGTCCCACCAGCGGTGGGCCAGATCGGAAAATTTGGCCAGTTCGGCCGGGTCTGCGTTTTCAGTGGTGTGCATGAATCTGATTATCGCCCGCCCATAAAAAAACCGCGCCGTAGCGCGGTTTTTTAAGTGATCCGGGAAGGATTACTTGTTGGCGCGGGTGCCAACCACTTCGATTTCCACGCGACGGTTCTTCGCGCGGCCTTCGCTGGTCTTGTTGTCAGCAACAGGCTGTTTCTCGCCTTTGCCTTCAGTGTAGACACGGTTTTTCTCGATGCCCTTGGACACCAGATAAGCCTTCACAGCCTCAGAGCGGCGAACCGACAATTTCTGGTTGTAAGTGTCGCTGCCGACGGCGTCGGTGTGACCGACTGCAATGATGACTTCGAGGTTGATGCCCTTGATTTTGCCAACCAGATCGTCAAGTTTGGCTTTGCCTTCAGGCTTGAGCACAGACTTGTCGAAATCGAAGAAAGCATCAGCTGCGTAGGTGACCTTTGTCGCCGCGGGAGGAGCTACGGGCGCAGGAGCGGGAGTAGCTGCAGGCGCAGCAGCAGGAGCCGGGGCAGCAGGAGCGGCAACGGGAACAATGGCGCCATCGCAGCCCGGAGCGGCAGTTGCCGGGGTCCAGTTGGCATCACGCCAGCAATATTCGTTGGTACCGTTTTTCCAGACCAACTCATTGGTGCCGTTTTTCCAGTTGTCGATTGTTTGTGCACCAGCGGCGGTTGCAAGCGCTGCGGAAGCAAACAACATTGCCACTTTGTTGAGTTTCTTCATGGTTCTCCTCTAGAGAAAAGCCGCAGACTTGCTGCGATTGGATACACGCCGTGAGTGACCATCACTCAAAGCGTTACAGTTATTGTGCCATAGCTCATTGAGCGTTCAAGCCGTGTATCGGCTTCGTCCGACACAGAAACGAGAATCTTTGTTTTTTGTTGCGGACTTGCCACACCCCTGTCAAGCCCTTTGCAGGCCTTAAAATCAGCAGGCTTATCTCCCCATGCGCGTCGCAAAATCCCACCCAGGCCTCTCATGACCCAGTTTGCCAAAGAAACCCTGCCCATCAGTCTTGAAGAGGAAATGCGGCGCAGCTACCTCGATTACGCGATGAGCGTGATCGTCGGGCGCGCCTTACCCGATGCCCGCGATGGCCTCAAGCCGGTTCACAGGCGGGTGCTTTTTGCGATGCATGAGTTGAACAACGACTGGAACCGGCCTTACAAAAAATCTGCGCGTATCGTCGGCGATGTGATAGGCAAATATCACCCGCATGGTGACCAGTCCGTGTATGACGCCATCGTCCGGATGGCCCAGGACTTTTCCCTGCGCCACATGTTGGTCGATGGCCAGGGCAACTTCGGGTCGGTGGACGGCGATAACCCGGCAGCCATGCGGTACACCGAAATCCGCCTGTCGAAGATCGCCCAGGAAATGCTGGCGGACATCGACAAGGAAACCGTCGACTTTGGCCCCAATTACGATGGCAGCGAAAAAGAGCCCCTCGTCCTGCCTTCGCGCATTCCCAACCTGCTGATCAACGGTTCCGGTGGCATCGCGGTGGGTATGGCCACCAACATCCCGCCGCACAACCTCAATGAAGTCGTCGATGCCTGTCTGCACCTGCTGAAAAACCCTCAGGCCAGCATCGACGAGTTGATGGAAATCATCCCCGCGCCGGACTTCCCCACCGCCGGCATCATCTACGGTATCAACGGCGTCAAGGACGGCTACCGCACCGGCCGCGGCAAGGTGGTCATGCGCGCGCGCTGCCATTTCGAGGATATCGACAAGGGCCAGCGCCAGTCCATCATCGTTGACGAACTGCCCTACCAGGTCAATAAAAAGACCCTGCAGGAACGCATGGCCGAACTGGTGCACGAAAAGAAGATCGAAGGCATCAGCCACATCCAGGACGAAAGCGACAAGTCCGGCATGCGCCTGGTGATTGAACTTAAACGCGGCGAAGTGCCGGAAGTCGTCCTGAACAACCTGTACAAGCAGACGCAGCTGCAGGACACCTTCGGCATCAACATGGTGGCGCTGGTCAACGGACAGCCCAAGCTGTGTAACCTGAAGGACCTGATTCAGGTCTTCCTGTCGCATCGCCGTGAAGTGGTAACGCGCCGTACCGTGTTCACCCTGCGCAAGGCACGCGAGCGCGGCCATGTGCTCGAAGGCCTGGCGGTTGCCCTGGCCAACATCGACGACTTCATTGCCATCATCCGGAATGCGCCAACACCGCCAGTTGCCAAGGCCGAGCTGATGCTGCGGCCCTGGGACAGCAGCCTGGTGCGCGAAATGCTCACCCGCACCCGCGCCGACGGCGGCGTGGTCAATGCCGACGACTACCGCCCGGACGGGCTGGAGAAGGAATTCGGCATGGGCAACGACGGCCTGTACCGGCTGTCAGAAACGCAGGCCCAGGAAATCCTGCAGATGCGCCTGCAGCGCCTGACCGGCCTGGAGCAGGACAAGATCGTGGCCGAGTACAAGGAAGTCATGGCGGAAATCGACGACTTGCTGGACATCCTGGCACGTCCCGAACGCGTCTCGACCATCATCGGCGAAGAACTCGCTGTCATCCGCCAGGAATTCGGCCAATCCAAGCTGGGGATGCGCCGTAGCCAGGTCGAGCATAGCTCCTTCGACCTGAGTACCGAGGACCTGATCACGCCGACCGACATGGTGGTGACGCTCTCGCATACCGGTTACATCAAGAGCCAGCCGCTGTCCGAATACCGCGCGCAAAAACGCGGGGGCCGCGGCAAGCTCGCCACCGCCACCAAGGAAGACGACTGGGTCGACCAGCTTTTCATCGCCAACACGCACGATTACATCCTGTGTTTCTCCAACCGCGGCCGGCTCTACTGGCTCAAGGTGTGGGAAGTCCCGGCCGGATCGCGCGGTTCGCGCGGCCGCCCGATTGTCAACATGTTCCCCTTGCAGGAAGGTGAAAAAATCACCGTGGTGCTGCCGCTGACCGGCGAAAAACGCAGCTTCCCGGCGGATCAGTACGTGTTCATGGCCACCAGCATGGGCACAGTTAAAAAAACGCCCCTCGAAGACTTCAGCAATCCGCGCAAGGCCGGCATCATCGCTGTTGACCTTGATGACGGCGACTACCTGATCGGCGCAGCGCTCACTGACGGCAAGCACGATGTGATGCTGTTTTCTGACGGCGGCAAGGCGGTACGTTTCGACGAAAACGACGTGCGTCCCATGGGCCGCAATGCCCGCGGCGTGCGCGGCATGATGCTCGACGACGGCCAGGGAGTGATTGCCATGCTGGTTGCGGAGGACGAGGAGCAAAGCGTTCTGACCGCTACCCAGAATGGCTATGGCAAACGCACCTCCATTCAGGAATACACCCGCCACGGCCGCGGCACCAAGGGCATGATTGCCATCCAGCAAAGCGAGCGCAATGGCAAGGTTGTTGCGGCGACTCTTGTGCATGTGGACGACGAGATCATGCTGATCACCGACAAGGGTGTGCTGGTTCGCACCCGAGTCAGCGAGATCCGCGAGATGGGTCGCGCCACCCAGGGCGTGACGCTGATCGGGCTGGACGAAGGCTCCCAGCTCAGTGGCCTGCAGCGCATCGTCGAAAATGACGCCACGCTGGACGACAATGACAGCGACCCCGACACAGATTCAGGCAAACCCGCCTCCAACCCGGAAACCCTTCAATGAAAAAAATACTGACTGCAGTGGTCATGGCCGCCTGCGCCCTGACGGCCACCAGCCATGCACAACCTACTGACCCGAAGCTCGAATGGGCCACACGGCTGGTGGCCTTGCAGCAAGGCCCCGACCTGGACAGCCTTGTCGAGCAACTCGCCGGCAGCGCGACCCAGGACCTGATCGGCGGCTGGGAATCCCGGCTCGAATCCGCTCCCAAGGCCAAGCAGGCCAAAGCGACGGAAGACCTCAACGCCGAACTCGCCAAATTTGCGGCTGACGCCAACAAAATCATCGCGGGCAAGGTCGCCCAGGCCAGCAAGGATGCCCTGGTACCTGCATACATGGAGCGCTTTACCCTGGACGAACTCAAGCAGCTCACGGCATTTTTTGAATCCCCTGCCGTTAAAAAATACAAGGCGGCGACGCCTGAACTGGTCAATGTGTTTGTCAAGAAACTGGTGGAAACCTCCAAGACTGACATCCAGGCCCGTGCCAAGCAATTTAATGAAACCGCCGAGAAAATTGTCGGTCCGGCACCGGCCGTCAAACCAGCGAAAAAATGACGCCCAGTTTTTCTTTGAGCCAGCCTGCGCGTCACCGCCCCACCTGTGGGGTTTGAACCCTTTCACCCATGACCCGAACCCTTCAGCAACTTCGTCAGGGCATTGACTCTGTGGACCAGCAATTGCTGGCACTTCTGAACCAGCGTGCCGCACTGGCCAACGAGGTTGGTGAGCTCAAGCGTCACGACGGCTCGCCGGTCTTCCGGCCCGAGCGGGAGGCCCAGGTCATCCAGGGGCTGCAGTCCTCCAACCCCGGCCCGCTCAAAGGCGACAACATCGCCCACATCTGGCGCGAGGTCATGTCGGCCTGCCGTGCGCTCGAGGCCCCGCAGCGCGTGGCCTACCTCGGCCCGGCCGGCACCTTCAGCGAACAGGCGGCGGTGCAATTTTTCGGCTCCAGCATCGAACACGTTCCCTGCGCCAGTTTCGACGAGGTGTTTCGTGCGGCCACGGCGGGTACCGCCCAGTTCGGGGTGGTTCCGGTGGAGAACAACACCGAAGGTGTGGTGACACGCACGCTGGATCTGTTCCTGAATTCCCCGCTGCACGTGGTTGGCGAAACCAGCCTGCTGGTTCGCCACAATCTGCTGCGCCTCTCGGCCTCGCTCGACGGCATCGAGGTCGTTCTTGCCCACGCGCAAGCGCTGGCGCAATGCCAGGGCTGGCTCGGAACGCACCTACCCGACGCTGAACGGCGCGCCGTGTCCAGCAACGCCGAAGGTGCACGCCTGGCCGCAGGCAACCCAGCCTGGGCCGCCATTGCCAGCGAACGCGCCGGCGCCGAATTCGGCCTGCACATCGCCGCCCATGCAATCCAGGACGATGCCTTCAACCGCACCCGCTTTGCCGTGATCTGCCTTCCGCAGATACTGCAAGCCCCGCAGGCATCCGGCAAGGACTGTGTCAGCCTGATCGTCTCCGTGCCCAACAAACCCGGCGCCGTTCACGACATTCTGGTCCCGCTGAAAACTCACGGTGTGTCGATGACGCGTTTCGAATCGCGTCCGGCCCGCTCGGGCCAGTGGGAATACTTCTTCTACATTGATTTGCAGGGCCACCCCTCGCAGCCCAATGTGGCGGCTGCCTTGAAAGACCTGCAACAACTTTGTGCCTTCTACAAGGTGCTGGGCACTTACCCCGTCAGCGACTAAAAACAACACCCATGAAGCAACTGCAAACCATCCTGGCGCCCTTTCATGTTTGAGCAACTGGGACTGATAGGCTGCGGCCTGATGGGCGGCTCCTTTGCGCTGGCGCTCAAACGTGCGGGCCTGGTCAAACGCATTGTGGGTTACAGCAAATCACCCTCCACGACAGAACGTGCCCGGCAAATGGGCGTCATTGATGTGGAAGCGCCCTCGGCCCTGCTGGCGGTTTCCGGCGCTGACATTGTTCTGCTCGCCGTCCCGGTATCCGCCACCGAAGCAAGCTTCAAGGCCATCCGCCATCTGGTGACACCCACGACCCTCATCATGGATGTCGGCTCCACGAAACGCGATGTGGTCGATGCAGCACGCCGGGTACTGCGTGACCATGTGGGCTGTTTTGTGCCGGCGCATCCCATCACCGGCAAGGAAGTGTCTGGTGTCGAGCATGCCGATGCAGACCTGTATACCGGCAAACAGGTCATCCTGACGCCCATCGAACGAACCTTCACGGTGCAACTCCAGAAAGCCGTCGATGTCTGGACAGCGCTGGGTTGCAATGTCACCAAGATGTCCCCGCAGGCCCACGATGCGGCGTATGCCGCCGTCAGCCACCTGCCCCATCTGATCGCCTTTGCGCTGATCAACAGCATTTCCGGCCAGGCTCAGGGCAAGGACTACCTATCGCTGGCCGGCCCCGGATTTCGCGACTTCACCCGCATCGCGGCGAGCGATCCGAAAATGTGGCGCGACATCCTGGTCGCCAACCGCGAAGAGCTGCTGGAACAGTCAAAAATCTTTCAGGAAGCCCTGCATTCGCTCGAGAAACTGATCGCCAAGGCCGACGGCGATGCACTGGAAGAACGCATCGACCACGCCAGCCATACCCGCGCCAACTGGCGAATCACCCCCACAAAATCCATCAAGTAGGCGCGGGGCGATGTTCGATACCGAGTTCCTGGACATCCCGGCACTGACGGCTGCAGGCGGCACCGTTCGCCTGCCCGGCTCCAAAAGCATCTCCAACCGGGTTTTGCTGCTTGCCGCTCTGAGCGAGGGCCGCACCACGGTGCATGACCTGCTCGCATCCGACGACACCGCGGTGATGCTGGCAGCGCTTCGGCAACTGGGCTGCACGGTGGCGCAAAAGGGCACCACGGCCATCATCGACGGTCTGGGCGGCCAACTGGCACAAAAACAGGCCAGGCTTTATCTGGGCAATGCGGGTACCGCCATGCGACCGCTGACAGCGGCACTGGCGCTGCTCGGCGGCGACTTTGAATTGTCGGGTGTGCCGCGCATGCACGAACGGCCCATCGGCGACCTGGTCGATGCCTTGCGCCAGCTCGGCTGCCATATCGACTATCTCGGGCAGGATGGTTTTCCGCCATTGCACATCCAGACCGGACACCTCACACTGAACGCGCCTATCCGGGTACGCGGCGATGTGTCCAGCCAGTTCCTGACAGCCCTGCTGCTGGCCCTGCCACTGGTGGCAAGCCGGGACATCACGCTGGAAGTCGTCGGCGAGCTGATTTCCAAGCCCTATATCGACATCACGCTCAAGCTGCTGGCGCGTTTCGGCATCCAGGTTCAGCGGGACGGATGGCAACGCTTCACGATCCCCGCCGGAAGCCGCTACCGTTCGCCCGGCGACATCCATGTCGAGGGCGACGCCTCATCCGCTAGCTATTTCATAGCGCTTGGCGCAATAGCAGCGCCGGCTACAGGCCAAAATGGCATAAAAATTGAAGGTGTAGGCGCAGACTCGATCCAGGGTGACATCCGTTTTGTCGAGGCAGCACGGCAAATGGGTGCGCTGGTTGACAGCAGCGCCAACACTCTGACCATCCGGCGCGGTGCCTGGCCGCTCAAGGCCATCGACCTGGACTGCAACCACATTCCCGATGCTGCCATGACCCTGGCGGTGATGGCTCTGTACGCCGACGGCACCACCACCCTGCGCAACATTGCCAGCTGGCGCGTCAAGGAAACCGACCGCATCGCCGCCATGGCCTGCGAGTTGCGCAAGCTGGGCGCCGGCGTCGAGGAAGGCGCCGACTACCTGCGCATCACGCCGCCGGGGCAATGGCAGACCGCACCTATCCACACCTATGACGACCATCGGGTGGCCATGTGTTTTTCCCTGGCAGCGTTCAATCCCGCCCGGCTCCCCGTCCGCATCCTGGATCCAAAATGCGTAGCCAAGACCTTCCCGGACTACTTTGAAACACTCTTCTCGGTGGCACACGCCGAGCGAAATTCGATTCCCGTGCTCTGCATTGACGGCCCGACCGCTTCCGGCAAAGGCACCGTCGCAGCACTGGTGGCACGCCGGCTGGGTTACCACTTTCTCGACTCCGGCGCCATGTACCGCATCACCGCCCTGGCGGCCATGCAGGCCGGCCTGGCCATCGAACCGGCACAGGAAGCAGCGATTGCGGCCTTGGCAAGGCAATTGCCGGTCCGTTTTTCCGACGGCAAGGTCTTGCTGGGTGAGCAGGATGTCACCGAAACGATTCGCACCGAGGAAGCCGGCATGAACGCTTCCCGCGTATCTGCCCTGCCGGCGGTCCGTCTGGCCCTGGTGGACCTGCAGCACAGCTTCAGGCAGCTCCCGGGCCTGGTGGCCGACGGCCGGGACATGGGCACGGTGATTTTCCCGGATGCCCCCCTGAAAGTCTTTCTGACGGCGAGCGCCCGGCAAAGAGCCGAACGGCGCCATAAGCAATTGATTTCAAAGGGAATTTCGGCTACAATCGCCGGGATTCAGCAGGATTTGGAGGCCAGGGATGCACGTGACATGTCACGGCAATCCGCCCCTTTGAAGCCCGCTGATGACGCCAGGCCACTGGACAACTCCGCACTCTCGATTGAAGAATCGGTCGCGCAAGTGCTCAACTGGTGGCAAGGCCTACGGCCCTTCTGACCTTCAACGTACGCCAGTACACGGTCAACAGGAATATTTAACTTAACCCGCGGATCATCCGCACAAAACCGCCGCAGTCAGCTCTAAAAACGATAGCAATGGTGCTCTCGGAAACCTGCCCTGTGGATTAGGAAAATCAATGTCTGAATCTTTTGCCGCCCTATTTGAAGAATCGCTGAAACGCTCTGAAATGCGTACCGGTGAAGTTATCACCGCTGAAGTTGTTCGTATCGATCACAACCACGTGGTTGTGAATGCCGGACTCAAATCCGAGGCTTATGTCCCCCTCGAAGAATTCAAGAACGACCAGG